>NZ_JALLJA010000003.1:0-438086 GCF_023242385.1 Pseudomonas sp. MWU12-2345 | reverse complement strand
AAAGGATCGAACCGCTGAAGAGGCGAAAACACACTGCCTTTTCAGCTACTTCCACACTTCGATGAACTGAAGCGATCCGCCTGCCAAAACTCTCAAAACCTTTGTAACTCATTGAATCTCAAAGGCTTTTCCGTTTCGACTGCGCCGGAAGTGGGGCGAATTATAGAGCCGTGGAATTTCCCGTCAACGCTTATTTTCACTTTTCTGTCATAAGGGCCAAAAACGCCGTAAACAATAAGGTCTGCGGCGTTAGTGCTGACGTCTTCGCGGGCAAGCCCTGCTCCTACAGGTTTGCGTCGTATACAAAATTGGGGAACGACAGAGGACTGTAGGAGCAGGGCTTGCCCGAGAAGAGGCCCTTAAGCCTTGCTCCACCTATATGAACACCACAGCCAGCGAGCCAACCCAACAAAGTGAGCAATATATTGCTCAATGATGCGTTGTTCCGCATCATATACACCTGCCTCCCTTATATAGCCCCGGATGACACTCTCCCCATGACCCAGCAGTCCCGCAGCCTGGCCTCGACACTTTTCCCCGTCGGCCTGCTGCTTATCGCAATGGCCTCGATTCAATCCGGTGCCTCCCTGGCCAAAAGCATGTTCCCGATTGTCGGTGCCCAGGGCACCACAACCCTGCGCCTGGTATTTGCCAGCATCATCATGGTATTGGTCCTGCGCCCCTGGCGAGCCAAGTTCACCGCCAAATCCCTGCGCACCGTGATCATCTATGGCATTGCCCTGGGTGGCATGAACTTCCTCTTCTATATGTCCTTGAGAAGCGTGCCCCTGGGCATCGGCGTTGCCCTGGAGTTCACCGGCCCCCTGGCGGTGGCGATCTACGCCTCACGCCGGGCCATCGACTTTCTCTGGATTGCCCTGGCAGTCAGTGGCCTGCTGCTGTTGATCCCCACCGGCGCCGCCAGCGCCAGCCTTGATCTGCTCGGCGTCAGCTATGCACTGGGAGCGGGTGTCTGCTGGGCGCTGTATATCCTCTATGGCCAGAAAGCCGGCCACGACAACGGCGTTCAAACCGCCGCGCTCGGCGTGGTGATTGCCGCCCTGTTCATCGCCCCGATCGGTATCGTCCACGCCGGCGCCGCGCTGCTCACCCCAGCCCTGATCCCGGCGGCCATCGGCGTTGCCATCCTCTCCACCGCCCTGCCCTACAGCCTCGAGATGGTCGCCCTGACGCGCCTGCCCGCGCGCACCTTCGGCACCTTGATGAGCATCGAACCCTCCTTCGGCGCATTGTCCGGGATGCTGTTCCTCCACGAGTACCTGTCCGTTGCCCAGTGGCTCGCCATCGCCTGCATTATCTGCGCCTCCGTCGGCGCTACCCTGACCCTGCGCAAGGAGTCCGCACCGCCCGTCGCGGTCGATTGAAACAGAGTGTGAGCCAGCGCTGGTATTTACCGCTCAAATAGGACATGTTTACGCCTAACTCAATGCCAGCCTTGGATATTTTGGACGGGGGCATCAAGGAAGAATCAGGCGGCACGAAAAAAGCCAAACCGGACGGATTGATCCGGGGGCAGAGATAGGGAAGGTAATGAAACGCTTCTTGATAGTCCTGGCAGTACTTGCCGTCGCTGGCTGCGCTGCGACCTCGAAACCGATGAAATACGGCAAGCGTGGCGTCCATATCAACTGTTCCGGGCTGACATCCTCCTGGGAAAAGTGCTACACCAAAGCCGCCGACTCCTGCAGCGATAGCGGCTATAAAGTGCTGGCCAAATCCGGCGACGCCGTGGAAGACCCGGGTGATTACCCGTTCGGCCTCAACCCCGCCGGCTATACCAGCCGCAGCATGATCATCATCTGCAAAAAGCCCTCCGCGCTGAGCCCTAAACCGCCCCTGCCAGTTGACGATTGATTTCATCATGGCTGGATCGCAACACCTGGCGCTGAATGTCCGGAGTCACCAGCATTCGCGACACCACCAGTGCCCCCACGCACTGGGACAGAATCGACCAGGCCCGGCTTTCGCTGCCCAGTGCTTGTGCCCAGCGCTGCTGTAACCGATAGATCCAGTCTTCGGCCTGCTGGCGCACCGCCAGATCCGCCCTCGCGATTTCCGCCCCCAGCGCGGGCAAGGCACAACCATTCTCCGGCTGCTCGACATGGCTCATGCTCAGGTAGAGCTTCAGGCAACGCTTGAGCTGCGCCTGATCGGGCTCCCCCTCCCCGCCCAGCCGCACCAGGCTCTGGCTCAATTCCCGCTCGACAATTGAACTGAACAATTCGTCCTTGGACGAGAAATGGCCATAGAACGCCCCGCCACTGAGGCCGATGGCTTTCATCAGGCCGTCGACGCCGACGCCCGCAAAACCTTCCCGTTTTGCCGACAGCGCGCTGCTTTCGAGCAACCGCTCACGGGTTTGCTGCTTGTGACTGAGGGAATAACGCATGGTGCCGTTCCTGTTGACCGCCTTGACGATGGGTGAATCGTAGCATAACGTTCGTTTAGTTAACAACCGTTTACTAAAAGAGCGATCCACACATGACTACTGCAACCCAGAACAAGAAAGTCGTATTGGTCGTCGGTGCCGGCGACGCTACGGGCGGTGCCATCGCCAAACGTTTTGCCGCCGAAGGGTTTATCGCCTGCGTCACGCGGCGCAGTGCCGACAAGTTGCAACCCCTGGTAGAGATCATCCAGCAGGCTGGCGGCGAAGCCCATGGGTTTGCCTGCGATGCGCGCAAGGAAGAGGATGTTATCGCCCTGATCGAACAGATCGAGAGCCAGATCGGCCCGATCGAAGCATTCGTCTTTAATATCGGCGCCAATGTGCCCTGCAGCATCCTTGAAGAAACCGCGCGCAAGTACTTCAAGATCTGGGAAATGGCCTGCTTCTCAGGGTTCCTCAATGCCCGTGAAGTCGCCAAGCGCATGGTCACCCGCAAACGCGGCACTATCCTGTTCACTGGTGCCACCGCCGGCCTGCGTGGGGCCGCCGGTTTCGCCGCGTTTGCCGGCGCCAAGCACGGTATCCGGGCCTTGGCCCAGAGCATGGCGCGGGAGTTGGGCCCGCTGAATATTCATGTGGCCCATGTGGTGGTCGACGGAGCCATCGACACCGACTTTATCCGCAGCAACTTCCCGGAAAAGTACGCCCTCAAGGATCAGGACGGCATTCTCGACCCCGCCCATATCGCCGAGAATTATTGGTACCTGCACAGCCAGCCCCGCGATGCCTGGACCTTCGAGCTCGATCTGCGTCCCTGGAATGAACGCTGGTAAGCTCAAGCCCACGACAATAACAACAAGGATGCTTTATCCATGAAAAAAACCGTCGAGTTCTACTTTGACCTGGGTAGCCCGGCCGCCTACCTGGCGTACACCCAGTTGCCCGGACTCTGTGAACAGACCGGCAGCCAGCTGGTTTATCAGCCAATGCTCCTGGGCGGCGTGTTCAAGGCCACGGGTAATGCCTCTCCGGCCGAGATACCGGCCAAGGGGCGCTATATGATCCAGGACCTGGGGCGCTATGCTCGTCGTTACGGCGTCGCCTTCCTCTACAACCCGCACTTTCCGATCAATACCCTGATGCTGATGCGCGCGACCACTGGCGTGCAGCTGCGCGACCCGGAACGTTTTGTCGAGTTCGTCGACACCCTCTATCACGCCCTCTGGGTCGACGGACGCAACATGAACGACCCGACCACCGTCGCCCGGGTGTTGGCTGAAAAGGGTTTCGACCCGCAGCGGGTCCTCGCGCTGACCCAGGACGAAGAGGTCAAGGCCGTCCTCAAGGCCAAGACCGAGCAGGCCCTGCAGCGCGGCGTATTTGGCGCGCCGAGCCTGTTTGTCGGCGATCAGCTGTTCTTCGGCCAGGACCGCCTCGACTTCGTCCGCGAAGCCTTGCTCCAGGACTGAATAACCTAGATCTCGATCACCAACCGACCTTGCGCCGCGCCGCCGGCCAGCAAGGTATAAGCCTCCTCGGCGGTTTGCAGGGTAAACCGCCGGGGATCGAGCAAAGGCTTCAATTGACCGGCCTCGATCAAGCGTGCGGCCTGTGCCAGTATCTGCCCGTGATGCTCGCGCCCGTGGCCGGTGAGCAATGGCAGCAGGGTAAACACCCCGGAGTAAGTGGCCCCGCGAAAGGACAACGGTGCCAGGCTGTGTTGCCCCCAACCAAGGCAGCTCAGGACATGCCCGTGATAGATCCGCGCCGCCTGGAACGACCGGTCCAGGGTTTCGCCGCCCACCGTGTCATAGACAATATCGAAGCCCTCGCCGGCGGTATGCAGCGCGACATATTCCTCCACGCCCTGCTGCCGATAATCGATAAAGGTCGCGCCAAAGTTCTCGATCTGAGCCTGCTGCATGGCCGAACCGGTGGCGAAGACCCTGGCGCCGAACGCCTTGGCAATCTGCACCGCCACATGGCCGACCCCACCCGCTCCGCCATGAATCAACACTGACTGATCGGCGCCTACCCGGGCGCGATCGACCAAGCCCTCCCAGGCGGTAATCAGTACCAATGGCAATGCCGCGGCCTCGCCCATGCTCAGGTTGGCCGGCTTGCGCGCCAACAGTCGAGCATCGACCGCGGCAAACTCGGCCAGCGAACCCTGGGCACCGCCGATCCCGGTGGCCAACCCGTACACCTCATCCCCCACCGCCCAGCCGCTGACACCTTCGCCCAGGGCTTCAACCACCCCGGCCAGGTCCATGCCCAGGATTGCCGGCAACGGTTGACGGGCATGACCGGCCTGGCCGGCGCGGATCTTGGCATCCAGCGGGTTGATGCCGCTGGCCTTGATACGGACCAGCACCTGACCCGCCGCGGGTGCGGGACGGTCGATGGAAACCAGGCGCAACGGCGCATTGGCGGCGTCGACCAGCAGAGCGTTCATTTCAAGGGAGTGGGACATGTCGGCGATCTCGATCAGTGGAAGTGAGAGCGATCATGCGCCCCGTCACTCATGCCGATAAGACGCGTTATTGTTATAGTGATCATGCCCTTTTGGCATGAATGAGGCGTCCCGTGGATAAACTCAATGCAATGGCCATTTTTGTCCGGGTCGTCGAGCGCGGCAGTTTTTCCGCCGTGGCCCGGGAACTGCGGACCAGCCAGCCGACCATCAGCAAAATCCTCAAGGCACTGGAGGTCGAACTGGGCGGCAAGCTGATCGCCCGCAGCACCCGCCAGTTGTCACTGACCGATGAGGGCCAACGCTACTACGCGCAATGCCGGCAGATCCTCGCCGCCGTGGACAATGCCGAACACAGCTTTCAGTCGGGCCGGGAACAGGTCGCCGGCAGCCTGCGCATCGGCTCCTCGGTGAGTTTCGGGCGTTTGCAGATCGCCAGTCGGCTGCCGGACTTCCTCGCACGCTACCCACAACTGGAGATCGACCTGCAACTCAGCGACCAGAACCAGGACCTGGTCGAGGAAGGCCTGGATGTCAGTCTGCGCATCGGCGAACTGGGCGACAGCAACCTGATCGCCCGGCGCATCGGCGATACCCGGCGGATCACCGTCGCCAGCGCCGCGTACCTGGCGCGCCGGGGCGAACCGCAAACCCCGGAACAACTGAGCGAACACAACTGCCTGCAATTCAATCTGCTGAGCAGCCAGAACCTCTGGTACTACGAAAAGGACGGGCAGCGCTACAGCGTGCGCATCAAGGGCAATGCCCAGAGCAACAATTCGGAGGCGATTAGGGAAATGGTCCTGGGCGGGCTCGGCATTGCGCTGTCGCCGGTGTGGCTGTTTGCCGAGGATCTGCAGGCGGGGCGGGTTATGGCGATTCTGCCCGACTATCAGACCCAGTCGCTGCCGATTCATGCGGTGTTTCCGGCCAATCGCCGACAGTCCGCCAGGGTCAAGGCGTTTGTCGACTATATGAGCGAAGCCCTGCTGAGCGATTGAACACAGCGCGATCCATTGCGGGAGCCGGCAAGCCGGCTCCTACAAAACCGTGATCAGATCGCGACGGTACGGGTGTTCAACCACTCCAGTGCCGCGCCATCGAGCAACGGGCTCAAGCGCTCGCGCACTTCGGCGTGATAAGCGTTGAACCAGTCACGCTCTTCCTGCGTCAACAACGACGGTTCCAGGCAACGGGTATCGATCGGGCACAGGGTCAGGGTTTCGAACTTGAGGAATTCGCCGAACTCGCTCTTGCCCGCCTCACGGTTCAGCACCAGGTTTTCGATACGCACACCCCAACGGCCCGGACGGTAGGTCCCAGGCTCGATGGAGGTGATCATCCCCGGCTGCATGGCGGTCTGCGGGGCCGGAACCGCCTGATAGGCGATCACCTGCGGACCTTCGTGCACATTGAGGAAGTAACCGACGCCATGGCCGGTGCCATGCCCGTAATCCACGCTTTCGGCCCAGATCGGCGCCCGGGCGATAGGATCCAGCAGCGGCGAAAGAATGCCACGGGGAAACTGCGCCCGGGACAAGGCAATCACGCCCTTCAGTACCCGGGTGCAATCGCGTTTCTGCTCAGCCGTCGGCGTGCCGACCGGCACCATCCGGGTGATGTCCGTGGTGCCGCCCAGGTATTGACCGCCGGAGTCGATCAGCAGCAGGCCGTCGCCCTCGATCAGCGCATGCTCCGCTTCAGTGGCGTGGTAGTGCGGCATCGCCCCATTGGAATTGAACGCGGCAATGGTATTGAAGCTCAGCGACACATAACCCGGACGCCGCGCCCGGGCTGCGCTCAGGCGTTCATCGATGGTCAGTTCGGTGACACGTTCACGGCCCAGCGCGGTTTCCAGCCAGGCAAAAAATTCGCACAGGGCCGCGCCATCCTGCTCCATGGCCTGACGGATATGCACCGCGTCATCCAGGCTCTTGCGGGACTTGGCCAAGGTCGTCGGGTTGAGCCCCTCGACCAACTTCACATCCTCGGCAAGGTTGTCCAGCAAACCGACCGTCACGCGCGCCGGATCGACCAGCAGGCCCGCTCCCGCCGGAATGCCGGCCAGCGCCGCGCCGATTTCGCTGTAGTCGCGCAAGGTCACGCCATCGGCCTTGAGCACCTGCACCAACTCGGCACTCACCTTGCCCAGGGACACGAACAGCGTGGCCTGCTCCTGGTTCACCAGGGCAAAGGACACGAACACCGGGTTGAAGGACACATCGGCACCGCGCAGGTTGAACAACCAGGCGATATCATCCAGCGTGGCGATGAAATGCCAGTCGGCGCCACGGGTATTCAACTCCCGGCGCAACTGGGCGAGCTTCTCGCCACGGGAAACCGTCGCTTGCGGCGGCAGGTGCGGGTAGATCGGCTGGTCTGGTAGCACCTCGCGGTCTTCCCAGACCTGGTCGAGCAGATCGATGTCGGTGCGCAGCCGCGCGCCACGCGCCTGCAACTTGTCGCCCAGGGTTCGCGCCGAAGCCAAGGCCATGACGGCGCCATCCACCGCAACCACACCACCAGACGGCAACTGTTCGGCCAGCCAGTCCAAGGGACCGGGTTGCCCCGGCAACAATTTCATCAGCTCGATACCGCTACCGGCCAACTCCTTGGTCGCCTGCTCCCAGTACCGGCTGTCAGCCCAGACGCCGGCAAACTCCGGCGTCACGATCAAGGTGCCGACCGAGCCATGGAAACCAGACAGCCACTGCCGGCCCTGCCAATAGGCCGGCAGGTATTCCGACAAGTGCGGATCGGCCGACGGCACCAGCAAGGCCTGCACGCCTTCACGGCGCATCAGTTCGCGGGTGCGTGCCAGACGCTGGGGAACGGTTCCTTGACTCGGGGTCTGCGTGCTCATTGTGTCTCCTGCCAACCACTTGTTATTCAATTATTATCCGACACTCTCAGGGCTGGGCATTCGCCCAGAACGGTGCCGGCGCACTCAAGCTTGCCTTGATCGCCGCAGCGGCGCGGTCGATATCCTGCTCAGAGGTAAAACGTCCCAGGCTCAGGCGAATGGTCCGGCCGGCCAGGCGTGCATCGTGCCCCAGTGCCAGCAGCACATGGGACGGCGCCTGGCTCGCGGAGTTACAGGCCGACGTCGCCGAGTAGGCCAGGACCCGACCCAACGCCGCGCCGTCGAACTCGCCTTCGGCAAAGGTCAGACTCAGGGTATGGGGGATGCGTTCAGTCGGGCTGCCGTTCAGGCGCAGGCCCGGGACATCCGCCAGTTGCTCGAGCAAGCGCTGGCGCAGATGAGCGATGCTGGCGATTTCTTCTTCCAGGTGCTCGGTGGCCAGGGCAAAGGCACTGCCCATGCCGGCGATCTGATGGGTGGCCAGGGTGCCGGAGCGCAGGCCGCCTTCATGGCCGCCACCGTGGATCTGCGCGTGCAGCTTCTGCTGCGCGCGTGGGCCGACATACAAGGCACCGATGCCCTTGGGACCGTAGACCTTGTGGGCGGAAAACGACATCAGGTCCACCGGCAAGGCGGCCAGGTCGATTGCCACCTTGCCCGCGCCCTGGGCCGCGTCCACATGAAACAGCGCGCCCTGTTCACGGACCCGCTGGCCGATGGCCGCGATGTCATTGAGGGTACCCAGCTCATTGTTGACCAGCATCAGCGAGACCAGAAAGGTGTCCTCGCGCAGGACCTCACTGACCATCGCCGCGGTGATCAAGCCTTCGGCATTCGGCACCAGGTAGGTGACGGCGACACCGGCTTCCTGCAGTTGCCGGGCGGGATCGAGCACCGCCTTGTGTTCGATCTGGCTGGTGACCACATGCCCGCCGGTGACACCCCGGGCCTGGGCAACGCCCTTGAGGGCCAGGTTGTTCGATTCGGTGGCCCCGGAGGTCCAGACGATCTGCTCGGGGCTCGCCCCCACCAGGCTCGCCACCTGTTGCCGGGCCTGCTCGACCGTCTGCCGGGCGCGCTGGCCGAAGGCATGGGAGCTGGACGCCGGGTTGCCGAAATTGCCGGAAAAGCCGAGACACTCGACCATCACCCGGATCACCCGCTCATCCACCGGCGTGGTAGCGGCATAGTCGAAATACAGAGGAAGTTCATTCATGGCAAAAAGACTCATAAAGCGTGTCCCGCGGATCGATCTCTTGCTGATCACCCACCCTGGTGGTTGGGCGGACAGCTATACCCGATGGAAAACGATTAAAGAAAGATAACTTTCATTTAAAAGTGCGTAGGAACGCTCCTGAAATCCAGCTTACAGGCCCAAGGAAGGTGTTGCGAGTGTCAATCCTGCTGGAACAAGCGGCCCGCTTCAACGGGGGGGGCACAGGAAACACACAAGGACGAGTCAACGCAGCAGTTGCCGCGCACTCTCATGCAACATCGGATACAACGAAATCACCAACAGCAGCGCCATACCGATATTGAACAGCCGCAGCCAGCGCGGGTCACGCAGCACATTGCGCAACAGGCTGCCACAGGCCGCCCAGAGACTGACGCTGGGCGCGTTGATCAGGGCGAACACCGCCGCGATCACCCATACATTGCTGGAATAGCCCTGCAATGGCGTGTAGGTGCTGATCGCGCCGACCGCCATCACCCAGGCCTTGGGATTGACCCACTGAAATGCCGCTGCGTTCCAGAACCCGAATGGGCGGCCCGCCCCCTGCTCCGACTCGCTGACCGGGCCGGAGCCGGCGATCTTCCAGGCGAGGTACAGCAGATAGGCGCCACCGATATAACGCAATACCGAGTAGAGCACGGGATAAGCCTCGAATACCGCGCCAAGACCAAGACCCACCGCCAGTACCAGGACAAAAAAGCCGCAGGAAATACCCAAGATATGGGGAATGGAACGGTTGAAACCAAAGTTGACGCCGGACGCCAGCAACATCGCGTTGTTAGGGCCGGGGGTTACTGAAGTCACCAGGGCGAAAAGAGCAAAGCCCAGCAGCAGGTCCAGCGAAAGGGTCATAAATAGCGTCCAGCCACAAGCTCAGTCAGGGACTCAGCCTATCCCAGCGACTTGGCGGAACTCACGCACAGTTGGCAAAAACTTGGACCGATACAGTTTTACCTTTCAGCTCTGTGGACTGTGTCTGTTACTGCCGCGATCGGCGCTGATCTCGCCCTGGCCATCAAAACCCTGCACCTTCCGCGGCTGCCCCATCAGTTGCGCCTTCTCCCGCTGGTACTCATCGAAGGACAGCCCGCGACGGTTCAGGGCTTCCAGCGCCAACTCCCGACTCTCTTCAGCGCTATAGGGCCGTAGTTCAGGAGACGAATGACTGGCACAGCCGGCCAGCAACGAAATACCGAGCAACAGCAAGAGCATGGATGAATGTTTCATGGCGCAACTCCCAAGAACCTGGCGTGAGGCAATAGACACAGGCTACCGGGCGCGCCGACAGGGCAAAAATCACCCGTCTCGATAGTCGCTATCGATCGCCTAGGTCGTTCCGGGATCGGGCACCACATATTCCTTAATGAACTATAAATATGGAAATACGTTCGTTTACGGAATATTAAAAAACCCTTACAACGGTTCTCACACCTTATCCACTGTTGCCCGGGCAACTGTTCGCCCACCAACAGTCGATCAACAAAACAGTCCGCCAGCCAGCACCCGGCACCTCGCTTACCCCGCCAGGTGCCTGCAAACAGGGGATCTGGGCGCTTGGTACAGCTCTTGCTGATGCCCTGTCACTGACCCTGCTCGCTGAGCAACTGTTTGAAAAGGAACTGATCATGTCTCGCGCACTGAAAGTCGTTGCCCTGTCCGGCGGTACCTACCGCCCTTCCCGCACCCTGGTGCTGACCCAGGCCATACTGGCCGAACTGACGCAGCAACTGCCCATCGAAAGCCACCTGATCGAGCTGGGCGATATCGCCCGCCCCCTAGGCTCGGCGCTGTCCCGCAGCGAACTGAGCGCCGAGGTTGAAGCCGAACTGCAGGCCATTGAGAACGCCGACCTGCTGATCGTCGCCGCGCCGGTCTATCGCGGTTCCTATCCGGGCCTGCTCAAGCACCTGTTCGACCTGATCGACCTCAACGCCCTGATCGACACCCCGGTGCTGCTGGCCGCCACCGGCGGCAGCGAACGCCATGCCCTGGTCCTCGATCACCAGTTGCGCCCGCTGTTCAGTTTCTTCCAGGCCCTGACCCTGCCCATCGGTGTCTACGCCACCGAGGCCGACTTCGCCAACTACCAGATCACCAGTGAGCCCTTGAGGGCGCGCATCCGCCTGGCTGCCGACCGCGCCACCGCCCTGTTCGGCGTACACGCCAAACCCCTGCTGAAAATCGCCTGAGGCACTGTCATGGATGTTTTCTGGTTTCTCCCGACCCACGGCGATGGCCATTACCTGGGCACCACCCAGGGCGCGCGCCCGGTCACCCTCAACTACCTGAAACAAGTGGCCCAGGCCGCCGACAACCTCGGCTACCACGGCGTGCTGATTCCCACCGGACGTTCCTGCGAGGACTCCTGGGTCATCGCCTCGGCCCTGGTACCGCTGACCGAGCGCCTGCGTTACCTGGTGGCGATCCGTCCCGGGATCATCTCGCCGACGGTTTCGGCGCGCATGGCCGCGACCCTCGACCGCTTGTCCAACGGCCGTTTGCTGATCAACGTGGTGACCGGCGGCGATCCCGACGAGAACCGTGGCGACGGCAGCTTTCTCGACCATGGCGAACGCTACGAAGTGACCGACGAATTCCTCCAGATCTGGCGCCGGGTATTGCAAGGCGAGGCGGTGGACTTCGAAGGCAAGCACCTGCGGGTGCAGAACGCCAAGGCGCTCTACCCGCCGGTACAGAAACCTTATCCGCCGCTGTATTTCGGCGGCTCGTCCGACGCCGCCCACGACCTGGCCGCCGATCAGGTCGATGTCTACCTGACCTGGGGTGAACCGCCGGCCGCCGTGGCGGCGAAGCTGGCCGATGTGCGTGAGCGCGCCGCTCGCAAGGGTCGCACCGTGCGCTTCGGCATTCGCCTGCATGTCATCGTCCGGGAAACTGCGGAAGATGCCTGGAAAGCCGCGGACAAACTGATCGAACATATCAGTGACGAAACCATCGCCGCCGCGCAGAAATCCTTCTCGCGTTTCGACTCCGAAGGCCAGCGGCGTATGGCCGCGTTGCATGACGGACGGCGTGACAACCTGGAGATCGCGCCGAACCTGTGGGCCGGTGTCGGCCTGGTCCGTGGCGGTGCCGGGACGGCCCTGGTCGGCAATCCACAGCAGGTGGCCGAGCGCATCAAGGAATACGCCGACCTGGGGATCGAGAGCTTCATCTTCTCCGGCTACCCGCACCTGGAAGAAGCCTATCGCTTCGCCGAGCTGGTGTTCCCGTTGCTGCCCGAGCCCTACGCCAGCCTGGCCGGACGCGGCATCACCAACCTGACCGGGCCGTTTGGCGAAATGATCGCCAACGATGTGTTGCCAACCCAAGCCACAGGATCCTGAACCGTGACTGCCCAGCCACGCAACGCCCTGTTGACCCCTCTGCAAACCGCCCGGCAACTGGCCGCCGATTTTGCCCTGACCGCCGTCGAGCGCGACGAACGCGGCGGCACGCCAAAAGCCGAACGTGACGCCTTGCGCCACAGCGGCCTGCTGGCCCTGAGCATCCCCACCCAGTACGGCGGCCTCGGCGGCCGTTGGAGCGAGACACTGGACGTGGTCCGCGAATTCGCCAAGGTCGACAGCTCGATTGCCCATGTCTTCGGCTTCCATCACCTGATGCTGGCCACCGTGCGCCTGTTCTCCCGTCCCGAACAATGGCAACCCTGGTTCGAACAGACCGCACGCAAGAACTGGTTCTGGGGCAATGCCCTCAATCCCCTGGACACCCGCACGGTGGTGCGCAACCTCGGCGGCTGGCGCGAATTCTCCGGCAAGAAAAGCTTCTGCTCCGGCGCCAGCGACTCGCAGATGCTGATCGCCTCGGCAGTGGACGAAAGCGCCGGCGGCAAGTTGCTGATCGCCGCCATTCCCAGCGGGCGCAGTGGCATCACCCTGCATGACGACTGGCACAACATGGGCCAGCGCCAGACCGACAGCGGCAGCGCCAGCTTCGAGCGGGTGCGGGTCGAGGAATCCGAACTGCTGCTCGACCCCGGCCCCTTGAGCACACCTTTCGCCTGCCTGCGGCCCCTGATCGCGCAACTGACCCTGACCCATATGTTCCTCGGCATTGCCGAAGGGGCTTTCGAAGAGGCTCGGCAATACACCCTCGAAGAAACCCGGCCCTGGTTCAAATCCACAGCCCGGGATATTCGCCAGGACCCTTACGTGCTCAACCACTACGGCGACTTCTGGGTCGCCCTCGAAGGTGTCCGCCTGCTGGTGGAGCGCGCCGCCGGGTTGCTGGACCAGGCCTGGGCCAAGGGCCAGAACCTCAGCGGCGAGGAGCGCGGCAACCTGGCCATCGCCATCGCCACGGCCAAGGTCGCCGCCAACCGCGAAGGCCTGGCCCTGTGCAGCAAGTTGTTCGAAGTCACCGGTGCCCGCTCGACCCATGCCTCCCTGCGCCTGGACCGCCATTGGCGCAACCTGCGGACCCAGAGCCTGCACGACCCGCTGGACTACAAACTCCAGGAACTCGGCGACTGGGCTTTGAACCAGACGCTGCCGATCCCCACTTTTTATTCCTAGAGAAGCCTATGCAGCTGCTAACGTTACCGCCCTCGCCGGCCCTGGCCACCTCCATCCGCGCCACCGCCCAGGTCTTCGAAGACCCCAAGTCCCAGGCCCTGCTCGCCCACCTGCAACAAGTGGCGCCGAGCGAAGCCAGCGTGCTGATCATCGGTGAAACCGGCACCGGCAAGGAGCTGGTGGCCCGGCATATCCATAACCTCAGCGCCCGGCGTAACCGCCCGTTTGTCGCGGTCAACTGCGGGGCCTTCTCCGAATCCCTGGTGGAAGCCGAGCTGTTCGGCCATGAAAAAGGCGCATTTACCGGCGCCCTCAGCGCCAAGGCCGGCTGGTTCGAAGAGGCCGACGGCGGCACCCTGTTCCTCGACGAGATCGGCGACCTGCCGATGCCGATCCAGGTCAAGCTGCTGCGGGTCCTGCAGGAACGCGAAGTGGTGCGCCTGGGCTCGCGTAAAAGCATCCCGATCAATGTGCGGGTGCTGGCGGCCACCAATGTGCAGCTGGAAAAAGCCATCAACGCCGGGCACTTTCGCGAAGACCTGTATTACCGCCTCAACGTCGTCAGCCTGGAGCTCAGCCCCCTGCGCGAACGCCCCGGCGATATCCTGCCGCTGACCCGGCACTTTATCGAGAGCTACAGCCAGCGCCTGGGTTATGGCGATATCCGCATCAGCCCCGGTGCCGAACAGAAGCTCAGGAGCTACGGCTGGCCGGGCAATATCCGTGAGCTGGAAAACGTCATTCATCACACCTTGCTGATCTGCCATGACGGCGTGATCGAGCGCGACGACCTGCGTCTGTCGAACCTGCGCATCGAGCGCCAGGACGACAGCGGCAGCGCTCTCGATGACTCGGTCGAGGCCTTGCTCAACCGGGCTTTTCAGAAACTCTTCGAGGAGCAGGCCGGCGCGTTGCATGAAAAGGTCGAGGATGCGTTGCTACGCGCCGCCTACCGTTTCAGCCACTACAACCAGGTGCACACCGCCGCCCTGCTGGGCCTGAGCCGCAATGTGACACGCACGCGGCTGATCAAGATCGGCGAGTTGGCGGTGAACAAGCGCCGGGCAGGCGAAAACGTCCAGGGTGACCGGATGTTGCAACTGTCCATCTAGCCCACCAGGGCACACTGCAAGGCGTCGTCCTGGCTGCGCTCGATGCTGCGCAGCACCTGGAACGAATCGAAGCTCACCGCCTTGGCATGGTGGGCGCGGATCAGTGCCCAGAAATCCTCTTCGCCGCTTTCGAAACGGGCAAATGCCGCTTCGCCATCTTCCCTGGAACGCCATTGCAGTGTGTTGAGCACACGCCGACCGTCGTCGCTGGCCTGCACCGTGCCACTGATAAAGCCACCCTCGACCCGGGCCAGTCGCTCGGTCTGCCTGGACAAGGCAGAGACCAGCGCCTCCAGTTGGACAGGCTCGATCTCGAACTGGATCAATTGAGTAAAACTGCGATTTTGTTCTGTCGACGGCATGAAAAGGTTCCCCGTGAAGTCAGACAGGATCTTGTGATCCGAGGCCACGCAGGGTAAAACCTCCAGTTAACTCAAGGTCAAGAGATTTCTCGCCATGGCAACACCAAAACCCCTGCCCACGGACAAGGCCCTGACGGTCGGCCAACTGGCGGCCCGCAGCGGCGTGGCGGTGACCGCCCTGCACTTCTATGAATCCAAAGGCCTGATCCAGAGCTATCGCAATGCCGGTAACCAGCGTCGTTATCCGCGCGAGGTGTTGCGCCGGGTCTCCCTGATCAAGGTCGCCCAGCGCCTGGGCATTCCGTTGGCGGAGATTCACCAGGCCTTGCAGAGCCTGCCCGAAGGCCGCACGCCGACGGCCGAAGACTGGAAGCGCCTGTCGGAAAACTGGAGGAGCAGGCTGGACGAACGCATCGCCCAGTTGACCCGGTTACGGGACAAGCTCAACGGATGTATCGGCTGTGGTTGCCTGTCGATGGAGAACTGCCCGCTGCGCAACTATGGCGATATGTTGGGTGCCCATGGGACAGGCGCGCGGCTGCTGGAGCCGCGGTGAGCCTGTCCATGGTTCAGAACCCCGGGGCGATCTGACCCTTGTAGCGGGTCAGGATAAACTGCCGCACGGCATCGGAATTCAGCGCCTTGGCCAGTTTCTGGATACGCGGGTCATTGATATTGTCCGGCCGCGCCACCAGGAACTCGACATACAGGTCCTTGCCCTTCTCGACGATCAACGCGCTATGGGTGTCGATCCCGGCTTCCAGCGCGTAGTTGGCAAATACGAACGCCAGATCCACCTGGCTCACCGACCGGGCCAGCATCGCCCCTTCCAGTTCGCGGATCTTCAGGTGCTTGGGGTTCTCGACGATATCGTGCTGGGTCGCCAGGGTATTGCTCGGGTCCTTGAGCTTGATCAAACCCGCTTCGTGCAGCAGCACCAAGGCCCGCCCGGTGTTCACCGGATCATTGGGAATCGACACCGAGGCACCGTCCTTCAGCTCGGAAATATGCTTGATCTTGGTCGAGTAAGCCCCGAACGGCTCGATATGCACGCCGACCACCGGCACCAGGTTGGTGTGGCGGGTCTTGTTGTAGTCATCAAGGAACGGCCGATACTGGTAGTAGTTGGCATCCAGGTTCTTCAACGCCAACTGCTGGTTGGGCTGGATAAAGTCATTGAACACCTTGATCTCCAGATCGACGCCTTCCTTGGCCAATTCCGGTTTGACGAACTCGAGGATCTCCGCGTGGGGCACCGGGGTGGCGCCGACAATCAGTTTTTCATTGGCGTGAACCGCCAGGGACATCAGGGCAGCCAGGATGGCCAGGGTCTTTTTCATGCTGTGCTCCAGAGAGGCAAAAGGGGCCGGCGTGTGGCGGACGTTGGGCCAGGGTTGTTCAGGGTTATGGGTAATGAATTCAACGATGGCTGTAGCGGGCCACCAGACGATCACCGGTCATTTGCAGGCCCTGGACCAGGACCAGCAGCAGGATCACGGTGACTACCATCACATCGGTCTGGAAACGCTGGTAGCCGTAGCGGATCGCCAGGTCCCCCAGTCCGCCGCCGCCGATCACTCCGGCCATGGCGGTGTAGTCCACCAGCACGATGGCGGTCACCGTCACCGCCGCCAGCAAACCCGCGCGGGCTTCGGGTAACAGGGTGTGGCGGATCACCTGCCAGGTGCTGGCGCCCATGGCCTGGGTCGCCTCGACCACGCCACGGTCGACTTCGCGCAAGGCGGTTTCCACCAGCCGGGCGAAGAACGGCGTGCAACCCACCACCAGCGGCGGGATGGTCCCCGGCACCCCGAGGGACGTGCCCACCAGCAAGGTGGTCAGGGGAATCAGCACGATCAGCAGGATGATGAACGGCAGCGAACGCAGGATATTCACCAGCACCGACAAGGTGCGGTACACCAGCAGGGTTTCATGCAACTGGCGCTTGCCGGTGAGAAACAGCAGCACCCCCAGGGGCAGGCCCAGCAGTACGGTGAAACCCAGGGCCGCCGCGAGCATGCTCAGGGTGTCGAGGCAGGCCTGGGCGATGTCCGCCCAGTAGATATTTTTCAACCATTCAGCCATGGACTCAGGACCAGTCGTGACGCGGTGGCTTGATGCCGTTGAGCAACCAGTTGCCGACCACGTGGTACTTCCAGCGCACCGGGTCGTGCAGGGTGTGAACCCGGGCATTGCGCCAGTGGCGATCGAAGTTGTGCTTTTTCAAGGTCGAACGGGTGCCGCCCAGTTCGAAGAGCTTGTTGCTGGCCTCGATGGCAATCTCGGTGGTCAGCACCTTGGCCTTGGCCACCGCCAGCGAGGCCCGGGCGACATTGCCTTCATCGGGGGCCGGACGCGCGGCATCCAGGGCCTTGCCGGCTCGTTCGAGCAAGGCTTCGGCGGCTTCGAGGCGGATCTCCAGGCCGCCGATCTGAATGATGGTCAGGGGGTCTTCGCTGGCCTTGTCCACCCCGGAGTCGATCCACGGACGGGCGTATTCGCGTACAAAAGCCACGGTATCGCGTAGAGCCGCGCGGGCAATGCCGGCATCGATGGCGGCGGTGGTCAGTTGGGCGAAAGGCCCGGCCAGGGTCGGGCTTTCGTAGGAGCGATACGTGGGGAACAGGTTGAAGGCCGGCACCTTCAGATCCTCGGCCAGCACCGTGCCGCTGGAAGTGGTGCGCTGGCCGATGCTGTCCCAGTCATCGACGATCACCAGGCCCGGCGTACCGCGCTGAACAAACGCCAGTTGGCCTTTCTGCTCTTCGTCCAGGGCCAGTACCGCCAGCCAGTGGGCGTACAACGAGCCGGTGCAGTAGCCCTTGCGAGCGTTGATCACATGCCCGTCGCCGTGACGACGAATCGTCGCCTGGATGTCCTGGACATTCTTGCCGCCGGTTTCCGACAGGGCATTGGCAAATCGATGGCCCTGCAGGGCCAGGGCGAAGAAATGCGCTTGCTGCTCGGGGGTGCCTTGCAGGCGGATGTCTTCCAGCAGGCAGTAGTGGTTCTGCGGGATCTGCCCCAGGGACGGATCGGCCGCCGAGATGATCGCAATCACTTCGGCCAATACCGCATAGGAAACCTGAGCGCCGCCGAATTCGCGCGGCACGCTGATGCCCCAGAGACCACTGTTGGAATAGCGATCCACCACTTCGGCGGGCACCTGGCGGGTGCGATCACGCTCTGCGTCGTGCTCCAGCAGATAAGCGGCAACGCCGTGGGCAACCGCGAGCGCTTCGGCCTCGTCACGGATCAGGTGGGCATTGGGGGAATGGATCGGGTAAACGGCGGATTCAGGCAAGGACGACATGGAACGCTCTCGGGCGAATAATGTTGCCTGGGTTATTGCAGCTTCTGTGCCTGAATTATTATTTGTTGATTTTCATAGGGTTATGGCGTTTACCCAGCAATAGCGCGGCGCACGCAGAAGAACACAATGCCGCTTCACTGTTGCTGGGTGAACACCTGGACGAGACCTCAGGCCAGCGCTTCCTCCGCCCTTGCGACCTTCTTCGCTTCCAGCTCCCGCACCAGCGGCAACACCCGTTTGCCGAAGTACTCCACCTCTTCCTGGAAGTGCAGGAATCCCGCCAGCACCAGGTCCACGCCCACGGCTTTCAAGGCAACGATCCGTTCGGCGATCTGCTGCGGCGTGCCGATCAGGTTGGTCTTGAAGCCGTCGTTGTATTGCACCAGGTCCTCGAAGCTGGACTTGGCCCAGTTACCTTCGCCTTCCGGCGACGACTTGCCCGCCTGTTTCGCCGCATCGCCAAAGGCGCCGACGGCCTCGGGGTCGGCCTTGTCGATGATTTCCGCCAGCACCGCACGGGCCTCTTCCTCGGTGTCGCGGGCGATGACAAAGGCGTTCACCCCGACTTTTACCGAGTGGCCGTTGGCGGCCGCCTTGGCGCGAATATCATCGACCTGGGCCTTGATCCCTTCGGGCGTGTTGCCGTTGGTGAAATACCAATCCGAGACCCGCGCCGCCATATCCCGCGCCGCCCGGGAACTGCCGCCCTGAAAAATCTCCGGGTGTGGTTGGCTGAGGGGCTTGGGTTTGAGGCTGTAGTCGTTGAAACGGTAGAAATCGCCCTTGAAGGTGAACTGCTCTTCGGTCCAGATGCCTTTCAGCGCACGGATGAACTCTTCGGAGCGGCGATAGCGCTCGTCGTGTTCCAGCCAGTGTTCGCCGATGGCGTGGAACTCACCGCGAAACCAGCCGCTGACGATATTGACGGCGATCCGGCCGCCGGTGAGTTGATCGATGGTCGCCAGCTGCTTGGCCGCCAGCGCCGGCTGCCAGGGGCCGGGCAGGATCGCGGCAATCACCTTCAGCCTGGTGGTCGCGGCCAGCAGGGCATGGCTGAAGGCGACCGACTCATGCTGGTATTCGGCGCCGTAGCCAGCGGTGAAACGGATCTGGGTCAGGCCGTATTCGAACCCGGCCTCTTCCGCCAACTGCGCCAGCTTGCGGTTGTAGTCGATATCCCAACGGGTGCGCTGTTCGATCTTGCTGACCACCAGCCCACCGCTGACATTGGGCACCCAGTAGGCGAATTTTACGGCTTGCTGACTCATGGTATCTGACCTCGGACCGGGGAATGTCAGAGGGTCAGAGCAGCAAGCGTGCCAGTGACCGGGAACCCTCCTGGCAGAAAGAGGCCTCAGTGGAGGAAGTGTTTATGCGGGAGCGACGTTTATGTGGAAGCGGAGCTTGCCCGCGAAGGCGTACTCAAGGCCGCCAAGAGCTTCGCGGGCAAGCTCCTCTCCCACAAAAGCGCGCTACCCACACGGGATCGATACACCCCGGGCGCTGTGGCCTGGCGGACGATTTGTTGAAGCGCTGTGCATCAGGCAACAGTTGTCCCTCACCCGCCCACGGCAACCGCCCGCGCCACCGGGCCTGGCGCTCTCGGCATGGACCCTGCAACCGCTCCTGGCAATCGCATTTTTCTCTGCCTGCCCTCAAGGAGCTGTCCCATGACCGAACACCAGGTGATCAACCCGCTGTCCCTTGGCGTCGACTACGAATCCCTGGCCGAACGCTTTCGGCCGATCTTCGCCCGTATCGCCGCCGGGGCGCTGGAACGGGAGCAATCGAGCAACCTGCCCCACGAGCCGATCCAGTGGCTCAAGCAGGCCGGTTTCGGCGCCGTGCGGGTGCCGCTGGAATATGGCGGTGGCGGTGCTTCCCTGCCCCAGCTGTTCCAATTGCTGATCGAACTGGCCGAAGCCGACTCCAACGTGCCCCAGGCCTTGCGCGGACATTTCGCCTTTGCCGAGGACCGCTTGAATGCCGCGCCCGGGCCGAATCGCGACCTGTGGTTCAAGCGCTTCGTCGACGGCGATATCGTCGGCTGCGCCTGGACCGAAATCGGCAACGTGGTGATTGGCGATGTCGGCACCCAAGTCACCCCGGATGGCGAACACTGGCGCCTCAATGGCGAGAAGTTCTACAGCACCGGGAGCATTTTTGCCGACTGGATCGACGTCTACGCCCGCCGCAGCGACACCGGTGGCAATGTCATCGCCGCCGTGCGCGCACGCCAGCCGGGGGTCGAACACAGCGACGACTGGGATGGTTTCGGCCAGCGCACCACCGGCAGCGGGACCTCGCGTTTTATCGATGCCCCGGTGGAAGCCGGGCATGTAATCGACTTCGCCACCCGCTTCAAATACCAGACCGCGTTCTATCAGTTGGTGTTGCTGGCGACCCTCGCCGGGATCGGCCGGGCGGCGTTGAAGGATGTGGCGCATCAGGTCCGCGAGCGCAAACGAATCTACAGCCACGGCAATGCCCCCCATGTCAGTGGCGACGCCCAGGTGCAGCAGGTGGTGGGCGAAGTCGCCGCCCTGGTGTATGCCGCCGAAGCCAGTGCGGTACGGGCCGCGCATCCGGCGCAACGGGCTTATATTGCCCGGTTCGGTGCTGACACCGAGGCTGAACGGCAAGCCAATGTGGACGCGGAAATCGAGTCCGCCACCGCCCAGGTGGTGGTGTCCGAGTTGATCCAGCGGGCCGCCAGTGAATTGTTCAATGCCCTGGGGGCTTCGGATGTCCGCCAGGGCAAGGCGCTGGACCGACACTGGCGCAATGCGCGGACGGTGTCGTCGCATAATCCGGCGATCTACAAGGCAAGGATTGTCGGGGATTGGCGGATCAACGGGACTGAGCCGCCCTATGATTGGCAGATCGGTAACGGCCCGCAATCAAAGTCATAGTCAACATTTGTGGTGCCTGGTCCACCGCCGCGAAGGCGTCAGAACAAGCACCCCATGGGATAAGGTCGCGGCAACATTCGGTAATGGGTAAGATGACGGCCTTTCGGCGCGGCCCTGCCGCGCCACCTGCCGATAGTAAGCCGACCCCATGCCTTTCGATCTCAGCGTAGACCTGACCACCCTCGCCATTCTCACCGTCGTTGCCTTTATCGCCGGATTCATCGACGCCATCGCCGGCGGCGGCGGGCTGCTCACCACCCCGGCCCTGCTCACCGCGGGGCTACCGCCGCACCTGGTGCTGGGCACCAACAAACTCAGTTCGACCTTCGGCTCCGCCACCGCCGGTTTCACCTTCTATCGGCGCAAGCTGTTTCAGCCGGGGCAATGGAAACTGGCGATTCTCGGCACCTTCGTCGGCGCGCTGATCGGTGCCGTGACCGCGCACTTCATGCCCGCCGAATGGCTGAACAAGATGCTCCCGGTGATCGTCTTCGCCTGCGGCCTGTACCTGTTGTTCGGCGGCACGCCCAAGGCGCCGCTGGACAGCAACGCGCCGATCAAGAAGAAACGGCAATTGCCCCAGGGCCTCGCCCTGGGCTTCTATGACGGCGTAGCCGGTCCCGGCACCGGTGCCTTCTGGACCGTCAGCAGCCTGCTGCTCTACCCCATCGACCTGGTCAAGGCCAGCGGCGTGGCCCGCAGCCTGAACTTCGTCAGCAATGCCGCCGCACTCTCGGTGTTCGTGTTTTCCGGCCAGGTGGACTGGGTGATCGGCCTGTGCATGGGCATATCGGTGATGGTCGGTGCCTTCTTCGGTGCCCGCACCGCCATCAGCGGCGGCGCGAAGTTTATCCGCCCGGTGTTTATCACCGTGGTCCTCGGCCTGACCGTACGCCTGGCCTGGCAACACTGGTTCAGCGTGGCCTGAATCCAGAGAACACCCCATAACCTGTAGGAGCCGGCTTGCTGGCGATAGCGACTTTCCAGGCGACGATGATGTCGGCTATCAGATCCCATCGCCAGCAAGCCGGCTCCTACAAGGACGGTGCATGGCCATGAATTGAGCGGTGTAAGGCTAGACCGGCAGCAATGGTTCCGCATACCCCAGGCGCCTGGCCAGGTACAGGTCGATCAGGTAACGGGCGATTGAACGCGAAGCCGGCAACGGCGGCATATCGTGGATGCTGAACCATTGCGCATCCTCGATCTCATCCGCCTGGGGAACAATCTCGCCACCGGCATACTCGGCGTGAAACCCCAGCATCATCGAGTGCGGGAACGGCCAGCACTGGCTGCCCATGTACTGGATATTCTTCACCTCGACCTGCACTTCCTCGCGCACTTCCCGAATCAGGCATTCCTCCGCCGACTCACCCGGCTCGGCGAAACCGGCCAGGGTGCTGTAGACCCCGGGCACAAAACGCGGCGAACGGGCCAGCAGCACTTCGTCGCCCCGGGTCACCAGCACGATCATGCTCGGCGAAATCCGCGGGTAACTGCGCAAGTCACAGGACTGGCAGAACATCGCCCGCTCCAGAGGCACCTGGGTCATGGCCTGGCCGCAACTGCCGCAGAAGCGGTGCTCGCGGGCCCAGGTAGCGATCTGCGCGGCATAACCGAGCATGCGATAGAGCGTGTGATCGCCCTCGAGCATGAATGTCCGCAGGCCCTGCCAGCGACCGCCCGGTAGTTCGAAGCCGGACTTCAGTTCCAGCAGATAGACCGGCTCGCCGTCCAGATGCCCGATGCCATGCTCGGCCAACAGCGACAGGTCCTGGCGCTTGAGCCACTCACGGGGAAACAGCACCCCATTGTCATCCAGCAGAAAACCGGCGGGGCTATGCACCACGGCCCAGCCGCCGGTCTGCTCGATATCCAGTACTGCGGTTGTCCAGCGTTGAGTCATCGGGAGAGTCCTAGGCGTCAATCAGGGAATTCGGCTTTCTGCTTGCTCATGTGCGCGGCGATGGCGACGCGCAAGTCAGTGGATTGCAACATGGCGGCGTTCCAGGTGGCAACGTATTCCAGACCGTCATCGATCCGATGGTCGCGCATATAGCTGATCATTGCCTTGGTTCCGGTGACGGCAATCGGCGATTTAGCGGCAATTTCCCGGGCAATGCCCAGCACACCGTCGAGCAAGGCCGCCTGATCGGGGTAGACGCGATTGACCAGGCCGATGCGGATCGCTTCGTCGGCACCGAAGTGGCGACCGGTATACGCCAGCTCGCGGAGCATGCCGTCGCCTATGATACGGGGCAAACGTTGCAGAGTACCGACATCGGCGGCCATGCCGATATCCACTTCCTTGATGGAAAACTGCACGTCCTCGGCACAGTAGCGCATGTCACAGGCGGCGATCAGGTCGACGGCACCGCCCAGGCAGTAACCCTGGATCGCCGCCAGGACCGGCTTGCGGCAGTTGTCGACAGCATTGAAGGATGCTTGCAACTCCTGGATCTTGCGCCGCAGCAGGCGGGCGTTGCGGCCGACATCCTTGCCCAGTTCGTTGGCCACCGAGGCCAGCATCATCAGGTCGATCCCGGAGGAGAAGTGTTTGCCGTTGCCGCTGATGACCACCACGCGCACGGCGTCGGTGTCTTCGATCCACTGGAAGATCTCGATGATTTCGCTCCAGAAGGCGGCGTTCATCGAGTTGATCTTTTCCGGGCGATTGATCCGGACATGGGCGATGTTGTCTACCAGTTCGACGTGGAAGGCTTGGTATTCGGACATGACGGGCATCCTTGGCAGGGCGAAAAGAGATTCGTCACTATAGCAAGGGCCCGCGTCGGGCTATAGGAAGCGGATGTGCCAAAAGCCGGACGATGCATTGTCAGTCCAGGGTGAATGGCCGCCTACGGCGGTTCGCGGGCAAGCCCTGCTCCTACAGGTTTTTTGTCATACGCAAAAACCGGAATCGACGCAAACATTGTAGGAGCAGGGCTTGCCCGCGAACCGCCATGGGCGGCCATCCACCGCTGATCTATCGGCTGGCCAGAATAAACCGCTCGATGGCCTGAGCCGCGCCATCCTCGCTGTTGCTGCCGGTCACCACATCCGCCTGACGCTTGACCACCTCCTCCGCCTGCCCCATGGCAATCGCCAACCCCGCCCGGTGGAACATCGCCGGGTCGTTGCCGCCATCGCCGATGGCCGCCGTCTGCTCCAAGGGCACGCCAAGGTATTTGGCCAACGTCAGCAACGCCTCGCCCTTGTTCGCCTGCATCGCGGTGATATCCAGGTAGGAACGCTGCGATCGACTGGCCAGCGCCTGCTCCGCCACCAACGGCTGCAACACCGACTCCAGGTCAATCAGCAATTGTCCGTTGCCACTGGCGCCGACAATCTTGTCGATGCGGTCGAGGTACGCCGTGAAGTCGTCCACCACCGTCGGCGCATAACCCAGTGCATGCTGTTCCCGAGGGACCATGGTGCCGTAGGGGTTACGCAGCAGCCAATGGTTGTCGGCAAACACCCAGACCTCAACCTCCTCATGCCGCGACAACAACTCCAGGGTGGTCACCGCCGCCTCGCGGGGGATGTAATGCGTCACCAGGTAACTGCCGTCGGGGTTGACCAGCGTGCCACCATTGAACGCCGCAGTGGGAATATCCACCCCCAGCGCCTCGATCTGCTCACGCATGGCCCGCGGCGGGCGCCCGGTGGCGAGGCTGAAAAACACCCCCGCCGCGCGCAACGCCTCCACGGCCTCGACCGTGCGCGGACTGAGGCTGTGATCGGGCCCCAACAAGGTGCCGTCCATATCGCTGAGCAGCAAACGGATCGGATACTTCGCCACCGCCTTCATCCGAGGCTGCGCCAGACACGGCCATCACGGGCCAGCAGTTCGTCGGCGGCAGCCGGGCCATTTTCCCCGGCCTTGTAGCCCTGCACCTGATCGTCCTCGCCCCAAGCATCGAGGAACGGCTGCACCGCCCGCCAGCCGTTCTCGATATTGTCGGCGCGCTGGAACAGCGTCTGGTCACCGGTCAGGCAATCGTAGATCAGGGTTTCATAGCCGGTGGACGACTGCATCTCGAAGAAGTCCTTATAGGCAAAACCCAGCTCGACATTGGTCATTTCCAGTGCCGGCCCCGGACGCTTGGCCAGCAGGTCGAACCACATGCCTTCGTTGGGCTGGATCTGGATCTTCAGGTAGGTCGGCTGCAGGCGCTCGACCTCGGTGTCGCGGAACTGCGCATAGGGCGCCGGCTTGAAGCAGATGGCGATTTCCGTGTTGCGTACGTTCATGCGCTTGCCGGTGCGCAGATAGAACGGCACGCCGACCCAGCGCCAGTTGTCGATCATCACCTTGAGCGCGACATAGGTCTCGGTGTTGCTATCGGGCGCCACGTTGCTTTCTTCACGATAACCGGGCACGGCCTTGCCGCCCAGTTCGCCGGCCTGGTACTGGCCGCGCACCGAATTGGCCCGGGCCTCCTCGACCGTCCAGGGACGGATCGCGCCGACCACCTTGGCCTTTTCACCGCGTACCGCATCGGCACCGAACGCCGCCGGTGGCTCCATCGCCACCATCGCCAGCAACTGGAACAGGTGATTGGGCACCATGTCCCGCAGGGCGCCGGTGTGTTCGTAGAAACTGCCACGGGTCTCGACGCCGACGGTCTCGGCGGCAGTGATCTGCACATGGTCGATGTAATGGTTGTTCCAGAACGCTTCGAACAGACCGCTGGAGAAACGGCTGACCAGGATGTTCTGCACGGTTTCCTTGCCCAGGTAATGGTCGATGCGATAGATCTGCTTCTCGCTCATCACCTTGAGCAGGCGGGCGTTCAAGGCCTCGGCGGTGGCCAGGTCGGAACCGAAGGGTTTTTCGATCACCACCCGACGAAACACCCCGTCGCTTTCCTCCAGCAATCCGGCCGCGCCCAGGCGCCGCGCCACTTCGCTGAAGAAACGCGGCGCGGTGGCCAGGTAGAACATCGCATTGCCCGTGCCGCTGGCGATGATTTTCTCGCCCAGGGCGACATAGGTCGCGTCGTCGAGGAAGTCGCCCTGCACGTAACTGATGTGTTTGGCCAGGCGCTTCCAGAGTTCGGCATCCAGCGCGGTCTCCGCGCCTTCCCCGGTCTTGGCCGCGACTTCGGCGCGACTGAAGTCTTCGAGTTTCTTGGCGAAATCGGCATCGCTGATGGCGTTGTGATCGACCCCGACGATATGCAGGTTATCGCCCAGCAGACCATCGCGCGTCAGGTTGTAGAGCGCCGGCATCAACAGGCGCTTGACCAGGTCCCCATGGGCACCGAACAGAAACAGCGTGGTCGGCGGCGCGGGCTCTACCTTGCGCTTGCTACGGGAGGCATTCATTTTTTCGGGGTCTCCACATGGCCGCCGAAACCGAAGCGCATGGCCGACAGCAGTTTGTCACCATAGGTGCTTTGCTGGCGGGAACGGAAGCGGGCAAACAGCGAGTTGGACAGCACCGGGACCGGCACCGCTTGTTCCATGGCCGCCTCGATGGTCCAGCGCCCTTCGCCGCTGTCGGCCACCGCGCCGCTGTAACCGTCGAGTTTCGGGTCACTGGCCAGGGCGTCGGCGGTCAGGTCCAGCAGCCAGGACGAAACCACGCTGCCACGCCGCCAGACTTCGGCGATATCCCCCAGGTTCAGGTCGAAACGCTGGTCCTCGGGCAGGCTCGGCGAGTTCTTGGTCTTGAGGATGTCGAAGCCCTCGGCGAAGGCCTGCATCATGCCGTACTCGATGCCGTTGTGGATCATCTTGACGAAGTGCCCGGAGCCAGGCGGGCCGGCATGGATATAACCGCGTTCGGCGCGGTCGTCGGCGCTGACCCGGTCGCGGGTGCGGGGAATGCTGCCGATCCCCGGTGCCAGGCTGGCGAACAGCGGATCGAGGCGTTCGACCACCTTGGCGTCACCACCGATCATCATGCAGTAACCGCGCTCCAGGCCCCAGACCCCGCCGGAAGTGCCGACGTCGATATAGTCGATGCCCTTTTGCGCCAGCTCCTGGCCGCGACGGATATCGTCCTTGTAGAAAGTATTGCCGCCGTCGATGATCACATCGCCGGCGTCCAGCAGTTTACTCAGCTCGACAATGGTGTCCTCGGTCGGCGCACCGGCCGGCAGCATCACCCAGACCGCGCGCGGCTTATCCAGGCCGGCCACCAGTGCCGACAGGTCGGCGACGCCGCTGGCGCCCTCTTTAGCCAGGGTGCTGACGAAGTCGGTATTGCGGTCATACACCACTGTCTGATGGCCATCAAGCATCAGGCGCCGCGCGATATTGCCGCCCATGCGGCCCAGTCCGATGATTCCCAGTTGCATGCAGGGTACTCCCGATATCGATGAAAAAGCTCTGACACACCTTAGCCCAGCGGCAGGCGGATGTCTGTCTCGATATCGGTCGGGACACTGATTGCAGACGCCAAGCGGCCTGTTTTCAAGCGGCTCTATCCACTTCGCCAGTATTGAAAAACAGCGCCTGGGCCACAGGCTTGTCGAGGATCTGGCCCCGGTGGATATCCAGCGTCAACTGCGCCCGGCCGCCCTGCCCGGCCTCGATCCTCGCCGCCGCCCGGTGCCGGGCCGTGGCCTGGGCCTTGCTGCCCAGGCGCCGTTGCGCAAGGGTCTTGAGATGCGCGCTGACAAACCCGGCATCCGCCGTGGTGGCTGCCGGGTAATGGAAATGCGCGTACCACAGGGGACGGCCATCCTTGTGGCTGACCACATACTCTTGCAGGAAACCGCCCTGTTCCTGCGCCTGTCGCCCGCCGGCGCGGTGAATATCCACCTGGTCCTGCTCTTTCAGATACTGCAGACGCGCCAACCGCGGGGGATTGCGCTTGATCGCGGTGATACGCGCCTGACGCCCTTCGGCGATCAGCCGGGCGGCTTCGTGGCGCAAGCTGTCCTTGAGCGTTCGAGCGGTTTTCATGGGCGCCGATGTCCCGCCGCTCTCAGTGAGGGCCTGTTGGATATCGTCCGCCAAGGCGTTCAGTTTCTGCGCCTTCAGCTCCAGGATACCTTGCAGGTCGCGGGGGTCCTTGGAGGTTCCGGTCAACGCCATCACCTGGCGAATCAAGGCCTCGACACCCTCGCGCTCGACCTGACCCTGGGTCACCAGCCGGGACAGTCCGACCTTGCGCGGGATCGGCGGTGCCGGCTCGGCTTTCACTTCCTCCCAGAAGGTGTCCTGGGCATCCTCCTTGTTCTCCTTGAAGGCCGACACCAGTGCGCCGTTGGGATCGGTGATCTCGACGATCTCATCCTCCTGTTCGGGCGTACGCTCGCGTACCCGGCCGACAAACACTTCACGGTTGCGGGTGCGGATAAACTTCTTGCGCGTGCCGCCAGCCACCGGAGCGGGCCTGGGATCGGGTTCGGCCGGCGCGGTCTCCTCCCATAATTCGAACAGTCTGTTCAGCGCCCCTTCACGCAACTGCGCCAGCAGCCCCGACAGGCGCGTGGCGTATTCGAGCAGGCGCTGTTGCGGCATCAGGCCTTGCAAATAATTCAGCAAGTCGTGGGTCTCATCGTAGCGATTGACGGCCGTCAGCAAGGCATCGATACGGTCCTGGCGCGGATCTTCGGCACTCAGGCGATTGATGGTGTTGGTCACGTACCGGGTTTGCTCGGCGCTGTGCTTGATGGCCGCGAAAATCTGATCGTCCATTTGCAAGGTGATCTGCAAAGGCAGTTCGTCCAGGGTCAAGGCCAGCAGGGTCGGCAGTTGCACCGCCTGCCAGTCCAACGGGGTGAACGGTTGCACCAGCGCCTGCTCCAGTGCGGCGGCTTGCGCCGGCCCCGGTTCGGGAAGCGCCCGCAACTCATCGAGCGCGGCATATTCCCGTGAGTTCCAGAAGATCTGCTTGTCGGTGATCTCGACATTGTTCTTCAGATTGGCGACGACCTGGGCATAACGGGCATCCGAGTCGGCGGCGATCATCTCGTTGATCTCCCGGGCACTCAGGCTGCCTTCGCGGCCCACCGCCAGGGACAGGTTCAACAATGTCCGGCAATTGCGCACGCTGTCGGCCAAGGCGGCCACCAGCGTCGCCGATTTGGGCACCACCTGGCGATTGTCATTGAACGCCTTGATAAGGCGGATCTTTTCTTCGAGGGCCACCTGCAAGCCCTCCAGCTTGCCCAGGTATTCGCGACGTTTGTCACTGCGCTGTCGGTCGCTGAAGTTCTTCGCGGTCTTGCCCTCGCTCATGGTCTCAAGACGCTTGCGCAGTATTTCGGCCTCGTTCAACAGGGTGCCGATGCGCGCCGAAGCCTGGGTCATTTGCTCGTGCAGCGCGCTCGCCCGGTCGCGCAGCTTGCGCTGCAGGCGCGCCTGCACGGTTTCGCGGCCGCTGCCACCGCGCAGGCGCAGACGCAGATCGAAGCGCCAGCGACCTTGCTCATCGCGCTCCAGAAACGGCCCCGGAACGCCCGAAGCATCGACCACACGAGGACCGTCATCACTCCACGCGACCTGATACAGGGCATTCTCGATCAGCGCGTGCCAGCCCGTGTCCCCGGGGCCCCCGAGATGCACCAGTCCCTTGTTAGGACCGCTTGCGGAAACCGAACCAAGGCTATCGAGTCGCGGCGGCGTGTCGAAGACTCTGACACTGAACTTCTCCAGGGCTTTGCGCGAGGCCATCGACAGGGCCTGGCGCGGATTCGACCAGGACAAGTCGAAAGGCAGTGGTGGCGAATCGTCGGAAGTCGGAGGCACTGTGATCCGCTCAAGCAACACCTCCCCCTCGATCGCCAAGGGCTCGCGCTGATCCGCCGACTCCGGGGTGGTAAACGACTCCGGCAACGGCTCGCGCTCATCCGCCGTCACCTCATGCAACAGAACCGCCGCCAGGTTGCTCAGCATATCGGCCCAGCCCTGGGCCCGGGCATCCTCGTCGTCGCCCTGCAACCCCGGCAGGTCCTGGCGAATACCCCGGTAGAGCAGGATCAACCAGCTGGCCTGGGTCAACGGGCCGCTGGCAAACATCAGCATCGAGCTGAACAGTTGCCATCCGCTGTCCTTCAAGCGCGCCCAACGTTTTTCCGCATTCGACCACAACTGCATATCGGCCTGGCGGATCACCGCGTTGATGCAGGCATGAAACAGATGGTGGACATAGTCCTCGGCGACTTCCTCGCCGCCCAGGGTTGCCGGTGCCGCCGGTGCCGGCAACGGCGCGGCTTCATCACCCGGCAGGACCGAGCCGAGATGGGGCTGGCGGAAACCGCCGTTGGCATACACCGCACGTCGATTGGCGGGGAGCCAGGCCAGCACACTGTCCTGCAAGGCTCCCGATTGCCCGACTGCCTCCAGCAGCGCCGGCCGGCTGACATACTCGCCCAGGGGCGGGTCGAACAGCGGACGGTAAAGCAGATGCGGGCCCCGGCGGGTATCCCGGGGCTCGATAAGAAACATGCCCGCAACCTTGTCCGGGCTCGCCCCAGGACTGGCCAGAAAGGCCAGCGGCCGGAGCACGATCGGCAGGCCGTCGACCTGGCGTTCACGGGCGTCGAACGCCAACAGCGCCTTGACCAGCCGATAGCCCATTTCGGTCACCCCCTGTTCGCCACGGAGCTTGAGTTCCAATGCCGCCAAGGGCAGTTGGGCCTGGATCTGGTGGAAAAAGCGTTGCTGGCGGAACACCGCATACCGCGTATCGTCCAACAGCCGCTGCCGCAGGTAGGCCGGGTAGCCGGCACCGATATCCACCTCGGCGATCAGTTCCAGTAGATAGTCGGCCGTCATCCAGTCCGGCAGCGGCACATCAGCGGCGAGCCGGACACGCATCCGCGTCGCGCCGAAACGAAAATCATCGAGGTTTTCCAGCGCCAGTTCGGGCAGCGTCAACTGGACTTCCTCGAACTCACCCAGCACGTCCGGCAACAGCGGCTTGCGCCGGTACTTCTCCAGCGTCAGGAGGATGTCCTGCATGCGGATCTCCGGCATCCGCGGATGCCGCCGCGCCATGGCCGCCCTCAGCGCCTGTCGGCTAAAGCGCGACAGCGAAGCCACCTCGTCGAAAATACTGTGGGACGAAGACTTGCCCAGTGCCGCGACCAAGGTCGATAACAACCCGGCATAACCGCGCCGGTCCGCCTCTGCGGCGTTCAGCAGCCACAGCGGCGCCGCCTCGCGCACCCGCCGTTGCAGAGGGGTGAGCGGCGCAGGTGCGGGCGTAGCAAACCAGTCTCCCGGATCGGTGATGCGCTCGACGCGCGCCGACCAGGACTCGCCCGCTCCCTGCGTAACGCCGCGCGGCAAACGCTCCAGCGCGCGCAACTGGTTTTCCAGCAAGGCCCCGGCCAGGTTGTCGAAGACATTCAGCTGCGAGGGGATCAGGTCGACCTTCCCGGGGTCCGGCACCTGACCACGCAATAGCGTCCAGAGCTCATCGACTGGCTGCAAACGCTTTACGTCATGACCCGGGCGGAGCAGGAAATAGGCAAATTCCGAGGCTGACAGCTGGCGGGCGAAAACCACCGCGACGGGCGTGACGCCAGGCCGTTGCCGCCGGCCCTTGGCATGCAGCAGATAAGCCGCCAGGGCATTCTTGCCCAGCAGGCTGTCACGGATCGACTGGTCTTCGCTGACCAGCGCCTTGGGCAACCTCTGGCTGGCCTGGAGCGCCTGGCTATTGGGCATGCTGCCGGTGCCGTACATCGAAACGAACAGCAGGTTCGAGAGGGCCGCGCAACGGCTGGGAACCTCCGGCGCGTGCCGATCCCAACCAGGCACCCAGGCGTCCGAGCCCGGGACCTTGCCCGCCCAGTCGGGCACCGGTTCATTCCAGAACGCAACAAGCTGTGCCTTGAACACTTCGAGCAAGGCATCGCCCCACTGATTGAGCGCCGCGCCCAACCGTTTCAGGTCCACCGTCGTGACCGCAACCTCGTCCGGCGAGCCGGGTGCCCGGCTCACCAGTATCGAATCGGGAGCGTCATAACGCGGGCTCCAGCCTTCGCTGAAGCGCCGCAACAAGACTTCGGACAAGCCGCTGTATCGATAGCGGGAGGCCGGCTGCCGCTCTCCGAGCCAGAGGGTTTCAGCCTGGATCCGTTGCCCCTGAACCCTGAGGTCAGGAGCCTGTTGGTCCAGCGCCGCCTGCACCAGCGAGTCCACCACCGACGACAGTGTCGGTCGAGCGGCGAAAAGCGTGCGGGCGGTGTTTCGGTAGTGTTGAAGTGAAGTCTCCAGCGAGGTCGGCAGGGAGATCATGAGGCCGCAATCCTTGACATGGGAAAGCGGCCAGCTAACAGGAACCTGTCAGCCCTCGCGCGGTAGCGGGCTATACCGCGTCACGCGGTTCAATCAATCGGGTTCGCGGGCACCGGGAAAAAATACTGTTGCGCCGCCGCCAGGTCGATCCGGCTGCGATAGATCTGCAACGCCACGTTGGCACTGCCACCCTTCCCCGTCTGGATCTTCTTGAAGGCCTTTTCCTGCTCCAGCGACTGGTACTTGCCGCCGAGCTTGCGCTGCTCGAGGGTTTTCAAGTGGGCGGCACCGAAGGCCGAGTCGAGTGCCGACAGGCTCGGGTAATGAAAGTGCGCGTACCACAGCGGCTTGCCGTCCTTGTCGAGCAACGCATACTCCTGCAGGAAATCATTCTTGCCGAGCGGGATCCGCTCGCCTTCCTTGCGGATGCTCACTTCGCCCAGCCCCAACAGGTAGTCGATACGCGGCATTTCCGGTGGGTTGGCCTTGATCGCGAGGATCCGTGCGTACTGCCCGGAAGCCCGCAGTCTCGGTGCCGCGTCACGCAGTTGCTGCGCCACCGCCTGGGCATTCCTGACCCGCTCCGGATTGCGCGGCGGCGTTTGCGCCACGCCGAGGAGCTTGTCGATCTCCGTGGCCTGGTGCTCCATCGCCTCGGCCTGCAAGCGCAGGATGTCCTCCTGCGCCCTGGGCGCATTGGAGCGCACGGCCTGGCGCATGACCCGATCGATCGCCGACGCTTCGTCGTTGAGCAGTTGGCGCGCGTTGGACACCCGTTTTTCCAGTCCGACCTCGGGCCTGATCACCGCCGGCCTGGCCGGTTTGTCCGGAGCGACGACCGCTTCCCAGAGCCCATCGGCGGTATTTTTCCGGTAGGTCTCGATCACCTGCCCATAGACATCGCTGACCTGCACGGTCTCTTCGCCATCCGCCGACGCCGGTGCCTGGACCTCACCGGACAACAGTTGCCGGTGGCGCGTACGGATGACTTTTCTCGTGGTCTTCTTGGCCGATGGGCCAGCAACAGGCATCGGCGGCAGTTCCCAATCATCCTGGCCCAGTAACAGGCGCAGATCTTCCCGGGTCTCCTGCCCAAGTGCCTTCAGTGCCGCGAGCACCTGGTCGAGCTTTTCCGTGGGCAGGCGACGACTGACCAGCGTCGCCAGATAGAACTCGAGCTTTTCCTGTAGATCACCGGATTGCTCGACAACCGACTCCAGCAGCTCGATACGCTCGCCGGTCAACAATTTGACCTCATCAAGGGCATCAAGAGAGGAGTAATAGGACACATACGAGCGATGGATCTGATCCCAGATGTCCTCAAACATTTCCTGCCCGAGATGCTCGGGCGTCAGCTCGCCCAGGGCAAAACGGTTCTTCAACTGCGCAATCTTCCAGGCGCGGACTTCCACCTCGATGGAGCCCCAGCCGACCGTTTTAATCAGCCGCTGATAGTTTTCCCGGCCGTCGCGTATCTGTCTCAGTTGATCGAGCCAGTCCTTCTGCCAAAGGGCCCAGTCGACCGCCTTATCAGTGGCCGTGGCATCACGCTCCCACTCGGCCTGAACCAAAGCCGGTGCCAACTGCTCTGCTTCAGGCAGTTGGGAAGCCCTCGAATAGGGCATACCCAGTCGTTCCAACAACCAGGTTTGCTGGGCATGGAGCAAGGTCTGCAGTCCCATCACCCCGTTGTCCAGCGCATTGATCTGAAAGGGCCGCACGGCCTTGATCAGACGGGTATCGGCCATCAATTTTTTGCTCAGGTCCAGTTGTTGGCGGTAGTTCTGCAGATTTTCCTCCAGCAAGGCAGTCATCTCGCCAAGCAGTGCGGTTCGACGTTCGTAGGTGACCCGCTTGGCCGTCTCGCCCTCGGTCGCCAGCCTCCAGCGCTTGACACTGCTGCTGATCGACGGCTCGCTATCCTTGGTCTGCTGGTTGAGAGCTATCAGTGTCTCGCGCGCCTCGACGAGGTTTTGCCCTCCACCGGCCTGGGCCCGCTTGGGCGGACTGCCACCGCGTAAACGCATATCCAGGCTCCAGCGCCCCTGTTCGTCGCTGCGCACCCAGGGTCCGGCATTGCCGTGCTCGTCGACGACTCTGATGCCCTCTTCGTCGGCCTCCCAGGCCACCTCGTAAAGATCACCCTGGATCAAGGCGCACCATTTGCCCTTGCCGGCATCCTCGATATGGACCAATCCCCGAGCCGGCCCCGAGTCCGCCACACGACCCAGTTCGGCCAAGGCCGATACCGGTTTGTCAAACGCACGCAGACGATAGGCGCGAACCCGCCTCATCAGCGAATCGGGGATTGGCCAGCCCGACATCGACCACGCACTCAATTCGACTCGGGGCAAGTCGGGCGCCCGCGCGATGGTCGGTGCGGGCAACGCTTCCGCGCGCGGCGGCGCAGGCCTGGGCAACGGCGGTGCCTCGGTTTCACCCGGGGCGGAAGCGGCGCGATAGTGCAGCAGCAAGGCCGCGAGATTGAACAACAGGTCCGCCGCCCCCGCCGACTGTTCCGCCCGATTGTCGCTGTCCAGCGCCCGTAGATCGTCATGGCCGATCTTCAGGATCACCAGCCAGCCGAGCACCTCCACCAGACGCCCGACATAAGGCAGCAGGCCGGCAAACGGTAGTTGGGTGATGCCCAGCAACACCCGCCAGGCGCCCTCCTTCCAGTCCGCCCAGCGCTGCTCGGCATTCGATACCGATTGCCGGTCGGCCTGCTCGACCTGGGCCTTGACCATGGCGGCGAAGATCGCCGACAGATAGTCACCTTCGACGATGCCCTCGGCGAGCGTTGCGGGGACGGGCCTGGACGGTGCCGGCGCGAACTCGTCGCCGCCGAGGAATTGCTCGATATGCGCCGCATCGAAACCGCCATGGTCATAACGCTGTCGTGCCGTTTCGCTCATCCAGGTCAAGACGCTGCGCTGCAGATCGCCGGGCTGGCGGATCGCGGCGAGCAACGCCTGGCGGGTTTCGAATTGGCGCAGCGGTTGTTGCAGGAACAACGGGCGGTACAGGATCAACGGGCCGCGGCTCATATCCCGTGGACCGATCAGGAACATCGCCTGCACCTCGTCAGCCTGCCAGTCGTCCCTGGCCTTGAACGCCAGGGGCCGCAGGACGATTTCCACGGTATCGACAAAGCGCCCCGGACCCGCCGGTTGGACCAGCGCCTGCACGTAACGAAAGCCGTCGAGGCTGAAACCCGACGCCCCCTTGATCTTCAACTCCAGGGCCTGGAGCGGCAAACGCACCCGCCACTGCGCAACGAACAATGCCTCGCGCCGCCGGGCCTCGGCGACATCAGTGATCAAATGCTCCTTGAGCAGGTCCGGGTAGGCCTGGCCGATGTCGGCGCGGGTCACCAGGCCGCGCAGGTAATCCGCAGTCATCCACTGCGGGACGGGCTCCGGCAACCCGCGCACCTCGATGCGAATCCGCATACCGGTATGGCGCATGCCCCCCAGGTTGGCCAGCGCCAGTTCCACCAGCGTCATATCGACCGGCACCGTGACCTGTGCCTGTTGCGGGTCAAGGGTCTGGGTAGCGCTATAGTCGAGTTTGTCGATAGTGAGCTTGATTGCATTCGGGTCGATGACACGGGTCCCGGGATAGTCCTGGAGCATCAGCGCCTGCAATCGCCGCGCGGCGAATTCATTGAGGGTGCCAATATCTTCGAGGAAATGCCGGCCTCCAGACTCACACTGCTGACGTGCCAGTTCCCGCAGCAAAGCGCTGTAGCTTGAACGATCGGCAACCGACGCCCCCAGTAGCCAGTCGGGCAGCGATTCGCTGGTCAGCCCCAGGGCCGCCGGGCCGCAGCGCTCCTGCCTGAGCACCTGGAAACGACTGGCATCCTGGGTCCTCGCGGGCACGGCGAACCACTTGCCCGGATCGGTAATATCGTCCACCCAACGCTGAAGATGCGCCCTGGCCTCCCAGTCGCCCGGCGGCGTCGCGCTCAGCGCCTGCAATTGATATTCGAGCAAGCCTTTTGCCAGGCTGTCGCCGATTACTTCGGCCGGTTCATTCCAGCGCCAGACAAGCGACTCCCTTATTTCCAGATTGCGCCCGGCGGTCCGGCTGCCGATCAGCATCGCGACCAGCTCGGCACTGTCCATCTTGCCCTGGCGCAGGCCACCCTCTCCCGGATGGAAATAGAGCGGATAGGGCAATGGCTGTAGATTTTCTTCATAGCGCAGGAAGTCGATCACCGGAAACAGCTCCGGGTAGCGTCGACCCTGGGCATCCACGCTGAAGACCCGGGTCTCGAAGGCGCGAATATCCAGGGTCGGGCTTTCGCCCTGCGCATCGCCAGGCGAGTAACCCATGTAGAACGGCAGGCGACTCAGGTCCGCAAGTCCTGTGCGGCCGGGCGTCTGGCCCGGAACGAGCAAGCGTCCGATCGCCGCCGCCAGCCGCGCCCAACGGCTCGGTCCGTGCCCCTCCGGCGATTGATTCCAACGCTCGATCAGTTGCTGTTTCAGACTCTCCAGCAACCGTGATCGCGCCGCCTGGTCCAGGCGCTTGAGCAGCCCGTCGAGATCGATCGCCAGGGGTTTCTGCGCGGCCGGTGGCTGCTCGCGCCAGAGCAGGTTATGGGTTTCCAGGCGCGGGCTCCTGGAAGCCCCCCAGACCGGAACCCGCAGGGCGAAGCGCTCGACCATGACCTCGCTGAGGCTGTAATAGTTATGCCCTGCCGGGGCACCATCGATACCCTGGGCCAAGACCCAATAGGGCACGGCGAGGCGTACCCGCTCGGCCGACAGTTCGAATTCGCCATAGTGCTCGTCCAACACCGCCTGAACCAGCGGTGTCGCGACCGAGAGCAAACTGGGGCGATCGGCGAAAAGTGCCTTGGCGACCGAAGTCGGATCCATCGGTTGACTGTCCGGAACCGGCGACTGCGTTGACATGGTTGACGTCCTCGTTCGAATGATAGGAACGAGTCGTTACCGGGTGCATCGGTTTGCCGGCCACGACTCCAGGAGGATTCAAACCTCCCGGCAGGCATCGTGTGCGGTAGATGGATAGGCCCTCTCCGGCAGAGGGCCATGGGTGGTGCAACGGGACTAGAGGGACTTGTTCCAGAACAGCATCTGGCCGTGTTCCGGATCGAGCTGCGCCCCACTGAAACCGAATTTCTTGTAGGAGGCCTGGGCCACGCCGTTGCCTTCCAGCACCTCCAGGGTGATCTTGCAGCAGCCGCGCTGACGGGCGATGTCCTCGACCTTCTGCAGCATCTTCTGGCTCAGCCCGAGGCCGCGAAACTTGCTCACCACCGAGACATCATGCACGTTCACCAGGGGCCGGCAGGCAAAGGTGGAAAAGCCTTCGAAGCAGTTCACCAGCCCGGCCGGCTCGCCGCCGACAAAGGCCAGTACGCTGAAGGCGTGGGGCCGCTTGGCCAGTTCGCCGGGCAGCTGTTGCAGCACATCCGGTGCGAGGCTCTGGCCGCCGCCCATCGGGTCTTCGGCATAGTGATTGAGCACCAGTCCAATCGCCTCGGCGTGTACCGGGTTGGTGTAACTCGCTTGCAATACCAGTATGTCTGCAACGTCCATGTCAGTCCTCGGCGAAACCATTAAAGGGAGTTCTTGCGTGTCAGGAGCCCCGATTGTAACCATGCCCGACGCGGGGAAAGGAAGAAAATTCATGCGTCGACCTCTACTGTAGGAGACCAGAACGCCTATCCATTCAAGTCTTGATAAAAATCAACAGCCCCAAGGCCCCATGCGCAGACATTCACCCCATGCGTTCAGACCGTATCGCCTTTTCTGATCGGTGCACCCGAACGTCCCGTCCCGATCCTGGAGGTGTCATCATGGCAACGCCCTTGCAACAGAGCTCATCCCCCGGCACGACCACACCCTCATTGAAACCGGCGACGCTGGCACAATCGGCGCGCCTGTCCCTGAGCCTGTTGATCGCCCTGGTAGTGGGCTCCATCATCGGTAGCGGCGCCTACAGCCTGCCGCAGAACATGGCCGCCGGTGCCGGTGCCGGCGCGATCCTGATCGGCTGGCTGGTCACCGGGATCGGCATGCTGTCCCTGGCCCTGGTCTACCAGATGCTGTCCAACCGCAAGCCGGAACTGGACAACGGCGTCTTCGCCTACGCCAAGGCCCTGGGCGGCGACTTCGTCGGCTTCAACTCGGCCTGGGGCTACTGGATCAGCGCCTGGATCGGCAACGTCGGCTACCTGGTCATCCTGTTCGCCGCCGCCAGCTATTTTTTCCCGGCCTTCGGCGACGGTAACAACAAGGTGGCGATCATTGCCGCCTCGCTGCTGCTCTGGGCGATGCACTTCATGATCCTGCGTGGCATACGCACCGCGGCGCGGGCCAATGCCATCACCACCATCGCCAAGATCGTGCCGATCCTGGTGTTTGTCGGCTGCGCCGCGCTCGCCTTTCATCCCGACACCTTCGTTGCCGGTTTCTGGGGAGCCCCGGCCCTGGGCTCGATTCTCGACCAGGTCAAGAGCACCATGCTCGTCACCGTCTGGGTCTTTATCGGTATCGAAGGCGCCAATGTCTATTCCGCCCGGGCGGCGGAACGGGTCAACGTCGGCCGGGCCACCATCATTGGTTTTGCCATTACCTTGTTGTTGCTGATTTCGGTCTCGCTGCTGTCGCTGGGCATCCTCGGCCAGCCCGAACTGGCGGCCATGAAAAACCCCTCCACCGCCGGTGTGCTGCAAGCCATCGCCGGCCCCTGGGGCGGCATGATGATCAGCCTCGGCTTGATGGTTTCCGTGGGCGGCGCCCTGCTGGCCTGGACCCTGCTCTCGGCCGAGTCGCTGTTCAGCCCGGCCAAGGCCAGTGTGATGCCAAAGGTCCTGTCCAAGGAAAACGGCCAGGGCGTACCGGCCAATGCACTGTGGGTCACCAACGGTTGCATTCAGCTGTTCCTGATCCTCACGTTGTATGCCAATGCCACCTACCTGGCACTGATCTCCCTGGCCACCTCGATGATCCTGCTGCCCTATCTGTTCAGCGGCCTCTATGCGCTCAAGGTCAGCTGGCTGGACCGTGGCCAGGCCGGGCGCGACAGCCTCAGCGGCCGCGACCTGGCGATTTCCCTGGTGGCCAGCGTCTACTGCTTCTGGCTGTTGTACGCGGCCGGTCCCAAGTACCTGCTGCTCAGTGCCCTGCTCTACGCCCCCGGCTCGCTGATCTACCTGCTGACCCCGGGGCGCAAACCGCTCAACGGTTTCGCCAAGGGCCTGCTGGTGCTGATCTGGCTGGCGGCGGCGGTCGCCGCCTGGATGCTCTGGCAGGGTCTGCTGAGCCTCTGACACGCTCGGCCCCGACGTTATGAAAAAGCCCCTTGCCGGTGACCGGCAAGGGGCTTTTCAGTTAACCCCGGGTTCAGTCAGGCCTGACCGTCAGTACACTGCATTCGGGAATCAGCAGGATCCGCTCGGTGGTATCGCCGATCAGCTTGCCCAGGCCCTTGGGCTGGACCGCCCCCATCACCACCACGTCGATCCCATTGGCCTGCACGTAGTCGGCGATCACCCCCACCGGCATGCCCATCAGGAAATGCCGGCGCTCGGCCGGCACGCCATAGTCGTCCGCCAACCGGGTGAACGGCTCCAGCAGCGCGGCACGCAGCTCATCGATCCAGATCACGGTGACACTGGGGTCGGCCATAAGCGCCGGCGACAAGTCGTAGGCATACAACAAGTGCAGTTCGGCGTCACATTGCAGCGCCAGGGCTTCGGCCTCACGGATGATCTTGCGGTTGAACTCGGTGATGCCTTCATCCCCCGTGGAGGTGTCGACAGCCGCCACTACCCGCCGGGGCAATGCCGAGGCGATCTGGTTGACCAGGTGCACCGGCACCGGACTTTCCTGCAACAGCTGCCAATCCAGCGGGGTGGTAAAGACCCGCCTGAGCAGCGGCTCCAGGTAGACATCCTTGATCAGCAGGTCGGGTTTGATCTCGCGGGCGTGAACCAGGATGTCGCGCAAGGGCTGGGTGGTCCACAGCGCTTCGGTGGTCAGTTGCAGGCCACTACCGCGCAAACTTTCGGTCGCCCCCTCCAGCCAGACCCGGTATTTATCCGTGTACGCCGCGCGGGCCTGTTCATCCATGCCCGATTCGATCAGGTGGATGCGCGGCGGTGGCTGGACCAGCGCGGTGATATGCAAGGCCGCGCCGCTGGCCGCCGCCAGCGCGGCGGCACGCTTGGCCGCCGGGGAATGGGGCAGGTGCTGATCGGTGATCAGCAGCAGGCGCTGGTATTGACTCATGACACACCTCCATGGGGCAGGACGTTCGGAGCGCCGGACAGCCGCTCGCTGTTCATCGATTTACTGGGCGAAATCCGGCAGTTCGACAGGCTTGATCACCAGCAGGCTGCAGGGGGGTTGATACAACAGGCTTTCGGTGGTGCTGCCCAACAGCTTGTTGAACGAGCGGTGGGTCACAGTGCCGATGACCAGTACGTCGAAGACGTCCTGGCCGACAAACTCGACGATGGCCTTTCCCGGCGTGCCGACAATGAAATGCCGGTTGTCCTTGTGCAGGGCATGTTTGTCGGCCAGGTGCAGGAATTTGGCCTTGCGCTCGTCATAGCTGGGGCTGACCGAGACCGGTACCTTGCCGATGCCGATATCGGCGAGATACAGGGCCGTCCAGTCATAGACCCCGAGCAGGTGCAGCGGGCACTTGCAGTGCGTGGCGAAACGGGCGGCCTGGTCGATGATCCGGTCGTTGAGTGCCCGCGTCGCGGGGTCATCGCGCAACACATCGACGCAGGCCAGTACCTTGCGCGGTATGGGCAGGCCCTGGGCGGTGACCAGGTGGATCGGCGCCCGGCTGTCGCACAGCAAACGCCAGTCCAGTGGGGTGAAGAAAATCCGCTTGAGGGCCGATTCCTGATGGGCATCCTTGATCAGCAGATCCGGATGCTGCGAACGCACGTAACCGGACAAGGCACTCAGCGACGGCTGGTCCCACTTGACCTCGGTCGCCACCTCGATCCCCTCGCCGCGCATGGCCTCGGCCTCCTGTTCCAACCATTGGCGATAGCGCTGCAGATAGGCCTCGCGAATCTCCGCCTGCCGGTCGGCGTCAAGCAGATCGAGCTGCTGCAACCCATCGAGATAGACGAAGGCCACCAGGGTCAGCGTGGCGTTCATGGCCTTGGCCAGCGCCAGGGCCCGGTCAAAGGCCGGGCTGTGGGTCATTTCGGACGGAGCAACCAGGAGCAAACGTGGACGTGAAGACAAGGGACACCTCCAGGGCACGCCCTGTCGAGCGCACCGGATAGCGGGCGACGACTTCACGAGACAAGGATTGAAGGGGGCCACCCGAAGAGAATCGGTCATCTCCGATTCTGCGGTGCCCGGCCGGCCGGCCCTTGATTTACATCAAGTGCCGATGGCTTGCCCGCGTGTTCGCCAACGATCGCCATCCCCCGGCAAGCCCGGCTTGATCTGTGTCAAACCGCCGCAAGCACATTGTCGCAGCATGCTGTTTCAATCCGATCCTGCTCATGGAGAGTGAAATCATGGCGATGATGAAAGCGGCGGTATTTGTTGAAAAAAACCGGATCGTGCTACAGGACAAGCCGGTCCCGTCCATCGGCCCCCTGGATGCGCTGATCCGTATCACCACTACCACGATCTGCGGCACCGACGTGCATATCCTCAAGGGCGAATACCCGGTGGCGCCGGGGCTGATCATCGGCCATGAACCGGTGGGCATCATCGAGAAGCTCGGCTCGGCGGTCAGTGGCTTCCAAGAAGGCCAGCGGGTCATCGCCGGCGCCATCACCCCCAGCGGTCACAGCTACGCCTGCCTGTGCGGTTGCTCGTCCCAGGACGGCCCGGACACCGCCCACGGATTCAAGGCCACCGGCGGCTGGAAGTTCGGCAACCTGATCGATGGCTGCCAGGCCGAGTACGTGCGGGTCCCCGACGCCATGGCCAACCTCAGCCCGGTGCCGGATGGCCTGAGCGACGAAGAAGTGCTGATGTGTCCGGACATCATGTCCACCGGTTTCAGCGGCGCCGAACGGGCCGGGATCCAGATCGGCGACAGCGTGGTGGTCTTCGCCCTCGGCCCCATCGGCCTGTGCGCCGTGGCCGGGGCCAAGCTCAAGGGCGCGAGCACCATCATCGGCGTCGACTCGATCAAGGCCCGCCAGGACATGGCCCGCCGCCTGGGCGCGACCCATATCGTCGACTTCACCCAGGGCGATCCGGTCGAGCAGATCATGGCCCTGACCCGCGGCCGGGGCGTCGACGCCGCCATCGAGGCCCTGGGCACCCAGACCACGTTCGAATCCGCCCTGCGGGTCCTGCGCCCGGGCGGCTGCCTCTCAAGCCTGGGGGTCTACTCCTCCGACCTGCGGATTCCGCTGGATGCCTTCAATGCCGGGCTGGGGGACAAGCAGATCATCACCACCCTCTGCCCCGGCGGCAAGGAACGCATGCGCCGGCTTATGGACGTGGTGGCCGCCGGCAGCGTCGACCTCAAGCCGCTGGTCACCCACCGCTTCAAACTGGACGATATCGAGGCGGCCTACGAGCTGTTCGCCCACCAGCGCGACGGTGTGATGAAAATCGCGATCACCCCGTGAACAATAGTGCCCGCCGGCCGGATCGCTCCGGTCGGCGGGCACCGGATTGAACGCTCAGATCGAGTCGGTACCGAGGGTCAGCACGGAACAGGGTGGCTGCGACAGCAGCGACTCGGCAAAGCTGCCCAGCCAGGGAAAGGCATCGGCCTGGGAGCGACCGATGACCAGGGTGTCCACTTCGCGTTCGCGCACAAACTCCTCCACCCGCTGGATTGCCTGCCCCAGCAGGAAATGGCGGCGGCGGCCGGGTACCTGATGCGCCCTGGCCAAGTCGTCGAAAGCCTGGCTACGCAATTTCTGCAGGGCCGCCGCGGCATCCGAATCCCACGGGTACTCCTGCATCAGCTCATAACCGGCGAGAATATCGCAGGCATGCAGCAGTTCCAGGTCCGCGTCGCAGATCATCGCCAGTTCGCTGGCCAGGTGAATCACCTGATCGTCGCGAGTCGTCTCGCCGTCGCCGACATTCTCCAGGGCCACCGCCGCGACGAAATTCTTCGGCCGTGGCGGCGCATCGTGCCGGACCAGCATCACCGGCTTGCAGCACTGGCGCACCAGGTGCCAGTCGGTGGGACCGAGCAACGCGCATTTGAGCTGCGACTCGACCTGCAGGTCCTTGACCACCAGGTCGACCTCGATGTCCTTGACGTAGTCGCGAATAGCCGCATGGGGGTGTTGCGACCAGACCACGTCGTAGCTCACCTCCAGGCCCTGGTTGGTGAGGCTGTGGGACAGTTCGGCGAGTTTTTCACGCTTTTTGTCCAGGTAACCTTCCCGGGCCAGGGTGCCGGCGCCGTGATTGAACAGGGTCATCGCCGCGATGGACTCGACAAAGTCGAAGAGCACCAGGTGCACAGCCGCCTTGCTGGCGCGTGCCAGGGTGGCCGCGCGATGCAGGGCGGGGGTCGCCTGGCAGTGGGTATCGGTAATCAGCAGAATACGTTGATAGTCGCTCATGACGGGGGCTCCAAGGAGGAACAATGGACAATCGACCCTTTAGCTTCACCCTGCTTTTAAAACGACCGCTTGATTTATCTCAAACAACCCGCTACACCTGCTAGGATCGTCCGACGGCCCCTGTTTTATCGGTGTTTCTTCCCGAATTGGATGCCCTCTCCCTACTAATGCAGAGGAACTCCCGTGAACAATCAGGAAGCACTCAAACTCAGGCCTTCGGGCCTGAAATCAGCGTGTGCCAATTGCAGCGTGCTGGAACTGTGCCTGCCCCTGGGTTTGAACGATACCGAGGTCAAGCGCCTGGATGACCTGATCGTGCAACGCGTGAAGATCAAGAAAGGCAACACGCTCTACCGCCAGGGCGATCCGCTGCACGCCCTGTACGCGGTACGCCTGGGCTTTTTCAAGACCACCCTGACCTCGGAGGATGGCCGCGAGCAGGTCACCGGCTTTCAAATGACCGGGGAAATGCTCGGCATGGATGCCATCAGCGAAGACCGCCACGCCTGCAATGCCGTGGCCCTGGAGGACAGCGAAGTCTGCCCGATCCATTTCTCGCAGCTGGAACGCTTGTCCCGGGACCTGCCCTCCCTGCAGCACAACCTGAACAAACTGATGAGCCGGGAAATCGTCAGGGACCACAGTTTGCTGCTGATGATGGGCAATATGAACTCGGATGAGCGCCTGGCGGCGTTTTTCCTCAATCTCTCGCAACGCCTGGCCCTGCGCGGCTACTCGCCCTTCACTTTCATCCTCAGAATGCGCCGCGAAGAAATCGGCTCCTACCTGGGCCTGCGCCTGGAAACCATCAGCCGCGGCATCGCCCGGTTGCGGGAATTGAACCTGCTGGAGGTCCACGCACGGGAGGTGAAAATACTTGATGTGGGGGGGCTGAAGGCGCTGATCGCCGGCTGCGGCCACCACGGCAACCCGTTGTAACCAGGCAGTTGTGCCCGTGTTTGACTTGAATCAAGCGCGGGCACCCGCCATGGCGTAGAAACAGAACACCGATACCGGCCCACGACCGTACCTGTTCGAGGAGTTCTGATCATGCCCGACCTCAATAGCCCCATCCTGAACCTGCCCGACTTTTCCTCGGTGACAGGCGAACACTGGATCGAAAGCCTGCAGGACGGTACCCACGTCCTGATCCGGCCCTTGCGTGTCGAGGACCGTGAGCGGGAAAAGGCCTTTATCCAGCGACTGTCCCCGGAATCCCGTCACCAGCGCTTTCTCGGTGAAATCGTCGATCCCAGCCCCGTCCTGATGAACCAGTTGATGAATGTCGACACCCACAACCGCGTCGCCTACGTAGCTCTTGTCCATGACAATGGCCAACTGCGTGAAGTGGGGATCAGCCGCTATGCCGCCTCGGGTGCCGAGAATGAATGCGAGTGCGCCATTACCGTTGCCGACGACTGGCAACATCGCGGCCTGGGCACGGTCCTGATGAAACACCTGATCGAAGCCGCGCGGCGCAATCATTTCACCCGGATGTATTCCATCGACAGCGCCTCCAACGTGCACATGCGCCAACTGGCCGACACCCTGCACTTCAGCCGCGAACGCGACCCCGACGATGCGACCCAGGTCATTCATCGGCTGTCGCTGTAAAGCCTCCCGCTCCACCATGGCGCGGCCCGTTGTTCGCGGCTCGCGCCAGATCCCCCTTCAGACAAGACGTTCCGGGCTCAGGGCCAGCAGGCTGCAAGTGCTGCGATAGAGGATATTTTCCGCCGTGCTGCCGAGGATGCCGTCCAGGCCGTGGGAATGGCGGGTGCCCATCACCATCACATCCACCCCGTTGTGCTCGACGAACTGGCCGAGGGTGTCGATAACCGATCCCGTGAGGAAATGCCGCTGGTTCTTGCCGACCCCGTTGCGCTCCGCCAGGGCCTTGAACCCCTGCTGCTCATCGGCACGGCTGGCCATTTCCAGGCCCTCGGCCATCGGCAAGGTGCCCCAGCCCATCTCGTGGACATAGGAGCGGGACTTGTCATGCACATGCACCAGGCTGAACGTCGCCGCGCATTGCCGGGCAAACGCCTGCCCGGCCTGGACCAGCGTGTCGTTGAAGCACTCCTCGGCCCTTTCCCTCCCCAGATCCACCGCCACCAGAACATGACGCGGCAATGGATGGCTGCAACCCGCCACCAGATGTACCGGGACCGGACAATCACGTAGCAACTGCCAGTCCAGCGGGGTGGCGAACAGTCGTTTGAGCCCCGATTCCAGGTGGACATCCTTGATCAGCAGGTCGATATTCAGATCACGGACGTACTCGATGATCGGTTGCAGCGGATGATGACGCCAGAAAATATTGCAACTCACATCCAGGCCACGGCCCCGCAGGCGATCCGTCTCATGGTGCAGCCAGCGGCGATGCAGGTCCAGGTAGCCCTCGCGGGCCTGGGTCATGGCTTTCTGGTCGAATAGCGTGGCCACATCAAGGGTCGGCACATAATCGAAGGCCAGGATATGCAAGGCGGCCCCCGTGGACAGGGCCAGCTCGGTGGCCCGCTCGAAGGCGGGGCTGCGGTTCATCTCGGCGGGAGCCAGCAAAAGAATACGATGGTAGTCGGACATGGTGCACCTCTGGGGCAACAGGTTCCCGGCCCAGGGTGGCACGACTTGCAGACCACCCGGCAAATCTCGCCTTTATCGGCGGATCGGGACATTGCGCCCATGATGAGGCGCGCCGGCCCTGCCAGCTTGATATACGTCAAGGCCGCCCCAGCGGGGGACCTAACCAAAGGCTCCCTTGGGCTTCAACCGCCTTGATGCATATCAAATGCCCGACGCCCGACAGCCCTCACCCTGAGACAACACTGCGGGATGCACACCATGGAAACCATCACTCACGCAACCAACCTGGCCTCGGCCCTGGGCCTGGGCCTGCTGGTCGGGTTCGAGCGTGAGCGCAAGAAAGGCGAGGGAGCGAACCGCCACTTCGCCGGCCTGCGGACCTTCGCCCTGACCTCCCTGCTCGGTTATGTCGGCCTGCTGCTGGGCGGCCCCATGCTGCTCAGTACCCTGACCGTGGCCCTGGCCATGCTCGCCGGCGTGGCCTACTTCAAGCGGCGCAGCCAGAACCCCGGCATGACCACCGGGGTCGCACTGCTGCTGGTCCTGCTGCTCGGGGCCTTGTGCAACAGCGAGGCGGTACTGGCGGTGGCCCTGGCGGTGATTCTGACCGTGCTGCTGAACTTCCGGCAAAGCCTGCACCGGTTTGCCCTGAACCAGCTGAGCGAAACCGAAGTCAAGGATGGGCTGATCCTGGCCACCGCCGCACTGGTAATCATGCCCCTGGTGCCCGACGCCTTTATCGGTCCCTATCAGGCCATCAACCCCCGCTCGATCTGCCTGCTGACAGTGCTGATCATGGGCGTCAGCGCCCTGGGGCATATCGCCATCCGGGTCCTGGGCGTCCGGAACGGGTTGAGCCTGGCCGGATTCGCCTCCGGTTTCGTCTCGAGTGTCGCAACCATCGCCGCCATGGGCAACCGCGCCCGCCAGCAACCCGGGCTCCTGCCACAGGCCGCCAGTGCCGCGATCCTGTCGAACCTGGCGACGCTGATCCTCCTCGGCCTGGTGCTCGGCGCCATCAGCCCTGCGACCCTGGTCCAGCTCAGCCTGCCGCTCATGCTGGGCAGCGCGGTGGCCGCGTCCTACGCACTGCGGCTGATGAAACGCCCTCCCGCGGACACGAGCCCGCCGATCAATATCGGCCATGCCTTCAACCTCAAATTGACGCTGATGGTGGCCGCCGGCATCTCGAGCCTGTTTCTCGTGACCAGCGCCATGCAGGCCCGATTTGGCCTCTCCGGATTGTTTACCGCGTCGATACTGGGCGGCCTGGCCGATGCCCATGCGACTTCGGCGTCGGTGGCCGCGCTGGTCAAATCCGGCCAACTGTCGGCCGAGAACGCACGCTTGCCGATTCTGGCGATTCTCGCCAGCAATACCCTGTCCAAGTGTGTCATGGCCTGGTCCAGCGGCGGCGGCGCCTTCGCCCGCCGGGTGGTGCCGGCGCTATTACTGATCCTGCTGGCCTTGGCGGCCGGCGCTTTTATTCAGGGCAGGCTGATACCGGGGTGAAGCGCTGCAACTGCATCTCGCGCAAACGACTGAGGGTGCGGCGAAACGGGAATGCCAGGTAGCCTTCGGTGTACAACGCCTCCAACGGCACCTGAGCGGCAATGTACAGCGGCACCTTGCGGTCGTAACACTCGTCCACCAGGGCGATAAAGCGCCGGACGCTATCGTCATGGACCGACAGCTGCGGCAACTCACGGTCACCGGCATCGACGCGGCGCGCCGCGTCTTCGGTGCCGCGGGCGATCCGCCCGGGACGCTGGCGGGCACTGAGGTTGGGCACCTCACTCAAGAAAATCGCCGTGTAACGATCACACAGCGCCATGAAATCCATGGCCGCCAGGGGCTGCTCGCACAGCTCGGCATAGCGGCACCAGAGCACCGTCGGCGAGGCCCGCACCACCGCCAGGGTCCGATAACCCATGGCGACCGGTTCGGCGGACAGCGGCTGCCCGGCAGTCAGCACCTTGAACGCTTCGACCAGCCCCGCCGACTGCCCCTCGGGGTCGACCCAGTAACGCTGCACGCCGGCACCCGGATGCAGGCGGTGGTCCTCGCCGCCGTCGACATCCACCACCTCCATATGCTGCTCGATGGCGGCAATCGCCGGCAGGAAACGCTCGCGATTGAAGCCATCGGCATAGAGCTGTCGCGGTGGCTGGTTGGAGGTGGCAACGATCACCACGCCCTCGTCGAACATCACCTGGAACAGCCGTCCGAGGATGATCGCGTCGCCGATATCGCTGACGAACAGCTCATCGAAGCACAGCACGCGGACCTCCCCGGCCAGCTCACGGGCCAGGGCCCGCAGCGGGTCGGCGATACCGCTGAGCTGGAACGAGCGCTGGTGGACCCAGCCCATGAAGTGATGGAAATGCTGGCGCCGCGACGGCACGCGCAAGGTCTGGTGGAATTGATCCATCAGCCAGGTCTTGCCGCGCCCGACCGGCCCCCAGAGGTAAACGCCCTTGGGCACCAGGCCCTGGTGCAACGCCTCGTGGCAGCGCTGCAAGGCCTGCACCGCCTGCCATTGGGCCTGGTCGTGGAGAAAGCCGCGCTGCTCGACGGCAGCGCGGTAGGCACTCAGGGGAGAATCGGCAGTCATGGCGTCGGGCAGGCTCGCAACCGGGAAGCCGTGCAGTATGCCAGCTTGTCCTAGAGGGAAATATCCAACCGCGCGATCTTGCCCTGCTCATTGAGCCGGAACACGTAGCGCAGCTCCACCGAGCCGCCGGGAAAAGTCCCCGAGACCAACTGCTTGACCAGCACCTTGCCAGTGCGTTGCGCGACGTCGAGGACTTCGACCCGGGGTTGGTATTTACGCGCCGTCTCATCCATCCATTGGGCGATGGCGAGGGTGCCGACGCGATGATGGCCTTCATCGAAGACGTTCGCGTCTTCGGCGAAGAAACTCGCCACCGCCGAACTGTCGCGGGCATTGGCAGCGCTGATATAGGCCTCGATGGCCGGGGCGAGCACCGAAGTTTGAGTGGTCATGCTGTTCACAGCTCCTTGCTGGTAGAAGGTGGAGCCATCCTAGAACAGGGCTCCGTCAGTTCTTGTCAGGAGTAAAGCGTTCGTGTTCGTCCTGGTCGAACAGCTTGCGCCATTGCCTTAGCAGGTCGCTGCGCCGGCCCGGATAACGCTCGCCCTGCTCCCGGGCCGTGGCGATGCGGTCGGTGCGAAAGGTCCGGAAGGCCTGGCGCAACTCACACCAGGCGACCACCACCCGCGCCTCGTTCATAAAGCCCAGGGCCAGGGGCCAGATCAGTCGCTGGCTGGGCACCCTGTTCACATCCGCGTAGTCGATGTGCAACTTGGCCTGGTCACGGATGGCCTGGCGAAACACATTCAACGGCACCGCATTGTCCGGGTAGCCACAGCCCCGCGGCCCCGGCAGCAGGGTCGGATTGCGCAGGGCCTCCTGGGCGGCCGGCGCCAGCACCGCGGCGATCTTGGCCAGGGCATCGGAAGCGGCCTTGCTCAGCACCTCGTCACCCCGTTGATCGACATATTGCAGGCCGAGGACGATGGCCTCGGTTTCATCGGCATTGAGCATCAGCGGTGGCAGGAACAAACCGCTGCGCAGGACGTAGCCGACGCCCGCCTCGCCCTGGATCGGCGCACCGAGGGCGGTGAGTTCGGCAATATCGCGATAGACCGTGCGCTCGGAAATCTCCAGCTCGCAGGCCAGGGCCGCGGCGGTGGCCGGGCGGCTTTTGGCGCGCAATACCTGGAGCAAGGTGAGTAAACGCGAAGTGCGGGACACGGTGGACGACCTCTGGCCGGATCAAGGGCCGCAGCTTAGCAGAGCCCCCTGTCAGAAATTGTCAGTAGCGCAGCGGCCTGGATGAAGTCGGCGCGCTGGCATTGCAGAGCAAGGCCAGATACCCGAATTTTGAAGCGAAAACGGTCTTGCAGCGAACGGGCTTGCCCGTTCACCACAAGACCGCGTTCGCCCCTCAGGTGTTCTTAACCACCGGGCGACCGGGCATCGGGGCCTCAATCTTCAGACGTATCGACTTCACCCAGCCTCACCCGTTTGGCAAACTCGGTCTCGATACCTTGCGCCAGTATCCGCGCCTGACCTCGCCAATCCTCGCGCTCGACCCGTCCCGGAAAGCTGAAGTAATGCTCGATCCAGTGCACCTGCGGCTCCGTCCACTGGGCAATCTGGGAAAACCGGTAAATGCCCAGCTCGTGCAGCACGGCTTCATTTTTATGGCCTACCCCGGAAATCAACTTCAGGTTATCGAGGGGGCCGGTGGGTTGCTCCATGACCAGCGGACGACTGCCCACCCCGGCGGCATCGGTGGCCGCTGCCCGGGTTCCAGGCTGCGAGCCCGTGGTGCTGATGGCGGCATCGGCCGCCAGCATCGAGCGAATCCAGGCGCTGAGCCAGCAACCGACCAGGTAAGCGGCAAACAGCAGCAAGGCCGTTTCCAGCCACAAGCCGGCGCGCCCCGGTAACAACTTGAGCACGGCGACCACCAGACCGATAGCAAAGAGCCATAACGCCCCATGCAACCAACCGGCGACCCAACGGACATGACGTTCGGTCTGAGTGACAATCCAGCCCACCAGCAAACCGAGAATCCCGGCCACCAACATCCAGCCCCAATACTGTTCAAGTAAATAACTCATGATGGTTGCTCCTGGTTATTTAGCGTCAGTCGGGGCGGTCATGGCGTTGTCATCCGTTACCTTTATTTCTATCCGACGATTTTGTGCCTGGCCTTCCGGCGTATCGTTGGACGCCACCGGATCAGCCTCGCCAAATCCCGCAGCCTTCAGATGTTCCCGGGTCACGCCATGTTCGGCCAGATAACTGACCACGGCGTCGGCCCGGCGCTTGGACAGTCCCAGGTTGAAGGCGGCGTTGCCGGTATTGTCGGTGTAGCCATCGACTTCAAACTGCTCGTCGGGACACTGTTTGGCCGTGGCCACCAGTGCATCCAGCGCCGTTTGCGAAGCCGGTGACAAGATGTCCTGGGCGGTGTCGAACAGCACTTTGTATTGATTCAGGGCCGCATCGAACTGTTGCTCGCAGGCCTTGGCATCAATAACGCCGGCCGAACTCGGTGGATTGGCCTGGGACTCATCGACAACAGGCGGCGTCGGTGCCACCGGCGCGGGGGGGACAACTTCGGGAGGAGTGCCGATCTCACTATCGGCCGGTTTCACCGGCTGGTCGGCCAGGGTACCGACAACCTGTCTGACACCATACGTCTGATCCGCCGCGTTGCGGTTTTGTGATGTTGCATTGGGCAGGGTCACGTCACGTCCGGCGACAACAATGGGAGCGCTATCGGTTGCACTCCCCACGCGGGTCTGCAAATCCTGTTCGACTTCAGGCGTTGTTATCCAAAGAGCGGCCAACCACAGCAAAGCGAGTAACGGCAAACCCCACCACCAGTTTTTCGAGCGAGCCATTTGTCTTCTCCTTAACGTAGAAAAACTAACGGACTGCGAAAAATGCTGTAGCAGGTGATATTCAAGTGTAGGTAATAGTGGCGGACCGTCAATATAACGGCAATTTCCAGCCAATGTGTCAAAGTAATGTCCCACTCGACAAGGAAGCCGAAACCCTTATGAACACTCCCGAACTCAGTACCGAACGACTACTGCTACGACCCTTGCAACAGGATGATGCCGCCGCCATCCAGCAACTGTTTCCCCACTGGGAAGTGGTGCGGTTTCTCAACGCCCGGGTGCCCTGGCCTTATCCCGAAGATGGCGCCCTGAGTTATCTGCGCGACGTCGCCCTGCCCGCTGTCGAACGCGGCGTGGAATGGCACTGGTCGATCCGCCTGCGCGCGGCCCCGGAACAGATGATCGGCGCCATCAGCCTGATGGACGAAGCCGACAACAACCGCGGCTTCTGGCTCGCTCCCCAATGGCAGGGCCAGGGCCTGATCGGCGAAGCCAGTACCGCCGTCACCGCGTATTGGTTCGAGACCCTCGGCCGCGAGCGGATGCGCGTGCCCAAGGCCGCCTCCAACCTGGCCTCGCGGCGGGTCTCGGAACGTGAGGGCATGCGCCTGCTGCACAGCGAGGAACGGGATTTCGTCAGCGGGCGTTTGCCCTGTGATATCTGGGAAATCACCCGCGAAGAGTGGCAGCGGTTGCGCTGATCAGTCCTGGATAAAACGCACGCCTGGCTTGGCTCGCTCATCGACCTGCAACTCGAACACATCCGGGCGGGCATAGTGGCCGGTGACGTCAAAATCATAACGGGCGCGGACCAGTTGCTCGGTGTCGATCTGCGCGGTCAGCAGGCCGGCCTCGCCGACCAACGGCCCGGCCAGCACCTCGCCCATGGGCCCGACAATCAGGCTGCCACCGTTGATCAGCGGACGTTCCGCCGGCCAATTGACCACCTCCACGCCCAGTGCCTGCGGCGAGGGCTGGACCTGGCAGGCGCTGATCACAAAGCAGCGGCCTTCACAGGCGATATGGCGCATCGTCACCTGCCACATCTCCCGCTCATCCACCGTCGGCGCACACCAGACCTCAACGCCCTTGGCGTACATGGCGGTGCGCAGCAGCGGCATATAGTTTTCCCAACAGACCGCCGAACCGATCCGCCCGGCCTTGCCTTCCACCACCGGCAACGTCGAACCATCGCCCTTGCCCCAGATCAGCCGCTCGGTACCGGTGGGCATCAGCTTGCGGTGTTTGGCCACCAGCCCGCCCTGGGGTTCGAAGAACAACACCGTGCAATACAAGGTAGAACCCGCGCGCTCGATGACCCCGAGCACCAGGCTCGCCCCGGTGCGAGCGGACAACTGCGCCAGCGCGTCGGTCTCGGCGCCCGGGACATCGATGGCATTGCCGTGATAACGGGCGAAGGCCTCACGGCCCTCGGGCAGCCGGTAACCCAACTGGGTGCCGAAGGTTTCGCCCTTGGGATAGCCACCCAACAGGGCTTCGGGCATCACCACCAGGCAGGCGCCGGACTCGATGATCGCGCGCTCATAGCCGAGGATCTGTTCCAGGGTGTCGCCCTTGCCCCCCGGCAGGGAACCGATTTGTAACGCGGCAACGATGGACTTGGGCATGACGTGAACTCCATGAAAGTGTGCTGCCGATTGTCATGCCGGCCGACATCATGAATAAAGCCACCTTCGGAACTGAATGATATTAACCAAATAAATATCGAACCCGGACGTCTCAACCTGTTCCAGGATCCTCGAAGCACAGTGCGCGCTCTCAAATTGATCTGTTTGCCATCCACTGTTCTCGACAGAGACTGCCGAGGGTTAGAATGGCCGAAACCAGGGAAGAATTCATGAGCGAACCGATCCTTTCAGAAGCCGAGTACGACGCCATCACCGACGCCGCCGCGCATTGGTGCATGCGGCTGCATGAAGAGGATTGCACCAGCGCCGAACGCGAAGCCTTCGCCGCCTGGCTCAAGGCCGACCCGCGGCATGCCGTCGAATACGAGGCCATGCTGGAAATCTGGGACGTGGCCGATCAACTACCGCCGACGGCCGTGCCCCAGGCGTTGGCCCTGATACCGAAGCGCCGTCGCTGGCAAGGCTACGCCATGGCCGCGGCCATCAGCCTGCTGGCCGTGCCCGTCGTCGGCTACCTGGGTTGGAGCCTCGGTTGGATTCCCAATGCCTACCAGAGCTTCGAAACTTCGAACCAGTTGCGCCAGGTCACCCTGGCCGATGGCAGCCAGGTGGAATTGAACCTGGGAACGCAGCTGACCTACAGCAACTACAAGGATCAGCGTCGGGTGACCTTGAAAAAGGGCGAAGCCTATTTCGAGGTGCGCCACGACGCCGAGCACCCCTTCGTGGTGAAGGCCGCCGAGGGTCAGGTACGGGTCACCGGAACCCAGTTCAACGTGTGGATGTATCAGGATCAGGTTCGCGTGACCTTGCTGCAAGGCTCGGTGCTGGTCAGCAGCAATACCACCCACCCTGGTGACGGTTATCGCCTGGACCCGGGCATGCAGGCGCGCTACAAATCCGGCGACCATGAGCCGCAGATCAGCCAGACCTATGCGCAAGACGCCAACCTGGCCTGGCGCGATGGCAAACTGGTCCTCGATAACCTGATGCTGAGCGATGCCCTGCCGTTGATCAACCGCTACCTTGAGCGCCCGGCGCTGCTGGCCGACAAGAACACCGGGACGATTCGCATCGGCGGGATCTACAGCACCGGGGAAGTGCAGCGGTTGCTGACCTCCCTGCCCAAGGTGCTGCCGGTGTACCTGACGCAGAACAAGGAAGGCCAGGCGGTGATCAACGCGATCCCGCAGGATACCCCGAAGGGCTGACGGGATCTTGAAAGCACCGTGAAACCTGTAGGAGCTTGGCTTGCCAGCGAAGCTTTTGCCGCCCTGAAGGACGCCATCGCCGGCAAGCCGGTTCCTACAAGGGACCGCGTTCAGCCTCACCACGAATGTTACTTCTGCGGTTCGCGAATCACCTGCACCTGATACTCGGCATCCGCCTTGATCTGCTGTTCGGTGAACGGCAACACACTCCATTGCTTCTTCGAGAACGCTTCGGTCTGGTCGCGGAAATGCGGCGATGCCGGATCAGTAGACAGCGAAAACGCCAGCAACCCCAGTGCCTGAGGCCCCTTGTCGTCAAAACTCACCACCTGCAGATAGCTGGTGCCTCCGACGACTTCGCGCTTGCCGCCCTCTCCCGGCACACTCTGAATCGCGTTGTACACGCCCAGGGTCGCCGGGCCGCCATGCACCGGCACCGGCTGCCCGCCCCGGCTGACCTGCTGCACATCGCCCCAGTGACGGGCGGCCGTCAGTCCCGCCGCCTTCACCTGTTCCAGCGACGCCAGCATCGCCCCGTGCAGCGCCCTGGCCACCTTGATCTGCTCGAAGGCCAGGCCGCGCGGGGTGTGCTGCGGATCAGCCGGATCAAACCTGACCCGCCAGAAATTCTCGCCTTCGGACAAGTGCGCCATGATGTTCTGGAAATGCACCATGCCCAGCCCGCTTTGCAGGTTCGCATGAGCGTCCCAGTCCTTGAGGCTGGCGCACACCGGCGCCAACGTCGTGGCATCGCTGCCCAGGTCGCCGGCGCAGAAGCGCAGCAGGTCCGGCAGCACCAATCCGGCCAGGTACACCTGATCGTCCATCACCATCGCCTGCAGGTCCGTAACCTTGATCGCCCGGGGCCGGTCCAGCCGCGCCAATCGCTCGAGGGCAAAGCGCGCCCGCAGTCCGAGAGGCTCACCCTCACGGCTGACCAGCGGCGAAAAGCCCGTGAGCGGCGCCCGCGGATTGACCATCCAGGCCGAATCGTTGGAGTTCTGCAGATAGTCGCCGCGTTCCAGTTGCGGCAACTGGTCCGCCGGGAAGATACCCTTCTGCGCGGCATTCGCCGCCACGTTCCAGGCACAGGCGGCGCGCGAGCCGTCGAGCACCACCAGCGGCCCGCTGCCATGGGGATCGCCGCACAAGGCCAGCTTGGCCGCATCCACGTAAGGCACCACCGACAGGTTCAGATACAGCGCCTTCCCCTGGTCATCCACCGCCAGGGTGTTGACCCAGGGAATGCCCTGAATCCGCTGCACCGATGCCTGCAACGCCTGAAGGTTGTCGGCATGGTTCATCGCATACCACTGCTGCAACACCCGGTCGTTGTCCTGGTTGGCATCGCGCAGGCTGAACGCCACGTCACGGTTCCAGTCGAGCTTGCCGGGCCATTGCACCACCGGCCCGAACACCGAGCTGTAGAGCACCCGTTCAACGGTCCTGGTGCTGCCATCGGCCTGCTTGACCTCGACCTTGACCAGGCGCTTGTCGAACGCCGTGGATTGGCCGTCGAGCAGGTAACGGGTCGGATCCTTGGGATCGAGCTGCAACCGATACAAGGTGAAATGCCTGGACGTGTCCACCGTATGGGTCCAGGCCAGGTGCCGGTTGAAACCGATATTGATCATCGGCAGCCCCGGCAAGGCCGCCCCCATCACATCAAGCTGGCCGGGAATGGTCAGGTGCATCTGGTAGAAACGCAGGCCGCCGACCCACGGGAAATGCGGGTTGCCGAGCAACAGGCCACGACCGTTGAACGAACGCTCGCCGCCGACCGCCAGCGCATTGCTGCCGCGGTCCAGGGCGAAACGTTGCAGGCGTTCGGCCGCCAGCTGGAACGACACACTCGACACCTGGGCAGTCTGCCGCGGTGGCGTGGCGGCGGCCAGGGCTTCGGCGAACTGCCCGACACCGCCTTCGACCAGCAGGCGCCGGGTCAGCTTGACCAGATCCTGCGGCGTGATCGGCCGTACCCATTCCCCTCGACATTGCTCCGGCACGCCCCCGGCCCGGCGCTCGCCGAGCTGGCGGTTGTAACCGGCGACATAACCCTCGATCAATTGCGTGACCTGCGGGGTTTGCGCCTGCCAGAAAGCCGCCACCGCCTCGGGCGTATTGAGCCAGTTGAAAAACAGGTCGCTGGTGAGGTTGTCACGCCGTTCGACGGTCATCTGTTCGGGGCCGAAGTAGCGCGAGCGCTGGCCGTTGACCGTGACGATTTCGTTGGCCAGCAGGCACAGATTGTCCTGGGCATAGGCATAGCCGATGCCGTAGCCCAGCCCGCGCTCGTCGCTGGCGCGAATATGCGGCACGCCAAAGGTGGTACGACGGATCTCGGCGTTCAGCTCGCGACTCGCGTCGCCAGCCTCGCGGGCCTGGCCGTGGCTGCCCAGGCCGATCAACAACGTCGCCAGGCACAGCCTGGATAGCGAACGGGTAATAATCACACTGACTCCTGATGGAATATCGAACACCAGGCGACCGCATGCGCAACAGCGAACGGCAACCCGGAAAAGCGGCCACCGAGGGAAATAAACAAGGGACGGCCGATGCCTGCCCATGAAAGACGAGTCTGAATATGAAAATTTAGGGATATACAGGCGTCTGAACATGAAACTTGAGGGATATCCAGGTGCCATCACCTGTCTGCGACTCGATATCGACAAATTTTCGACATTCGAGGCCTCATGATTTATCCGTCTCGCTCGTCCTTATCAAGGAGAGCCGACATCACATTCCTGATCAGGCTCTGAAAAGGAGTTTTTGCATGTACGACCAGCACAGGTCAACGGACGGTAATTCTTTGCAACGCGATCCTTCCTACAGCTCGGGCGCCATGTTGGCCAAACCTGCCGAACGCAGTGGTAATAACCGCATCCGTCAGTTGCTCAAACACTTCGGTTTGCGCACCAGCCTGATCCGACTCAAAGTCATCGACGCCCTGCTGAGCGCCGACGAAGATCAGCGCCGGTTGGGTGTGCGCGGGGTTCACAGTCATTTGCTGGAATTGGGCATTCCCCTGTCCTTTCTCAGCGTGCGCGAGGTGCTCAAGCGCCTGTGCAGCGAGGGCGTCGTGGTGCTCAACGCGGACAAGAGCTACAGCCTGCACCCGGATGCGACCGCGGCCCTGGAGTTACAGGACTCCATGCCGCAGAGCGCGCAGATCGGCGACTGAGTTCAGGGCTTGACCTTGCGCCGCATCACACCGTTGATCACCACCACGAGCACCGCCACGCCAATGGCGATGTACTGGAACAGCTTCTCGCTGATGACCCCGGTGTTTTGCAGATAGGACAGGCCGAACATGATCCCCAGTACCACCAGGGAAATCAGAATCGAGTACTTCAGACGCTGCGATTGAGTCATTACCTATTCCTGAATAGTTAAAACTTGAAACGACAAATGTATCCGACTTGTATCTGAATCCATACCAAAGCCCTACAAAGGCCGATGAATGAAACGACGCAAACGGGGTCCCATAGTATATCCGGGGAAAGGTTTTATCTTCCCGGCTTCACCCATGAGGATTTATCCATGTTTCGTCGAATCACGATGTTGATTCCCCTGTTGATCATCTTGTCCCTGAGCGGTTGCTTCATTTTTCCCCGTGGCGGAGGCTGGCACGATCATGATCACCGTTACTCCGAGGGTGAATACCGTCGCTGATAGGCTCGCCTGACGGCTGAGTGCTTTTCCTTGCCGGCGATAGGCCCTTGGCCTTGCGGCGCCCACACGGACGCCATCGCCGGCAAGCCAGCTCCTACAGGGATCGCGCCAGACCGCCCGTTTCGTTCTGCCTCCTCTTTTTCTCAGCGCCTAAACCCGGTACCCGGTCGGGCACAGATTTCCACCAGCCAATCGACAAACACCCGCACCCGCGCCGACATCTGTCGATGGGGCGGATACATTGCGCTCAGCGGTAATCCGGGGGGTGGATAATCGCCCAGCACTTCGCACAACTGGCCGCTGCGCAGTTGTTCGACCACGTGGTAGTAGGGAATCTGCACCAACCCATAACCCGCTTCACACGCCGCCAGGTAACCGTCGGCACTGCTGACCGAGAGCCGCTTGGGCAGGTCGATCGCCTGCAACTGGCCGCCCTGCTGGAACTCAAGCCCGAAGCGCTTGCCGCTGACACTGGAAAAATACTCGACCATCCGATGCCCCGCCAAGTCCGCCAGTGATGTCGGCAGCCCCATGCGCTCGATATAGGCCGCACTGGCACAGGTCACTTGCTCGACCAGCACCAGCGGCCGGGCCACCAGCGATTCGTCCAGGGCCTCGCCGCCCCGCAGCACACAATCGATACCGTCGCGGATCAGGTCCACGGGCCGGTCATTCAGGCCGATTTCCAGGTCGATCAGCGGATAACGCTCGCTGAACTCGGGCAATACCGGAATCACGATCAAACGCCCGATGCCCGCCGGCATATCGACCCGCAGGGTCCCCCGTGGATTGCGCCGGGCAGAGGAAAACACCGCTTCGGTCTCCTCCAGGTCCGCTAGCAGTTGCACGCAGCGCTGGTAATAGGCCGCGCCGTCGAGGGTGGTGCTGACCTGGCGGGTGGTGCGGTGCAACAGTTGCACTCCCAGGTGCGCTTCCAGTTGCTTGACCAGCACCGTCACCGAGGCCCGGGGTACTTGCAGGCTGTCGGCGGCCTTGGCAAAACCGCCCAGCTCGACGATCCGGGTAAAGACCCGCATGGCATTGAAGCGATCCATCGGCCCTCCATTATTGGGATTTTACGAATAGTGATAGTGCTTTTAGCCGGTTTATCGCACTTTTGTCGAGGTTCACACTGCACGAAATCCCACAGGAGCTCACACCATGCACACCCGTCAACTCGGCAAGAACGGCCCACAGGTCTCCGCCATCGGCCTCGGCTGCATGGGCATGACCGATTTCTACACCACCGGCAGCGACACCCGCGAAGCCACCGCGACCTTGCATCGGGCCCTGGAACTGGGCGTAACCCTGCTCGACACCGCTGATATGTACGGCCCCCACAGCAACGAAGAACTGATCGGCCAGGCCATCGCCGGCAAACGCGACCAGGTGTTCCTGGCCAGCAAGTTCGGCATCCTCCGTGACCCGGCCAGGCCGGCGTACCGTGGGGTCAGCGGGAAACCGGAGTACATCCGCACGGCCATCGACGGCACCCTCAAGCGCCTCGGCGTGGAGACCCTGGACCTGTACTACCAGCACCGTATCGACCCGGAAGTGGCCATTGAGGAAACCGTCGGCGCCATGGCCGAGCTGGTCAAGGCCGGCAAGGTTCGTTACCTGGGTTTGAGCGAGGCCTCGGCCGAAACCCTGGAGCGGGCCCATCGGGTGCATCCGATCAGCGCCTTGCAAAGCGAGTACTCGCTGTGGAGCCGTGATCAGGAAGACAACGGCTGCCTGGCCGCCTGCCAACGCCAGGGAATCGCCTTTGTGCCCTACAGCCCGTTGGGCCGTGGTTTCCTGACCGGCGCCTTGAAGAGCCCGGACGATTTCGCCGCCGATGACTATCGGCGTTTCAGCCCACGCTTCCAGGGCGAGAACTTCGCCCGCAACCTGCGGCTGGTGGAGCAGGTGCAAGGGTTGGCCGCGGAAAAAGGCGTGACGGCCGGGCAACTGGCATTGGCCTGGGTCCTGGCCCAGGGCGACTACCTGATCCCGATTCCCGGGACCAAGCAACGCAAATACCTGGAAGAGAACGTGGCGGCCCTGGAGGTGAAGCTGAGCCCCGCCGAATTGCAGGCCCTGGAGGCGATTTTCCCGGCCGGTGCCACGGCCGGGCTGCGCTATCCGGAAGCGGTGATGCAGGGCCTGAATCGCTAAAGACTCGACTGCCGAACCCTGATCCCAGGCACACAACGGAACCTTGTAGGAGCAGGGGTTGCCCGCGAAGCTTTTGGCGCCCTCAAGGACGCCTTCGCGGGCAAGCCCTGCTCCTACAGGATCGTGCGTGACCGCAGAGGAGTGTCATTCCTCAGAAATCGCGCTTGTAGAAGATATCCAGGGAACTGGCCACGCCGCTCGCCGCCTCCAGGTAAACCTTCTTGCTCAACATATAACGCAAGGCGATGGTATTGGCCGGTTCGAACACCCCCACCCCGTAGCGCAAGCTCAGCTTCTCGGTGATCTTGCCGCTGGCCACCACCGATGTGGTGCTGCCGCTGCCCTGGGTATCTAGGACAAAATCCTCGATGCCCAGGTTCTTCGCCAGGTCGCCGGTCAACCCGGCACTGCCCATCAAACCCAGGCCCAACGCCGCCTGGGCCAGCACATTGCTATCTTCGCCAGTGGTGCTCAACGGTCGTCCCAACACCAGGTAGGACAACGCCTGCTCCTGGCTCATGGCCGGCTCCGAGAAGATCTGCGTGGTCGGTTGCTCGGCGCTGCCGCTCAGGCGAATACCGGCAATCACATCATCGGTCTGGCGAATCGCCTCGATATCCAGGTACGGCTGGTCGATGGGCCCGGCGAACAGCAAGCGCGCCCGGCGAATGGTCAGGCGCTGGCCATAGGCGCTGTAGCGCCCGTCATTCAGGCGCAACTCACCCCGGGTATCGAGGTTGTCACCGATATGCACCTGGCCCTGCAAGTCGGCGGTCAGGCCAAAACCGTTGAAACTGAGCTTGTCCTCCCCCACCAGTACCTCGATATCCATGGACATCGCCAGGGGCGCCTTGCCCTCCTCGGTCTGCTGGCCGACGATCACTGTGTCGTCCGAGACCTTGACCGTCGACGGCGGCAGCTCGCGCACGACGATCGCGCCCTTGGGCACATGCACCTTGCCGGCAATCGCCAGCTTGTCGCCGTGCATCGACACCGTCAGGTCCGGCGCCACCTCCAGGGTCGCATAGGGCTCGACGCTGACCGGCAACTGCGAGCCCTTGATCGCCAATTCCACTTGTAGCGCATCGGTCCAGTCGATATGCCCGGTCAGGCTGCCGTGTCCGGCATCACCGCCGGTCCACGTGCCGTTGAGCTGGACGTTTTCCCCGGCAATCTGCGCCTGCACCCGCAGGTCCTTGACCGTGGTCGGCACTTCCGAGCCGGAGACCTCGCCACCGCTCAAGGTCAGGTTGCCGTTGACCTTGGGCGCCAGCAAGCCGCCGGACAAGCGCCCGCTGCCATCCAGGCGACCGGCCAGGGTCTCGACCTTTCTCACGAAAGGCCGGGCCACGCTGAGGTCGAGGCCGCTGAGGCGGAAATCGCCGGTCAGGGGTTTGTTCTTCGCCAGGGGATTGATCTGCGCCTGGAGCATCAGTTCGCCAAGCTTGCCACCGCGAAAATCCAGGACCGTGTCGACCCGCCGCGGGGTCAGGTTGCTGGTCAGCTTGAGGGTCTCGTAGGGGAAGTCCAGCCATCTGCGTCGTTCGCGAATACGCAGGGTGCCGCCACTGGCATCGATCATGATCTGGCCCTTGGGGCCGCTGGCCGGCAGGTCCACTTGCAGGTCGGCATTCAGCCGGCCCTGCCAGGCGAAGTCGCGGGGCAACCATTGCCCCAGACTTTCCAGGGGGAATTGCTTGAGGTGATAACGCAAGCGCGGTTCGGGCATCAACCGCTGATCCTCGCCGCACAGGCTGGCCTCTCCCGACAGCCAGCAGTGGCTGCCGAAATTCAATCGGCCATCGGCAAGGTATTCGAGTTTGGCCGGGTTCTGCAGTTTCCAGTCCTGGCCGCCGGTCTGTACATCGCCGGAAACCAGGCGCCCGCGCCAGTTGCCTTTGTCGAGTCCGCCGTCCAGGCCCAGGGCCAGTTTCAACAGCGGGCCTTGCAGATCGAGCTGCGCTTGCTGGCGCTTGAGATCGCCCTGCCCGTGCAAGGTCAGGGTACCCAGGGCCGTTTCGCCAGCCTGGATACCTTCGCCCTTGAGATCCAGTTGCCCACGTTGGGTGCCGTCGAGGTTGGCCTCGAGGCTGAGGTTTTGCAGACGGTTATCGGCAAATACCAACTGCTGGCCGTGCAGGCTGACCTTGCCTTGCGGCGCCTTCAGCGTGCCGGCGAGATCGACCCGGCCTTTGACTTGTCCGCGCAACTGCGGCCAGAGCTGGCCCAGGCGCGGCAGGTTGAGGTCGAGCTGCCCGGCCAAGCGTTGTTGCAGGCTGCCGCTGCCCTGGATGCGGTTATCGCCCAGGCGAATATCCAGGGCACCGAGGGTCCATTGTTCGCCTTTACCGCTGGCCTTGGCTTGTAACACTGCCGGTTGCCCACGCAGTTTGCCCTTGAGGTCGATATTCGCCTCCAGGTTCAACTGCTGGTTCTTCAACTCGCCTTTGCTGCGCAGCGGCCCGGCCAGGGTCCCGGGCAACTCCGCCAGCCAGTAAGCCGGATTGAGCGCGCTCAGGTCCAGTGCGGTGTCCCAGGCGATGCCATCGGCGAATTGCAACTTCAGGTAACCGCTGGCCTTGCCCTGCCCCGCCGTCAGTTCGAGCTGCGGCAGGGCGATCTGTTTCAGGTCGCCACTGAACGGCGTCAGCAGCCTGAACTTGCCCGCCGGGCCGTCGAGATCGGCCTGGACGAAACCCAGGTAGTTGCCGTCACGGTAATGCACCTCACCGACCAGGGTCCGCGCCTTGACCGCCGGTTCCTCGATCAACGGGTACAGGCGATGCCAGGGAAAGTCCAGCCAGTCGACCTTGGCGTCGACAGCGAAGCCCTTCTGCCAGTCCAGTTCGGCGCTGAGTTTCAGCCGCTGTTTGGCACCGGCCGTCAGGTCCAGCGCGGCGATCTGCGCGCCCTGCGCATCGACCCGGCCTTGCAGGTTGAGGTCGACGGGACCTTGCTCGGCCGGCAGCACGGCCTTGCCCTGGAGCTGGTAACCGTCTTTCAGGTTACCGCTGCCGGTGAGCTCCAGCTGATTGAGTTGCAGGGTATCCGGCAGTTCGGCGCTGGCCTTGAAGCCATCGGCGGTGATCCGCACCCGGGCCGGCAGGTGCTCGGCCAGGGCCTCCAGTTCGCCCGTCAGTTGGCCCTGCAGATAACCGCTGCTGTTGGCCTTGAGCTTGAGGGTCTTGAGCAGATCGCCCTGCACCTCCAGCGCCAGGGCCCAGGGCTCGCCGCCCGGGGCCGGCAACAGCAGCTTGCCCTCGGCCGCCAGCGGCCAGTCGCCGCTCGGTTGCAGCAGCCCGGAGAGGTCCAGGCTGAGGTCGTCGTGCTGCAGATGCACGGTATCGATCTGCAAACCCCGCGCCGTCCAGTGCGCGGCCAGTTGCAATTCCTTGAGCTGCTCGCTGCCATCGAGCCACAGGCTGCCGATACGCACCTGGCGCAACTCGATCGCCACCGGCAGTTTCAGCGTCGGCAAGCTCAGCGGCCCGCTCTCGGCCGGCGCGCTCGGTTCAAAGCGCAGGTCGACCCGCTCGACTTCCAACTGATCGACACAGAGCACAAAGTGCGTCAGGCACAGCGGCGACCAATTGAAGCGCGGCTGCTGCAATTCAACCCGATTGCCGCCCTGCTGCCAGAGCAGATGATCGGCGCTCCACTGCCCGCCCAGATGACCCTGGAAATTTTCCACGCTCAAGCCCGGCACCTGTGCCAACGCCCAGCGGCTGCCGGCCTGGGTGCCCAGCAGCAGACCCAACGACACCAGCAACAACAGCATCAGCGCGACAAGCGCCAGGCCGAGTATTTTCAAACCACGCTTCACAACTCAGGCCCCATGGAAAAGTGCAAACGGATACCCCCGGGATCGTCCAGCGCATGGGCCAGGTCGAGACGGATCGGCCCCACCGGCGAGATCCAGCGCACGCCGATGCCGACGCCGGTCTTGAGGCTCGGTAACTCCAGGGTATTGAACGAGTTGCCCTGGTCGACGAAGGTCGCGATCCGCCATTTCTCGGCGATGGAATATTGGTACTCAAGGCTGCCGGCGACCATGTAGCGCCCACCGATCCGATCCCCTTCGGAGTTTTCCGGGGACAGGCTCTGGTAGTCGTAGCCGCGCACGCTCTGGTCGCCGCCGGCGAAGAAGCGCAGGGACGGCGGCACGTTCCGGTAGCCATTGGTGGCACTGCCGCCGAACTGGATCCGGCCGAGGAAACGGTGATTATCCCAGACCGTGGTCAGGCCCTTGAGTGTCGCCGTGCCGTACAGCAGGTTATTGTCCGAGGCCAGGCCTTCCTTGGCGACCTTGCTGTCGAACTCCAGGCGATAGCCGTTGTGCGGATCGATGCGGTTGTCGCTGCGCAGATAGGAGTAATTGATGCCGGGCATCAGCAAGGTACTCAGGCCCGAATCGTCGCCGAGGCGATATTCCTCGCGCTGCCACTTGAGCGAGATCACCCGCTGCCAGCCGCTGGGCAGCTTGCTGTGCCATTCCGGGCCGATGGTGAACAGCTTGCTCAGGCTGTCGGTGTTGGCGATTTCCTCGTACTGGTAGCCGGCGGCCCAGCGCAGCTTGTCGGTGAGCGGCGGGTCCAGCGGATGGTCGTACCACAGGCCGATATTCTGCCGGGGCGCGGACACCTCGCTTTCGATGCCATAGCTATCGCCCTGGGCATTGACCCAGTGGCGAGTCCAGTTGGCCTTGACCCGGGGCCCGACGTCGGTCGAATAACCCAGGCCCAAGCCCATGGTGCGCGGCTTGCGGGTATCGAGCTGGACCTCGACCGGAATCACCCGGTCCTTGGCCGCCAGCGGCGCCGCATCCACCCGCACGCCTTCGAAGTAGCCGCTCGATTGCAGGGCCTGGTTGAGCTCGGCGATCAGTTCGGAATCGTAAGGGGTACCGGCCTTGAATGGCACCATGCGGTGCAGCAGGTCCTCGTCGAAGGGCGTGTCGCCGGCGAAATGCACCGGTCCCAGGGAGTAGCGCGGACCGCTGTCATAGATCAGCTCGATATCGGCGATGCCCGCCTTGGGGTCGACGATCAACTTCTGGCTGATAAAGTGGCCGCTGAAAAATCCGTAGCGCGAGGCCCGGTTGAGGATCAGGCGCTTGGTATCCTCGTAGTGCCCATGGTTGAGCACGGCACCAGGCTTGAGGGCATCACTCCTGGGGATCTGGAAAGCCTTGAGGCTGGCGGCCGGGCCTTCGATGCGCACGGTGACATTGCGCAGATGCACCGGTTCGCCGGGATCGATGGTCAGGATCAGCTTGGGGGTCTTGCCGGCTTCGACTTCGGTCTCGATCTGCGGCTGATAATAGCCGAGCGCCTGGGCGGCCTTGCGTGCCTGCTCCTGCGCGCCGCGGCTGAAACGCCGCAGGGCATTTTCACCACGATTGCCGAGACTGCCAATGTAGCCTTCCACATTGGCCTTCAACTCGTCGTTCGCCGGCTTGACCCGTACATCGAGTTCGCTTTGCGCCAGGGCCGCCATGCTGCAACAGAGCAGGAGCAAACCGCTGGTCAATCTTATAGAAAACATCATAGGCGCGGATGCTATCACGGGCTGGGTTAAGGCCGTCATAGAACGCGAAACCGACCGGAAAGTTCGACAGTCAAGCCATTGCTGTTTGTAACATCAGGGGGTTGGCGTGATAAAACACGTGCTCGCGGATCGGTCCCACCGCTACCTCACCGATGTCCTCATAACCCTGGCGCTTGTAGAACTCAACGTAACGCGAGTTACCGGTATCGAGCACCACGCCTTGGGAATGCGGGTCTTCGGCACACCAGTTGTGCACCGCCATCAGCAACTGCTCGCCATAGTGCTGGCCCTGGAACTGCGGGTGGATGCCCAGCAACGGCAGCACGTGCACCGAATTCGACGGCAGGCAGGCGAGCACCGCCTGCTGGTACTCTAGGTAACGGCGGGTACAGCGAAAGCCGGTGCTCAGCACCATGCGCATGCGCCAGACCCAGCTCTCGGTAATGTCCAGTCGACGCTGTGGCGGAGCGATCAGCGCGATGCCGATCAGGCGGTCGTTGACCAATAATCCAATGGCCGGCAGATCCTCGAGAAAGTGTTGCTTGACCCGCTCACGTACCGTGGCCCGGACCCGCTGTTCGTAGCCCGGGCGTTCGGCCTCGAACAGATAGGCGAATGTCGGTTCATGCCGATAGGCCTGGTACAACAGCGAGCGTGCTTCGCGAGAATAACCACCGTCGAGCAAATGGATCTGGGCCGTGATCTCTGGCATTTCCGGCATGGGGGTCAACCTCCCTGGCCGCGGCGCGTTGCCGCAACGATCTGAGAGAACGTTAGCAGTGCATCGACACTCCCGCCACGCTGGCCGTCGCCGGACTTGTCGGCTAGCATCGCTGTTTTGCCAGGATTGCCGCCCATGAAAATCGTCTCGTTCAACATCAACGGCCTGCGCGCCCGGCCCCATCAGTTGGCGGCGCTGATCGAGAAGCACCAGCCGGATGTGATCGGCCTGCAGGAAACCAAGGTCTCCGACGACCAGTTTCCACAGGCTGAAGTCGAAGCCCTGGGTTACCACGTGCATTTCCACGGCCAGAAAGGCCATTACGGCGTGGCGCTGCTGTCGCGCCAGGCACCACTGAGCCTGCACAAGGGGTTCGAGGGGGACGATGAGGAAGCCCAGAAGCGCTTTATCTGGGGCACCTTCGCCGATGAAAACGGCACGCCGGTGACCATCATGAACGGCTATTTCCCCCAGGGCGAAAGCCGCGACCATCCGACCAAGTTTCCGGCCAAGGAACGCTTCTACCAGGACCTGCAGCAGTTGCTGGAAAGCCGGTTCCAGCACGACCAGCCGCTGGTGGTGATGGGCGATATCAATATTTCCCCGGAGGACTGCGATATCGGTATCGGCGCCGACAATGCCAAGCGCTGGCTGAAAACCGGCAAGTGCAGCTTTCTGCCGGAAGAGCGCGAATGGCTGGCACGCCTGAAGAACTGGGGGCTGGTGGACAGCTTCCGGCATCTGCACCCTGAGGTGAATGACCGTTTCAGCTGGTTCGATTACCGCAGCCGTGGCTTTGAAGACGAGCCCAAGCGTGGCCTGCGGATCGATGTGATCATGGCCTCGAATGGCTTGCTGCCACGGGTCAAGGCCGGTGGGGTCGACTATGAATTGCGCGGCATGGAAAAGCCTTCCGACCATGCACCGATCTGGCTGGAGCTGGGCTGATCACGCGCCGTCATTTAACTGAAACCTGAATGACTTATTCTTGCAGCACTCCGGCCCACAAAAGGTGCAGGCCCCATGCTGCGCGCACTCTCACTGTTGATCCTCTGCGGCCTCCCCGCCCTGACCCTGGCGGCCCTGCCCGCGCCGCCCGATGACGGCCCGGCGCTGCGCATCCAGGGGTCCAACACCATCGGTGCCGACCTCGGACCGGCGCTGGTCAAGGGCTGGCTCGAGGAACAGGGCCTGCATGGCGTGCACCTGGCCAACACCGGCAAGGACAACGAGCAGCGCGTGCTCGCCACCACCGAGCAAGGCCGCCGGGTCCGGATCGAAGTCGCCGCCCATGGTTCCAGCACCGGCTTCAGCGCCCTGAAAGCCGGTACCGCCGACCTCGCCGCTTCTTCCCGTCCGATCAAGGACGCCGAACTGGCGGACCTCGCCAGCCTCGGCGATCTGAAAAGCCCCGACGCCGAGCAAGTGATCGCCATCGACGGCGTGGCGATTATCCTTCATCCGCAAAACCCGCTGACCCGACTGAACACCGAAGAACTGGCGAAAATCTTTTCCGGCGAAGTGAAAACCTGGGAAGAACTGGGCGGGATCGGCGGCGCCATTCACCTCTACGCCCGGGATGAAAAGTCCGGGACCTGGGACACCTTCAAGGAACTGGTGCTGGCCCGTCGCGGCAAGTCCCTGGCCGCCGGCGCCCAGCGTTTCGAATCCAGCGAACAGTTATCCGATGCGGTCAGCCAGGATCACCAGGGGATCGGCTTTATCGGCCTGCCCTACGTTCGCCAGGCCAAGGCCGTGGCCATTGTCGACGGTGATTCGCAAGCGATGCTGCCGCTGGCCAGCCTGATCGCCACCGAGGATTATCCGCTGTCCCGACGACTGTTCTTCTACCTGCCGCCCAACCGCCAGAACCCCTGGGCCGCGTCCCTGGTACGTTTCGCGCAAAGCCCGGCGGGCCAGGCGATTGTCGCCGGCAACGGCTTTGTCGCGCAGACGGTGCAGGCCATCCCGGTCACGCCCGGCCCGGCCATGTCGCCGGAATACCAGGCCCTGGCGAAAGAAGCGCAGCGCCTGTCAGTGAATTTTCGTTTCGAGGAAGGTAGCGCCAGCCTGGACAACAAGGCCCGCCAGGATGTGCTGCGGGTCCTGGATTACCTGCATGCCCAGGGCAAGCTGAACAAACAGGTGACCCTGGTGGGTTTTGGCGACGCCAAGAACGACCCGGCCCGCGCCGCCCTGCTATCCAAGCTGCGGGCGATGGCGGTGCGTCGCGAACTGGTGAAAGGCGGCGTGGTGTTTCGCGATATCCAGGGCTTCGGCGCGCAGATGCCGGTGGCGGCCAACACCCTGGATGAAGGCCGCATCAAGAACCGGCGGGTCGAGGTCTGGGTGTATTAAGAGCGCGGCTCTCAGCGCTCCGAACGCATCATCTCACGCGGTACATATTTGCCGATCTCGTACTTGCCGATCGCCGCCCGGTGCACTTCATCCGGGCCGTCGGCCAGGCGCAGGGTGCGTTGCATGGCGTACATGTAGGCCAGCGGGAAATCGTTGGAGACCCCGGCCCCACCGTGGATCTGGATCGCCCGGTCGATCACCTTCAAGGCCACGTTCGGCGCCACCACCTTGATCTGCGCGATCTCGCTTTTCGCCACCTTGTTACCGGCGGTGTCCATCATGAAGGCCGCCTTCAGGGTCAACAGGCGCGCCATGTCGATCTCCATCCGCGAGTCGGCGATCTTGTCGATATTGCCGCCCAGACGAGCCAATGGCCGGCCGAACGCGGTACGGTTGACTGCCCGTTTGCACATCAATTCCAGCGCGCGCTCGGCCATGCCGATGGAACGCATGCAGTGGTGAATCCGGCCCGGGCCAAGGCGGCCCTGGGCGATCTCGAAACCACGGCCCTCACCCAGCAGCACGTTCTCGTAAGGCACCCGCACGTTCTCGAACAGCACTTCGGCGTGACCATGGGGGGCATCGTCGTAACCGAATACCGGCAATGGACGGACGATCTTCACCCCGGGGGTATCCACCGGCACCAGGATCATCGAATGTTGCTGGTGACGCGGTGCGTCCGGATTGCTCAGGCCCATGAACACCAGGATCTTGCAGCGCGGATCACAAGCGCCGGAAGTCCACCACTTCTTGCCGTTGATCACCCACTCGTCACCCTGGCGCTCGGCGCGGGCGGCCATATTGGTAGCATCAGACGAAGCCACATCCGGCTCGGTCATGGCGAAGGCGGAACGGATCTCGCCGCGCAGCAGCGGTTCCAGCCAGCGTTGTTTCTGTTCTTCATTGGCGTAACGCACCAGCACTTCCATATTGCCGGTGTCCGGTGCCGAGCAGTTGAACGGCTCCGGCCCAAGCAAGGAGCGGCCCATGATTTCCGCCAGGGGGGCGTATTCCAGGTTGGTCAGGCCGGCACCCAGTTCGGATTCCGGCAGAAACAGGTTCCACAACCCCTCGGCCTTGGCGCGGGCCTTGAGTTCTTCCATGATCGCGGTGGGCTGCCAGCGATCGCCTTCGGCGACCTGGCGCTCGAACACCGGTTCGGCCGGATACACATAGGTGTCCATGAACGCGGTCACGCGTTCACGCAGTTCCTGAACCTTGGGCGAATAGGCGAAATCCATGGGCAGCTACCTTCTTGAGCAGGTGGTCGGAGTCATGGAATCGATGCTAGATCAGCTACGAAAATTTACCAAAGCTATTCTCGCCGTGTATTAACATTCATCACCGATATATGATCGGCTGATCGAACCCTAACAATAAGAGCGCCGCGAAATGAATCTGAGCAAGGTCGACCTCAATCTTTTCATCGTCTTCGACGCCATCTATACCGAGGCCAACCTGACCCGAGCCGGGCAGATCGTCGGCATCACCCAGCCGGCGGTGTCCAACGCCCTGGCACGCTTGCGTGAAACCTTCAACGACCCGCTGTTCGTGCGTACCGCCCAGGGCATGGTGCCCACGCCGATGGCGCAGAACATCATCGGCCCGGTGCGCAATGCCCTGTCGCTGCTGCGTATCTCGGTGCAGGAAAGCCGGATCTTCAACCCGTTGCAGGCGAACAAGACCTACCGCATCAGCATGACCGACCTCACCGAGGCGGTGATCCTGCCGCCACTGTTCCAGCGCCTGCGCCGCCTGGCGCCGACGGTGGCGATCGAGAGTTTCCTCTCCAAGCGCCGCGAGACCACCAAGGAGCTGGCCGCCGGGCGTATCGACTTCGCCGTCGACGCGCCGCTCAACACCGACCCCCAGGTGCGTCATGTCAAGCTGATGGAAGACCGCTATGTCTGTGCCATGCGCAAGGGCCATGCAATGGCGGGCAAGGACAAGCTGACCCTGGATGACTACATGGGATTCACCCACATCCATATTTCCAGCCGACGCAATGGCCTGGGTTATGTCGACCTGGCCCTGGGCAAGATGGGCATCCAGCGCAAGATCGCCTTGCGTTCGCAGCATTACCTGATGGCCTCACAGGTGTTGCAGCAAACCGATATGGTCATGACCGTGCCGGAACGCTTCGCCCGCCGCCATGACTTGCATTACTTCCCGTTGCCGGTCAATGACGTGCCACCGGTGGAAACCCACCTCTACTGGCACGAAAGCACCGACCAGGACCCGGCCAACCGCTGGATGCGCGAGCAGATGATCGAACTGTGCCAGCAGGTCACGGCCCATGAGAAGAAGCTCGACAAGGCCTGAGCCTGGGGAAAACACTACTCACTTGAATCTGAACGCATACCCCGTGGGAGCGGAGCTTGCCCGCGAAGCTTTTGGCGATCTTGAAGCCCCCTTCGCGGGCAAGCTCCGCTCCCACAAAGGTCATCGCATGCCTCACGCATGCTTGACGTATACGTCAAGCAGCCCTTAGCTTAGCGCCATGACCTTTCTCGAGCGCTTTCATGAGCAGCCAGACCTACAGCATCTCCGACCTCGCCCGCGAGCTCGACATCACCACCCGGGCCATTCGCTTCTATGAAGAGCAAGGCCTGCTCAGTCCTGAGCGAAAGGGCCTGGAACGCATCTACTCGGCCCGGGACAAGGTGACCCTGAAACTGATCCTGCGGGGTAAGCGCATCGGTTTTTCCCTGGCCGAGTGCCGCGAACTGATCGAACTCTACGACCCCACCAGCGGCAACCACAAGCAGCTCAACAGCATGCTGGCGAAGATCACCGAGCGCCGGGCGCAGCTGGAGCAGCAACTGCTGGATATCGAACAGATGCAACTGGAACTCGACACTGCCGAGGAGCGCTGCCATCAGGCGTTGCAGACCCTCGAACAACAGGCCGACCCCATCCTGTAGGAGCAGAGCTTGCTCGCGAAGGGGCTCTTGAGAGCGCTGGAAGCTTCGCGGCCAGACCCTGTTCCTACTCACCAACAAGGTACCCCCCATGTCATTGCCCACCCACGTACGCCTGATCGAAGTCGGCCCCCGCGACGGCCTGCAGAACGAAGCCCAACCCATCAGCGTGGCCGACAAGGTCCGCCTGGTGGACCGTCTCAGCGACGCTGGCCTGGGTTATATAGAAGTCGGCAGCTTCGTCTCGCCCAAATGGGTGCCGCAGATGGCCGGTTCCGCCGAAGTCTTCGCGCAGATCCAGCGCAAGCCCGGGGTCACCTATGGCGCGCTGGCCCCCAACCTGCGCGGTTTCGAAGATGCCGTGGCCGCCGGGGTCAAGGAGGTGGCGGTGTTCGCCGCCGCCTCCGAAGCCTTCTCCCAGCGCAATATCAACTGTTCCATCAGCGAAAGCCTCGAACGTTTCCTACCGATTATGGATGCCGCCCGCCAGCATGGCGTGACGGTGCGCGGCTACGTGTCCTGCGTGCTCGGCTGCCCCTATGAAGGCCCGGTCGCCGCCGAACAGGTCGCCGTCGTGGCCCGCGAGCTGTACGCCATGGGCTGCTACGAAGTGTCCCTGGGCGACACCATCGGCACCGGCACCCCGGGCGCCACCCGGCGGATGTTCGAGGTGGTCTCGGCCAGCGTGCCGCGGGAAAAACTTGCCGGGCATTTCCACGACACCTACGGCCAGGCCATGGCCAATGTCTACGCCAGCCTGCTGGAAGGCATCGCGGTCTTCGACAGCTCCATCGCAGGCCTGGGCGGCTGCCCCTACGCCAAGGGCGCCAGCGGTAACGTCGCCACCGAAGACGTGCTCTATATGCTCAACGGCCTGGGCATCCACACCGGTGTCGACCTCGACCAGTTGCTCCTCGCGGGCCAGGAAATCTGTGCCGTGCTGGGACGTGTTACTGGCTCAAGGGTCGCCAAGGCACGGCAGGCGGTGTGAATGTGTCCGGGTGTTACCGTCTGGAAACACAAACGAGTAACACGGAAACAGATTCACGACATTGCCCTTGGCCGAAGGTTCACGAAAAATATCAAAGCCTTGATTTTAAAGGGTTTTAAAAAGTTGGCACGCCACCTGCTATATCTCTTGCATAACAAGAATAAAAAGCAGCAAACCCATAAAAATAAGACGTACCGACTCTGACATAACAAAAACAACACGGCAGAGACGCAGCTAACAGATTTTTTTGGAGAAGGTGTGCTTTCAGGGAACCCTCGGGTCACCCGCAACCGGACAGAGAACAATAAAACTACCTCAAGGTAGCTCCCGAACTGGTTGGATCACCTGATAAAGCAGATCAGCGCTCAAAAAAATACGTTTGCTCTTTGACCCCGGATGGGGGTCACCTAAACGGCGAGAAAGGGTCACGGTCGACAAAAACAACAACAGACCGCCCCTCAATAATAAGAAAAGAGCATACAACAACACATTCAAGGGGAGCTTCGGCTCCCCTTCGTGTTTCTGCCTTCCTGTCATTCGCTGACAAATCCTCCTTGTACCTATCTATGTACCGCATCCGCCGAATTCATGGAGCGGATACTGAACCTGCCTACGCGGCCATCCGCCTGTGCGATCGCCCCGTATCAATACCCGACTGATGACAGATCCTGAACAGGATGCTTATTTCTTTAATTGGCAGGTATCACCATGTCTCCAAGAACCCCGGTCAAACCCACGTCGTCCGCCATCAAGGTACCTGTGCCCAAGACGCCGGACCTTCCCGAATCCTTGCGCCCATCACTTCCCACGGGGCCACATACCAGCGGCCTGCGCCCACACCACCTGGACAACCCGGCGGTTTCCGGCGGTCAGGCGCCCGCCCTTGGTCGACCGGCAATCAACACGCCAACGGAGCAGAACCTGCAACTGACGGATCTTCCGGATCAGGCCAGGAGCGCCACCTCCCGTTCACTGGAGAGCTACCGGGTCAGCACGAGCCGGGCATTGCCGCCGCCCGACCCGCAGGGCCTGCGGATCATCAAGAACCGTCACTATGTCGATCTCGATAGCGGTGGCACGGTCATGGTCGCGTACGACACGCAACTCGAGACCTACCGGGCAAAACGTTCCAATGAACTGCTGCCGTCCGGCCCCGCGCTTTATCGGATAGGCAACGGCAGCACCTGGGGAACGGAGCCCATGGCGGCCTCCGTCGATCAGGCCACGGCCAGCCCGCCACCGCGCAAACGGCCACGCCTGGTTGACGATCCGGCGACTGGAGAGAGCCGTGCGGCCGACACACCACGGGCGTCCGCTGTCGTCGTGGCCAAATTCAGCTATTCCGGCCAGCCCCCCTACACCCGTCTCGCGGGCCCTGACAGCCAGGGTTACTATCGCCTGAAAAAGTTTGATGCCGATAACACCGAAGACAGCGTGTACGCATTCAGCAAGGACGACGACAACTGGGTGCTGGTTGACCCGCCAGAGGGTCGGATGGACGCAAACGGTCAGTCGCTTGCCGCCGAACGACTGCCCGCCTGGACCGACCACGAGATCTGGGAACACTACGGGCTTCACGGCAACGACATAACGCGCTTCCGCTCCGAGGTCGAAACCTCCGGCAAACAGCCGCAATGGGCCAATGCCAGCCAGGCAGACAAGACCAGGGAGCAATTGATCCGGGCGCTGAAATGGGCCCATCCCGACAAGAGCGCGGAAGAACGCGGGCAGATCCTGCGAGGATACAACCTGCTTCCCAGCATGCTGCCTCGCCTGCAACAGGCACTCCAGGAACACGCCAGAGTCCCTGACTGGGCACAGACGCACAAACTTAAGTCGGCGACCGAAACCGATCCACGGCGCTTTGACTTGCTGGAACAGGAAGTGCTGCCGCACATCCGCAATATCCGCAACTTCGAACCGCACTCGCTCGACCCGGATTTCGACGCCTACTACACCCGGCCATTCCTCGAGGCTTTCCTGCTCAAGATCGGCTACCGGAAAAACATCCATGGCTGCCTGTACCGCACGGATATCCCCGCCATGTTCAGGACGGAAGATCGCACGCCGTTCGAACTGGCCAGGGATGGCTGCATGCTCGCCCGTGAAAACCACCCACCGGGCTCGACCACGAAAAAAGCCCTGAGCGCCACCTTCAGCCTGAGCGACGCGAAAAACTACAGCGTCGGTGGCGGGCCGGGTATCGGCCAACTGCGTTACAACAGGCAAACCAACAAATATCCCGGCAGACGCCCCGAGTCGGAGAGCGGCAGCGACGCCGACAGCGAGGGCAGCGCCGATGAGAGCTCGTCGAATGCCAGCCAGGCCGCTTCGTCGTCAGCCTCGGGCAGCACCCGCCAACCGAGTGAAGCGGCATCGAACGGGTCGGGCTCGGGCGCGCCGATTTCCCTCGACAGCGAACGCGGCTATACCACCTACAGGCACCGGCAGATCACCAGCTTCATCTACATGATCGATACCCGCAACGTCGAGGTCGTGCCGGGGCAGGAAAATCGCTTTTTCAACCGTGATCCGCAGAGAAGCAACTTCTTTCCTTATGACGATATCGAAGGGCATATTTCAGTCTCCGACCGAGGCGTCAGTGCCGAACGGATCTGGCTGGTCAACTCCAGCCTGACCCGTGCCGCCAGTGTCCGCGCAATCCATCAGGCCGCGGGACACACCGCCGCCGACATCGAGAGTGCAACCTGGAGCGGGGTCGACAACAGCGCGGTCTACGATCAGTTGATCGACCAGGTGGCCGAGGCCGGCGGGACTGTGCTGAATTGGCCCGCCGACGGAAAGATCTTTGCCGATGACGTGACCTGGCCAGTCTCAAGCAGCTGATTTCACCGCCTGATCGGGTGAATACCTACCGCAGGCTCAAGCGATACGTCGCATACGCTGCCCATTCGAATCACGAATCGGGCCTCACACCATGACAGCAAACACTTCGGCGGACGTCGGGTCCGCCACTGCCCCCAAACGCCCCCCCATGCTCCGAGGGCATCGGGGGCGCCATTATGATCTGGCCAAGGGCAAGTTCCCCGGATGGCTGGTCCAGGCCGACACCGCGACGCACCTGGCCCTGGGACAACGCGCACTGGCAGCAGACCTGCCGGCGTTGAAAGAAGCACCGGAGATCTTCAGCCAACTGCATCAGAGCTACACCGCCTGCCTGCACTACCAGCGCCAGGTCCAGGCCGTGCTGCGCAACATGAACAGTATTGAAGCTTTCGCCAAACCCTTGCTGGAGCAGGCCTTGAAGAAGGAGTTCGGGCAGGCGCTGGATGCCAAGCGGACCTTCATCTTTCAACCGACCAAGGGTATCCCGGGCGATCTCCGCTCATCCATCTCCACCCTGCTGCACGCCGCGCTGCACAACTACGAAGCCCGGGAAACCGAGGAAGGCAAGCTGGACGCACCCGGCGACGCGGCGGCGATCCACAGCGGTAATCCCATCGATCCGGACGCGCGGCGACTGCCCCTCTCGCCAACCAGGTTCGCCGCCTTGTGCCGCAAGCTGGATCTGGGCCGGCAGTACCAGGAACATCTCCATGAGGTGTTCTTCCCAACCGCCAGGGCTGGGGAAACGGCGCTGGAAGCACAGCACAGTGTTCGTGGCCATTTCACCGTGTATGACGCCTATGCCCTCGAAACCCAGGTGCATATCGCCTTCCTGCGCTCTCATCTGGACGAGGCGGCCTATCGGCTGATGCTGGAGGTGGCCAAGGGCAAGGAAGTGCCGGTACCGGCCGGACACCCACAACGCTGCTTTACCTTGAGCCTGCTGAGAATCCCGCTCAACGGAATTCTGGTCGTACGTACCGCCGACCATGCCCGTAGCTGGGTGGTCTACCTGCCGGACGATCCCTTCCATCCCATCAAGCAGTACCCTTCCCGCACCGCCTTCGAAGACGACCTGCGGGAAAAGCTGCGGACTCTCGATTACCTGAAGTTCTTTGTCCGCTTCATTCCCCAGCGCGAGCGGACAAGGTTTTTCGACAAACTCCAGGAACGCCTCAACCCGAAGCAATGGAACGGCTATTTCTATCAGCCGACACCCGACCCGCGGGCAAAACTCGATGTCGCCGGCGAGGAAATCGGCAGTTATCTGTTTCGTCAGCGCTACCAGCAGAAGGTCGAGAGCTTCTTCGACGACGCCCGGTTTGTCGCGGTGCCCACGGCGCAAAAGGATCGGCAAAGCCTTACGGCGCGCCTGCAGCACTACCTCAATATTGCCCTCAATATCCTCAATGTCGCGGCGTTCATTGTCCCGGGGCTGGGGGAAATCATGCTGGGGGTGGTCGCGGTACAGCTGGGCAACAGTATTTTCCACATGATCGACAGCTTCGCCCTGGGCGAAAAACAGCAAGCCTGGGCCTACCTGACCGGCGTGTTGCAAAACCTCTCATTGATCACTGCGCTGGGAGCCGCTGGAGCCTCCGCGGCGGCCGCCGAAAACGCGGCGATCGCCAGTGCCGGCTTTGTCGATGGACTGCGCCCGGTGACGCTGCCCAACGGCGATATACGCCTGTTCAATCCCGACCTGGCACCGTTCGCCCACAAGCTGGTCCTGCCCCGGACCCTGGAGCCCGATGCCATGGGCCTCTATCACCATCAGGGCCGGACCTACCTGCCGCTCGACGGCAAATACTACGAACTCAAGCCGCAGGCGTCGTCCCGCCGCTATCAAGCCCGGCATCCACGCAAAACCGACGCCTATACCCCGACCTTCCGGCACAACGGCGCCGGTGCCTGGGTCCATGAGTTCGAGCAGCCGCTGGCCTGGAACGACCTGGGCGCGTTCAGACGCCTGGGGCCGGAGGCCGCGGCCCTCGACGAAAGCGCTGCCCGGCGCGTCATGCAGATCAGCGGCATCAACGGCGATGTGCTGCGCAGTGTGCATCTGGATAACCTGCCGCCCCCGGCCTTGCTGCGCGACACCCTGATCCGCTTCAAGCTCGACCGCGACCTCAACGGCCTGATCGCCCGTCTGCAACGCGGCGATGCCCTGGGTTATTCACGGGATGAATTGCACATGACCCTGCAACTGCTGACCAACCGGCCCGTGTGGCCGGCCTCGAAAGTGTTGCGCTTGCTCGATGAGCAAAAGGTCACGCTGACCGAGTACCCGCCCGATGCAGACGCCCGGGTGACGCGCATAGACGCCACCTGGGACAACCTGCATGCCAATGACTTGCTCGAACTTGTGCTCACTCGGCTGGGAGAACCCGAGATCACCAGCCTGCTCGACGAAGAGTTCGGGCAAGGCCCCCTCAGCCTGGCGGCGCGCACCCGCAAACTGCGGCAGATACTGGCCGGGGAGGCACTCAAACGGCGCAATAGCCTGTTCGCCTCCCACTATGAGTTTCGTACCCGCTCGACCCATCCATCCGCCGCGCAGGCGCTGATCCAGCGGGACTTCTCCTCGCTGCCGAGCCTGGTGGTCAGGGAACTGCTCAGCCAGGCCAACAGCGTCGAACTGCAACGGCTCGCCGCCGGATCGGTGCCGCTGCGCCTGGCCGAGGAGGCCCGCTACTACCTGCACAACGTCCGTATCGCCCGGCTCTATGAACAGGCCTGTCTCGACTCGGTCGACCAGGCCGAGGCCTATCGGGTCATCCTGCCCATGCTGGAAAAGCTGCCGGGCTGGTCGAACGCGCTGCGCCTGGAAATCCGCGACGATACATTCAACGGGCCGCTGCTGGACAGCCTCGGCCCCGAGCCGGCCGCCGTGAGCAAGGTCCTGATCAAGCAGGGCAAGCGCTATGCGGCCCGCGACGCCGAAGGTCAAGAGTTGCATGGCCCGGACGACCTGTATGCCGCCGTGCTGCATGCCTTGCCGGACGCCGAGCGGGCCGCCCTCGGCTTGCCCCATGTCGGTCAGGGCGCGCAGCTGCGGCAAATGCTCCTCGAGCTACCGTTACCACCCCGCGAAACACTGCGCGAGAGCCTCGGTCTGCCGCCCATCAAACCGCACCATATCCCGCCGATGCGCCTGGCCGCCGGACAATTGGCCTATCCGATGAGCGGGCGTGGCGCGGGCCGGGCACTGCGCTCATTCGAATTCAACCGCCTTGCCCTGGAGTTGTATCCGACCCTGCGTCTCTCCGAGGTGGAAACCCTGCATGGCTTGCGGGACATGAGTCTGGGCGCGGGGATAGCGCGACTGCGGGCGCTGGAACTCGAATACGCGACCCTGGAAGACCAGCTTGACGCCTGGCTCGGCGAACCCCAGACCTCCGCCGAAGCCAGCGGCAAACAACAGGTCGCCCTGCTGATCAAGCGCTGCTGGCGCCATGAAACAGAGCTGGCCTGCGATGCCGACGAACTGCCCATCGGCGGTCGCCAGCTCAGCCTGGCGGGCTATCCGGTGGACCGCCTGCCGGCGCTGTCGGCAAACTTCAAGCATGTCAGCGAACTGCATCTGCGCGGCCTGGGGCTCAGCGCAACCCCGGAACTGGACAGTTTCCTCGACGTTTTTCCACGCCTGCAACGACTGGACATGAGCCGCAATGCCCTGACGAACCTGCCCACGGCCCTGGGCCGGCTGATGGCGCTCAGGCACCTCGACCTCAAGGCCAACCAGATTGTCCTGACACCGGCCAGCGCGGCTCCCCTGACCCAGCTGATCCGCCTGGAAGTGCTGATCCTGGAAAACAACAGCGCCCTGTCCATGCTGCCCGACCTGAGCCCGCTGACCCGCCTCGCCTACCTGCACCTGCGCAATACCGGGCTGCGCGACTGGCCGCCGGGTTATGCCAATCTCCCGGCCCTGAGACGCCTCGACCTCAGCGACAACCGCATCAGCGCCATTCCCGACGAGGTCTTCGGGACCGACCCGCAACGTCAACGCCTCAACCGGGCGATCAACCTGGAAGGCAACCCGATACCGGTCGCACTGCGCCAACGTGTCGACCGCTACCGACAGGAAACCGATCTCGACCTGGGCCTCGACGTGCTGATCGAAAGCGACGATCAGTCGGAGTGGAGCAGCGATTCGCGCCAGCCATCGCGCGCCAGCTCCCGCCACAGCCGCTGGGGCTCGCCCTCGCCCGTGCCCCGTGACAACACGCACTGGCTCGAGGGCCTGAGCAGGTCGGAACGGGAAACCAGACGCGACCTGTGGCTGCGGCTGGCCAGCGACGATATCGAAGCCTCCGAAGCGTTTTTCAGGGTGCTGGAAGACCTCAAGTATTCCGCCGACTATATCAGCGCCGAACATCGTCCCGAATTGTCCGAGCGTGTCTGGCGCATGGTCAGGGCCGCCACGGAAAATACCGAGCTGCGCGAGCAATTGTTCAGGCGTGCCAATGCGCCGGATCCGGATAGCTGTGAAGACGGGATCAGCGTGGTGTTCAGCGATATGGGCTTCGATGTCCTGCTGTACGAGGCCAGGGCCCTGCCCCTCGAAGCCCGTGAAGCCGAACTGCTGCAACTGGCCCGGGGAAAATCACGTCTGGAGGGGGTGAACCGCCAGGCCAAGGATCTGATCGACACCCGCAAGGCCAGCGGGGTAGATCCCGATGAAGCGGAAATCTACCTGGCCTTTCGCATCGGCCTGGCCGAAAGGCTCGGGTTGCCCTGGCAAGCCCGGAAAATGAATCACGACCGGGTGGCCGGCGTGAGCAGCCAGCAACTCGACGAGGCTTACCAGGCCATCCTGGCCGACGAGCGTCAGCCCGGCGAAACCTCCGGACGCCTGGTCCGCCAGCCGTTCTGGAAGGACTATCTGGAGGAACGCTTTCACGAGGGACCGCTCAAGGCGCCACGGGAGCAGCGCGACAAGCTGATCGGCGCGCTCGACGATTTGTTGAGTGCGCAACGGGAATGGTTCGGCGGCAATCCCCTGGACGAGCAGCAGAACGCCGACCTGGCCGAGACGATAAAACAATCGGCCCAGACACTCGGGTTGACACCCGGCGCAACCTTCGCCAGTGCCATGACCGACAGCACCTATCTGAGACTGTCCGGCGATATCGCCAAAGCCTACAGCGACACTCTGGAGCAGTTGACCGAACAGTTGCTGCGGCAACACGACCTATAGACGCGGGGCTCGAGTGGAGCGGTGCCTGTGTGTGCGGGGCTTGGTCCGGGCGGTGTTCCGACGAAGCTTTTAGCGCTCTCACGGGCCTCTTCGCGAGCAAGCTCTGCTCCCACAAGAGCCAGCTAGCACGAGACGCTGGTCAAAAGGCCATAACCGACTATTTTACAGACGCGGATTATTGATATTAACCAACTGATTTAACTCAACTTTTTCAACTTTTAAGTGCAGGCGTTCGGCATAAGCTGAAAGCCTCATTCACGGAAAAAGTTGATCTTCATGAGTACCGGACAACCCCCACTAGCGGCCGCCGCCAGTCAGGTTCGATCGACCCGAAACCATCGCCTGATCCTCAAGCAGCTGCCGCCCTGGCTGACCCAGGCTTCCCTCGAACGACGCCAGGCATTCGCCACGCGTCTCAGGCAGAGCCAGATATCCAAAGCCGCACTGGCGCGCCATCTACACGGTCTCAAAAGCGCCAAGGACTTTGCCGCGCCGCTGCTCTCCCGGGCCCTGGACGAGCACTATGGCCCGGGCCTGGACATTCACCACGACCAACTCCGGCATGTGCATATCCTCGCCGCCGCCAACCTCGGCGAACCGCGTCGGGAGAACATTGTCGTGCAGAGCCTGCTGCAAGCCGCCCTGCAGAACTTTGAAAGCAGCGAAACCGGCCCTTTCGGTTTCGACCACGGCTCGGCCATCCAGCGTAGAAGTACCGCGGTCCTGAAAAAGCCCATCGCGCCTCCGGACTTCGCCGCCCTCTGCCGTCGGCTCGACCTGGGCGGCCAGTACAAGCGACACATCGAACATTTTCTCCTGCCCACCGAACGCAACCGCCCAAGCCCGCGCTTCAAGAACCTCTTCGAGCAACAGGAGCGCGACGAACTGGCGGTGCAAGCGGAAATCGCCCTGATCAAGGGCCACCTGGATCAGTCGGCCTACCGGATGCTGCAAAGCCTGCTTGATCCGACGCGAACACCCCGTTGGGACAACCGTCCCGTGCACTGCTACTCCCTGACCCTGCTCGACTTTCCGAACGTCGACAGCGGCGCCTGGGGCGCGTTGCTCAAGGGCGTGCTGCTGATCGAGCACGACGCCCTCTCAAGCACCGGCGACCGCCCCTGCGTGGTCTACCTGTCGGGTGATCCGCTCCAGGCCGTCAAGCGCTATCCGTCCTTCAGCGCCTTTCACGATGAACTCAGGGAACGGCTGCGGGATAAAATCTATCAGGCGTTCTTCAAGCGCTATGTTCACCTGCGCACCCAACCGGCACTCTTGCGTGCCCTCGAGGATTGCCTGAGCCCCCTCGACCCCGTCAGCGGGCAGCGCAAGCCGGCCCCGCAAGCCAACCTGCGCCTGGAGAAAGGCTCGCTGGGCGACAATCCTTTCAGCGAGTTCTGCGTTCTGCAAACGGTCAAGAAGCTCGACGACGCCCGGATCAGCGCGGTGCCCACGGACGACGAGGACAAGAAGACCCGCACCGCGCGCCTGCGCTCGTTGCTGAACTGGGGGGTCAATCTGTTGTTCCTGGTGCCCGGGCTCGGCGAGGCGATGCTCGCGGTCGCCGCCGCGCAACTGATCGTGCAGCTCTACAACGGCATCGAGGAATGGAGCCATGAAGAGAAAATGCAGGCGGTGCTCGGCTTTATGGGCGTGCTGCTGAACGTTGAACTGCTGGGATTGGGGGCCGTCATGACCCTGGACTTCGAAGGTTCGACGTTTATCGAAGGGCTCAAGCCGATCAACACCGCCCAAGGCGAACAGGCACTCTGGAAACCCGACCTGACCCCCTATGAACACCGGCTGCCCGACACGCTGGAGCTGCAGCCCGATGGCGCGGGGCTCTATCACCATCAGGACAAGACCTTCCTGGGTCTTGACGGCCGCCATTACCGGATCAAGCCCGGCACAAGCCCCAACCGCTTCCGCCTGCAACACCCGAACAACCCCGACGCCTACGCCCCGCTGATCCATCACAACGGCAAGGGCGCCTGGCGCCATGAATTCGAGCAACCCTTGCAGTGGCGGCAACCGCAGCTGTTTTCCCGACTGGGGCCGGATGCGGCCAGCCTGGACCCGGCGTCGGCGGAAAAAATCATGCAGTTGAGCGGGGTCGACGACGATGCCCTGCGCCTGCTGCACCTGGACCAGGAACCGCCCCCGGCCCTGCTCGAAGACAGCGTGACCCGCTTCAAGCTCGACCGCGACCTCAAGCGCCTGGTGCAACGCCTGCAAAGCGGTGGCGCGGCCAACAGTTCAATCGACGAACTGCACATGGAACTGCAGTTGCTCACCAGCGAACCGGTCTGGCCGCCCTCGAAAGTGTTGCGCTTGCTGGACCGCCACGGCGTGCCGCTGAAGGAATACCCCGCCGGCCAGGCGCAAGCCTTGCAGCGTATCGACCTGCGCTGGCCCGGGCTCGACGCCAACCAACTGCTGCGCAAGGTCCTGGAAAACCTCGACGAGGCCGAGATCCGCAGTTTGCTGGGCGAAGATTTCGGCACCGGTCCCATCAGCCTGGATGCCCGTGCCGTGGCCCTCCGGCGCAAGCTCGCGACCCAGGCCGGCAATCGCCGGGCGGCGCTGTTCGATTCACACTATCGCTATCGCACCCAGAGCAACGACCCCGCCGTTGCGGTGATCCGCAAAGAGTTTCCCAGCCTGTCGACGCCGATCGCGGAGGAGTTGTCCAGAAACGCCAGTCCGGCCGAACAGCGGGTTCTGCTCAACGCCAGGCGTGTGCCGTTGCGCCTGGCCGAAGAGGCCCGCGCTTACAGCCACAAGCTGCGCCTGGCGCGCGCCCGGGAAGGACTGTATCTCGAGGCGACGAGCAACCCCGATACCGACAAGCTGATCCTCAACCAGATCGGCAAGCTGCCGGGCTGGTCGGATCAGGTTCGTCTGGAAGTACGCGAGCCCTACTTCAGCGGGCCCTTGCTCGACAGCCTTGGCGCGGAGCAGGCACCGATTCGCAAGGTACTGGTTAAAAATGGCGACCAGTACGAAGCCCATGACGCCCTGGGCCAGGAACTCCACGGCCCGGACAATCTGTACAGCAGTGTCCTGCACGCCCTGCCCGACACCGAGCGCAAGGCCCTGGGCTTTCCCAGCCCCCATGAGGCCGCCAGCCTGAAGCAGACCGTGCTCGATCAGCCATTGCCGCCGCGCAAGGAGATGGAAAAACTCCTCGGCCTGCCCCCCACCAAACCCAACGAAACGCCGCCGAGGCGCCTGGCCGCCCGCCGGCCCGGCCCGTCTGCCGCCGGGCCCGAGGCGGCAGAAAGAATCGTGGGGGCCCGCTCCCCGGCCTTCACCGAGCTTGCGCAACGTCTTTACCCCACCCATGACTGGCGCAATGTGGAGGCCTTTCTCGACCTGCGCGGCCTGAACGAAGGCGCGGCGGTGCAACGCCTCGAGGCACTGGAAAGCGAATACAACACCTTGTCCACGGAGCTCGAAACCTGGGTCAGTACACCGCCGGATCCCCAGATAGGCGTGACGGTCAGGCACTATATTGCCCGGGCGATCAGGCAATGCTGGCGCCGGGAACCCTTCCTGGGCAGCGCCCCGGAAGGCTATCAGATCAACTTCTCACTTTACGACTCGACAGCCCGGCTGCCGACGCTGTCGGCCAACTTCAGCCATGTCACCGAACTGTTCATGAGCGGGACCCACCCGGACATCACCCGGGGACTGAACCGTTTCCTCGAGGGTTTCCCGCAGTTGAAGCGCCTGTATATCGGCGGTGGCGTCCTGACCGAGATTCCCCCCGCGTTGGGTTCGATGAGCGGACTGGTCCACCTCAACCTGAGCGGCAACCGTATCGTCCTGACCGAGGAAACGGCCAACCTCCTCGAAGGGCTGACCCACCTGAGGGAACTGAACCTTTCCAGCAACCCGACCCTTGGCCGTTCGCCGGATTTCAGCGCGATGCTCGAACTGGAGCGTATCGACCTGCGCAACACCGGGCTCACCCAATGGCCGACCGGCTACCAGGAACTGCCGGCACTGACCCGACTGGACCTGAGCTCGAATCACCTGACCACTATCCCCAGCACCGTCCTGGACACCAGCGAAGAAGGGCAACGCATCGCCAGGGCCATCAACCTCTACCACAACCCCATCGAAAGGGACTTTTTCGATGACGCCGTGGACTACAACACGGAAACCGGGATCGACCTGGGGCTGGATATGCCGGTCGATTCGGATTCGGAAGCCAGCGTGAGCGGCGGCGACTCGCCGGCCCATAGTCCGTATGGCCCGCGAGGACCCGTCTCACGGGATGAGAGTGCCTGGTTGCAAGGGCTCGACAGCCAGGCGCAGGAGGCCTTTCGCGACACCTGGCTGCGCCTGGCCGGCGAGGAACCGGTCGATGAGTCCGAAGCGTTTTTCCGGGTGATCGGCGATCTGCGTGAATCGGCCGACTATGCCGACAGCGCCACTCGTCCCGGACTCATGGACAAGGTCCGGCGCATGGTCAGCGCCGCGGTCGATGACACCGCGCTGCGGGAGAAACTCTTCGCCAAGGCCAACGCACCGCAATCGGACGCCTGTGCCGACGGCATCACCGTGGCCTTCAGCGACATGGGCCTCGACGTGTTGCTGCATGAAGCCTACACCGAACCGGACGCCCGCAAGATCGAGTTGAAACTGCTGCAACTGGCCAAGGGAAAATCGCGCCTGGATCGCGTCAACGCCCAGGCCCGGGACCTGATCGGCAAACGCCAGGCCGAGGGTCGACGTCCCGATGAAGCGGAAGTCTACCTGGCCTTTCGCATCGGCCTGGGGGATCGGCTGGAACTGCCCTGGCAGGCCTCGAAGATGAATTACCACCAGATTTCCGGGGTCACCCCGGCCCAGGTGGATGCCGCTTACCTGGCCATCCTCGAGCAGGAGCAGCAGCCGCTGGATGGGGTCAGGCAGATCCTCGGACAGGAGTTCTGGAAGGAGTACATGGAGATCCAGTATCTGCAGGAGCTCAGCGCGAAAGAGGCGCTGCGCGAGACCAAGAGCGATGCCCTGCTGGACCTGCAATCGGCACAGGAACGCTGGTTCAACAATGGAAACCTGCCCGAGGAAGAAAAGACCCGGCTGCAAGCGGTTATAAAAGCCTCGGCCGGCACCCTGGGCAAGTCCGAGCAGGAAGTATTTGCCCGGCCCATGACCGACGCCGAATACCAGGCCCTCTACGAAACCATCGGGCGTGAACACAGCGACGAGATGGAGCGCCTGACCCTGGAGGCGTTGCGCGAGCACGGGCTGGCGAGCTGAACCCAACGAGGCTGCGGCCCTGAGCCAGGCCGAAACAGGTGGCGAACGGGCTGCTGCGTCGAAAATGTCCGATTGACAGTCAGCCCTATCACCTTTACGTTAACGTAAAGGTGAACAATCACTCACACCCACGCCTTGCTCAACCCATAACAACAGGTGCCCCATGAGCTATCCGACCCTGAACTTCGCCCTCGGTGAAACCCTCGACATGCTTCGCGACCAGGTGCGGACCTTTGTCGCCCGGGAGCTGGCGCCGCGGGCCGCGCAGATCGACGTGGACAACCTGTTCCCCGCCGATATGTGGCGCAAGTTCGGCGACATGGGCCTGCTCGGCATCACTGTTCCGGAAGAGTACGGCGGCGCCGGCCTGGGTTACCTGGCCCATGTGCTGGTAATGGAAGAGGTCAGTCGCGGCTCGGCCTCGGTCGCCCTCTCCTACGGCGCCCACTCCAACCTCTGCGTCAACCAGATCAACCGCAACGGTAATCACGAACAGAAAACCAAATACCTGCCCAAACTGATCAGCGGCGAGCATGTCGGCGCCCTGGCCATGAGCGAACCCAATGCCGGCTCCGACGTGGTCTCGATGAAACTGCGCGCCGACAAACGCGGCGACCGCTACGTGCTCAACGGCAGCAAGACCTGGATCACCAACGGCCCCGACGCCAACACCTACGTGATCTATGCCAAGACCGAGCCGGAAAAGGGCGCCCACGGCATCACCGCGTTTATCGTCGAGCGTGACTGGAAAGGCTTCAGCCGCAGCAACAAGTTCGACAAGCTCGGCATGCGCGGCTCCAACACCTGCGAGCTGTTCTTCGATGACGTCGAAGTACCGGAAGAGAATATCCTCGGCGTGCTCAACGGTGGCGTGAAGGTGCTGATGAGCGGCCTCGACTACGAGCGCGTGGTGCTCTCCGGCGGCCCGACCGGGATCATGCAGGCCTGCATGGACCTGGTGGTGCCCTATATCCACGACCGCAAGCAGTTCGGCCAGAGCATCGGCGAGTTCCAGCTGATCCAGGGCAAGGTCGCCGACATGTACACCCAGCTCAATGCCAGCCGCGCCTACCTGTATGCGGTGGCCCAGGCCTGCGAACGCGGCGAGACCACCCGCAAGGACGCCGCCGGGGTGATCCTCTACAGCGCCGAGCGCGCGACCCAGATGGCCCTCGATGCGATCCAGATCCTCGGCGGCAACGGCTATATCAACGAATTCCCCGCCGGACGCCTGCTGCGCGACGCCAAGCTGTATGAAATCGGCGCCGGCACCAGCGAGATCCGTCGCATGCTGATCGGCCGCGAACTGTTCAACGAAACCCGCTGAGGGGCGCGCACATGGCAATCCTGCACACGCAACTCAATCCGCGTTCGGCCGAGTTCGCCGGCAACCGCGCGGCGATGCTCGAACAGGTCGTCGCCCTGCGCACCCTGCTGGCCCAGGTCCAGCAAGGTGGCGGGCCGAAAGCCCAGGAGCGGCACACCTCGCGGGGCAAACTGCTGCCGCGCGAACGGATCAACCGCCTGCTCGATCCCGGCTCGCCGTTCCTGGAAATCAGCCAACTGGCGGCGTATGAGGTCTACGGCGAAGACGTGCCGGCCGCCGGAGTGATTGCCGGGATCGGCCGCGTCGAAGGCGTCGAATGCATGATCGTGGCCAACGATGCCACGGTCAAAGGCGGCTCCTACTACCCCCTCACGGTGAAAAAACACCTGCGGGCCCAGACCATCGCCCAGCAGAATCGCCTGCCCTGCATCTACCTGGTGGACTCCGGTGGCGCCAATCTGCCGCGCCAGGATGAAGTGTTCCCGGACCGCGAACACTTCGGGCGGATCTTCTTCAACCAGGCCAATATGAGCGCCCAGGGCATCCCGCAGATCGCCGTGGTCATGGGTTCCTGCACCGCCGGCGGGGCCTATGTGCCGGCGATGGCCGACGAAGCGATCATGGTCCGCCAGCAGGCGACCATCTTCCTCGCAGGTCCCCCACTGGTGAAAGCCGCCACCGGTGAAGTGGTCAGCGCCGAGGACCTGGGCGGCGCCGATGTGCACTGCAAGATCTCCGGCGTCGCCGACCATTACGCCGAAAACGATGAACACGCCCTGGCTCTGGCCCGGCGCAGCGTCGCCAACCTCAACTGGCGCAAGCTCGGCGAGTTGCAGCAACGCACGCCGATTGCCCCGCGCTTTGCTGTCGAGGAGCTGTACGGGGTGGTTCCGGCGGATGCCAAGCAACCGTTCGATGTGCGTGAAGTCATCGCCCGGCTGGTGGACGACTCGGTGTTCGATGAATTCAAGGCGCTGTTCGGCACCACCCTGGTCTGTGGTTTTGCCCACCTGCACGGTTACCCCATCGCGATCCTGGCGAACAACGGCATCCTCTTCGCCGAGTCAGCACAGAAAGGCGCGCACTTTATCGAACTGGCCTGCCAGCGTGGCATTCCGCTGCTGTTCCTGCAGAACATCACCGGTTTCATGGTCGGCCAGAAATACGAGGCCGGCGGTATCGCCAAGCATGGCGCCAAGCTGGTCACCGCCGTGGCCTGTGCCAAGGTGCCGAAATTCACCGTGATCATCGGCGGCAGTTTCGGCGCCGGCAACTACGGCATGTGCGGGCGCGCCTATGACCCGCGCTTCCTGTGGATGTGGCCGAACGCGCGGATCGGCGTGATGGGCGCCGAACAGGCTGCCGGGGTACTGGTGCAGGTCAAGCGCGAGCAGCACGAACGCAATGGCGAAAGCTTCTCGGCGCAACAGGAAGCCGAGATCAAGCAGCCGATCCTCGACCAGTACGAACACCAGGGCCACCCGTATTACTCCAGTGCCCGGTTGTGGGACGACGGCGTCATCGACCCGGCCCAGACCCGCGACATTCTTGGCCTGGCGCTCTCGGCCTCCCTCAACGCCGCGATCGAACCGAGCCGCTTCGGCGTGTTCCGGATGTGACCATGAGGCCCTATCGCCGCCCCTCTTTCAGCGGAGCCCGTACCGTGACCGACTTCAACACCCTCGAACTGCAGATCGACCCGCGGGGCTTTGCCACCTTGTGGCTGAGCCGCGAAGAAAAGAACAACGCCTTCAACGCCGAGATGATCCGCGAACTGATCCTCGCCCTGGAGCAGGTCCAGGCCAACGCCGCCCTGCGCTTCCTGGTGCTGCGCGGCCGTGGCCGGCACTTCAGCGCCGGTGCCGACCTGGCCTGGATGCAGCAGTCGGCCCAGCTCGACTACGCCACCAACCTCGACGATGCCCGCGAGCTGGCCGAACTGATGTACAACCTGGCCAAGCTGAAAATCCCCACCCTGGCCGTGGTCCAGGGCGCGGCCTATGGCGGTGCCCTCGGTCTGATCGGTGCCTGTGACATGGCCATCGGCGCCGAGGATGCGCAGTTCTGCCTCTCGGAAGTGCGCATCGGCCTGGCCCCGGCGGTGATCAGTCCTTTCGTGGTCCAGGCCATCGGTGAGCGCGCCGCGCGCCGCTACGCCCTGACCGCCGAACGCTTCAGCGGCCTGCGCGCTCGCGAGCTGGGCCTGTTGTCGGAAACCTGTGCGGCCGGCGAGCTGGATCAACAGGTCACGGCCTGGATCGACAACCTGCTGCTCAACAGCCCGCAAGCCATGCGCGTGAGCAAGGAACTGCTGCGGGAAATCGGCAGCGGCGAACTCAGCCCGGCGCGCCGGCGTTATTGCGAAAACGCCATTGCCCGTATCCGCGTCAGCGCCGAAGGCCAGGAAGGCCTGCGGGCTTTCCTGCAAAAACGCCCGCCGAACTGGCAGGCCGAGTCCACCGCCAAGGAGCCGCGCTGATGAGCACGCCCGTGATCACTTCCATCCTGGTGGCCAATCGCGGCGAAATCGCCTGCCGGGTGATGCGCACCGCCAAGGCCCTGGGCCTGACCACCGTCGCCGTGCACAGCGCCATCGACCGTGATGCCCGGCATAGCCGCGAAGCCGATATCCGCGTCGACCTGGGTGGCAGCAAGGCCGCCGAAAGTTACCTGCAGATCGACAAACTGATCGCCGCCGCCCAGGCCAGCGGCGCCCAGGCGATTCACCCCGGTTACGGTTTTCTCTCGGAAAATGCCGGCTTTGCCCGGGCCATCGAGGCCGCCGGCCTGGTGTTCCTCGGCCCGCCCGCCAGCGCCATCGACGCCATGGGCAGCAAGTCCGCGGCCAAGGCCCTGATGGAAACCGCCGGGGTGCCGCTGGTGCCGGGTTATCACGGCGCGGCGCAGGACCTGGAAACCTTCCGCGCCGCCGCCGAGCGTATCGGTTATCCAGTGCTGCTCAAGGCCACCGCCGGCGGTGGCGGCAAGGGCATGAAGGTGGTCGAGGACATCAGCCAACTGGCCGAAGCCCTGGCCTCGGCCCAGCGTGAAGCGCAGTCGTCTTTCGGCGATTCGCGGATGCTGGTGGAGAAATACCTGCTCAAGCCGCGCCATGTCGAGATCCAGGTGTTCGCCGACCAGCACGGCCACTGCCTGTACCTCAACGAGCGCGACTGCTCGATCCAGCGCCGTCACCAGAAGGTCGTCGAGGAAGCCCCGGCGCCAGGCTTGAGTCCACAACTGCGCCAGGCCATGGGCGAGGCGGCGGTGCGCGCGGCCCAGGCCATCGGTTATGTCGGCGCCGGCACCGTGGAGTTCCTGCTGGATGCCCGTGGCGATTTCTTCTTCATGGAGATGAACACCCGCCTGCAGGTCGAGCACCCGGTCACCGAAGCCATTACCGGCCTCGACCTGGTGGCCTGGCAGATTCGTGTGGCTTGCGGTGAAACGCTGCCGATTACCCAGGAGCAGGTGCCGCTGCATGGCCATGCCATCGAAGTACGCCTGTACGCCGAAGACCCGGGCAATGATTTCCTGCCGGCCACCGGGCGCCTGGAGCTTTATCGCGAGTCGGCGCCAGGGCCGGGACGCCGGGTCGACAGCGGCGTGGCCGAGGGCGACAGCGTCTCGCCGTTCTACGACCCGATGCTGGGCAAGCTGATCGCCTGGGGCGAGACCCGCGAACAGGCGCGTCTGCGCTTGCTGGCGATGCTCGACGAGTTCGTGATCGGCGGGCTGAAAACCAACCTCGGCTTCCTCCGGCGGATCGTTGCCCATCCGGCGTTTGCCGAGGCGGAACTGGATACCGGTTTTATTCCCCGTTACCAGGAAGACCTACTGCCGCCGCCGGGGGCGCGTACCGATGAGTTCTGGCAGGTGGCCGCCCAGGCCTATATCCAGAGCCAGGTTCCCAGCGTACGGGCGGACGACGCGGCCTCGCCCTGGGCTCAAGGCAATGGCTTTCGTAGCGGGCTGCCGACGGAAACCGTGGTACACCTGAGCTGCGATGGCGAGGACCGGGCCGTCAGCCTGACGCCGGGCACTCGGCTTGAGCTGCACGGCGAATACCTGTCGACGGAACAGGCCGGCGTTCGCCGTCGGCATCGGCTGATCAGCGGTGCCGACGGGCTCTATCTGCACTGGCAAGGCGAATGCCACAAGATCTCCCGCTTCGATCCGATTGCCGCCGTCGACAGCGGCCACGGCCATCAGGGCGGCCTGAGCGCGCCGATGAACGGCAGTATCGTGCGGGTGTTGGTGGAAGTCGGGCAAAGCGTCGAGGCCGGGGCCCAGTTGGTGGTGCTGGAGGCGATGAAGATGGAACACAGCATCCGCGCGCCCCAGGCGGGCGTGATCAAGGCGCTGTATTGCCAGGAAGGTGAAATGGTCAGCGAAGGCAGTGCGTTGGTGGAGCTGGAATCCTGACTCTCGACTCGCCACGGACATTGTGGGAGCCGGCTCGCCGGCGATGAGGCCGGCACGTCTTGCATCGATCTTGCGGACGCCTGGGCTTTTGTGGGAGCGGAGCTTGCCCGCGAAGAACGATGACGCGGTATACCTGATACACCGCAGCGCATTCTTCGCGGGCAAGCTCCGCTCCCACAGGTGAACGCGTCACGAACGGAGCCAACCCTCAGAACTTCGCGGTCGCCTGCACCACCACGCCGATCACGCAACAATCCTCGCCAACCGGAATCTTCGGCCAGGTCGGGTTCAGCGGCTTGAGATAGGGTTGCCCACCCTCCTCCATCCACTGGCGGAAAATCGCTTCCTCCCCCTCCCGCAGGCGGGCAACCACCAGGCTGCCGGCCTTGACCTCCCGATCCGGGTCCACCAGCACCATCATGCCCTCGGGCACGCTGGTGCCGGACGGAGCCGTCATCGCATCCCCCACCACCTGCAACCAGAACGCCGCCGGGGCGTAATGATCGGTCACCTCGTAACGCCCGGCGTACTCGCCCTTCGCCGAGTCCTGCAACGTGGCAACCACCTGCCAGTCGCTGACCGGGTAACGAAACGCCGAAGTGATGTCGTAGACCTGCTCGTCCCGCTCCTCGGGGGCCTGGGCCGCCACCGCGCGGTCGCGAACCAGCAGGACCACCTCCAGGTGCCCGAGCCCGAGCGCCTGGAGGACCTTGTTCATCATCACGAGATCAGGCTTACGCCTTTTGTTCAGCCAATGACCGACACCGCCCTGGGTGATGTCCAGGCGTTCGCCAAGTTTTTCCTGCGAAAGACGAAGCTCTTCGAGCTTGGCCTTCACCAACGCTATCCATTTATCCATGGACGGAACAATACGGACAGTACTTCAGCGCTCAATACACAAAATGTATTGTTTGTGACAAGCAACGCAATACCAATAGTACTAATCTTGGAGAGTTGATTTGAACTTCCTCTGAAAGGCAGGCCCCTCATGACTTCCATCACGACAGAAAGCCCTCGAACCGACTCGAAAAGCCCCCTCGCATCCCTCAAGGATCGCGCCGCCGCCCAACGTGCACTCGACTATTATTTGAAACCAGCTGTTTCAACGGCCGCCTGCGCGGCGAACACCAGCGATGACCCCCTCCACCAGAAGCTCTTTGCCGTACGCGACGACCTGGATATCGAGGACGCCATGATCCAGGCCTCGGACCTGCTGCGTTGCGCGGCGGCGGCCGCCTACGAAGCCGCGAACAGCGCGAACCGCGACCTGGGTTGTTCGGTGGTGTACATGATCGACATGGCCAAGGCCCTGGTGGACCGCGTCGTGCAGATACAAACCCGCACGACGTGAGTCCGCCATAGCCAGGGGATAACCGACTTTGGGGAAGGAATGGGAAAATAATATCCGCGAAGAACGGGAAAAGACTTGATCTTCAAATGATAATGATTATTATTACTACAAGCTGATCGCGAGATCGGTCGATAACCCGGAGACCTTAGGTCGGACTCCTGGATTATCTCCTCATCAGGCTAATCACGGTTTTTGACCCGGCTTTTTGCCGGGTCTTTTTTTGCACCCGCTTTATTCGCGGGCTTGGCTTCAGGCTGATGAAGACAGGTGCACTGCCCTCTGGGTGGGCAGTCATGACCTCGCGCCTCGGCTAATACGCCATCGAGGTGTAGAGTAGCCGCCACAAAAAGCCTTTTCAGGTACTCACCCGTGGTTCTATCTCCTCTCAAAATCAGCAGCGACTTCGACAGCGGCAATATCCAGGCACTGGACACCAGCAACCCGCACCACCTGCTCCTGGCCATCGAGCCGGATACCCGCAGCCAGCACTTCCAGTGGTTCCATTTCAAGGTTGAAGGCCTGCGCGTGGGCGAGACCTACACCTTCGAACTGAGCAATGCCAGCCAGTCCTCCTACAACAAGGCCTGGACCGGCTACCGCGCCGTCGCCTCCTATGATCACCAGAACTGGTTCCGCGTCGACACCCGTTTCGACGGCGAAAGCCTGCATATCAGCCTGGTGGCCGAACAGGAGCAGGCCTGGTTCGCCTACTTCGAACCCTACAGCCGCGAACGCCATGACTGGTTGATCGAGCAGGCCCTGACCCACGCCGGCACCGAGTTGCTGGCCGTCGGTAAAAGTGTCGAAGGCCGGGATATCCAGCTGTTGCGCAAGGGCAACGGCGCCGAGGGCCGGCGCAAGGTCTGGATCATCGCCCAGCAGCATCCGGGCGAGCACATGGCCGAATGGTTCATGGAAGGCGTGATCGAGCGCCTGCAACAGGAGGACGATGCCGAGCTGCGCGACCTGCTGACCCGCGCCGACCTTTACCTGGTGCCCAATATGAACCCGGACGGGGCCTTCCACGGGCATCTGCGCACCAACGCCATGGGCCAGGACCTGAACCGTGCCTGGCAGAACGCCAGCCAGGAAATCAGCCCCGAAGTCCTGTTCGTCCAGCAGCAGATGGCCAAGCATGGCGTCGATCTGTTCGTCGATGTCCATGGCGACGAGACCATCCCCTATATCTTCACCGCCGCCTGCGAAGGCAACCCCGGCTACACACCGCGTATCGCCCAGTTGGAAAGCCGCTTTCGCAGTCATCTGAGCGCGCTCACGGCGGATTTCCAGACCACCCACGGCTACACCCGCAGCCTGCCCGGCCAAGCCAATATGACCCTGGCCTGCAACAGCGTCGGCCAGCGCTACGACTGCCTGTCGCTGACCCTGGAAATGCCCTTCAAGGACAACGACGACGCCCCGGACCTGCACGCCGGCTGGTCCGGCCAGCGCTCGAAGCAGTTGGCCAAGGACTTGCTCAGCAGCGTCGCGGATATCGTCGAACACCTGCGCTGAAGCGGCACGGTGGTGCAAGGGCCCGCGCCATTGCACCCCGCGCCGAAGCCCCTCAGCCGGCCGTGCAGGCGGGTGGAGCCTCCACTTGCGCCACCAGCCGGGCAATCAACCAGGACGCCGCCGGACCTGGCGGCGTGTCGGTTCGATAAATCGCATCAAGCCCATAAGGGCCGCCGCGCATATCCGGCAGGTCCAGGCTGACCAGGCGCCCACTGGCCAGGTCCTCGGCCACCATCGGCGCGGGCATGTTGCCCCAGCCGACCCCTTCGCGCAGCAGCATCAACTTCGAGCCCAGGTCCGCCAGGCGCCAGGTGCGGGTGCCGAGCACGCCGAACTCCTGGTTGCGGGTCAGGCTCGAACGGTCCGAGAGCACCAATTGCACATGCTCACGGCCAGCCCCGGGCAGGTTCACACCCTGGGCCAGCGGATGACTGGGCGAGGCCACTGAAATCAGCTGGACGCTGCCCACCCCGACCCGCTCCAGCCCCGCCATGCCGCGACTGAAAAAACCACTGACACCGACACTCGCGCGCCCCTCCAGCACCAGTTGCGCCACCGCCCCCAGGGCCTCCACGTGCAGGTGCAGGAGCACCGTGGGGAATTGCGCGCGAAAGCCCTTGAGCACATCCACCAGGCGCGCCGCCGGCAGCATCACATCGACCACCAGGTGAATTTCGGCTTCCAGCCCCTGCAGCAGCCCCTTGACCTTGGCCCGCAAGCCATCGATGCCACTGTAGATGGTCCGCGCCTCGGTCAGCACCGTACGGCCGGCGTCGGTCAACTGCGGCTTGCGCGTGGTGGTACGATCAAACAACTGCACCCCCAGTTGCAGTTCCAGATTGGCGATGGTGTAGCTGATCACCGAAGTGGCGCGACTGAGCTTGCGCGCGGCCGCGGCAAAACTGCCGGTTTCGACCACGGTCAGCAGCACCCGCAGTTGGTCGAGGGTCGGTGTGCCGGGATTGGGAATCATGGGGTGGGCTCCTGGAGGCGTTCGATATTTTCGAACCTAATCCTCGAAATTATTCGGCTATTGCGTACGTTAGCGCGATGGCAGACTGCACACCACTCCGACGCACCATGGTGGTCGCGTCGCTCTCATAGGTACAAGTCCATGTCCAACACCGCCAATGCCAACTCCGCACTCCACAGTCAATCCGACAGCGCCAGCGCTTCGGCTGCCATCGCCCTCGCCGGACGCGTCCTGCTGGCCGCGATCTTCCTGCTCTCGGGCTTCTCGAAGATCGCCAACCCGGCCGGTATGATCGGCTACATCGAATCGGTGGGCCTGCCCCTGCCACAGCTGGCGCTGATCGCGGCGATCGTCGTCGAAGTCGGCGGCAGCCTGCTGTTGATCCTCGGTTACCGCACCCGCGCGGTCGCCCTGGTCATGGCACTGTTCACCGTGGTCACCGCCCTGGCGTTCCACAATCACCTGGGCGACCAGAACCAGTTCATCCACTTCTTCAAGAACATCGCCATGGCCGGTGGCCTGTTGCAGGTGGTCGCTTTCGGTGGCGGTCGCCTGAGCCTGGATGCCCGTCGCAAAGCCTGACCGGGCGGTTATAAAACCGGTCCTTGGCCTCGCCGCGCCGGACACGATGTGCAAGGATGTTCCCTTGCACAGCGTTGTCTGCCGGCCCGCCAAGGATTTTTCATGACTGCCCTCACCGCCCACGCCCCGGTCAAACCGGGACGCCTGGAACAGATGTCGACCCGTATCGCCTTCTTTATCGCCGGTTTCGGCGTCGCCGCCTGGGCACCGCTGGTGCCTTACGCCAAGGCCCGCGCCGGGCTCGATGAGGGCACCCTGGGGCTGTTGCTGTTGTGCCTCGGGGTCGGCTCGATCATCGCCATGCCAGTGGCCGGTGCCCTGGCCTCACGCTTCGGTTGCCGACGGGTGCTGAGCGTCGGCACTTTGCTGATCTGCCTCGCGCTGCCGCTATTGGCCACGGTCAGTTCGATTCCCTGGCTGGTGGCCAGCCTGTTTCTGTTCGGCGCCGGGCTCGGCGCGGTGGACTCCACCGTCAACCTGCAAGCGGTGATCGTCGAGCGCGCCAGCGGCAAGACCATGATGTCGGGCTTTCACGGGCTGTTCAGCCTCGGCGGGATCTCCGGCGCCGCCGGGGTCAGCACGCTGCTGGGCCTGGGGCTGTCGCCCCTGGGAGCGATTGGCGTGGTGATCGTGTTTCTGCTGGCGGCGCTGTACAAGGCCGCCCCGCACCTGTTGCCCTATGGCAGTGAAAGCTCGGGACCGGCCTTTGCCGTGCCCCATGGCGTGGTGTTGTTTATCGGCCTGCTGTGCTTTGTGGTGTTCCTCGCCGAAGGTGCGATGCTCGACTGGAGCGCGGTGTTTCTCAGCGCCGAGCGCCAGGTCGCGGACGCCTATGCGGGCCTCGGCTACGCGGCCTTTGCCCTGACCATGACGGTCGGACGGCTGACCGGCGATGCCATCGTCCGGCGTCTGGGGGCGAAAAAAGTGATTGTCTTCGGCGGGCTGACCGCCGCGGCCGGCCTGGCCCTGGCCACGCTGGTGCCGGCCTGGGAAGCCGCGTTGATCGGTTATGCGCTGGTGGGCGCCGGGTGCTCGAATATCGTGCCGGTGCTGTACACCGCCGTGGGCAAGCAGAAGGTCATGGCGGAAAACATCGCCGTGCCGGCGATTACCACCCTGGGGTATGCGGGGATTCTGGCCGGACCGGCGGCGATCGGTTTTATCGCCCATGCCAGTTCGTTGAACCTGGCCTTTATGGTGATCGCGATGATGCTGGTGGGAGTGGCGGTCAGCGGGCGAATCCTGCGCACCTGAAATGACACAACCTTCGTAGGAGCCGGCTTGCTGGCGATCCAGGCGACGCGGTATGACAGGACACCGCGTCGATTCCATCGCCAGCAAGCCGGCTCCTACAGGATGGGGTCAGCCATCAGCCGATCAGAACCCAACACTGGCCTGCACAAAGAAGGTCCGTGGCTCACCCACGTAGATCCCCGCATTGTTGTCGCTCGACCGGGTGAAGTACTGCTGGTCGAAGACGTTACGCACCCCCGCCCCCAGTTTCAGGTTCGACAGCTGCGCGCCGAAGTCATAGGCACCGCGCAGATCCCAGGTCATGTAGCCGGGAATATTGCCGTACTGGCCGTCAGCGGTCGGCGTGGTGATGTAGTTGCCGTTGAAGCTGCCGTCGGCGTTGCTCCCGGTCCCCGGCGCGCGCTGGGAAGACCGGGCGAAACCGTCGAGGTTGTAGGTCCAGCGATTGACCGCATAACGCAAACCGACATTCAGCACCTCCCGCGAGTACAGCGGCAGGTCACGGCCCTTGAAGCCCGGGATATCGCCCTGGGAGGTCGCCTTGGTGTAGGTCAGGCCGACATTCGCGGTCAGGCCCTCGAGCGCCGGGTTGAGGTCCGCCAGGTTGTAATGCGCGGAGGTTTCAAGACCCCGGTGAGCGGTGGCGCCCAGGTTGGTCCAGCCCACATCGTTGCTGACGTATTGCAGCTCATCGGAGAAGTCGATGTAGAACAACGTCATCTCTGCGCCCCAGGTGCCGTTGTCATAGCGCGTGCCCAGTTCGTAGGTCTTGGCCTTTTCCGGTTGCAGGCCATTGGCCGTGCTGTTGCCATTGCCACCCTGGGCAATCTGGAAATATTGCAGGCTGCCGAAGGAGGTTTCGTAGTTGGCGAAGACTTTCCAGGCATCGGAGAGGTGGTACATCACGCTCAGGGCCGGCAGCGGCTCGTTGCTGTCGACGCTGCGGAACTTCTCCTGGACCGGCACGTAGTTGGTCCCCGGCACGGCCCGATCATGCCAGTTGCTGCTGATGCGCTCGAAGCGGATACCCGGGGTGATGGTCCATTTACCGATATCGATCTTGTCATCGAGGTAGAAGGCATTGGCCTCGGTGCCGCCGGTGCGGTCCTGGTAGATATGCCCGTCGGAGGTCGGCGTCAGGGTCGGCACGCCGTTGACCAGGGCCACGCGGCTGGTGGCCTCATGCATGCCTTCCTTCAGGTAGCGGTAGCCGACGCTGACTTCCTGGGTGGTCGGGCCCAGGTCGAAGACGTGGGACGCCCGTGGCTCGATGCCAAAGGTGTAGTAGCTGCGCGGGTAGGCGCTGAGGGTCTGGAGGTCGCGGGCGGCGATATTGCTGCCACGGAAACTGTCGGTGTAGTAGGTCAGCACTTCGACCTGGGTCTGGTCATCCACCTGCCGTTTGTACTTGAAGGAGATATCCTTGCGCCGGCCGGTGAAGTTGTCGTAGTTGCGCACCGACTGGTAAGGATTGGCGTCGTACTGCTTCTGGGTCAGGCCGCCGGGCATGTCCGCATTGGCATCGTAGTAATGCAGGTTGAGGGAGAAGTCGTCCTGGTCGGTAGGCGCCCAGTGGGTCTTGAGCAGGACATCGTTGATGTCGTTGCCGTTGTTGCTTTCCCGATAACCCTCGCCCTTCACGCCGGAATACAACAGCGCCGCGCCAAAACCGTTGTCCGCGGTGCCGCCGAGGAACGCCGTGTCGAGGTGCTTGACGCCACCGTAGCGCGAAGTTTCCAGGGTGCTGCCGATCTCGCCGGAAAACTTCTCGGGGATCGCCCGGGTCACGAAGTTGATCACGCCGCCGACGTTCTGCGGTCCATAACGCACGGAACCGGCACCGCGTACCACGTCGATGCTGTCCAGGTTGCCGACCGACACCGGGGCCATCGACAACTGGGGCTGGCCGTACGGGGCGAACGCCGCCGGCACGCCGTCGATCAGCACGGTGGAACGTGGCGACAGACGGGACGTCAGGCCGCGCACGCCGACGTTGAGGGAAATATCGCTACCGCCGGTGCCGTTGTTTTCCTGCACCTGCACGCCGGGCACGGTACGCAGGGCGTCCTTCACGTTCATCGCGCCCTGCTCGACCATCGCCTGGCGACGGATCACGGTCCGCGCCCCCGGATGGTTCTGCACAATCGCCTGGTCGGCGTCGCCGAGCCAGTCACCCACCACCTTGACATCCAGCGGCGCCAGTTCCAGGGCACCGGCGGTGGCCGGCGCGGCGGCACGCAAGGTCACCGAGCCGTCCTTGAGGTCATAGTCCAGGCCGCTGCCGCGCAGCAGCACGTTCAGGGCTTCTTCCGGCGACAGCTTGCCGTCGACCGCCGGGGCAAGCTTGCCGGCCACCAGTTGCGGGCTGAAAAACACTTGCAGGGAGGTTTGCTGTCCCAACTGACTCAGGGCCGACGCCAGGGGCTGGGCCTGGATATGGATGGCCGCGTCCGCCTGAGCCGCCTGGCTCAGGGGGGCAACGGCACTGATCGCCAGGGCCAGGACAAAGACCGGGGAACTGGGCAGTGCGTTGCGGATCGCCTGGTAAAGCGCGTTGGGTGTGTTGTTCACGTCTGACCTTGTCCTGTAGTTCGCCATTGCATGCGACTGTTAATGCAAACCAGTTGCAGTTGGACAAGAAGACGAAGAACTAGAAAAAAACCTGAATCTATTTTGCAATTATTTCCTGGGCACCGTCGGCACGGGTCCTGACGGCCACTGGCAGGATGCTCGGCAAGGCCCTGAGCAGGGCCTCGGTATCGTTGAGCTTGAACACGCAGGTCAAGCGCAGATTGCCCACCGCCGGAGAAGCGACACCCAGGGGCTTGTCCCGGTGACGCGAGACTTCCTGCACCACATCGCTGAGGCGGGCATTGTTGAAGACCAGCTTGCCGCTGCGCCAGGCGGTGAGTTCGTCGGCGTTCACCGCTTCCGCCGCGGCCACCCGGCCCTGCTCATCGACCCGGGTGCCCTGGCCCGCCGTGAGGTTGACGAAATCCCCATCCGCCGCGTCGCGACCCTGGACCTTCACCGTGCCCGCCTCGACCACCACCCGGGTCTGCGCCGGATCGCGGCGCACATCGAAGCGCGTGCCAGTGACCGTGACCTTGCCGACCCCGGCCCGGACCACGAACGGGCGACTGCTGTCATGCTCGACACTGAACATCGCCTCGCCCTGCTCCAACTCGACCTCACGGCGGTCGCGCTGGTAATGCACGCGGACCCGGCTGCGGCTGTTCAGGTCGATAATCGAACCGTCGGGCAAGGCCACGTGTCGACGCTCACCAAGCACGCTGGCAAAGGTCGCGTCATAGGGCGCCGGATGATTCAGGCCGCTGAACAGCCCCAGGGCCAAGGCCACCGCGACCACCCCGGCGGCCACCACATAACGCAGCAGCGGCCGGCGCTTGAGCCGCGCTGGAGGCTCGTCGCAGAGCGCCTGCAAACGCGCCTGGGGCAGCAGGTCGGTGGCGCTCCAGAGTCCCTGGAGCAAGTCGAACTCATCCTGATGCAACGGATGCTCATGGCGCCAGGCGTCGAATTCGGCCTGTTGCCCGGCGCTCAACGGCGCCTCCCGGACCCGCACGAACCAGGTGGCGGCCTCATCGCGAACCGTGGCGCTATCACGATTCTCCATCATGCAAAATCCTTGTAGGAGCGAGCTTGCTCGCGATAAACGTCAACGATAACGCGGAGCCTCTGACTGACCGCAGTGCCCTGGAGATCATCGCGAGCAAGCTCGCTCCTACGGGTAGAAACGCACGGGAGCCTCATTGATCCGCTCCATCCAGGCGCTCGCGCAGATGCCGCAGGGTGCGAATCATATACTTCTCCACCATATTCTTGGACAGCCCGAGGCGCTCGGCGATCTCCGCCTGGGTCAGGCCCTCGATCTTCTGCCAGACAAAGGCCTTGCGACAATTGACGGGCAACTCGCCCAGGGCCCGCTCGATGGAGTCGGCAAGCTGGATGGCGTGCATGAAATGCTCCGGGTCGCCGGTAGGCGGTGCGCTGTGGTCAATCGCTTCCAGCTCCAGGGCCCCACGCCGGTCTTCGCGACGATAGGTATCCACCGCGATATTGCGCGCGGTCTGGTGCAGATAGGCCCGTGGTTGCTCGACGCCGGCGGCCTGGCTTTCCAGTACCCGCACAAAGGTATCGTGGGCCAGGTCCTCGGCTTGCTGACGGTTTCTCAGCCGACGGGTCCAGGTGCCGATCAACTCCTCGTAATGCTCGAAAAAACCGGGTCTGCGGGGTGGAGGGAGATTCATGGCGACAGGCTATGAAGGCGGGACGCAAATAGTAATGCTTCCTATTAATAGCCGCAATTGATTCCGGTGCTCGCCCTTCTCAACGGCTCAGCGCAGTCCGTCAGAGCGCAAAGCTGTCGATAATTGCCTGTTTGACCAGCAGCACGGCGCCATCCGTCTGCGCATGGGTGCGCCAGCCAAGCTCGATGGGATAGTGCGGCAGGTCGATCGGACAGGGGAGCATCTGGATATCGCATAACCCGGCGATCGCCCGGGCGGCATGGGTGGGCAAGGTCGCCACCGCCGACGAGCCCTTCAACAGGAAGGGCAATGCCGCGAAATGCGTGGTGGCGGTGACGACCTTGCGGCTCAGGCCGCGAGCCGCCAGCCCCTCGTCGACGATGCCGATAAAGCCCCCCGAGGAAATCAGGATATGCTCGCGGGCCACATAGTCCTGCAGATCGAGGGCTGTCCTGTCGCCCAGGCTGGCGCGATCCACCAGGCAGGCATAACCGCCCTCCCCGAGCAACTGCCGACCCAGCAGCCGATTGGGGATGCCGCCGGCGGTAATGGTCAGATCGAACTGGCGCTCCATCAGGGCATCGACCGCGATCTGGCTGTGGGTCTGGCGAAAGATCAGCCGCAGGTTTTTCGCCCGTTGCGCCACGGTTTCAATCAGCTGGCGACCGAGGGCGATTTCAAAGTCGTCGGACAGGCCGATGGTCACCGAACGCCCTTCATAACCGGCCAGGGACGGCTGAACCAGGGAAAAACTCTGGCGACATTTGTTCAAGGCGTCGGAGATCACCGGCTTGAGCTGGTTGGCGATCAGGGTCGGCGACAGGCCTCGGCCGGTGCGGACAAAGAGTTGATCGCCGTACATCGCGCGCAGGCGATTCAAGGCGGCGCTGACCGCCGACTGGGTCAGCCCGAGCTGCAACGCCGCGCGACTGGCGCTGCCCTCGTCATGCAGGGCCTCGAAGACCTTGAGCAGGTTGAGATCGGTATTGTTGATATTCATCCGGCTTGTACTGCTTGCAAGTAAGGCAGCCAGATTAATACATCATCCCCAAGGCGTCGCGACCTGCCTCAGCCGCTCAACCCGGGTTGCCGGCCGGCTCAGTCCCCTTCGCCTCTTCCAGCAAGGCCCGGATCACCCTTTCCTGCTCGGCATAAGCGCCTTCGCCAAAATGGCTGTAGCGCACCTGGCCCTTGGCGTCGATCAGATAATGCGCCGGCCAGAACTGATTATCGAAGGCGTGCCAGATCCTGTAGTCGCTGTCGACAGCCACCGGGTAGCCGATGCCGAGCCGCCTGACCTCCCGGCGGACATTGGCCGGGATTTTTTCCTCGGCATATTCAGGGGTGTGCACCCCGATCACCACCAGCCCGTCCCGGGCATACTTTTTCGCCCATTGATTCACATAAGGCATCGTGTGCAGGCAGTTGATGCACTCGTAGGTCCAGAAGTCCACCAGCACCACCTTGCCGCGCAGTGACTCGCGGCTCAGGGGCTCGGAATTGAGCCATTCGACCGCCCCGGCGAGGGAAGGCATCGGGCGTTCGCTGGCGGATTGCGCGCTGACCCTGGCGACGATGTAGTCGGTCACCGCCGAGACCGTTCGCAGAACTCCTTGCTGGATCTGGCCGCCTGCCGGGGAAGTGCTGCTGACCCCCCCGGCCATCAGCACCGCCGCCAATACGGCGGTACCACCCGCCACGCGTCGCCACCCGGCCATCCGTCAATCCTCGACGATCAGCGTGACATCGACATTGCCGCGAATGGCCCGTGAGTACGGGCACGTCTGGTGGGCGCGATCCACCAGGCTTTGTACCTGCTCGCGGGAGAAGCCCGGGATGGCGATACGCAACTCGGCCTCAAGGCCATAGTGGCCGGCGGCGTCCTTGCCCAGGCCGACCTTGCTGGTGACCCGGGTGGTGGCCGGCAAGACCACTTTGTCCTGGGCCGCCGCCAGCTTCATGGCCCCCAGGAAGCAGGCCGAGTGGCCGGCGGCGAACAGTTGCTCGGGATTGGTCCCGGGGCCGCCGGCACCACCCAACTCGCGGGGCGTGGACAACGGCAGATCCAGCGCGCCATCGGTAGAGAGGGCGCGACCTTCACGGCCACCGGTCACGGAAGTCTGGCCGGCATAAAGAACGGTTTCGAGGGACATGCTGTACTCCTGGGGTTTGAGGGAATCGACTGGACGTAGTTGAACGCCAGCCTGTATCGCCTCTGTGTCCCGATTGCCCTCAACGTTAACCCAGTGTTTCCAGGGGCAGCCCAGACACAGTGCGATACAAACCGCCCGAGCATGGGTCGTCGCGCCGGCGGATATTGCCCGGACTCCCCCCACCGCCCCTGGGGTGCACCCAGGTCAGTCCTTTTTGGAATGATCCCTGGACCTTAATTCGTTTGAACCCGCCCCCCACCACCCGCAGAATTCAGCGCAAGTCCAGTCATCCCGATTTTGCGGAGTACCACCCCATGAGCACCGCTGTCTTCGCCCACCCCGACGAGATCCGCGCGCAGTTTTCCCGTGCCATGTCGCAGATGTACAAGACCGAAGTGCCGCTCTACGGCGCGCTGATGGAGTTGGTCGCGCAGGTCAACGAACAGGTGCTGGGCAACAATGCCCAGGTCGCCGAAAGCCTGCGCCAGACCGGCGAGATCCGTCGCCTGGACATGGAACGCCACGGCGCCATTCGCGTCGGCACGGCGGCGGAACTGGCGACCCTGGCCCGACTGTTCGCGGTGATGGGCATGGAACCGGTGGGTTATTACGACCTGACTCCGGCCGGCGTGCCGGTGCATTCGACCGCCTTTCGCGCGGTGCATGAAACGGCCTTGCAGGTCTGCCCGTTCCGCGTCTTCACTTCGCTGCTGCGCCTGGAACTGATCGAGGAAGACGGGCTGCGGGAATTCGCCGAATGGATCCTCAGCCGGCGGAATATCTTCACCCCGCGCACCATCGAACTGATCGAAAAGGCCGAGATGAATGGCGGCCTCGATTCCGCCGATGCCGCCGAGCTCGTCCAGCAGGCACTGGAAACCTTCCGTTGGCACAACAGCGCCACGGTGTCCCTGGACGAGTACAAAAAGCTCAATGCCCAGCATCGGCTGATCGCCGATGTGGTGGCGTTCAGGGGGCCGCATATCAACCACCTGACCCCGCGCACCCTGGACATCGACGCGGTGCAAGCCGCCATGCCGGGCAAGGGCATCACCCCCAAGGCGGTGATCGAAGGCCCGCCCCGCCGTGAGTGCCCGATCCTGTTGCGCCAGACCAGCTTCAAGGCGCTGGAGGAGGCCATCACCTTTATCGGCCAGGACGCCAGCGAAACCGGCAGCCACTCGGCCCGTTTCGGCGAAATCGAACAACGCGGCGCGGCACTGACACCCAAGGGCCGCCTGCTCTACGACCGCTTGCTGAACGCCGCGCGGGAGGAACTCGGTGACTTCCCCAACGAGGCCAATGCCGCGCGTTATGACCAGATCATGGCGAACACCTTCAAGGCCTTCCCCGACAACTACAGCGAGATGCGCAAGCAGGGGTTGGCGTACTTCCGCTACTTCCCCACCGAGAAAGGCATTGCGGCACGTAGCAGCGAATTGCCGCTGCGGGAGCTGGAAGCCTTGATCGAAGCCGGCCAGGTGAGTTTCGAGCCGTTGGTGTATGAGGACTTTTTGCCGGTGAGCGCGGCCGGGATCTTCCAGTCGAACCTGGGGGATGATGCCCAGGCGCATTACACCGGCAGCTCCAACCGCGAGCAGTTCCACCAGGCGCTGGGGCGTGAAACCATTGATGAGTTGCAGCTGTATGCGGCGACGCAACGGCGTTCGTTGTTGGCATGTTCGACCCGGTTGAATATCGCGCCGTTGGTCTGATCCATACGTGTGAACGCTGCATAACCCTGTAGGAGCCAGCTTGCTGGCGATAGCGATTTTCCAGGCACCGGCGATCTCGGCTATCAGATCGCATCGCCAGCAAGCCGGCTCCTACAGGGACCGCGTTCGGGTCGTGGCCCGCTACATCGCCTGCCCGGCCATCAACTCATTCAGCGCCACCACCAACGGCGCCCGCACCGACGCCCGCTGCCAGACAATCCCCAAAGTCCGAAACAGCCTCGGCTCCGGCACTTCCCAACGGCGCACACCCTGCGCCTCGTGATTGGCCTTCGGCCGGTCAGGCACCAATGCCACCCCCAGTCCCTCGGCGACGAACTTGACGATGATATCAATGCCATCCAGCTCGAACTGGGACTTCGGCTTGAGACCATGCCCCTGCAGATAAGCCTCCACCAGCTTGCCGCCGACCACCTTGCGGCTGAAGCGGATAAACGGCTCTTCAACAAGGGTCGCCAGCACATCCTCGACCTGCATCGCCGCCGGGGTAATCAGCACCAGCGGTTCCTCCACCAACGCCACCCACTCGCAGCTCTTGGGCAAGGCGAACAACGGATGCACGATCAACGCCGCATCCAGGTCGCCGCTCACCACCTGCTCCATCAACTCCTGGGAATTACCGGGCTCGATATAGATCTCGATCTCGGGATAACGTCGACGCCATTCATGCAGCGACGGCGGCAGCAGTTGCATCAAGGCATATTGGGTCGCCCCCAGCCGCAGGGGCCCGACCGGCAGCACACCGCTGGAAGCACTGGCCCGCAGGTCGCGGGCTTCGCGGACAATCAGCCGCGCCCGCTCGATAATCCGATGGGCCGCCGCGGTCGGCTTCACGGTATGCCCGCTGCGTCTGAGCAAGGCATTGTCGAGCTGTTTTTCCAGGGCCTTGATCTGCTGGGCCACGGTGGTCGGCGCCAGGTCCAGTTGACGCGCCGCCGCGGCAATGGAACCGCAGTCGATCACCGCCAGGAAAGTTTCGAGAAATAGAGTGTCCATCCACGGATTTTACGTTGTTCAACCCCGTGAACAAGCGCTTTTCAAGGGCCGCGGAAAACCGCAGATTAGGCCTTTGCCCACCCAGGAGCGCGACATGACCTCACAGCCCATTCAACTGGCCGATATCGAACAGGCCGCCCTGCGTATCCAGGGGCACGCCGTGGAAACGCCATTGCTGGAATTCCACAGCCTGAATGAACACTGCCAGGGCCGGGTGCTGGTCAAGCCGGAAGTGCTGCAACGAACCGGCTCGTTCAAGTTCCGTGGTGCCTACAACACCCTGGCCAGCCTCAGTCCCGAAGAACGCGCCCGTGGCGTGCTGGCCTTCTCCTCCGGCAACCATGCCCAGGGCGTGGCTTGCGCGGCCAGGCTGTTGGGCATCCAGGCGACGATCCTGATGCCCAGGGATGCACCCGCCTTGAAGATCCGCCGCACCCGCGAATATGGTGCCCAGGTGGTGCTGTTCGACCGCGAGACCGAAGACCGCGAGGCCATCGCCGCGACACTGACCGCCGAAAGCGGCGCGGTGCTGGTCAAGCCCTACGATGACCCACGGGTCATGGCCGGCCAGGGCACCCTGGGACTGGAGATCGCCCGCCAGGCCCGGGCGCTGGGCCTGCGTCCCGACGTGGCCCTGGTGCCCTGCGGCGGCGGGGGCCTGATTGCCGGGGTCAGCGTGGCCCTGCACAGTCAGTTTCCCGAGGTCGCGGTGTATGCGGTGGAACCGGAGGGTTTCGATGACACCGGGCGCTCCCTGGTCGCGGGCAGCCGGCAAAGTATCCCGCCGGGCGGCCATTCGATCTGCGATGCGATCCTGACCGCGGCACCGGGCGAGTTGACCTTCGAGATCAATCGCCGGCTGCTGCGCGGCGCATTGACGGTCACCGACGCCGAGGTCCGCTTCGCCCTGAGATGGGCGTTCGAGAATCTCAAGCTGGTGGTCGAACCGGGCGGCGTGGTCGGCCTGGCGGCGTTGCTGGCCGGGCGCATCGTGCTGGAAGGTCGCTGCGCGGTGGTGGTGTTGTCAGGGGGCAATGCCGACCCGGCGCTCTTCGCCAATGCATTGCTGACGAACGATTGAACGACGTCGGTGCAGGAGTGACGGCTTCCGCACCTCAGGCCTTCCCTTCCAGCGCCTGCAAGCGCCGATACAAGGTGCGTTCGCTCATCCCCAGGGTTTTCGCCAGTTCGCTGCGCGAGCCATCGAACATCGCCAGGGCGTGGGCCAATTGCTCCAACTCGTTGCGCCCACGCCGTCGCTGGGGTGCCGCCGACGCGGTTTCACGCCTCAGTTCGGCGGGCAGATCGGCCAGCCGGATCACCCCATCGTCGGTAAACAGCCGGGCCCGCTCCAGCACATTGCGCAGTTCGCGGATATTGCCCGGCCAGTCATGCAGCCCCAGGGCCTTCATCGCCGGCGGGTCGATACGCGGCACCGCCGTCGGCGCCAGGCGTTGCAACAGGCTGTCGATCAGCAACGGCAGGTCGTCGCCGCGCTCGCGCAGGGCCGGCAGGCGAATCGGAAAGGCGCTGATGCGGTAGAACAGGTCCTGGCGAAAACTCCCGGCCGCGACCATGTCCTTGAGCGGCTTGTGGGTCGCGCAGACCAGGCGGAAATCCGAGTGCACGGTACGCAGGCTGCCCACCGGGCGAAAGCTGCCGGACTCGATCAGGCGCAGCAACTTGACCTGCATCGCCAACGGCACCTCGCCGATCTCGTCGAGAAACAGCGTGCCGCCATGAGCCGCCTCGGCCAGGCCGATCTTGCGCTGCACGGCGCCGGTGAAGGCGCCCTTTTCGTAACCGAAGAGCTCGCTCTCCAACAGGGTTTCGGTCAGGCCGGTGCAATCGACCACCACCAGCGGCCCGCCGGCCCGTGGACTGCCCTCGTGGAGGGCGCGGGCAAAGAGTTCCTTGCCGGTACCGGACTCGCCTTGCAGCAACACCGGAATCGGCGACGGCGCCGCCCGTTGCAAGGCACTCAAGGCCTCCTTGAACGGTGCCGAGCGACCCACCAGGCCCTGATGCTGCGGCTGGGCCGAGGCCACGGTGACGGTGTTCAAGCGTTCGACATAACCCACCACTTCGCCCTGCGCGTCCAGCAACGGCCGCAGTTCCACGTCGACATGCTCGGGGCCACGGGGCGTGTGGTGAATATGCAGGACCCGCTCGGGCAAGCGGCTTTCATGGGCCTTGCGCATGGGGCAATGCTCGCCGGCCTGGTCGCAGGGCACCGCGAACTGATGGGAGACCCGAAAGCATTTCGCGCCGACATGGGGACGGCCCTCTACCCCGAACTGACGCTGGTAGGCGGTGTTGGCGGCGACGATGTTGTAGTCGGTGTCGAGGACGATGGTCGGCTGGAGGTCGTGTTCCAGATAGGACACCAGGGCCCGCATATCGGCTCGGGCAAGATCGGTGGCAAGGATGGTCATGGCAACTCCCGGGTGGAGGCAGGAGCTTAATCCATGCCAATGCTTTCTGCCATTAGCTGCCATCGACTGCCAGAATGACTGCCAATTTATCTGCCAAATGCTTCTAAATCAGAAAACGTCGGCGAATAGGTTGATATAAATCAGCAAACACAGCAGAAAATAAAAACCCCAGCTTGGCATGCTTATTGAACTCTTTGTCAGACAGGACCGGGACATTGAACACACCGCCTAACCTGTAGGAGCAGGGCTTGTCGGATCGCCGCACCGCCGCGAAGGGGCCCCTGAGAACGCTAAAAGCTTCGCGGGCAAGCCCTGCTCCTACAGGACCGTGTGAACCCCATCCCCGCCGATGACACCAGGAGTACGCAATGACCTTTGGCGACAAGCTAGCCGTAGAAGCCTTTTTCGATCCCGATACCTGGACCATCAGCTACCTGGTGCTGGACACCAGTACCCGCTGCTGCGCACTGATCGACAGCGTGCTCGACTACGACCCCAAGTCCGGGCGCACCCGCACCGCATCAGCCGATCGCCTGGTCGCCAGGATCCACGAACTGGACGCCCGGGTGGAATGGATCCTGGAAACCCACGTCCACGCCGACCACCTCTCGGCGGCGGCCTACCTGAAGGAACAACTCGGCGCCAAGGTCGCCATCGGCAGCCATATCACCGTGGTCCAGCAGGTATTCGGCGAGCTCTTCAATGCCGGCAGCGACTTCCAGCGCGACGGCAGCCAGTTCGATGTGCTGCTGGGGGACAATGCCGAATTCAGCATCGGTACCCTGAAGGCCCGCGCCCTGCACACGCCAGGACATACCCCGGCCTGCATGAGCTACCTGATCGAGTCCGGCGACGAACGGGTCGCCTTTGTCGGCGACACCCTGTTCATGCCCGACTACGGCACCGCCCGCTGCGACTTCCCCGGCGCCGACGCACGCACCCTCTATCGCTCGATCCGCCAACTGCTGGCGCTGCCACCCCAGACCCGGCTGTTCATGTGCCACGACTACCTGCCGGGCGGTCGCGAGCTGCGCTACATGACCACCGTCGCCGAACAGCGCGCGGACAATATCCATATCCATGAGGGCATCGACGAAGACAGTTTCGTCAGCATGCGCGAGGCCCGCGACGCCACCCTCGATATGCCGGTGCTGATGCTGCCGGCGGTGCAGGTCAACATGCGCAGCGGCCACCTGCCCGAGCCGGAAGCCAACGGCGTGCGCTACCTGAAGATCCCGCTCAATGCCCTCTGAACCAGGACCCGACACCATGTCTTCGACTGCCGTTTCCCATCACCAGATCCTGATCGTCGGCGCCGGCGCGGCCGGTATCGCCGTAGCTGCCAGCCTGCTGGCCAGGGCGCCGGACCTGGATATCGCGATCATCGACCCGGCCGACACCCATTATTACCAACCCGGCTGGACCCTGGTCGGCGCCGGGGTGTTTCGTCCCGAGTCGACCGCCCGGCCCATGGCGTCACTGATTCCCCGTGGCGTGCGCTGGATCAAGGCGGCGGTCAGCGCCTTCGGCCCCCACGGCCACGAAGTGGTGCTCACCGACCAGAGCCGGGTCGGCTACGAACAGTTGATCGTCTGCCCCGGCCTGAAACTCGACTGGACGGCCATCGACGGGCTCGAAGAGACTCTCGGGCGCAATGGCGTGACCTCCAACTATCGCTACGACCTCGCGCCCTACACCTGGAAACTGGTGCAGGAGCTCAAGGAGGGCGAGGCCCTGTTCAGCCAGCCACCAATGCCGATCAAATGTGCCGGTGCGCCGCAGAAAGCCCTGTATCTGTCCTGCGATCACTGGCTCGGGAGCGGACGCCAGGAGCGGATCAACGCGCGTTTCTTCAACGCCGGCGCCGTGCTGTTCGGCGTGCCCGACTATGTCCCCGCGCTGATGGAATACATCGACAAGTACGCGATCGACCTGCAATTCGGCCATAGCCTGGTGGCGGTCAACGGCCCGGCGAAACAGGCGACCTTCGCCCGCACCCTGGCCGATGGCACCCGGGAAACCCTGGTCCGCTCGTTCGATATGCTGCATGTGGTGCCGCCGCAGGTGGCCCCGGACTTTATCCGTTCAAGCCCTTTGGCCGACGCGGCCGGCTGGGTCGATGTCGATCCGGCCACCCTGCAACACCGTCAGTTTTCCAATATCCACGGCCTGGGCGACGTGACCAACACCAGCAATGCCAAGACCGCCGCCGCCGCGCGCAAGCAGGCGCCGGTGGTGGCTAACAACGTGCTGGTGGCCCTCGGCCGCCTGCCCCGGCAGGCCAGCTACGACGGTTATGGCTCGTGCCCGCTGACGGTGGAGCGCGGCAAGATCGTTCTCGCCGAATTCACCTACGGCGGCAAGCTGGCGCCGACCTTCGCCCCCTGGTTGCTGGACGGGCGCAAGCCGACGCGGCTGGCCTGGTGGCTGAAGGAGCGGATCCTGCCGCCACTGTACTGGCGCGGCATGCTCAAGGGCCGTGAATGGCTGGCGCGGCCGACATTGACGGCGGCCAAAACCCAACCATGAACGAACATCTTTTTCTGGGGGCGGGACTGGGTACGCTGATCGGCGCGATCCTGGCCCTGACCGGGGCCGGCGGCGGCATTCTCGCGGTACCGCTGCTGGTGTTCGGGCTGGGTTTGTCGATGGTCGAAGCAGCGCCCATCGGCTTGCTCGCGGTGGGTCTGGCGGCGGGTGTCGGGGCCTTGCTCGGCTTGCGCCAGGGGATTGTCCGCTATCGGGCAGCGGCCTATATCGCCGGGGTCGGCGTGCTGCTGACGCCCCTGGGGTTATGGCTGGCCCATCATCTGCCCAACGAGCCGCTGGCCCTGGGGTTTGCCGCGGTGATGGTCTATGCCTGCGGCCGGATCTTCCTCAAGGCCCGCAAGGAATTGCAACACGGCCGTCCGGCGCCGCGACCGGGCTTTCAGCCCTGTGTGCTGAATCCGTTGCAAGGCCGGTTGCGCTGGACCCTGCCCTGCGCCCGCGCGCTGACCGTGACCGGCATGCTCTCGGGATTGTTGTCGGGGCTGCTCGGGGTCGGTGGCGGTTTTGTCATCATCCCGGCGCTGACGCGTTATACCAACCTGGACAGCAAGAGCATCGTTGCCACGTCCCTGGCGGTGATTGCTCTGGTGTCGTTGGGTAGTGTGGTCACGGCCACATTGTCCGGGGCCATGCACTGGTCAGTCGGTGGGCCGTTTGCGGTGGGGGCGGTGGTCGGGTTGGTGCTGGGGCGCCAGGTTGCCGGGCATCTGGCCGGGCCCCGATTGCAGCAACTGTTCGCGCTGGTCGGGGTGATGGCGGCGGTGTTGCTGGCAGTGGGGGCGCTGGGGTTCTCGTTCTAAACCATAGGCTTTTGGCGATCTCAAGGACCTCTTCGCGACTGATCCCCCCTCAAGTCCGACTGCGCAACCACTGCATAAACCCGCGCTTCTCCACCGGTTTGGGCACTTCGCGAGTGAAGTTCTGCACCGCGCTCAAGCGCCGGTCGAGCAGGCTTTTCATGGCCTCGCCGATATCGTGCCGGGCTTCCAGGCACGGCTTGAGGTACTCGTTTTCAATGCGATACAGCACGCAGTCGGTCTTGGCGGTGAAGTCCGCCACCACCGCCATGTCGGCCAGCACCCCGGCCTCGCCGATCACCTCGCCCGGCCCCATGCGCCCGGCCTCCATCGGCACGCCGCCGCGCAACAGCGTCACCGAGACCACACCGGACTCGATGATGAACAAGTGATCGCTGACCTCGCCGCGGGCCATGATCTCGCTGCCGGCACGGAACATCTGCGCCTGCATGTTCTCGCTGAACGTATCCTTCTCCTCCGAACGCAAGGTGGAGAAAATCGAAGAGCTTTCCAACAACCTTCGCGCACGCGATAAATTCACCGGCGCGGCAGTCTCCCCGCTCGACAGCAGGCTCACCCCCGAAGCGCGCAAATGGCGGAACGCCAGGTCGTAGAGCTGATTGCGCACTTCGCGCTTCTCACCCATGGACACCACAAAACCGTTGATTTCGTATTCAGCGCCCTCGGCACTGGAGCTTTTCAGCGTCACGCAAGGCGCCGGGGTCGGCAGCAAGGCGCGGCAGCCGAGCATGGCCCGCTCCAGGGCATCGATCACCACCTGGGGCCGGGAATGCGGGCTGACCTGGACACTGATGGACAGGCCATGCATATCGCTGGGCCGGCTGAAGTTGACGATCTTGGCCTTGGCCGCGAGGGAGTTGGGCACCACCGCCATGCTGCCCTGGGAGGTCTGCAGGCGCGTGGCGCGCCAGTCGATATCGACGACCCGGCCTTCGGTACCGTCGATGGCCACCCAGTCGTCGACCTGATAAGGCTTGGTGGCATTCAGCACGATCCCGGAGAACACATCGCTGAGGGTGCTCTGCAAGGCCAGGCCGACAATGATCGCCAGGGCCCCGGACGTCGCCAGCACGCCCTTGACCGGCAGGTCGAGCACATAGGCCGCCGCCGCGACAATGGCGATCAGGAAGATGATCGCCCCGAGCACATCCTGCACCAGCCGTCCGGCATGCCCGACCCGCTGCATCATCACCGTGCCGAGCAGCACCGTCAGGGTCCGTGCGCCGAACAGCCACCAGCCGATCTGCAAGCCGGTGGCCGCCAGGTGCCGGGGGATGTCATCCGGCCAGGGCGGGGTCTGCAAGGGGTTCATGCCTTCGTTGAACAGCAGCAGGCTGAACAGTGAGAACACCGTCAGGCGCACCGCCAGTTTCCAGGTATCGCTCTTGCTGCCCATCAGGTGCCACAACAGCAGATCGATCACGATCAGCAGAAAAGCGCAGGACAGGGGATGTTCAGACAACAGGTCAAGCATCGAGCCACTCCATGAAAAGAAACCGTCGGCGACGCGAAGATCGCACAGAACGGCTTCATGGAGTTATAGCTTTATATTCGAAGTGGTGGGCGGCCCTCGGGGAAGGAGGACCGCCTGGCGGCGTCAGTCGTGCATCTGCCCGAAGCGCCCGGCCTGGAAGTCGGCAAAGGCCTGGTGGATCTCGGCTTCGCTGTTCATCACGAAGGGGCCGTGGCCGACAATCGGTTCGTCAATCGGCTCGCCGCTGAGCAGCAGCACCACGGTATCGCTGTCGGCGTGCAGCGACACGTCGCGACCGGCCCGCTCGAAGACGACCAACTGCCCCGGTTGCGCCAGTTGCTCGCCATTGACCCGCACACCACCGCGCAGGACCACCAGCACCGTGCTGCGGCCTTCATGCAGGTCCAGCGCCAGGGTTTTCCCGCCGGCCAGACGGATATCCCAGACATCCATCGGTGTGAAGGTCCGCGCCGGCCCCTGCCGGCCGTCGAACTCACCGGCGATCAGGCGCAGGCTGCCGGCCTGGTCCTTGAGGGGAATCCTGGGAATATCGTTGTCGAGAATGCCCTTGTAACCGGCCGGTGCCGACTTGTCCCGGGCCGGCAGGTTGACCCACAACTGGACCATTTCCAGGCGGCCGCCGCGTTTGGCGAAGGCTTCGGAATGGAACTCCTCGTGGATGATCCCCGCGGCGGCGGTCATCCATTGCACGTCGCCCGGGCCGATCACGCCGCCGGCACCGGTGGAATCGCGGTGCTCCACTTCACCGTCATAGACGATGGTCACGGTTTCAAAGCCGCGATGGGGATGCTGGCCGACGCCACGGCGCTGGGTGGTGGGAGTGAAATCAGCAGGTCCAGCGTGGTCCAGCATCAGGAACGGGCTGATGTGCTGGCCCAGGTTGTCATAGGAAAACAGCGTGCGCACCGGAAAGCCATCACCGACCCAATGGCCCCTGGGGCTGGTGTAGAGACCAAGAATCTTTTTCATGGGTACCTCCATCAATATGGGGCACAGCTTAGATTCAACTGATTTTTGGCGCTAGACGGCAAAAATCAGCTTCATCGTTCCACTACTGGAACGACCACCCACAGAGCCCAGGATGCTGGATTAATTTATATTTCAGACATAATATGAGGCAAAATATTACGAACATAATTTTTTATATCAAGAAAGGAGCCGTCCATGCAGACCCCGAACCGCGACGTCACGCTCGCCCAATGGATCGCCGAGGAACAGGCCATGCGCGAGCGCCTGCAAGGCCCCGGCAGCCTGACCCTGGCCGAAGTCAGCCAGCTGACGCCGGCCGAGTTCTTCAACGGCATCGGCAACGGCGAACTGCCCTCGCCGCCGATCGGCAGCTTGCTGGACTTTATCCCCATCGAATGGGCCGAGGGGCACTTCGTGTTCCAGGGCACCCCGGACTCCCGCCATTACAACCCGCTGGGCAGCGTCCATGGCGGCTACGCGGCGACCCTGCTCGACTCGTGCATGGGTTGCGCCATCCACACCCGCCTGCAAAAGGGCCAGGGCTATACCACCCTGGACCTGCGCATCAGCTACGTGCGGGCCTTGACCGACAGCAGCGGGCCGATCCGCGCCGAGGGCAAGATCGTCCACCTCGGCCGCTCCACCGCCCTGGCCGAAGGGCGGATCTATGACGTCGACGGCCGGCTTTATGCCACCGGGTCGACCACCTGCATGATTCTCCAACCGCGCGGCTGAGCAACCGCCACGCCCCTTGCGCCCTACCCAGGAGTTTCGCCATGACCTCCATCGTGATCGCCGGTTACGCCCGTTCCCCCTTTCATTTCGCGAAAAAAGGCGCGCTGATCGATATTCGCCCGGACGACCTCGCCGCCCAGGTGCTGCGCGGCCTGGTGGACAAGCTCAGCCTCGACCCCGCCGAACTCGAGGACCTGGTCATGGGCTGTGCCTACCCGGAAGCCGAGCAAGGCATGAATATCGCCCGTATCGCCAGCTTCCGCGCCGGTTTCCCCGACAGCCTCGGCGGCGCGACGATCAACCGTTTCTGCGGCTCGTCCATGAGTGCCGTGCACTATGCCGCCGGGCAGATCCTGCTGGGGGCCGGCGATGCCTTCCTCTGCGCCGGGGTGGAATCCATGACCCGCGTGCCCATGGGCGGTTTCAATATCTCGCCGAACCCGACGCTGATGCGCGATCACCCCGAGGTGTATATGCCCATGGGCTACACCGCCGAAGAAGTCGCGCGGCGCTACGACATCGGTCGGGCCGAGCAGGAAAGCCTGGCCGTCGAGTCCCACGCCAAGGCCGCCCGGGCTCGCGAACTGGGCCGCCTGGAGGACGAAATCATCGCTATCCAGACCGCGAACGGCTGGGTCAAGGAAGATGGCTGCATTCGTCCCGGCACCAGCCTGGAGGGTTTGGGAGGGTTGAAACCGGCGTTCGACGGTAGCGTCACCGCTGGCACCGCCTCGCCCTTGACCGATGGCAGCGCCGCCGTGCTGGTGTGCAGCGAAACCTTCGCCCGCGAGCGCGGCTTGTCGATCCTGGCGCGGATCAAGGCAGTCGCGGTGGCCGGCTGCGCCCCGGAGATCATGGGCATGGGCCCGGTCCATGCGACCCGCAAGGTGCTGCAACGCGCCGGCTTGCGGATCGGCGATATCGACCTGGTGGAAATCAACGAGGCCTTTGCCAGCCAGTCCCTGGCCTGCCTGCGGGAACTCGACCTGGATCGCGGCGCGATCAACCTCGACGGCGGTGCCCTGGCCATCGGTCATCCCCTGGGAGCCACCGGCGCGCGCATCACCGGCAAAGCCGCCGCCCTGCTGCAACGCACCGGCGGGCGCTACGCCATTGCCACGCAATGCATCGCTGGCGGCCAGGGCATCGCGACGTTGCTTGAGGCCGTCGAGGACTGATCTGGCAGACAAGGGTGCGACCACAACCGAGGGTCGTACCCCTCCGAAGAAGCCGTTACGCGCTCAGGGACTACGGGGCACCTGGGCGCGCGTACGGAAATCACCCGGCTAGAGACCCGTAACATCAACCACTATCACCCTGGCTCCCCGGACAGGACCGCTGTAGTCAGGTGGACGACCGTAGCAGGTGATATAGGCATACTTGCCATCGGATGAAAGGGTCATGGCGAATGGAGCGTCCGGAGCGATGATGACATTGCCAAGGATCGTGCCAGTACTGGTATCAACCGTTTGCAACATACTCCACTGGTCTGTCCCCTCCGTGGTGTAACTCAGATAATAAGCACGATCGCCTTCAGGACTCAGATGGATATACTGCCCCGTGGCAAAGATGGGGCGGATGCTCCCGGTGTTCGTATCCACCACTGACGTCTCCACGATGCGACCCGCAGGGACATAGAGCAATGCGCCATCCGGACTCAACGCGGAGGAATTCGGCGAACCGGGAATATACGGGCTCAACTGGATCACTTTATGGCTTCGTGTATCGATAACGCCGATAACGGCGTCATACGGACTGTAGCTGACCGGGATATAAGCGCGCTGTTTGACGGGGTCAACAGTAAGGGCGTTATCAAGGCTTCCCGATTCAAACTCAATGGTGTCGATTATTCGTTCTTCGTCGGCGTCCAGAACGATGATTTGTGCATTTCCGAGGTGGCTGTTCGGGCAAACGACATAGACCCGTCGGTTGATTGAATCGACCGTGACTCGCCGGGGTGGAACCTCAACGGCGATTTCCTTGACCACCTGGTGATTCACGGGATCAATCACAAAAATCGCAAATTCATTGAGACAAGTGACATAGCAGCGGTTTTTGTCCGCATCAAACGCAACATGGTAGGGGTTCGCCCCTACCGGGATATTGGCAACCACCACCTGTTGCCGGGTATCGATCAGCGATACGCTGTCCAGGCTGAAATTACAGACAAAAGCCCAATCTCCATCTGGACTCAGTGCAATGCCGCGAGGTGAGGCTTTGGCCGGTAACTGGATGACTTCGTACCCCCTATCGATAACCGGCACCTGCGATTCAATTTTTTTAGTCATGGCTACATGACTCCGTGTGACCTTGGGAACAACCCTTTAACTGTAGGTGACGGTTTTCAAGGACCCTTGGCTAAACCTGCCTGAACTGGACAGATGGTTTATCCCGCGGCTCGACCACTGGCCTGACTATCCAGGCATGCGACAGAAGCAGCCCCTCCCTCCTGTGACCCGACACTCCGGCTATTCGTGCGCACGGGTAAAGAGTCCTTTTCCCAACCCCTACTTTTTCTCAAAGATCGGGGTGGGGATACTCCTGCTCATTCCCACTGTCACTTCAGGAGTCCCCCCATGTCTGTTCCCGCCTTCGGCCTTGGTACCTTCCGCCTGCAAGGCCAGGTTGTCATCGACTCGGTCAGCACCGGCCTCGAGCTGGGCTACCGGGTCATCGATACTGCGCAGATCTACGAAAACGAAGCCGAGGTCGGCCAGGCCATTGCCGCCAGCGGCATCCCCCGTGACGAACTGTTCATCACCAGCAAGATCTGGATCGCCAACCTCGGCAAGGACGCCTTGATCCCCAGCCTCAAGGAAAGCCTGCGCAAACTGCAGACCGACTACCTGGACCTGACCCTGATCCACTGGCCATCGCCAGAAGCCCAGGTGCAGGTCGCCGAATTCATGGGCGCGTTGCTGGAGGCCAAGAAACTGGGCCTGACCCGGCAGATCGGGGTGTCCAACTTCACCGTCGAGCTGATGCAGCAGGCGATTGCCGCCGTCGGTGCCGATCAGATCGCCACCAACCAGATCGAACTGCACCCCTACCTGCAGAACCGCAAGGTGGTGGCAGCGGCCCAGGACCAGGGCATCCAGATCACCTCCTACATGACCCTGGCCTACGGGGAAGTGCTGAAGGACCCGGTCATCCGCCAGATCGCCGAGCGGCACCAGGCGACTCCGGCACAGGTGACCCTGGCCTGGGCCATGCAGTTGGGTTATGCGGTGATTCCGTCGTCGACCAAGCGCGAGAACCTGGCGAGCAACCTCAAGGCCCGAGACCTGCGTTTGAATGACGAAGAAATGGCGAAGATCGCCGGCCTCGAACGCGCCCATCGCCTGACCAGCCCGGCGGGTCTGGCGCCGAAGTGGGATTGAGGCCTTCCCCGCTGACTGCGAACACCTCAGATCAACTGGTTGCGCTTGGCAAACTCCGCCAGCGCCACCACCGACTTGAGGTTGAGCTTTTCGATCAGGCGGGTCTTGTAGGTACTGACCGTCTTGTCGCTGAGCAGCATCAGTTCGCTGATGTCCTTGTTCTTCATCCCCCGGGCGAGGTAGCGCAGGATGCTCAGTTCGCGGTTGCTCAGGCTGTCGATCAGCACCGGTTCCGACACGCTGGCGCCCTGGCCTTGAACATGCCCTTCCAGGCGCGGAAAGAAGCTCTTGTTGAGCATCACCGCCTGGATCGCCAGGCGCAGCTCGATCAACTCGGCGGTCTTGGAGATATAACCCATGGCGCCGGCGCGCATGCAGCGCTCGGAGTAGAACTCCGGCGCCTGTTCGGTAAGTACCACCAGCTTGCTCGGCAGGTGCAGGTCGGTGAGTCGCTTGATCGCTTCCAGGCCATCGAGCCGGGGGATATTGAGGTCCATGACAATCAGGTCCGGCGCCAGCTCCCGCGCCAACTGCACCGCATCGACGCCGTTATCGGCCTCGGCGACGACCTTGAACCCCTCCTTTTCCAACAAGACCTTGATGGCCATGCGAATGAACGGGTGATCGTCAACTATCAGGGCTGTGCGCATTACAAATCCTCAAGAAGTACGCCAGCCACTGCTTGAGACGGGAACGTGCTTGCATCGAAAAAAGACAGGGAAATAGCGAAATACAGTATAGGAAAATTCTCAATTCCTGCTGTGGCTGGGCAGTGGGCGTGGGGCCATTCCGGCCTGTGGCTGTCAGGCTCAAGCCGTGATGGCTGAACAAGGTCGGCCACTTTAGCGAGAGGCCTCGGGAGCATCTGTAGGGAAAATCCCAAGATCCCCGTCACTTCCAGGAAGCTTGCACGGATCCGGCAATAGGGGGCACCGACTGGACGGCGCCCGCGAAGGGCAGGTCAGTCGGTGGTACTCGGGCTCCAGAATGCCTGCTGCACCATGCTTGAGGTCGACAGCCGCGCCACCAGCGCATCGAGTTCGTCGCCGTCCACCGAGGTGATTGCCAGGGTCGCCTCGATTTCCACTTCCTCGTCGCCGAAGGGTCGCACCTCGACATCGCTGGCCGGGTAGTTGCTGCGCTCCAGTTCCTTTTCGAGCAACGACAGGACGGTCTTCTGCTGGGCCCGTCGGACAATCAGGTAGAGGAGATAGGTGACCTCCGCCGAGACCACGTCCAGGGGCTGGCGGTTGATGTAGTTGACGATCGGCCGCAGCAAGGTGTTCGCCGCAAGGACGAACAGGGTTCCCAGCAGGGCTTCGAGGATCAGGTCGGCACCGGCGCAGGCGCCGACCGCCGCCGAGGCCCAGAGGGTCGCGGCGGTGTTCAGGCCACGGACATTGCCCTCCTCGCGCATGATCACGCCGGCGCCGAGAAAACCGATGCCGGAGACCACGTAGGCCACCACCCGCACCGCCCCTTCGGAGCCGCCCAGGCGGTTGGCCATATCAACGAAAATCGCCGCCCCCACCGCCACCAGGACGTTGGTGCGCAGGCCGGCGGTGCGCTGGCGGTACTGGCGTTCAAAACCGATCAGGCCGCCAAGGATAAAGGCGGCGCTGAGGCTGACGAAGGTGTCGATCAGGGAATCGAGGTTGATGTTGTTCAGGGCTTGCATGGAAGCTCTCGTGTCTGCACGCGGTGACGCAGACATAGCACATTCACATGAACAGAATGATGGCAGCGCACAGGGCTCAGCTCGCCTCCCACTGACGCAAGCGCACGCGGCAGTGCTTCATGGCATTGACGATGTGTTTTTCCACCAGGCTGCGGGAAATCCCCAGGCGCTCGGCGATCTCCGGGTGGGACAGGCCTTCGATCTTGCGCAGCGTGAAGCTGTCGCGGCACGGCCCGGGCAGCTCCGCCAGGGCCCGTTGCAACATGTCCAGGCGTAGCCCATGGTCCAGGGAGATTTGCGGCGACGGGCTGAAAAACCGCTCGTCGTTGTCGAGCACGTCCAGGGATTCGTTCTGGCGTACGGTATTGCGCCGGTGCTCATCGATCAGCAGATTCATCGCCGTGCGATAGAGGAACGCCCGCGGCTGCCCTATCGGGGTCTCGCTCGAACGCTCGAGCACCCGCAGGTAGGCATCGTGCACAACGTCTTCGGCCGCCTGGCGATTACCCAGCCGGGCATTGAGGAAACACACCAGCTCGCGGTAGTAGCTTTCCAACCTGACTCCTGTCCGCACACCCGGCGGGACTGTCCTTGAGCATGATCGGCAGCGTCCGGCTCGGGACCTCATGACAATGGCTGTTTGAAGCAGGCGTAATTTATAATAATTCTCATATAGATTCCAATCTTCCATTACCCACCCGGCGCAAATACCTCGAAAAGTCCACGGGCCGGACTTAAATTCGCGCGCCGACCTCTCGTCTATCTTGCAGCTCCCGTGTTTGTCGCCCGGCGACAACGAGTGCCGCGGTGCCCCCGTGTGCCCGCCGCGTCGTCACGGACCGACTTTCCATCGGCTGGAACCCTGCATGAACCGTCCCCGACGCACCCGCCGCGCCCTGCTTGTCACGCTTTGCCTGATCCCCGTCGTCGCCCTGGCCGCCTGGCAGATCCTGCCACCGGGACGTGATCGCTTCGCCACCGTCACGGTCACCCGTGGCGATATCGAAAGCAGCGTCACCGCCCTCGGCACCCTGCATCCGCGTCGTTACGTCGACGTCGGGGCCCAGGCCTCCGGACAGATCCACAAGATCCACGTCGAAATCGGCGATCAGGTCAAGGAAGGCCAGTTGCTGGTGGAGATCGACCCGTCGACCCAGCAGGCCAAGCTCGATGCCGGTCGCTATTCGATTGAAAACCTCAAGGCCCAGTTGCAGGAACAACGTGCCCTGCATGACCTGGCACGGCAGAAGTACCAGCGCCAGCAACAGCTCAGCGCCGGCGGGGCCACCCGCAGCGAGGATGTGCAGGCGGCAGAAGCCGAGCTGCGCACCACCCAGGCGCGCATTGACATGTTCCGCGCGCAGATTCTCCAGGCCCAGGCCAGCCTGCGCAGCGACGAGGCGGAGCTGGGTTACACGCGGATCTATGCGCCCATGAGCGGCACCGTGGTCGCCCTCGATGCCCGCGAAGGCCAGACCCTCAACGCCCAGCAACAGACGCCGCTGATCCTGCGCATCGCCCGGTTGTCACCGATGACGGTCTGGGCGGAAGTCTCGGAGGCCGATATCGGCCACGTCAAAGCGGGCATGCACGCCTATTTCACCACCTTGAGTGGCGGCAGCCGACGCTGGACCAGCACAGTCCGACAGATCCTCCCGGTACCGCCCAAGCCCCTCGAAGCCGGCAGCCAGAGCAGCAGCAGTTCCAGCAGCAGTAACAAAAGCGGCAGCTCGCGGGTGGTGCTTTACACCGTACTGCTGGATGTCGACAACGCCGACCAGGCGCTGATGGCGGACATGACCACCCAGGTGTTTTTCGTCGCCGACCAGGCGCAAAACGTCCTCACCGCGCCGATCGCCGCCCTGCAAGGCGACTCGCGGGCGCCGCTGCAGACGGCCCGGGTGGTCAGTAGCAACGGCGAGATCCAGACGCGCCAGGTGCGTACCGGCATGAGTGACCGGCTACGGGTGCAGATCCTCGACGGGCTGGCCGAGGGCGACCATCTGTTGATCGGCCCCGCGACCGGCAGTGGAGGCTGAATGCAAACGCCACTGATCGACCTGCAGGACATCCGCAAGGCCTATGGCGGCGGCGACAGTCCCGAGGTGCAGGTGCTGCGCGGCATCGACCTGAGGATCCATGCCGGCGAGTTCGTCGCCATCGTCGGCGCCTCCGGCTCGGGCAAATCGACCCTGATGAATATCCTCGGCTGCCTCGACCGGCCGACCTCCGGGCGCTACCTGTTCGCCGGTGAAAACGTCGCCGAACTCGACAGCGATGCCCTCGCCTGGCTACGCCGCGAGGCCTTCGGTTTCGTGTTCCAGGGCTACCACCTGATTCCTTCCGGCTCGGCCCGGGAGAACGTCGAGATGCCGGCGATCTATGCTGGCACCCCGGCCGCCGAGCGCCAGGCCCGCGCCGCCGCCCTGCTCGAGCGCCTGGGCCTGGCCAGCCGTGGCGGAAACCGCCCGCACCAGTTGTCCGGCGGCCAGCAACAGCGGGTATCGATTGCCCGGGCCCTGATGAACGGCGGCCATATCATTCTCGCCGACGAACCCACCGGCGCCCTCGACAGCCACAGCGGCGCCGAAGTCATGGCGCTGCTCGACGAACTGGCCAGCCAGGGCCATGTGATCATCCTTATTACCCACGACCGTGAAGTCGCCGCCCGGGCCAAACGGATCATCGAGATCCGCGACGGACTGATCGTCAGCGACAGTACCCGCGACAACCCCGAGCTGCAGCGCGGCAACGACCCCGTCGCCCTGCAGGCGATCGACCTGCGCCAGCGCCTGAGTGACGGCAGCGCCTATCGTGGCGCCTGGAAAAGCGAGCTGGTGGACGCCGTGCAAGCGGCCTGGCGGGTGATGTGGATCAACCGCTTTCGCACCGCCCTGACCCTGCTCGGTATCGTCATCGGCGTCGCCTCGGTGGTGGTGATGCTTGCGGTCGGCGAAGGCAGCAAGCGCCAGGTGATCGCGCAGATGGGCGCGTTCGGCTCGAACATTATCTACCTGAGTGGCGCGCCGGCCGCGCCACGGGCCCCGCTGGGGATCATCAGCCTGGACGACGTGGCGGCGCTGGCGGAACTGCCCCAGGTGAAAATGATCATGCCGGTCAACGGCGCCGACGCCGTGGTGCGCTTCGGCAACCTCGACCACACCGCCTATGTCGGCGGCAATGACACCCAGTTCCCGGCGATCTTCAACTGGCCGGTGGTCGAGGGCAGTTACTTCACCCAGGCCGATGCCGATGCCGGAGCCGCCGTGGCGGTGATCGGCCACAAGGTCCGCGACAAACTGCTCAAGGAGGTGGCCGACCCCATCGGCCAGTACATCCTCATCGAAAACGTGCCGTTCCAGGTGGTCGGCGTGCTCCAGGAAAAAGGCGCCACCTCCGGCGAAACCGACAGCGACGATCGCGTGGCGATCCCCTACTCGGCCGCCAGTGTCCGGCTGTTCGGCACCCACAATCCGGAATACGTGGCCATCGCCACCCGCGACGGACGCAATGTCCGCGACGCCGAGAAGGCCATCGACCAGGTGATGCTGCGCATGCACGACGGCCGCCGGGACTTTCGCCTGACCAACAACGCCGCGATGATCCAGGCCGAGGCCCGCACCCAGAACACCCTGTCGCTGATGCTTGGCTCGATTGCCGCCATCTCCCTGCTGGTGGGGGGCATCGGGGTGATGAACATCATGCTCATGACCGTGCGCGAACGCACCCGGGAAATCGGCATCCGCATGGCCACCGGTGCCCGCCAGCGCGACATCCTGCGCCAGTTTCTCACCGAAGCGGTGATGCTTTCGGTGGTCGGCGGCCTGACCGGCGTGGCCCTCGCCCTGGCGGTCGGTGGCGTCCTGCTGCTGGCCAAGGTCGCCGTGGCGTTTTCCCTGGGCGCCGTGATCGGCGCCTTTGCCTGCGCCCTGGTCACCGGCGTCCTCTTCGGCTTTATGCCGGCCCGCAAAGCTGCCCGGCTCGACCCGGTCACAGCGCTTACCAGTGAATGATCGAACCCATGAAACCGCGTTTTTCCCTGTTGACCATTTGCCTGCTGCTCAATGCCTGCAGCGGGCCCGCACCGCGTCCGGACGACGGCACGCCGTCACCGCCCCATTGGCAGTTCGAAACACGACACAGCGCCCGGCAGACCAGCACCCTCTGGTGGCAACGCTTCGGCAGTCCGGAGCTGGACCGGTTGATCGAGCAGGCCCGCGTCGACAGCCATGACCTCGCCGCCGCCCTCGCCCGGGTGCGCCAGGCCCAGGCCACGGCGGTGATCGCCGGCGCGCCGTTGCTGCCGCAAGTGACCCTGGGCCTGAATGGCAGCCGCAGCCAGTTGCTGAACAACCGGGACAATGCCGACAGTGACAACAGCAGCAAAAGTTATGGCGCCAACCTCAGCGCCAGCTACGAGGTGGACTTCTGGGGGGGTGTCGCCGCTGCCCGCGACAGCGCCGTGCAGAGCCTGCGGGCCAGCGAATATGACCGGGCGACGGTGGAACTGACGCTGCTCGGCGGTGTTGCCGACCAGTATGCCCGCACCCTGTCCGCTCGCGAGCAGGAGGCTATCGCCGGGTTGAACCTGAGCAATGCCCGACGGGTGCTGGAACTGGTCCGGACCCGCTACGACTCGGGCTCGGCCACGGCGCTGGAACTGGCCCAGCAAAAAAGCCTGGTGGCCAGCCAGGAACGACAATTACCGCTGGTGCGCCAGCAGGCCGGGGAGTCGCTGATTACCCTCGCGGCATTGCTGGGCCAGCCGGTCCAGAGCTTGCGGATCGGTACCCAGCCATTCAGCAGCCTGAGCTGGCCGTCGATTGATGCCGGCGTGCCGAGCGAACTGCTGCGCCGACGTCCGGATATTGCCCGGGCCGAAGCACAACTGGCGGCGGCGCAGGCGGATGTCGAGGTGGCGCGAGCGGCCTTGTTGCCGAAGCTGACCCTGGGTGTCGGCCTCGGCTCGGAATCCACCCAGGCCGCCGATGCCTTGCGCACGCCCTTCTACACCCTGAGCGCCGGCCTGCTCGCTCCGGTCTTCAACAACGGCCGCCTGCGGGCCGAACGCGACCGGGCCACGGCGCGCCAGGAGGAGTTGCTGGAAAGCTACCGGGGCGCGATCGTCAACGGTTTCGCCGATGTCGAAAAAGCCCTGAACAGTATCAGCGGCCTTGATCAACAACGACGCTGGCAGGACGAAGAACTGAAGCAGGCGCAACGGGCCTTCGAGATTGCCCAGAGCCGTTATCAGGCCGGGGCAGAGGATTTGCTCACGGTACTGGAAACCCAGCGCACGTTGTATGCGGCCCAGGACCAGAATGTACAGCTGCGCCTGTCGCGGGTGCAGGCCAGTATTGCGTTGTACAAAGCACTTGGTGGCGGCTGGCAGACACAAGAAGGGCGTTCGGCCAAGGAAATTTGAAGCCGAGCGCGTTCCTGTGGCGAGCGAGTATCAGAGCAACCGATCCTTGATCGACAGGTGCCGCGCATACCAAGGCCGCCGCGGTACCCGACGCAACAACCCGGCCAGGTCCTTCTCCGGCGTAAAGGTAATCCGCAAGGCCAGCTTCATGGTCTCCGGGTCCATCTCCACCGTCTTGCCCATGCTCAATCCCGGCGTGGTGCTGCAACCATGGGTGGTCGGCCCGAGCCAGGGATCATCCACTTCCACCCAGCGCCCCGGGGCGAACCAGGGCACGCCATTGACCTCCTGGCGCGTGACCTCCCCCGGATGAAAACGCTCGTGCGCCCGGAACCAATCCTCCAGCCGATCATCGATCCAACCATGGAACATCCAGAACACCGGGTTCACATGGGAGGAAAACGGATCGCCGAGAAAGTCGTTCTGCGACGCATACCAGCGCGGGGCAAAGTCGGTGAACTCCCGCGCCATGGGCACCGGCGCACCATTGGAAGGATCGCGCGCCACCGAGGCCCAGCGCATATGCAACCAGTCATGCAGCCCCAACTCGACCTCCGATCCGAACTGGCCCAGGGTCAAGCGGGACAGATAACGCGGATCGCTGTAGCGCGACTCCCAGGCCTGGAAGTTGCTGTGCCAGGTCTCGGCACTCTTGATATCGCTGACCCACTGGCTGTACTCGTCGTCACCGTCGGCCAGCCAGGTCGGCGGCACGGCGCAGCCATCGTGGTTATCGAAATAACGGGCAAAGCCCTGGCGATCGCGCTCCAGCTCCGGCTGGGGCAGCGGAAAAGCGCGCCATGACGGCAAGGCCTGGAACGAGCGGGCCATGCGCAACATATGCCGGTGCATAAAGAAAAAGTCGATGCCCGAACCGTTGCGATCCTTGCGCTTGCCCCGGGCGTCGCGCTCCTTGTCCCGGGGACCGGGCTGCCAGCCGATCCCGCGCAAGCCATTGCGCTTGTCTTCAGGGAGGCTGTGCCACTTGTCCCGGGAAGCATGCCAGAGCTGGTGGAACAAGCGGTGCTCGGGGGACACCAGCCAGGCCAGCAGGGGCGCGCCCAGGCCGATACGTTCGCGGGCTTCGGGAAACACCTGCTTGACCGCGACAAAGCGGTTGTCCAGTTGCGGCAAGGCCAGCGGCCGGTCCAGGCGCTCGACATGACCGCTCAAGGTGCCACTGCCAGCGTTGCCGAACGTGGCCCAGACTTCATCCAAAACCAGGCTGAATTCATACAGAGGCCTCTCGGCGTCACCCAGGCTCAGGCGCCAGAACAGCCGCGAGCCGTCGCTCTCGGCAAGGTCACCGACCAGCCGCCAGCGGGGTTGACCGTCAGCCCGCAACGCCTGGGCGGTGTCAATGAAACCGCGCAAGCCGCGACCACGCGGGGCGATATCGAGGAACAGTTCCAGGCCTTCGAGGGGCAGGCCATCCAGGCCCGCGTCACGTCCTGTGAAATGCAGGCTCCAGACCCCGCGCAGATTGTTGGCCAGGCGCTGGCCGGCCATGTCGAGCAGATCGACCGTGGCCTCGCCCGGCGTGACGGGCTCCCTGTCCCGGGTCAGTTCGCGGTGCGCGTAATAAGCCGCGGGAACAGCTACGCCCGTGAGCGCCAGGCCCGCCATGAAGCCTCGTCGAGAAATCGTCATCGCCCTACCTGTGTCAGCCCTGAAGCAGGCTTTATCCAAGCTAGAACGTTGCACTGCGTAGGAAATTTAGCCGGGCGCGGCGCCTAAATCAGAACGTACGCCATCCGTTCTTCCCAGATAGCAACATCGGCAAACCACAATGAGATGGCAATGATAAAACCGCGTTCGAAAAAGGCGCTCTACATCGGCCTGCCCCTGGCCCTTGGGCTCTGCGCCGCCGCAGCCTGGCTGACCTGGGACCTGTGGCCCAACCCCGGTTACTCGCTGAAGATCATGAAGCAGGCCGACGAGCTTCAGGACCGGATCATCAGCTTCGACAGCCATATCACCGTGCCCCTGACCTTCGGCACCGAAGGCCGCGAAGCCGACAAGGATGGCAGCGGCCAGTTCGACCTGGCCAAGACCGGCCGCGGACGGCTGTCCGCCGCCGCGCTGACGGTGTTCGGCTGGCCGGAAATCTGGAACGGCCCGAACGCCCCGCACCGCCCTACCGCCGGCTTTGTCGAGGAGGCACGCAAACAGCAGGAGGTGCGCTACCAGATCATCAGCGGCCTGGTCCGTGACTTCCCCAACCGTGTCGGCATCGCCTACAGCCCCGACGATATGCGGCGCCTGCACGGTGAAGGCAAGTTCGCGATCTTCATCAGCATGCTCAACGCCTATCCCCTCGGTCACGACCTCGATCGCCTGGACCTGTGGGCCGCCCGCGGCATGCGCATGTTCGGCTTCAGCTACGTGGGCAACAACGACTGGGCCGACTCTTCGCGCCCGTTGCCGTTCCTCAACGACACCCCGGATGCCCTCGACGGCCTCTCCGAGATCGGCCAGCAGGCCGTGCACCGCCTCAACGACCTGGGGGTGATCATCGATGTCTCGCAGATGTCGACCAAGGCCCTGGAGCAGGTCAGCCAATTGAGCCGCACGCCGATGGTTGCCTCGCACTCGGCACCCCGCGCCCTGGTGGATATCCCGCGCAACCTCAGCGACAAGGAAATGCAGTTGATCAAGAACAGCGGCGGCGTGGTCCAGATCGTCGCGTTCCCGGCCTATCTGCGCCCGCTGAGCCAGCGCACCCAGGACAAGCTCAACACCTTGCGCAAACGTTTCGACCTGCCGCCCCTGCCCAACCTGGCCATGGCCCTGATGCCCGGCGACCCGATCATCACCGTCTGGCCGGAACAACGCTTCGGCCAATACGCCAGCGCCCTCTACGCCATTCTCGACGAGGAACCCAAGGCCGACCTCAAGGACTTCGGCAACGCCATCGACTATGCGGTGAAGAAGATCGGCATTGATCACGTCGGCATCAGTTCCGACTTCAACGACGGCGGCGGCATCGACGGCTTCAAGGATGTCAGCGAGGCACGCAACGTCACCGCCGAACTGCTCGATCGCGGTTACTCCGAAGCCGATATCGCCAAGCTCTGGGGCGGCAACTTCCTGCGGGTCTGGGACCAGGTGCGGAAAGCCGCCCGCCCCGGCACCACGTCACCCACCGCCACGCTCTCGCGCCAGTGAGTTGCCCATGACCGATCGTAGAACCTTTCTCAAGCAGGCCGGCGTACTCGCCGCCGGCCTGCCCCTCGGTGCCAGCCTGAATGCGCTGGCCGCCAGCCCGGTCACAGCCGAGAACCCGGCATTGTCCACGGACAAGTGGGCCGGGTTGCGCCAGTTGTTCGACCAGGACCCCGACTACCTGCACTTCTCCAACTTCCTGGTGACCTCCCACCCTCGCCCCGTGCGCGAGGCCATCGAGCAGCACCGCGCCGCCATCGACCGCAACCCGGGGCTGGCCATGGACTGGGACCTGCAGGAAACCTGGAAACGCGAAGCCCAGGTCCGCCTGTGGGCCGGCCGCTACCTCAAGGCCGAGCCCGGGCAGATCGCCCTGACCGGCAGCACCACCGAGGGCCTGGCGATGATCTACGGCGGCATCCATGTGCGCCCCGACCAGGAAATCCTCACCACCGAACACGAACATTATTCGACCCGCAATCTCTTGCGCCTGCGCAGCGAGCGCGAAGGTACCCGGGTGCGCAAGATCAGCCTGTTCAAGGACCCGGCGCTGGTTTCGGCCGACGAGGTGATCGGCAATATCGACCGCGCGATCAAACCCGAGACCCGGGTGCTCGGCATGACCTGGGTGCAATCGGGCAGCGGGGTGAAACTGCCGATCGGCCAGATCGGCCAGTTGGTCGCCGAACACAATCGCCAGCGCGACGACAAGGACCGGATCCTCTACGTGGTCGACGGCGTGCACGGCTTTGGCGTGGATAACCTCGACTTCCCGGACATGCACTGCGATTTCTTTATCGCCGGCACCCACAAGTGGATGTTCGGCCCGCGCGGCACCGGCATTGTCTGCGCCCGCTCGCAACAGGTCAGGGACGTCAGCCCGCTGCTGCCGACCTTCTCCGAAGACACCAACTTCGCCACCTCCATGAGCCCCGGCGGCTACCACGCCTTCGAGCATCGCTGGGCGCTGGACAAGGCCTTCGAACTGCACCTGCAACTGGGCAAGGCCGAGGTCCAGGCGCGTATCCAGCAGTTGAACAGCCTGATCAAGCAACACCTGCGGGCCGACCCGCGGATCGAACTGGTCACGCCGATAAACCCCGAACTGTCCGCCGGCTTCAGCTTCTTCCGGGTCAAGGGCCAGGACAGCGACAAGGTCGCCGCCTACCTGATGCGCAACAAGGTGGTGGTCGATGCGGTGGATCGCGATGTCGGGCCGCTCGTAAGGACCGCGCCAGGCCTGCTCAACAACGAGGCCGAGATCGACCGTTTCATGGCCCTGCTGGGCAAACAGTTATGACCGCCAGCGCTTTCCGATTTCCATTCCTTGCCTGCGAGAACTTTCATGAAATTCCATCTGCTTGTTTCCCGGTCTCCCGTCGGCCTCTGGCCCGCACTGATCCTAAGCGCCCTGCTCGGCGCCTGGCTGCCGAACGCGGCCCTGGCCGCCACCCCGCCACTGCCGGGCAAGGTGTTCAAGGACTGCAAGGATTGCCCGGAGATGGTCGTGCTGCCCGCCGGCACCTTCACCATGGGCACCCCCGAGGACGAAGTCGGACGTGAAGCTGATGAAGGTCCGATGCACCCGGTAACCTTCAAGAGGGCCTTCGCCGTCAGCCGCTTCCAGGTACTCAGCGGTGAGTGGAAGGCCTACATCCGTGACACCGGCTACAAGATGCCGGACGGCGATACCCGCCCCGGCCGCGAGTGCCTGGCCGGCCAGCCGCGCTACCCCCAGGGCGACCGGCAACCGGCGGTGTGCATGGACGCCCACGAAGCCCAGGCCTATGCCGACTGGCTGTCGAAAAGAACCGGGAAAAAATATCACCTGCTCAGCGAGTCGCAACGCGAATACGCCGTGCGTGGCGGCACCAGTGGCTCGTTCCCCTTCCCGTTCGACAAGGACAAGGGCTACAGCATTGCCGAGCACGCCAACACCTACGGCCCGGCGGACGGTTTCAGCTATACCTCGCCGGGCGGCAGCTTCCCGCCGAACGCCTATGGCGTGTATGACGGCCACGGCAACGTCTACGAGTGGACGGCCGATTGCTACGTCGACAGCTATGTCGGCGCGCCCGCCGACGGCAGCCCGCGCCTGGACAGCAAGGAATGCGAGGACCGCCGGGTGATTCGCGGCAACGACTGGACCGAAGCGCCGGTGTTCTCCCGCTCGGGCAATCGCAATGAACGCAGCGCCATTACCCGTGGCGACTGGCTGGGCTTCCGGGTCGCCCGCGAGCTCTGAGCACCACCTGTAGGAGCCGGCTTGCTGGCGATGCGATCTGACAGTCGACATCACCATCGCCTGGGAAATCGCCATCGCCAGCAAGCCGGCTTCTACAGGGGCCGCAGCGCCCTAAATCCCGGCCCCATCGACTCGTCTACAGAGTTCAAGGCGCCTTCCGGGGCGCCCGCTTCTACAGCCCCTTCACGAGTAGCCCCCATGCCTGCCCCAGCCCCAAGTCTCGCCCGGGAAACCTTCAGGATCCTCAAGCCGTTCTGGCTGCTGGTCGTACTTTCGGCCGTATTGGGGATCGTCAGCGGCCTCAGCGTCACCGGCCTGCTGGCCACCGTCAACAACGCCATGAACGCCGCCGCCGGGCCCGACAGCCACACCGCCCTGCTGTTCGGCGGCCTGTGCCTGCTGACCCTGGCCTGCTCCACCCTGTCCAACCTGCTGACCAACTATGTCGGCCAACAGGTGGTCGCGCGCCTGCGCCGCGAACTGGCCGCCCAGGTATTGGTGGCACCCATCGAGCAACTCGAGCGCTACCGCGCCCACCGGCTGATTCCGGTACTGCTGGGGGACGTCAGCACCCTGAGCACCTTCGCCCTGTCGGTGGCGCCGATGGTGATCGCCTTTACCGTGACCCTGGGCTGCCTGTCCTACCTGGCGATGCTCTCCTGGCAGATCCTGCTGCTGACCGTGGTCACCGTGATCATCGGCTCCGGCGCCCAATGGCTGGCGCACCGCTACGGCATGCGCAGCATCCTCACCGCCCGCGACGGCGAAGACGAATTGCAGAAGCACTACCAGGCGATCTCGGCCGGGGCCAAGGAACTGCGGATCCAGCGCAAGCGCCGCCAGCATATGCACGATGAACAGATCCACGGCACCACCGAGCGGATCTGCCGGGCCAACATCCGCGCGGCGAATATCTTCGTCAGCGCGGAAACCTTCGGCTCGATGCTGTTTTTCGCCGTGATCGGTATCGCCATCACCTTCCAGGCCCTCTGGCCCGGTACTGACCGCACCGTGCTGGGTGGTTTCGTGCTGGTCATGCTGTATATGAAAGGTCCGCTGGAACGCCTGATCAACACCCTGCCGATCATCAGCCGCGCGGAAATCGCCTTGCGCCGCATTGCCGAGCTTTCCTGGCAGTTCTCTTCGCCGGAACCGCACCTGCTGATCCAGGACCGCCAGGCCGCCCCGGCGCCGCTGCAGAGCATCGAACTGCATCAGTTGCGTTATGACTACCCCCAGGTGGAAGGCAGCCAGGCCTTCCACCTGGGGCCGGTGAACCTGACCATCAAACAGGGCGAGATCCTCTTTATCGTCGGCGAGAACGGTTGCGGCAAGACCACCCTGATCAAACTGCTGCTGGGGCTGTACAGCCCGCAACAGGGCGAGGTGCGCCTCAACGGCCAGGCGGTGACCGCCGAGGGCCTGGATGATTACCGGCAGTTGTTCACCACCATCTTTGCCGACTACTACCTGTTCGACGAAGTGCTCCAGGGCGACGACCTGCTACCCCCGGAATCGATCAAGTACCTGGAACGCCTGGACATCGCCCACAAGGTCAGCATCCGCGACGGCCGCTTCACCACCACCGACCTGTCCACCGGCCAGCGCAAGCGCCTGGCGCTGATCAATGCCTGGCTGGACCAGCGTCCGGTGCTGGTGTTCGACGAATGGGCCGCCGACCAGGACCCGGCCTTCCGCCGGGTGTTCTACACCGAACTGCTGCCCGAGCTGCGCCAGCAGGGCAAGACGATCATCGTGATTTCCCACGACGACCGCTACTTCCCGGTGGCCGACCAGTTGGTGCGGATGCAGGCCGGACAGATCAAGGTCGAGCGTCGCGAGGAGCAGCCGGCTTTCGCTGAAAACGCCTTCTCGTAACACCCACACCCCGTGTAGGAGCCAGCTTGCTGGCGATGGCGACCTTGAGAGCGATGTAAGGCTTGAGGGCCAATCGCCAGCAAGCCGGCTACACATAGAGACCGTAGCGCCCTCCCGTCGCCATTTTTTTCACTTTTCTTTTCCGTCTTTGTCGGCCTCGTACGTCTTTATTTCAAATGCAAAAAATTCTCACTCGCTTCTCCAGCAATTTTGACAAGAGCAGACACAATGCCAAAACAACACCGCCTCACACCCTTGAGCAAAGCGTTGCTGGTTCGCCAGCTGTTCTGCTCGCCACCTTCGCTGGCCGTCATGGGGATGGCGCTGGCACTGCCCCTGGCGGCACAGGTCCAGGCCCAGGAGTTCGAATTCAATATCGGCGCCCAACCGTTGGGCAGCGCCCTGCAGGAACTGGGGCGCCAGGGCAATATCCAGATCCTGTACAACCCGGAGCGGGTCCAGGGTCTTCACGGTGCGCCGGTCAAAGGCGTGTTTACGCCCGGCCAGGCCGCCAGTGAGTTGCTGAAGAACACCGGCGTCGACTACAACCTGCAGGGCGACACCCTGACCCTGAGCGATACCGCCGCCAAGGGCTCGGGCCTGACCCTGGCCGCCACCAACATCAGCGGCCAGGCCCTGGGCAGCAACACCGACGGCACCGGCTCCTACACCACCGGCGCGGTGACCATAGGCAAGACCGCCCAGACCCTGCGCGAAACCCCACAGTCGGTCACCGTGGTGACCCGCCAGCAGATGGACGACAAGAACCTCACTTCCCTTGAACAGGTGATGGACCAGGCCACCGGCATTACCTTGCAGAGCCGTAACTTCGGTGACAACCAGTACAACTCTCGGGGTTTTGAGCTGGGGGCCGACGCCTACATGATCGACGGCGTGCCCGGCCTGACCTACAGCCCTACCGGCTGGATCACCCCGGACACCGCGGTGTTTGACCGAGTGGAAATCCTCCGTGGCGCAGCCGGCCTGCTGGTGGGCAACGGCAACCCCGGCGGCGCGGTGAACCTGGTGCGCAAGCGGCCGAGTGCCGACCCGCACTACTCCATCACCACCCGCATCGGCTCCAACGACTTCTATCGCATGGACCTGGACGCCACCGGGCGCCTCAACGACTCGGGCTCGGTACGCGGGCGCATGGTGGTCGCCAACGAGAACCGGCACTACTTTTATGACTCAGCCAGCAGCCGCAAGCCGGTGTTCTATGGCATCGTCGAGGCCGACCTGAACGACGACACCACCCTGTCCGTAGGCCTGCGTAACCAGACCAGCGTGACCAATGGCTACTCGATCTTCGGCTTGCCGCGCTACAGCAATGGCCAGCCACTGGGGATATCCCGCGCTACGTCGCTGTCCCAGAACTGGAACCGTCATGAAAACCAGCAGACCGAAGTCTTCGCCGAGCTGGAACACCGCTTCAACGACGACTGGAAGAGCAAGACCTCGGTTACCCGCAGCCAGGGAGCCTACGATCAACAGGTAGCCCTGCCACGCGGCAGCATCGATCCGGTCACAGGCACAGGATCAAAACTGTATGACGCGCTGTTCCGCCAGGACTCAGTGGTCAGCACGGGGCTGGACAGCAACCTCTCCGGTAACTTCAATGCCTTTGGCCTGGAGCACTCGGTGATGGTGGGGGCCAATTGGTCGGACCAAAAGCTGCGCAGCAAGGAAACCAACATAGACCTGAACACCCCTATCAATGTGTTCGACCCCGACCACAACGCTGTTGCCGAGCCCCTGCGCACCGCCTGGGACAAGATCACCGACGACGATACCCGTCGCTACGGCGTCTACGGCAATACCCGCCTGCATCTGACCGAAGATCTAAGCCTGGTGCTGGGTGGGCGACTATCCTGGTACCAGTACCAGACCAAGAACGCGTATACCGGTAGCAAGCAATCGAACCGCCAGGACCATCAGTTCACACCCTTTGCCGGCCTGATCTACGACTTCAACAATCAGTGGTCGTGGTATGCCAGCTACGCGGATATTTTCCTGCCACAAAGCCAGTATCAAACCTCCAGCGGCAAGCTGCTGGACCCGGCCATCGGTACCAACTACGAAACCGGCATCAAGGGCGAACTGTACGACGGACGCCTGAACGTCTCGGCGGCAGTGTTCTATATCAAGCAGAAAAACGTCGCGACAGTGGATCCGGATGAAAACGCTTTCTGTTCGAATGACCCGAGTGGCTACTGCTACCTCGGCGGTTCAATCCAACGCAGCAAGGGTTACGAACTGGAGGCCAGCGGGGAAGTGCTGCCGGGCTGGCAGGTGGCTGGCGGTTATACCTTCAACGTCACCAATACGAGCACTGGTGGCCCGACCGACTACCAGACGCCCAAGCACATGCTGCGGGCCTCGACCACTTACAACCTGCAAGGCGACTGGAGCCACCTGACCGTGGGCGGCGGGGTCTCGGCACAGAGCGGCTACTCGACGAATGATTTTGGTCCGAACATATCCAACAGCGGACGTGCGGTGTGGGATGCGCTGGCATCGTACAAGATCGACAAGAACTGGAAGGTCGGGCTGGACGTGAAGAACGTCTTCGACAAGGCCTACTACAAGTCCCTGGGTGAGCTACGTCGTGGCAACTACTACGGCGATCCACGCACCTATATGCTGACCGTCCGCGCGGACTTCTGATCCTCGAAGCAACCTGGTGGGTAAACCCACCAGGCGTGCATAAAAAAGCCAAGGGCCCATACCCTTGGCTTTTTTTATGACTGCAGAAATATCTGTCGCCCCCCATCGGGAACACACCATAAACCTGTAGGAGCAGGGCTTGCCCGCGAAGCTCTTTGCGCCCTCAAGGCCCTCTTCGCTGGCAAGCCAGGCTCCTACAGGTAATCGTGTCGATCCAAATGGCGGGCCAGGATCAGCACCGCCACTACAAGGATCGTGGGCTGGCCTTATTCAGCGGCCAGGCACTCCAGCACTGCATTCAACAACGCCGGACTGAGGATGACGCTGTCATGGCTCTCCTCCAGCACCCACGACCCCGCCAGGCCATTGACCGAACATTCGCGCAGCAACCGCGCCTCGGCCTCATGTATCCGCGCGGCACTGCGGCTGCCCGTCGCCCACCAGCAATCGACCTTCACCGCCAGCGGTTTCAGGCTGAAGGCCTCGCTCAACAGCGCATTGGCATGCAACAAACGATACCCGGTCTCGATCTCATCCTGTAGCGCGATATCGCGATGGATCTCGCGCAAGCGCTCGACACTCACTCCACCTACCTCGGCCACTTGTTCGATCACCCGCTCGACCACCGCCTGTTCATCACTCAAACTCACTCGCGCCTGCTCCAGGAAGCCCAGCACCGTCGCTTCATCGAGCCCCGGCGCAAAGGCCAGCAGGCTGCTCAACAACGGACCATACAACCCGGGCTCCTCGACTTGCGCATCAACGTCCGCTCCAGGCTCGGCGGCACGTTCCTCGACACCCCGGGGCATCAACGAATCCACCAGCCCGACAAAACCCACCCGCTCACCCGCCTGCTCAAGACGATGGGCCACCTCGACGGCCAACGCCCCACCCAATGACCAGCCCAGCAGGTTGTAAGGCCCGTGCGGCTGGGTGGAGCGGATCTGCTCCAGGTAGTAGGCCACCATGCCGTCCCAGGACTCATCGAACCAGCCCGGCACCACATAACTCCTGTTCACCAGCCCATAGACCCGGCGCTGATTGCCCAGGGTCCCGGCCAACGGATAGTAGGCGTAGGCCCCACCACCACCGGGCGGCAGGCAGAACAGCGGACTCCGGTCATTGCGGCAGGCGTTCATGGCAATCACCGGCGACTTGACCCGCGCCTCCCCTTCCAGCAGAAAATCCGCCAGCGCCTCCAGGTTCGGCAGCAACAGGAAATCATGCAACTTGATCGTCACATCAAACGCCTCACGCAGGCGTCCGACCAGGGCGATCACCAGCAGCGAGTGACCGCCACGCTCGAAGAAGTTGTCATCCAGCCCGACCCGCTCGACCTCCAGCACCTGCGCCCAGATAGCCGCCAGGCGCTGCTCCAGTTCGGTACGCGGGGCCCGGTAGCCCGGCCCCGAGGCATTCACATCCGGCGCCGGCAACGCCCGGCGATCCAGCTTGCCGTTCGGGCTCAGCGGCATGCCTTCCAGCAGCACCAGATGGGCCGGCACCATATGCTCCGGCAATTGCGCCTTGAGATGGGCCTTGAGCGCATCACGCAACGGGCCTTGCGCCACAGCTCCGGCATCAACCAGATCGCGCTCGACCGGCACCAGGTACGCCACCAACTGCTTGCCCAGCGGCCCGTCGATATCGATGACGTTGGCCTCGCGTACACCCGGATGCTCCTGCAACCGGGCCTCGATCTCACCCAGCTCCACGCGCAAACCGCGAATCTTGATCTGATGATCGAGACGCCCGGCGTACTCGATCACCCCCTCGTCACGATAACGGGCCAGGTCGCCGGTGCGATACAAACGGCCACCGTGCTCATCGAACGGGTCCGGGACAAAGCGCTCGGCGGTCAGCGCCGGACGCCGGTGATAACCACGGGCCAGGCCGACGCCACCGAGGTACAACTCACCGGCGGCACTGAACGCGGCCGGCAACAGGCCGTTGTCCAGCACATGGCCCTTGAGGTTGTCGATCGGTCGGCCAATCGGCACGCTCAGCTTGTCATCCGCCGTGCAGGTCCAGTGGGTCACGTCGATGGCGGCTTCGGTCGGGCCATAGAGGTTGTACAGCGCCGCCTGGGGCAGACGCTTCAGCACCTCCTGGGACAACTCGGCCGGCAGCGCCTCGCCACTGCACACCAGGCGTCGAATGCTGCGGCAGCGCTGCACATCAACCCCGGCCATGAATACCTGCAACATCGACGGCACGAAATGCAGGGTACTGACCTGATAACGCTCGATGCTCTCCATCAGTTGCTGCGGATCGCGATGCTCACCCGGCCTGGCGATGGCCAGGCGGGCGCCGGTCAGCAACGGCCAGAAAAACTCCCAGACCGACACATCGAAGCTGAACGGGGTCTTTTGCAGGACCGTGTCGTGGGCCTTCAGGTCATAGGCCTTCTGCATCCAGGCCAGACGGTTGTGCAGCGCCCGATGACTGTTGCCGGCGCCCTTCGGCCGTCCGGTGGAACCCGAGGTGTAGATCACATAGGCCAGATGGTCCGGCAAGGTCAGGTTGCGCGGATTTTCCTCGTTGGCGGTAAACGACTCGGGAACATCCAGGCACAGGCTGCGCACATGGGCCGGGATCGGCAGGGTCTCAAGCAGATGGCGCTGGGTCAGCAGCAGGTCGATGCCGCTGTCCTCGATCATGTAGGCCAGGCGTTCGCGAGGATATTCAGGGTCCAGGGGCACATAGGCGCCACCGGCCTTGAGGATCGCCAGCAGGCCGATGACCATCTCCAGGCTGCGCTCGGCGGCGATACCCACCAGCACATCCGGTCCAACCCCTTGCTCGCGCAAGCGATGGGCCAGTTGATTGGCCCGGGCATTGAGCTGGCGATAACTCAACAATTGTCCGTCGAACACCAGCGCCGGCGCCTCCGGCGAGCGTTGTACCTGGGCCTCGATCAGGCTGTGCAGGCACCAGGGTCCCGGATAGTCGGCATGGGTCAGGTTCCACTCCAGCAGCGTCTGCCGCGCCTCGGCGCCAGCGAGCATCGGCAGTTCGCCCAGGCATTGCCCGGCCGAATCGGCCAGGGCCAGCAGCAGGTTCTCGAAATGCCCTGCCAACTGCACCACCGCCGCGTCCGAAAGCTGCTGCCGGGCGTAACGGTAGTCCACCGACATGACCTCGCCCACCTCCACCACCAGGGTCAGCGGATAGTGGGTCTGCTCCCGGCTCTGCAAGCCACTGAAGGACAGTCCGTTGTCAGCGCCCTGCTCCAGGACCTGTGAGGTCGGGTAGTTCTCGAACACCAGCAAGGTGTCGAACAGTGCTTCGCCACTCCAGCCGGCCCAGCGTTGAATGTCATAGAGCGGGGTGTGTTCGTGCTCGCGCAAGGCCAGGTTGCGCGCCTGCACTTGCTGCACCCAGTCGCCGACCTGTAGCTCCGGCCTCGGACTGCCCAGCACCGGCAGGGTGTTGATAAACAGGCCCAGTTGTTCCTCGACGCCGGGCAGGTCCGCCGGACGCCCGGACACGGTGGCGCCGAAAGTGACACTGCGCTGGCCGGTGTAGCGTTGCAGCAGCAACAGCCAGGCCGCCTGCACCAGGGTGTTGAGGGTAACCCGCTGCTCGCGGGCGAACTCGCCCAGCTGCAGGGTCCGCGCTGTGTCGAGGGTCTGGCGATATTCGCCATAACCCCGGGCCTCGGCCACACCACCGGCCTTGAACGCCTGCACCAGGCGGGTCGGCTCAACGAAGGCGGCCATCTGCTCGGTCCAGAAACGCTGATCGGCGCCGCTGTCCTGGCGTTGCAGCCACTGGATGTAATCCCGCAGGCGACTGCCGGGCGGCGTCACCACCTGTCCGTTGTAATGCTCCAGCACCTCGCCCAACAGCCGCGCACTGCTCCAGCCGTCCAGCAGGATATGGTGGTTGGTGTAGATCAGGTGGTGACGCTGTTCGGCGGTGTGCAATACCGTCAAGCGCAACAGCGGGTCGCAGGCCAGGTCGAAGCCGCGTTGCAGATCCGCTTCAGCCAGTTCGGCCAACAGCGCTTCAAGGCCGTTGCGGCCCCGCAGATCCTGCTCGACAAACGCCAGGACCTCGGTTTTGCGAATCACCTGCAGCGGCTGTCCGCTGCCTTCGGCAAAGCGCGCCCGCAGCGCCTCGTGACGGTCGATGGCGGCCTGCCAGGCGGCGCGGAAACGCGGCACATCGAGCCCCGTCACATCGACCCGCATCTGGTTCAGATAGTTGCCCGAGGCCGGTGCCGACAGGCTGTGGAACAGCATGCCTTGCTGCATCGGCGACAGCGGGTAGATATCCTCGATATCCCGCGCCGCCACCGACAGGCGATCCAGTTGGGCCTGGTTCAGGCCCGCCAGCGGGAAGTCCGACGGGGTCACGCCGTGGTGCCCGTCGTGGACGCAGTAAGCGATCACCTCGGCCAACGCCAGCTCGTACGCCGCCGCCAGCCCCTCGATGGTTTCGCCGCGATAGACCTCGCCACTGAAACTCCAGTCCAGTTGCAACTGGCCGTCGTAGACCTGGCCATTGAGGCTCAGCCAGTTACCCAGCGGTGCGTCTTCACTCTGGCTCGCACCGCTGTCATCGGCGCTCGGGATCAACAACGCGCTCTCGCCAGGAGCAGCGTCGGTATCGAACTGCCCCAGGTAGTTGAAGGTCACCCGGGCTTCGGGCAACGCCTGCAAGGCCGCGACGGTCTCGGCATCACCGAGATAGCGCAGGATGCCGTAGCCGATGCCCTTGTTCGGCACCGCGCGCAATTGTTCCTTGATGCTGCGGATACTCGCACCCGGCTCGCCCTCGGGCGTGAGCCGGAGCGGAAACAGACTGCTGAACCAACCCACGGTGCGGCTCAGGTCGAGGTCCTCGAACAGGTCCTCGCGGCCATGGCCTTCCAACTGGATCAGCGCCGAGGACTGCCCGCTCCAGGTACACAGCACCTGGGCCAGGGCCGTCAGCAGCAGGTCGTTGACCTGGGTGCGATAGGCCGCCGGGGCCACTTTCAAGAGTTGTTGGGTGAGGTCTTTGCTCAGGCTCGAACGGGCGTAACGGACCTGGCGCCGGGTATTGGCCCCCAGCGGATTATCCCGGGGCAACTCGCCTTCTACATGCCCAAGACTCTGCAACCAGTAGTCGCGTTCGGCCTTGAGCAGCGGCCCATGGGCATAACCTTGCAGGTGTTCGGCCCATGCCTTGAGTGAACTGCTGCGCGGTGCCAGAACCGGCGAGCGGCCCGCCGCCAAAGCGGTGTAAGCCTGTTGCAGGTCTTCAAACAGCACACGCCAGGACACCCCGTCCACCGCCAGGTGGTGAATCACCAGCAGCAAACGCTGTTGCCCTTGCGGCAGGTTGACCAGCAGTGCACGCAGCAACGGCCCCTGTTTCAAATCGAGGCTGCGCTGGGCTTCGTCGGCCAGCTCGGTCAGCCGTGCCGGATCGTCGAGTTCGTGCACCCACAACGGATCAATCGCGGGGCCCGCGCGGAAGCTCGCCTGCCAGACGCCGTCCCTCAGCTCGAAGCTCAGGCGCAGGGCCTCGTGCCGTTCGATAAGCATGTGCAAGGCATTGCGCAGATGCGCCGGGTCCAGGGTTGTCGACGGTTCCAGCATCAGCGCCTGGTTCCAGCGCTGACGCTGGGGGATTTCCAGCTCGAAAAAGCGCGCCTGGATCGGCAACAGCGGCAGGTTGCCCCGCACCGTCTCGACCACCTCGGTCTTCTTCTCGATCAGCCGGGCCACCGTCGCCAGTTGGCCGATGGTCTGCTTCTCGAACAACTGCCGGGGGCTCAACCTGATGCCCTGGCGCTTGGCCCGGGCGATGATCTGCAGACTGAGGATCGAGTCGCCGCCCAGTTCGAAGAAGTTATCGCTGCTGCCGACCCGTTCCAGCTTGAGCACATCAGCCCAGACCGCCGCGAGTTTCTCTTCGATCTCGCCGACCGGCACGGTGTAACGCTTGCCGGCGACGCCCGGTTTCGGCAATGCACGCTTGTCGAGCTTGCCGTTGGCGGTCAGCGGCAGGCGTTCGAGGGCGATGATATGCGCCGGCACCAGATACTCCGGCAGTTCGGCCAGCAAGGATTGGCGCAAGGTCTCGACCGCCAGTTCGGTGCCGGAGACAGGCACACAATAGGCGACCAGTTGCAGGCGCGAGGCATCGCTGTCCAGCGGCAAGGCCAGGACCACTGCTTCACGCACACCGTCCAGGCCTTGCAGCACCTGCGCGACTTCGCCGGGCTCGACCCGGTAGCCACGAATCTTCACCTGGTCGTCGGCCCGACCGAGGTACTCCACCCGGCCGTCAATCATCCGCGCCCGGTCACCGGCACGGTACAGACGTTCGCCGTGCCGGGACTCGGGATCGGGCACAAAACGTTCGGCGGTCATGGCCGCCCGTCCCAGATATCCCTGGGCCAGACCGGCGCCACCGAGGTACAGCTCGCCGGCGACACGTTCCGCCACCGGGTTGAGCCAGGCATCCAGCACCCGCGCCTGGTCGTTGGCCAGGGGCCGACCCACCGGCACCGTGCGGCAACCCGCCAGGCGCTCGCGGACTTCGTGGGTCAGGATGCCCACGGTGGTTTCCGTCGGCCCGTAGTGATTGACGATACGGCACTCCGGCGCCAGGTGCCGGATCTGCTCGATCAGCGCCCAGGGGCTGGCTTCGCCACCGAGGACCAGCAATTGCCGGGGCAGCACGTCCGCCGGCCGCGCGGCCTGCAACAGGCCCTGCAAATGGCTCGGGACGATTTTCAGCACATCAACCTGGTGCTCGGCCATATAGGCCGCGAAGCCGTCGGGATCGAAGGCGTGTTCGGCGGCCATCAGGTGCAGTGGGCGACCGGACGCCAGGGCACCGAACAGCTGGGTATGACCGAGGTCGGCGGCAATGGTCGAGACCAGCGCCATGCTCGCCCCGGGCGCCAGCTCCAGGCGTTGCAACAACGCCTGCACATAGTTCGCCAAAGCCTGATGGCTGATCAGCACACCCTTGGGCTGCCCGGTGGAACCGGAAGTGTAGATGATATAGGCCGGCTGTTCCGGCAGGACCCGGATCGCCAGGGATTCGGCGCTGCAATCGGCCCATTGTCCGGGGTCATGGGCCAGCACCGGGCAAACACCCAGGCCGGCGGACTTGTTATCGCCCGGCGCATGCATCAGCAGCGTGGCGGCACTGTCCTTGAGCAGTTGCTGCAAACGTTCGCTCGGCTGCGCCGTATCCAGGGGCAGGTAGACCGCACCGGTTTTCAGCACGGCGAGCAACCCGATCACCCACTCGAAGGAACGCTCCTGGCACAGGGCGATCACGTCACCGCGACCGATGCCCCGGGCGTGCAGGTAGTGCGCCAGCCGGTTGGAACGCTGCTCCAGTTCATCGTAGTCGATCGACTGAGCGGCAGTGTGCAGTGCCGCCTGACCCTGTCCGATCCGCCGACCCTGTTCCCAGAGGGCGAGGAAATCGGTAAAGGGCCATGGCGCGGCCTGGTGCTCCATGGGCTGGGCAGCGCTAACGGGTTGTTCCAGCAACGGTTGTTCAACGGCGCACACCAATTGCTCCAGTACCTGACGCCAGGACGCCGCCATGCGCTCGATGGTCGCGGCCTCGAACAGGTCCGTGGCATAGGTGAAGCTGGCCTCGACGCCCTGTGGAGTGTCGGTGAAATCCAGGGCCAGGTCGAAACGCGCGTCGACGATATCGATGGCGAAGGCTTCGACGCTCAGGTCCTGGGCCTTGTCTCCAGCGCTGGCAGCAGCCAGCACGTTCTGGTTGATCTTGACCTGGAACAGCGGGTTATGACCGAGGCGGCGCTCCGGGGCCAGGGCTTCCACCAGTTGCTCGAAAGGCAGCTCCTGATGGGACTGGGCGCCGGTCACCACCTGTTTCACCTGTTCCAGCAGTTGCTGGAAGCTGGCGCGTTCGTCCACCTGTACCCGCAGGACCTGGGTGTTGATAAAGAAGCCGATCAGCCCTTCCAGCTCCTCGCGGCTGCGTCCGGCATTCGGCGCGCCGATACGGATATCGGCCTGGCCGCTGTAGCGCGAAAGCACCACGGCCAGCGCCGTCAGGCTGAGCATGAAGAGGGTCTGGCCGTTCTGCCGGGCCAGGTTCTTGAGTTGTGCCGAGAGAGCGGGCGTCAGGTCGCTGTTGACAATGGCACCACGGTAGCTCGGTTGTGCCGGACGCTCGTGGTCCAGTGGCAGCTCCAGCAACGGATGTTCGTCGCCCAGTTGTTCTTTCCAATAAGCCAGTTGGCGCTCGCCCTCGCCAGCTTCGAGCCAGGCCCGTTGCCAGATGGCGAAGTCGGCGTACTGGATCGGCAGCTCCGGCAAGGCCAGACGCGGTCCCTGTAGGAGCTGGCTTGCCGGCGATCGCGATGTTGTATTCACCGCCGTCATCGCCAGCAAGCCGGCTCCTAAAGGGTTAGCGGCGCTTTCGAGTTCGCCGAGGTAGAAACGGATGAACTCACGAACCAACACCTCTCCCGACCAACCGTCGGAGATGATGTGGTGCATGCACAGGGTCAGCACGTGTTCGGCTTCGCCCAGGCGGAACAGCCTGACCCGCAGCAACGGCCCTTCCAGCAAGTCGAACGGCGCGCTCAGTTCGGCGGCGACCAACCCCTTGAGGTGCTCCTCGGCACTGTCGGCGGCAGTCCCCGAGACGTCGACCCGCACCAGGCTCACCACGGACTGCTCAAGAATCTCCTGATGAAACGCGCCCTCATCCGAGACAAAGCGCGTGCGCAGGCTTTCATGCCGCCGCACCAGCCGTTCCAGGGCCCGGCCCAGCGCCGCCTCATCCAGCCCGCCGCTCAAGCGCACCGCCATCGGTACGTTATAGGCGCTGTTACCCGGCTCCAGTTGCCAGAGAATCAGCATCTGCTGCTGGGCATGGGACAGCGGAATGCGCGGGACCTCGTGACGGGTGACGGCGATCGGCAGCAGCCTGAAGCTCTGCCCGGTGGCCTGCATCTTTTCCAGGATCTGGCGACGCTGGTCCAGGGGCAAGCCGACGAAGCGCCGGGCAATCCGTTGTGCCGTGGTGGTATCCATCTCAAGCCTCCGCCATGTCGTTCATCATGCGTTCAATGTCGGACAGCCCGTCATCGGTCAGGGAAAGGCCAGTGCCTTCAAGTGCCTGTGCAAACTCGTTCAATTGAGGTTTCTCGAAAATCATCCGAAGCGGTATGTCGATCCCCAGGCCCGAATGAATCCGGGAGATCACCTGGGCCGCCAGCAACGAGTGCCCGCCCAGTTCGAAGAAGTTGTCATCCAGGCCGACCCGCTCGACCTGCAGCACCTGCGCCCAGATTGCCGCCAGTTGCTGCTCGCGCTCGCTGCGCGGGGCCACGTAGGTTTGCTGCCAGGCGCTCGGGTCCGGCTTGGGCAGGGCCTTGCGGTCCAGCTTGCCGCCGGGGGTCATCGGCAGGGCGTCGAGCACCACCCAGTGCGCCGGGACCATATAGTCCGGCAGGTTGGCCTTGAGATCGTCGCGCAAGGCATCGCGCAAAAGCTGCGGTGTGTCGTGCAAGGCCGGATCGGCAGGCACCAGATAAGCCGCCAACTGCTTGCCGGACGGGCCGTCGATGGCCACCACCAGCGCTTCACGCACCTGTGGATGCTGTTGCAGGCGCGCTTCGATCTCACCCAGCTCGATACGGAAACCACGGATCTTGACCTGATGGTCGAGGCGCCCGGCATATTCGATCAGCCCCGCGTCGCGGTAGCGGGTCAGGTCGCCGGTCCGATACAGCCGACCGCCACCCTGCCCGTCGAACGGATCGGGAATAAAACGCTCGGCCGTCAGCGCCGCACGGCCGTGATAACCCCGGGCCAGCAAGGCGCCGCCGATCAGCAACTCGCCCGTGGCGCCCTGGACCGCCGGGGTGAAATCGCTGTCGAGGATATACATGCGCCGGCCCCCCAGCGGCCGGCCGATCGGCATCGACCATGGTTTGGGCAATTCGCCGCGAACATAAGCGTCACACTCCAGGTAACTGGCGGTGATGGTGGTTTCCGTCGGGCCGTAGGTATTGAGCAGGCGCACATGGCCCAGCCCCGCCTGTTTCCACAGTTCGAGGCCTTCCGGTGGCATGGCCTCGCCGGTGGCACTGACCTGGCGCAGCGGACCGAAATCCCTGGGCGCCCGGCGGCTGAAATCCTGCACCAGCAGGTACCAGTAGGCCGTGCTCAAATCCGCCACGGTGATGCCCGAACGCAGCACTTCGCGGTGGAAGGTGCCGCTGTCCCAGACCTCGTTGCCGCGTACCACCACCGCCGCGCCGTGGCACAGGGCCGGGAACAGTTGTTCGACGAAGCCGTCGAAATTCAGGGTGGAGAACAGCAACACGCGGTCCTCGGGTTGCAGGCGGAAATACTCGATGGCGACGTGGCCATGGGCGCTCAGGGCGGCATGGTCGATGGCCACGCCCTTGGGTTGGCCGGTGGAGCCGGAGGTGTAGATGATGTAGGCCAGGTTGTGCGGCTGCACCTGGCTGGCCGGAGCTTCATCGTCGATCCCCGGCAGCTGGTCTTCGATCTGATCCAGGCACAGCGTGCGTAGCGAAGCCACCACCGGCAACTGCGCCAGCAGATGAGCGTGGCAGAGCAACAGCTCGATGCCGCTGTCCTGCATCATGTAGGCCAGGCGCTCGCGGGGGAACTCCGGATCCAGCGGCACATAGGCGCCGCCGGCCTTGAGGATCGCCAGCAGCCCGACCACCATCTCCAGCCCACGATCCACCGCGATGCCCACCGGCACTTCCGGGCCGATGCCGAGCGCCCGTAGCCTGTGGGCCAGGCGGTTGGCGCGGCGCTCCAGCTCGGCATAGGTCAACTGCGCGTCGCCGAAGATCAGCGCCGTGGCCTCGGGAGTCGCCCGGGCCTGGATGGCGATCCGCTCGTGGACGCAGGGTGCGTCCGGGTAGACGCCGTCGATACGGCTCCAGCGTTGCAGGATGCACTGGCGCTCTTCGTCGCCGAGCAGCGGCAGGTCGGCAATACGCTGTGTCACCCCCTGTTCGACGACAGCCCGCAGCAGATTGCGCCAGTGCCCGGCCATACGCTCGACCGTAGCGGCATCGAACAGCGCGGTGGCGTAGGTCAGGGCGGCCCGCAGGCCTTCTTCACCTTCGAAGGTGTCCAGCGCCAGGTCGAACTGGGCGCTATGGCCGCCGCTGTCCAGTCCTTCGATCTGCAAGCCCGGCACCTGGCGCACCGCGCCCTTGCGTTCGGTCTGGTGGTTGTAGAGCACCTGGAACAACGGGCTGTGGCTGAGGCTGCGCTCGGGTTGCAGGGCCTGCACCAGATGCTCGAACGGCAGGTCCTGGTGTGCCTGGGCACCCAGCGCCGTCTGCTTGACCTGGGCCAGCAACTGGCCAAAGGTGCTGTGCAGCCCGAACTCGGCCTTGAGCACCTGGGTGTTGACGAAGAAGCCGATCAGGCCCTCGGTTTCCGTGCGGGTGCGGTTGGCGATCGGCACGCCGACGCGGATATCGGCCTGCCCCGAGTAGCGATGCAGCAGGGTCTGGAACGAGGCCAGCAGCAGCATGAACAGGGTCACGCCCTGCTCCCGGGCAATCGCCTTGAGCGGCACCAGCAAGGCCGGCTCGAAGGCCACCTCGAGGCGCGCGCCGGCACTGCTCTGCAACGCCGGGCGCGGTCGGTCGGTGGGCAATTCCAGCACGGGTTGCCGGTCGCCCAGTTGGCCGCGCCAGTAGTCCAGTTGCCGGGCTTCCTCGCCCGCCGCCATCCAGTCGCGCTGCCAGTGGGCATAGTCGGCGTACTGGAACGGCAAGTCCTTGAGCGCGGGCGCATGACCCTGGCTGAAGGCGGCATAGTATTCGATCAACTCGTCGACCATGATCGGCATCGACCAGCCATCCGAAACGATATGGTGCAGGGTCACCACCAGCACATGGCGGGTCTGGCCAAGGCTCAACAAGCGAGCCCGCAGCAACGGCCCGTGTTGCAGGTCGAACGGCGCCTCTACCTCCTGCGCCACCCGGGCCTTGATCCAGCGTTCGGGATCTTCGCCCAAACCCGGGTTGAACTCGTCCAGGGCCAGGGCAAAGACCCCGGCCGGTTGCACCCGCTGCACGCCCTGTCCGTCCAGTTGGCCGAAGGTGGTGCGCAGGCTCTCATGACGGTCGATCAAGGCCTCGAAACCGCGGCGCAAGGCTTCGCGATCCAGGGCCCCGTCCAGTTGCAGGGCCGCCGGGATGTGATAAGCGTTGTTGTCCGGCTCCAGTTGCCAGAGCAGCCACTGGCGTTGCTGGGCATAGGACAGGCGCAGCGGCTGGTCACGGTCGACCAGGCTGAAGGCCGGCGCATTCCGGGCCTGATCCGTTTCGGCACTGGCGGCAAAGCCGCCCAGGTCCGCGGTTTCGAACAGGCTGCGCAGGGACAGTTCCAGACCCAGTTCCTGGCGAGCCCGGGCGATCACCTGGGTCGCCAGCAGCGAGTGGCCGCCCAGTTCGAAGAAGTTGTCCCGCAGGCCGACCTGTTCGACCTTCAGCACCTGGGCCCAGATCGCCGCCAGTTGCTCTTCGATTTCCCGCTGCGGAGCGATGTAAGCCTGCTGCAGCACATGGCGGTCCGGCGCGGGCAAGGCCTTGCGGTCGAGCTTGCCGTTGGCGGTCAGCGGCAACGAGTCGAGCAGCACCAGGTGGGTCGGCACCATGTAGTCGGCCAGATGGGCCTTGAGGTCGTCCCGCAGTTCGCCGTGCAGGGCCGTTGTCCGGGATTCATCTTGCAGCACCGCCAGATCGGCGGGGACCAGGTAGGCCACCAGTTGGGTGCCGGTCGCGCCCTCGACTGCCAGCACTGCTGCTTCGGTCACCCGTGCGTGGCTTTGCAGGCGCGCCTCGATTTCTCCCAGCTCGATGCGGAAGCCGCGAATCTTCACCTGCTGGTCGCGCCGGCCGATGTATTCGATCGTGCCGTCGGCGCGCAGGCGCGCCAGGTCGCCGCTGCGGTAGAGGCGTCGGCTGCCCTGGGGATCGAACGGATCGGGGACAAAACGCGTGGCCGTCAGGTCCGGCCGCTTCAGGTAACCCCGTGCCAGCCCGGCACCCGCGATATACAGCTCGCCGACGCAGCCCGCTGGCAACAGGTTCAGCCCATCGTCCAGCAGGTACAGGGACAGGTCGCTGATCGGCTCGCCGATGGGGCTGCCGGCGGCCTGCTCAAGGTCGGCCAGGGACAGCGGCCGGTAGGTCACGTGCACGGTGGTTTCGGTGATGCCGTACATATTGACCAACTGCGGAGCCTGATCGCCGAAGCGCTCGAACCAGGGCCGCAGGCCTTGCACTTCCAGGGCCTCGCCGCCAAACACGACGTAACGCAAGGCCAGCTCGTGCGGTGACTCGACGGCCACCGACAACAGTGACTTGAACGCCGATGGTGTCTGGTTCAGTACCGTCACCCGCTTATCGCAGAGCAGGCGGTGGAAGTCCCGGGGCGAACGGCTGATGTCCTGGGGCACCACCACCAGCTTGCCGCCATGGAGCAAGGCACCGAAGATTTCCCAGACCGAGAAATCGAAGGCGTAGGAGTGAAACAGCGTCCAGATATCGTCGGCGCCGAAACCGAATTCGCCGTCGGTGGCACTGAACAGGCGCAGCACATTGCCATGGGGCAACAGCGCGCCCTTGGGCTTGCCGGTGGAGCCCGAGGTGTAGATGACATAGGCGAGATGATCGGCGCCGGTGACACAGGGCGGATTGTCCCGCGAGCGGTCTTGGGGCAGTTGATCCAGGTCGAGGCACTCGACGTCCGCCGGTACTGGCAGGCGTCCCAGCAGGTGCCCTTGCGCCAGGAGCAGCTTGAGTCCGCTGTCCTCGATCATGTAGCGCAGGCGCTCGTCCGGGTAGCCGGGGTCCAGCGGCACATAGGCGCCACCGGCCTTGAGTACGGCGACAATCGCCACGAGCATCTCCAGCGAGCGCTCGCAGGCGACGCCCACCAGCACATCCGCGCCGACGCCCTGGGCGATCAGACGATGGGCCCACTGGTTGGCCCGGGCGTTGAGTTCGCCATAGGTCAGTTGCTGGTCGGCATAGACCACCGCCACCGCGTCCGGACACCGAGCCGCCTGGGCTTCGATACGTTGTTGCAGGCAACCGTCCACCGGGTATTGCCGGGGTGCCGGGTTGCACTGGGCCAGGACTTGCCGCTGCTCGCTTGGCTCCAGCAGGGCGAGATCGGCGACACGCTGGTGGGGATTGGCGCTGATCGAACGCAGCAGGTTCAGCCAGTGCCGGGCCAAGCGCTCCACGGTGCTCGCCTCGAACAGGTCAGTGGCATACTTGAAGACGGCCTCGATGCCGTGGGGCTGGTCGACGGTATTGAGCACCAGATCGAACTGCGCCGTTTGGCTTTGCCAGTGCAGCGGTTCGATGCGTAATGCCTGGGAGGGCGATGCTGGACTCACCGACGCTATCGCCAGCAAGCCGGCTCCTACAGGAATCGCATCTCCCACGGGGGTTGTGGCGTTCCCGGCTGCACCATATGCGGCTGGACTTGCCACGTCCTGTAGGAGCCGGCTTGCTGGCGATGACGATGTCACATTCAGCGATGCACCGGCAGGATTCACCCGACTGGCCGGAGCCTGCGCCTGGTGATTGAACATCACCTGGAACAACGGGCTGTGGCTCAGACTGCGTCCCGGCTCCAACGCCTCGACCAACTGTTCGAACGGCAGGTCCTGATGAGCCTGGGCCTCTTGCGCCGTCTGCCAGACCTGGCGCAGCAGCTCGACAAAAGTGCCTTGCCCGTCCACCTCGGCCTTGAGCACCTGGGTGTTGACGAAGAAGCCGATCAAGCGCTCGACCTCGGCCCGCTCGCGGTTGGCCACCGGCACGCCGACGCGGATATCGCCCTGCCCGCTGTAGCGATGCAGCAGCGCCTGGAACGACGCCAACAGCAAGGCAAACAGACTGACGCCCTGTTGCCGGGCCAAGGCCTTGAGCCCTTCGCTCAACCCGGGATCGAGCACCAGGGCCTGACTGGCACCGGCAAAGCTGGGGGACAACGGACGCGGATGATCGACCGGCAACTCCAGCACCGGTTGCTCGCCGCCAAGCTTGCCCAGCCAATATTCCAGTTGCCGCTCCCGTTCACCGGCTTCCATCCAGTGCCGCTGCCACAACGCATAGTCGGCGTACTGGATCGGCAGCGCCGGCAACTGCGGCGTACGGCCTTGGCTCAGATCGGCATACAGCGCCAACAGCTCCTCGGTCATCACCTGCAAGGACCAGCCGTCCGAGACGATATGGTGCTGGGTCAGCACCAGCACCTGTTCATCGGCCGCCACCTGCAACAGCGCGGCCCGCAACAGCGGGCCACGGGCCAGGTCGAAAGGCGTCTGGCTCTGTGCCTGGACAAAGGCCTGGACCCGCGCCTCACGCTCCGCCGAAGAGGCCGGTTCGAGGGTGTGCAGATCGAGGCTGAAGCGAGCGACGGGCAACACCACCTGCAGCGGTTGCCCGTCGGTCTGGGTGAAGACCGTGCGCAGGCTTTCGTGCCGCTCCACCAGGGCCTGGAAGCTGCCCTGCAAGGCCTTTACATCGAGCTGGCCGTGCACCCGCAGGGCCGTGGCAATGTTGTAGGCGGAACTCTGCGGCGCCCATTGCCAGAGAAACCACTGGCGCTGTTGGGCGTAGGACAGCAGCAGGGGCTCCTCGGCCGCGCGGCGAAACACCGGCGCGACCTCGAACAGATTGATGCCCTTGTGCTTGAGCAACGCCGCCAAGCCTTTGCGCTGCCTGGACGAGAGTTGCCCCACCGACTCGATTAACCCTTGCACTCGTGCTTCCCCTCAAGAAATCAGTTTTTCCAGATCTTCGAGGGATAGACGTTTGAGGGCCTCCAGGGATTTAGCCAATTCATCCTGAACAGGCGACGATGCACCGCGCAGCGCTTCGATCCGTTCGCAGAACGCCAGCAGGTTGTCGGCCTGGAACAGTTCCTTGAGGGGGATCTTGTCGCCCAGGCGTTCGCCGATCCGGCTGACCACCAGGGTCGCCAGCAACGAATGGCCGCCCAACTGGAAGAAGTTGTCGCCCAGGCCCACCTGCTCGATCCCCAGCACCTCCTGCCAGAGCCCCGCGACCTGGATCTGCAACTCGCTGCGCGGCGCCTCGTAGTGCTGCTGCCGGGGGCCGCTGCCAAGGGCGATCAGGGCCTTGCGGTCGAGCTTGCCATTGGGGGTCAGCGGCAAGGCCTCGACCAGGTGCAACTGGCCGGGCACCATATGCGCCGGCAAGCGCGCGGCCAGGGCGGTCCTGAGACCGGCGATGAACGCCTGGGCATCAACAATCCCCGCTGGCGTCACCACATAGCCCTGCAAGTGCTTGCCCGCCGCATCCTCCTGGGCCAGCACCACCGCCTCACGTACCGACGGCTGCTCCAGCAGACAGGCTTCGACTTCGCTCAACTCGACGCGGAAACCGCGAATCTTCACCTGATGGTCGGCGCGACCGATGTACTCGATCCGCTCGCCCTCGCCCTGGCGCACCAGGTCGCCAGTGCGATACAGGCGCTCGCCGTCAGTGCCGAACGGATTCGGCACATAACGCTCGGCGGTCAGTCCGGGTCGGCCCAGATAGCCCCGGGAAACCCCGGCACCGCCCAGGTACAACTCGGCCGCCACCCCGGCGGGCAACAGCTGCAAGCCGGGATCGAGCAGATAGGCCTGGGTATTCTCCAATGGACGCCCGATATTCGCCGTGCCCTGGACGGTGCGCAGGCTGAAGGTCGAATAGGTGGTGTCTTCCGAAGGACCGTACAGGTCATACACTTGACGCACCCGGGTGCCGGCGTAGAGCGCATCCACCAGTGTCTGCTTCAGTGGCTCGCCAGCCAGGTTGAGGGTGCCGACCGAGGCCGGGATCTGCCCGGCCCGCAACAGCGCGGCGATGGCCGAGGGCACGCTGTTGATCAGCGTGACCCGCTCGCGGGCCGGCAGCTCCGCCAGGGCCAGGGCATTGTCCGCCAGCACCAGGCAACCGCCGCCGGCCAGGGTGACAAAGATCTCCCACACCGACAGGTCGAAGCAGATCGAGGTCGAGGCCAGCACCCCGCGCAGTTGCTCGCGGTCGTAGGCCTGCAGCGACCAGTGGATCAAGGCCGTGAGGTTGTCGTGGGTGATCGCCACGCCCTTGGGCTTGCCGGTGGAACCGGAGGTGTAGATGACATAGGCCAGGTTCTGGCCGCAGGTGTCCACGGGGGGCGCGCTGGCCGGATAGCTCGCCAGCCAGTCGTCGCCCTCCTCTATCAGCAGCACCGGAGCGGGCAGCGTCTCAGGCAGGCGTTCGAGGAGGATTGCCTCACTCAGCAACAGCGCCGCGTGGCTATCGTCGAGCATATGCAACAGCCGCTCGCGCGGGTACTCGGGGTCCAGCGGCACATAGGCACCGCCGGCCTTGAGGATCGCCAGCAAGGCGACGATCAGGTCCGGGGTGCGACGCAGGCACACGCCGACCCGCACCTCGGGGCCGACGCCGCGCTCGCGCAGGAGATGGGCCAGGCGATTGGCGCGCCGGTCCAGGGTCTGGTAGTCCAGTTGCCAGTCGGCGAAGAGGATCGCCGGGGCCTCGGGCTGACCGGCGACCTGATCCGCAAGATGCTCAAGCACATGACCCCGGATCCGCAGATTGAACGCTGCCCCTGTAGGAGCGAGCTTGCTCGCGATGAGCGCAAGGGCACCGTGACTCTCCAGGTACCCCGCGTTATCGTTGACGTCCATCGCGAGCAAGCTCGCTCCTACAGAAGAGCGCCGGCTCCAGTCAAGGGCGACCTGCCGCTCAGCCGGGTCGAGCAACTCCAGCGCACCCAACGGCTGGCGCGCGTCGACCATGAACTGGCTCATCAGGTATTCCAGCTGCCGGCCCAGTCGCGCCACACCCGCAGCGTCGAAACCGGCCCGGTCGTAACTGCAATCCACGATCAGTTCGCACCCGGTCACCGCCACCAGGGTCAGCGGATAATTGGTCTGCTCGGAACGTTCTATAGCCGCGAACTCAGGACCCGCATCCGAAGCCCGGCCCAGCGCTTCGGCCATCGGGTAATTCTCGAACACCAGCAGGCTGTCAAACAACCCGCCCGCGCCTAGACCCGCCCAGCGCTGGATCTCATACAGCGGCGTCTGCTCGTGCTCGCGCAACGCCAGGTTGAGGTCCTGCACCAGTTGCAGCCACTCACCCACCGTCAGTTGCGCGTCAGGGCTCGCCACCACCGGCAGGGTGTTGATAAACAGGCCGATCTGCTGCTCGACCCCGGGCAGGTCAGTCGGACGGCCAGCCACGGTGGCACCGAAGGCCACGCAATCCTGGCCGGTATACCGCTGCAACAGCAGCAGCCAGGCGGCCTGCATCAGGGTGTTGAGGGTGACTTTGCGTTCCCGGGCAAAACGGTTCAATCCGGCAGTCAGCGCCTCGCTGAACACATGCCGATGTTCCCCATACCCCTGCGCCTGTTCATGGCTGCCCAGCGTCCCGACCAGGCGGGTCGGCTCCTGCAGACCGGCCACGGCCGCGCTCCAGAAGTCCTGGCTGGCGCGGGCATCGCGCTGGCCGAGCCACTCGATATAGTCGCGATAACGTCCTGTACCCCGGGCAATGCTCACCCCTGCATAACGTTGCAGCACTTCGCCGAACAGCTGCGAGGTGCTCCAGCCGTCCATCAGGAGATGGTGGCTGGTGTAGATCATCCGGTATTCGATCTCGCCGGTGCGCACCAGCGTCACCCGCAGCAAAGGCCCGCGATGGGGCTCGAAACCGGCGGCGAGGTCGGCTTGCGCCAACTGCTCGAAGGCCGCCTCATGCTCGCCGCGCGTACGCCAGTCGTGAACCTGCATCGGCATCGGCAGCGTGCGCAGGACAATCTGCACCGGCTCCACCAGTTCCTGGGGCCAGACAAATACCGTGCGCAGCATTTCATGGGCCTGCACGGCCTGCTGCCAGGCCTGGCGGAAACGCTCTACATCCAGCTGTCGTACATTCAGTCGCAGCTGGTTGATATAGGCCGCCCCCTCCGGATCATCCAGATGATGGAAGAGGATCCCCTGCTGCATCGGCGACAGCGGATAGAGATCCTCGATCGCCCCCGCCGCCACCGGCAGACGCTGCAGTTGCCCGGCACTGAGAGTCACCAGCGGGAAGTCCGATGGCGTCGCGCCCAGTTGTCCGCCTTGGCAGCAATGTCCGATCAGTTCACTCAGTGCCTGTTCATAGGCGCGGGCCAGGGCTTCGATGGTTTCAGGCCGATACTGCTGGCGACTGAACGCCCAATCCAGTTGCAGCTCGCCGTCGAACACCTGGCCATTGAGGCTCAGGCCGTCGCCCAACGGCGCGTCCTCTGGCTGGTTGCGCCCGGTGGATTCGCCCGTGGGCACGAACAGCGCGCCGTCGGCTTCGGTGAAACTGCCGTCGAACTGGCCCAGGTAGTTGAAGGTCACCCGCGCCTGGGGCAAGGCCGCCAGTTGCCGGGCAAAACCGGCATCGCCCAGGTAACGCAGCACGCCATAACCGATGCCTTTGTTCGGCACCGCCCGCAGTTGTTCCTTGATGCCGCACAGGGAAGCGCCCGGCTCCGCCTGGGGTGTGAGGCGGAGCGGAAACAGACTGCTGAACCAGCCCACGGTGCGGCTCAGGTCGAGGTCGTCGAACAGGTCTTCGCGACCGTGACCTTCGAGCTGGACCAATACCGACGGTTGCCCGCTCCAGTCGCAGAGCACCCGCGCCAGGGCGGTCAGCAGCAGGTCGTTGACCTGGGTGCGATAGGCCGTCGGCGCGACTTTCAACAGTTGCTGGGTCAGCGTCTTGTCCAGGCGTGAGCTGGCATGACCGACCTCGCCGCCAGGCGCCTGCCCGGGAGCCACTTCAAACGGCAATTCCTGGAGGTCGCCCGCCAGGGTCTGCAACCAGTAATCACGCTCGGCCAGCAGACGTTCACTGCGAGCATAACCGTGCAACTGCTCGGCCCAGGTCTGCAGCGAACTGCTGCGCGCGGCCAGCGCCGGTGGCTGCCTGGAGACGCTGGCAATATAAGCCTGCTGCAGGTCTTCCAGCAGGATCCGCCAGGACACGCCGTCCACCGCCAGGTGATGGATCACCAGCAGCAGGCGCTGCTCGCCGGCGGGCAGATTGACCAACACCCCACGCAACAACGGACCGTTTTTCAGGTCCAGGCTGCGCTGGGCCTGATCGGCCAGCTCCGTCAGTTGCGCCGGGTCGGCGAGTTCACGGACCCACAGCAGATCGGTCGTAGCCGCCGACGCATACTGCGCCTGCCATTGACCCTCCTGCTGTTCGAAACTCAGGCGCAGGGCATCGTGTTGCGCCACCAGCGCCGCGAACGCCGCTTGCAGAGGCGCGGCCTCCAGGGTTTCGCGGGGCTTGAGCATCAGCGACTGGTTCCAGTGCTGACGCTGAATAATCTCCATCTCGAAAAAACGTGCCTGGATCGGCAGCAACAACTGCCGACCGCTGGCCTGGGCCATGACATCGCCAGCCGGCTTTTTCTCGATCCGCTTCGCCACCCTCGCCAGCTCGCCGATGGTCTGCTTCTCGAACAACTGCTTGGGACTGAGGCGGATGCCCAGGCGCTTGGCCCGGGCGATGATCTGCAGGCTGAGGATCGAGTCACCGCCCAGTTCGAAGAAGTTGTCGCGGATGCCGACCCGCTCCAGCTTGAGCACATCGGCCCAGACCGCCGCCAGTTGTTCTTCGATCTCGCCGACCGGGGCAACGTAGCCCTGCTGCACGGAACCCGGCTGCGGCAACGCGCGCTTGTCCAGCTTGCCGTTGGCCGTCAGCGGCAATTGCTCCAGCAGCACGATCTGCGCCGGCACCAGATAATCGGCCAGACACGCCTGCAACTGGCGGCGCAGGTCATCGACCGAGCATTGCGCACCGGCTGCCGCGACACAGTAGGCAACCAGTTGCAGGCGCCCGGCGTCCTCATCCACCGGCAATGCCAGGACCGCCGCCTGGGCCACGCCGTCGAGGCCCTGGAGCACCCGCGTGACTTCCGCCGGCTCCACCCGGTAACCGCGAATCTTAACCTGGTCGTCATTGCGCCCGAGGAATTCCAGCAGTCCCTGGCGCGTGCGACGCATGCGGTCGCCGCTGCGATAGACCCGCGCTCCCGGCGCACCGAAAGGATCGGGCAGGAAACGCTCGGCGGTCAGCCCCGGCTGCCCGAGATAACCCAGGGCGACACTGGCGCCACCGATATACAGCTCGCCCGGCACCTGCTCGGCGACGCTATTGAGTACATCGTCCAGCACATAGCCGTGGGCACCCGGCAAGGCGCGGCCCACCGCGACACCACGGGCATGCGGATGCAGCGCCGAGACTTCGTTCGCCAACACCCCGACGGTGGTTTCGCTGGGACCGTAGTGATTGATAAAACGGCAGTCCGGCTTGAGTGCCCGTATCTGCTCGAACAACGCCGGCGAACAGGCTTCGCCACCGACGATCAGCGCATGCCAGGGCAGCACGTCGGCGGGCTCGCTCGCCTGCAACAACGCCGCCAGATGGCCGGGAACGATCTTCAATACGCCGACCTGATGCTCGCGCATGTATTCGGCGAAGCGGTCGGGGTCGAAACCCAGCTCTTCGGGGAGCACATGCAGGACACGCCCGGAACACAGGGCACCGAACAGCATGGTGTGACCGAGGTCGGCGGCGATGGTGGAGACCAGCGCCATGCTCGCCTCGGGCGCCAGGTCCAGACGCTCCAGCAGGCCGCTGACATAACTGGCCAGGGCCCCGTGACTGACCAGCACGCCCTTGGGCAGGCCGGTGGAGCCGGAGGTATGGATCACGTAGGCCGGGGCCTGTTCCGCCAGGTCCAGGTCCGGCGTGGTATCGGCTTGATGACGCCATTGTCCGGGGGCATAAGCCAGGCCGATACAACCGGCAACGGCCAGCGTCGTCACCCGGGGATCGCCTTCGGCGCACAGCAGCAGGCGCGTGCGGGCGCGCTCGAGCATCGGCTGCAAGCGCGCATCCGGGGCCTTGTTGTCCAGCGGCATATACACCGCACCGGCCTTGAGAATCCCCAGGACACAGGTCAGCCAGTCCAGCGAGCGCTCCATCAGCACCGCCACCGGCTCGCCGACGCCGACGCCCTGGTCGCGCAAATGATGGGTAAGGCGATTGGCCGCCTGGTCCAGTTCAAGGAAACCCAGGGTCCGCTCGAGGCAGCGAGCGGCCAGTCCCTGGGGTTGACGTTGCACCTGGGCGTTCCACTGTTGCAGCACCGGAATCGCCGCCATACGGGGTTCCGTCGCCAGGGCCGGTGGGCGGTTTTCCAGGCTCAGCAGCGGCGCGTGCGGGGCGCGCATCACGGCATCGAACAGCCGCAGCAACGAAGCAATGAAACCCTCGATAGTCGAGGGTTGGTAAAGGTCGCTGGCATAGGTCATCTCACCGAGGATCAGATGGCCGGCGTCGGTGATGTCCAGGGCCAGATCGAAGTGGGTGCCGTCCTTGTGCAGCGGGTATTCCTCGACCAGCAGGCCCGGCAGGCTCAGGGTGCGCTGCTTCTGCATGCCGACGTTCTGGTTGAACTTGGCCTGGAACAGCGGGTTGTGGTCCAGGCTGCGTTGCGGTGCCAGGGCATCCACCAGTTGTTCGAACGGCAACTCCTGGTGCGCCTGGGCGCCAAAACTGCTTTCACGAATCCGCGCCAGCAGCTCAAGGAAACTCTCGCGCTCGTCGACTTCGCAACGCAACACCTGGGTGTTGATGAAGAAGCCGATCAGGCCTTCGACCTCGGCCCGACCACGGTTGGCGTTGGGCACGCCGACGCGGATATCCCGTTGTCCGGCGTGCCGCGAAAGGAACCAGGCATAACCGCCGAGCACCAGCATGAACAGGCTCAGGCCCTGGCTGCGGGCAAAGGCCTGGAGCCGTGCCGAACGCTCGACGCCGAAATCGAAACGCAGGGTCTGGCCCCGGAAGCTCTGCACCGGTGGACGCGGGAAGTCGGCAGCCACCTCCAGCAGCGGCTGCTCCTCGCCCAATTGCTGCCGCCAGTAATCCAGCTGCCGCTCGCCCTCGCCCGCTTCCAGCCAGCGGCGTTGCCAGACCGCATAGTCGGCGTACTGCAAGGCCAGCTCCGGCAGCCCGGGCTCGCGGTTCTGGCTGAAGGCCTGATAGCCCTGCACGAACTCCCTGACCATCACATCCATCGACCAGCCGTCGGAGACAATATGGTGCATGCACACCAGCAGCACCCATTGTTCCTCGTCGAGCCGGATCAGGCTGGTTCGCAGCAGCGGACCAGTGAGCAGATCGAAGGGTTGCGCGGTGAGCGCGGCAACCCGCTCGGCCAACTCGGCTTCACGGGCCTCCGTGGCGCAGGTCGTCAGGTCGATACGCTCCAGCGGCAGCGCCTGCTGGTCGAGGATCACCTGGCGCGGTTGCTCGCCGTCGACCTGGAAGCGGGTGCGCAGCACTTCGTGGCGCTGGACCAGATGTTCAAAAGCGCGCTGCATGGCGCTTTCATCCAGTTGACCGCGCAGGCGCAAGGCGGCGGCCATATTGTAGGCGGCACTGTCCGGTTCAAGTTGCCAGAGAAACAGCAGGCGCTGCTGGGCATAGGACAAGGGAATCACCGCCTGCTCATGGCGGCTGACCGGCACCGGCAGCAGGCTGAAATCCTTGCCCTGCTGGCTCAGGCGGGCGAGGAACTGCCGCCGTTGCTCCAGCGGCAGGCCGATAAAACGCTTGGCAAGACTCAATGCGGCCTGGGCACTCATGCTCCCACCTCCTCCAGCGAACTCATGAACTGCTCCATATCACCCCAGTCGCTCTCGCCGACGCCCTTGGCCAGGCTCGCCACTTCAATCGCCAGGTCCCCCAGCAAGGGGGTTTCAAACAGGCAGCGCAACGGCAGGCTGACCGCCAGGCGCGCCTTGATCCGCGCGATCACCTGGGCGGCGAGCAACGAATGCCCGCCCAATTCGAAGAAGTGGTCGTCGAGCCCGACCTGCGGCACCTGCAGGACCTGTTCCCAGATCTCGGCGAGATTGCGTTCGATCTCGCTGTGGGGCGCCCGGTAACGGGCCTGCAACTGGCTCGGATCGGGCAGCGGCAAGGCCTTGCGGTCCAGCTTGCCGCTGGGGGTCAACGGCAGGCGCGGCAACAGCAGCAGGTGGGTCGGCACCATGTAGTCGGGCAACCGGCCTTGCAGCAAGATCTTGACCTGCTGGCGCAGGGTCGCCGCGTCCGCGGCCTGCTCCGCCACCAGATAGCCGACCAGTTGCGTGCCGCCCGTCAGCGGCAGGGCCAGCACGGCGGCTTCGCGCACGCCCGGGCACTGCAACAGACGACCTTCGATTTCCCCCAGTTCGATACGGAAACCGCGAATCTTCACCTGGTGGTCGACCCGACCGACGTACTCCAGGGCACCGTCGGCGCGCAGGCGGGCGCGGTCGCCGCTGCGGTAGAGGCGCTCGCCGGGGTTGAACGGATCGACGATAAAGCGCTGGGCACTGAGGGCCGGTTGCCCCTGATAGCCACGCGCCAGGCCGGGTCCGCCGATATACAACTCGCCGACCGCGCCCTGGGGCAGCAGGTTCAGTTCGTCGTCCAGCACCAGCAGCCGTCGACCGGGCAACCCCTGGCCGATGGGCACGCCGCGCCAGGACACATCTTCAGGCAACAGTGCCGAGCAGTCATGGGTGGTGGAAACCACCGTGGCTTCGGTCGGGCCATAGGTGTTGATCAGCCGTACGTGGCCCAGGCCGGCGAGCGGCCAGAGGCGCAGGCCGTCGACCGCCATGGCCTCGCCGCCGATATGGATCTGCCGCAGAACGCCATAGTGCTGCGGTGGCCGGGCCGCCCAGTCCTGGACCAGCAGGTGCCAGTAGGAGGCCGGCAGGTCCGCCAGGGTGATGCCGTGTTCAAGGATCGCGTCATGCAGGGTCGCACTGTCCCACAGGCGGCCGTCCCGCAGGACCACGCAAGCGCCCAGGCACAGCGGCGGGAAGAACTGCTCGACAAAGCCGTCGAAGCTGCTGGTGGCCATTTGCAGGACCCGGTCGGAATCCACCAGTTGGCTGTATTCGCTGGCCCGGGCGATAAATTCGGCCAGGGCGGCATGACTGATCGCCACGCCTTTCGGCCGGCCGGTGGAGCCCGAGGTGTATATCACATAGGCCAGGGAATCCGGCTCGATGCTTGCCGACAGGTCGTGGTCGGAAAAGGCCGAGTCGTCGAGCTGGTCCAGGCAGAGGATTTCGCCGCCCTGGAAGGTCGGCAGGCTGGCCAGCCAAGGGCTCTGGGTCAGCAACAGTTGCAGGCCGCTGTCCTGCAGGATGTGCTGCAAGCGCTCGGTGAGGGTTTGCGGGTCCAGCGGCACATAGGCGCCACCGGCCTTGAGCACGGCGAGGATGGCCACGGCCATTTCCAGGCTGCGGGACATGGCGAGCCCCACCAGTACGTCGGGGCCGACACCGCGCTCGCGCAACAGATGGGCCAGGCGGTTGGCGCGGCGGTTCAGTTCGGCGTAGCTCAGGCACGGTGCGCAGCTCCCTTGTGGGAACAACACCGGATCGGCGACCGCCCCCCTTTGTGGGAGCCGGCTTGCTGGCGATGAGGCCCTTGAGCCTTGCACCGCCTGTCCGGACGCCATCGCCAGCAAGCCGGCTCCCACAGGTTGAGAGTCGGCCAGAAGTTGTGTGTTGGGTTGGGGTTCGGCGAGGATCAGCGCGGTGGCGTCGGGGGTACGCCGGACCTGGGCTTCGAATAGCTGCGGCAGCAGCATCGGATCAGCGACCGATGCCGGTTTGCCGGTCGAATGGCCCAGCAACTGGATGATTTCCTCGGGCGCCAACATCGGCAACTGCGCCACCGCCTGTTGCGGATCGCGGCACACAGCCGCCAGCAGATTGCGCCAGTGCCCGGCCAGACGGGCAATGGTCTCAGCGTCGAAAATATCAGCGGCATAGGTAAAGGCCGCGAACAGTTGCTCGCCTTCCTCACGGGTCTCCAGCATCAAGTCGCTGGCGGCGGCGTGCTCCCGCGAACTCGCAGCGCCCTCCTCCGCACCCAGGTGCCGCACCTGCAGCCCGCAGGCGAGGGTCTTGCCCTGCACATCGGTAACCAACGGCTGGTGGTTGAACATCACCTGGAACAGCGGGTTGTGGCTCTGGCTACGGGCCGGTTGCAGGGCCTCGATCAAGGCGTCGAACGGCAGTTCCTGATGGGCCTGGGCACCGGCGGCGGCCTCGCGTACGCGCTGCAGCAACTCGGCGAAGGACTGCTGGCCACTGACCTCGCTGCGCAACACCTGGGTATTGACGAAGAAACCGATCAGGCCCTCGGTCTCGCTGCGGGTACGGTTGGCGATCAGGCCACCGACACGGATATCGGTTTGCCCGCTGTAGCGGTATAGCAGGGTCTTGAACGAAGCCAGCAGGACCACGAACAAGGTCACCCCCTGGCGCTGGGCCAGGCTCTTGAGTTGCTGGCGCAGGTCCGCGTCGACCCGTACTTCCAGACGCGCGCCACGGTGACTGGCCTGGGCCGGATAGGCCCGGTCGGTGGGCAAGTCGAGCAGCGGATGCTCTTCGCCCAGGTGCCCGCGCCAATAGGCCAGTTGCCGTTCACGCTCACCGGCTTCGAGCCAGCTGCGCTGCCACAGGGCGTAGTCACGGTAGTGCACGGTCAGGGGCGACAAGCCCGGTGCCTGGCCGGCGACGCAGGCGTCATACAAACGGGTGAACTCATCCACCAGGATATTCATCGACCAGCCGTCGGCGATGATGTGGTGCAGGGTCAGCAACAGCACATGTTCCTGCTCGGCCAGGCGCAGCAGGCGAATGTTCAGCAACGGCCCGCGCTCCAGGTCGAACGACTGCCCCGCCTCCTCGGCCATGGCTTGCCGGGCGCGCTGCACGCGCAGCTCAGGGGCCAGCGCGGACAGGTCGCTGATCGCGATGCGTACCGCGCTCGGCTCGGCCACGCGCTGGAAAGCCCGCTCGCCGTCCTGGCCAAAGGTGGTGCGCAGGCACTCATGGCGCGCCACCAGGGCGCTGAAGGCCTGCTCCAGCGCAGGCAGCTCCAGCACACCATTCAGGCGCACGGCCATCGGCAGGTTGTAGGCCGCGCCGGTGGGGTCGAGCTGCCAGAGAAACCACAGGCGCTGCTGGGCATAGGACAGGCCGTCGCGTTCGGCGACGCCGTTATCGGCAACGATGGGCAGCAACGAAAAATCGACGCCCTCCCGGTCCATCGCGGCGAGGAAGACCTTGCGCTTTTCCTCGGGCAACGCGATAAAACGGCGGGCCAGTTGCTGTGCGTCCCGCGGATTCATTGCGCGTACCCCTCGGCCATCGCCACCACCACCTTGCGCTTGCCGGTAAACGGCGAACGGGCGTGGGCGCTGAGCATGTTGTCGAGCATCAGCACATCGTTTTCCTGCCAGGGAAAACTGATGGTGCAGTCGTCGAGCACGCCACGGACTTCGTCCAGCAGGTCGACCTCGATGGCCGAACCGTCGCCGTAATAGACATTGCGCGGCAGGTCTTCCTCATCCACCGCATCGAGCAGGGTCTCGCGCACTTCCGGCTGCAGGTTCGAGACATGGAACAGATGCGCCTGGTTGAACCAGACCATGTCCTGGGTCACCGGGTGCCGGGCCACCGCCTGGCAGCGCTGGCGGGTGCGCAACTCGCCGTCGTCCTTCCACTCGCATTCGATGGAATGGGCCCGGCAGTAGGCCTCGACCAGCGCCTCGTCCTCGGTGTTGAACACCTGGCTCCACTCCACATCCAGGCCGTTGCCATAGTTGCGCACGTACATCAGGCCCTTGCTGATGAAACGCTCGCGGATCCGCGCCGGGACCCGCCGATAGACTTCACGGCTGTCGCAGATCGGCGTCTCGCCGCCGGTCTGCGCGGCGATCATGCTGTAGAACCAGATCTTCATCGGCCATTCGAGGGTGTAGGCCTGCTCGTTGTGCAGCGGAATGCTCTGGTGCGCCGGGTATTCGGTGGAGGTGTAGACCCCCTTGGTCACGTTGCTGCGCGGCGTCGAGCCGAACTCGTAGTTGAGCAATGGATGACCGAAACCGGCGGCGAACTCGCGGAAGGCCTCGGCACCGCCCACCTCGAAACCGCGCAGCAGAATCCCGCCGGCACGGTACAGGTGCGCGTCGATCAGCGGCTTGCATTCGGCGAACGCCTCGCGCAGGTCGAGACCGGGTTCAGGCGCCTGGATCAGCATGGGCAAGGTGCCCGACCCGGTCAGCAGCGGCCGGATATCCAAACTCAATGCAGTGTTCATGACGACTCTTCTCCCTTGATCTCGGATCGCAAGTGCCGGGCGCGCGAATGCGCCGTGCACTTGGCTGTGCTTCGATTAACGGATGGCCGTACAGGGAAATTAGGCGGACCGGGCAACGTCGCTCGGCGACCAAGGCGGTTTTGACCGCTGAAACATTTACTTTCATTTCCTTATACGTTTTTCCAAGGCTCATCCGTCTTATCCAAATGACACCCTTAGAAATCGAGCCCCCGCTTTCCCATGTCGAAGCCTTCCACCTCGAAGAAATCCCGCTCAAGACTCTGGTTCCTGGTCCATGGCTGGCTGGCGCTGCCCATCTGGTTCTTTGTCCTGATCGTCTGTGTCACCGGCACCCTGGCGGTGATCAGCCAGGAAATCGTCTGGCTGGCCAATCCCGAGATCCGCGCCAGCAAGCCGTTCGACGACGCGCCGCTGCTCAGCTTCGACCAGGTGATCGCCGCCATCGCCAAGAGCGATCCCGAGGTGATCGTCCAGCAGATCATTCGCCCGGACGAAGCGCATTTCGCCTTGCGCGCCGATATCAACTACCCCGACGGCCGTTCGGTGATCGTCTACGTCAATCCCTATACCGGGGTGATCCAGGGCATCAGCCCGCCGTTCGACTTCAAGCAGTTCACCCGCGCCCTGCACGGCTGGTGGCTGGTGCCTTTCGTCAACGGTTACAGCTGGGGCTGGTACCTGGTGTCGCTGCTCGGACTACCGCTGCTGGCGTCGCTGGTCACCGGACTGGTGGTGTACAAGCGTTTCTGGAAGGGCTTCTTCAAGCCGACCTTGCGCTTCAACCACGGCGCGCGGATTTTCTGGGGGGATTTCCACCGGCTGAGCGGCATCTGGTCGATCTGGTTTATCACGGTGATTTCCATCACCGGCACCTGGTTCCTGATCCAGGCGATCCTCGCCGACAACCAGATCAGCTTCGCCAGCCGGCCGATCCCGGCGATCATTTCCCATGACAGCGCACCGCTGATGCCCGACGGCCGGCCGGCGCCGATGCTCGGCGCGGACGAAGCCCTGCGCATCGCCCAGCAACGGGTTCCCGGGCTCGATTCGAGCTTTGTCAGCCTGCCCGGCAACGCCTTCAGCCCCATCGAAGTCGGCGGCCGTAGCGGTTATCCGTTGATGTACCAGACCCTGCAGATCAACCCCTACAGCGGCAAGATCGAACAATCACGCCTGCTCTCGGATCGCAACAACCTGGAGTTCGTCACCGAATCGATGCGGCCCCTGCACACCGGGGATTTCGGCGGCCTGTGGATCAAGCTGATCTGGTTCTTCTTCGGCCTGGTGCTGAGCATGATGGTCTTGAGCGGCCTGCTGATCTGGACCAAGCGCACCGCCCTGGCTACCGCCCAGGCCCTGAAACGCAGTGCCAAGACCGAACGGGCGCCGGCGCCCAAGGTCCGGGCGCGGAATACCGAGACTCCGGAGGTGACCCCGTGAGCAAGGACAGCCCGCTGCCGGCGCCCTCGCCCCTCCGCCGCTTCTGGCACAAGTGGCGCTTCCATCTGAATATCCTGCTGGTGCTGATCCCCCTGGGCTTTATGCCGCGCTACTTTTCCGATGCCGCGCTGTTCCGTGGCGACACCGGCCTGGGCAAGCACCTCAATCAAATCCAGGTCGGCCCCTGGAGCCTGGAAATGGCCGAACTCTGGGACGAAGGACCCCGTCGCGACGGACCCGCCGGTTATCTGAAAAGCTTCAACGCGCGCCTCTGCGACAGCTGCGGCGAGCAGGTCAAGGCCGCCTACCTGCGCGTCGGCAAACCCCGCAGCCTGCGCGCCGCCGGGGTGATCTTCTTCGGCACCGCCTATCGCATGAATGCCGTGGTGCCGATTCCCGACCGGACCCAGGACGATGCCGAACTGTGGATCACCCTCGAGGGCTGGGACGGTTCGGTGTACCAGGCCTCTCTTCCACTGCGCCAGGCCTCCCCGGCCACCCTTGCCTGGCTGGACAAACAAGGAGCGCGAAAATGATCTTCACGCCACCCAAGGCGCTTACCGCCTGTTTCTTGCTGCTGGCGGCCGGTTTCAGTACCAGTGCCCTGGCCCACAATCCGATCTGCGAGTGCAAGCAGATCGATGCCGAACAGATTCAATGCAAGGGCGGTTTCTCCGATGGCAGCGCGGCCACCGGGGTGACCCTGGACGTGATCGGCTATGACGAAAGCATCCTGCTGCCGGGCAAGCTGGGGCAGGACTCGACCCTGACCTTCAAGAAGCCGGCGACCGATTTCTATGTGCTGTTCGACGCCGGTCCCGGGCATATCGTTGAAATCGACCATGGGGATATCGAAGCCCCATGAGCACCTCGACCACCCAGATTGTCCGCCCCGCCGGGGCCGGCCATGAAACCCTCTACGTGCTGCTGTTCTGCCTGATCGTGCTGCTGGTCGCCGGTTCCGTGGTGGCGCTGCATGGCGAGAAGCAGGACGTCAGCACCCTCGAGGCCTATCAGGTGGATGCGCGCCGCGACCTGAGCCCCGGCGAGCAGGGTATCTACGCCGACCTGCGGGTCACCCTCGACGAAATCCACCTGCTGCAACAGGACCAGCAGGCCCTGCCCGCCCCAGAGCAACTCGGCGAAGAAGGCTTTGCCCCCTTTGCCCAGGACGCCAGCTCGGTCAGTCGCGGCGGCCACGCCTGGCGCCTGCTCGACCAGCGCGCCTACTTCGGCCTGAGCCACGCCACGGCCACTGCCGGTTCGTTCCTGATGCGGGTCGGCAACGATGCGAACGCCGCGCCGGACATCTGGCTCAACCGCGGCAACCACCTGGCGGCCCCCGCCGATCTCAGCGACAGCGCCCTGATCGCCGCCGGCTGGCAGCGGGTGGTCGCGCAATTCGATGCCGGCGTAACCCGCCAGCATCGGCACTGAACCTTCCGACTCACCCCAGGGAAGACTGTCTACCCATGTCCATTTCCGCTCTGTTCGGCCGCCGTCGCCTGTTGCTCGCGCTGCTGCTCTCGCCCCTGCTATTGTCCTTCCAGGTCCAGGCCGACCCGGCCAAGCGCCTGCGCATCGGCATCACCCTGCATCCTTATTACAGCTACGTGGCGAATATCGTCGGCGACAAGGCCGAGGTGGTGCCGCTGATCCCGGCCGGCTTCAATCCCCACGCCTACGAGCCTCGGGCCGAGGACATCAAGCGCATCGGCACGCTGGATGTGATCGTGGTCAATGGCGTCGGCCATGACGACTTCGCCGACCGCATGATCGCCGCCAGCGAAAAGCCCGACATCCCGGTGATCGAGGCCAATGAAAACGTGCCGCTGCTGGCCGCCACCGGCACCGCCGCGCGAGGCGCCGGCAAGGTGGTCAACCCGCACACCTTCCTCTCCATCAGCGCCTCCATCGCCCAGGTCAACAATATTGCCCGGGAACTCGGCAAGCTCGACCCGGACAATGCCAAGACCTACACCGCCAACGCCCGGGCCTACGGCAAGCGCCTGCGGCAGATCCGCGCCGACGCCCTGGCCAAGCTGACCCAGGCACCCAATGCCGACCTGCGGGTGGCGACGGTGCATGCGGCCTATGACTACCTGCTGCGGGAGTTCGGCCTGGAAGTCACCGCCGTGGTCGAGCCGGCCCACGGCATCGAACCGAGCCCGAGCCAGTTGAAGAAGACCATCGACCAACTGCGCGAGCTGGATGTGAAGGTGATCTTCTCGGAACTGGACTTCCCGTCCACCTATGTCGAGACCATCCGCCGCGAGTCGGGGGTGCGGATCTATCCGCTGTCGCATATTTCCTATGGCGACTACAGCGCCGACAAGTACGAGAAGGAAATGACCGACAACCTGGACACCGTGGTCCGGGCGATTCAGGAGGCCGGGGTATGACCGCCGCCGAACGGTTGGTCGTCCGGGCCATCGGCCCGACGTTGAAGTTCGACGGCATCGATCTGGTGCTGGGCAACACCACCATTCTCGATCAGGTCAGCTTCCAGGTTCGCCCCGGTCATGTGCACGCCCTGGTCGGGCCCAACGGTGGCGGCAAGAGTTCGCTGATCAAGACCCTGCTCGGGCAGATGCCCCACCAGGGACGCCTGAGCCTGGAATGGCCCGAGGCTCCCGGGATCATCGGCTATGTGCCCCAGGCCCTGGAGTTCGACCGCGGCCTGCCGATGACCGTCGACGATTTCATGGCCGCCATGTGCCAGCGCCGTCCGGCTTTCCTCGGACTGTCCCGGTATTTCGCCGGAGCGATTGGCGAGGCCCTGGAACGGGTCGGCATGCAGGACAAACGCAAGCGCCGCATGGGCGCCTTGTCCGGCGGCGAACGGCAGCGGGTCTTGCTGGCCCAGGGACTGATTCCGGCACCGCAACTGCTGGTGCTCGACGAACCGATGTCAGCCCTGGACGAAGCCGGCATCCGGGTTTTCGAGCGCTTGCTGCTCGACTGGCGCCGCGCTGGCATCACCGTGTTGTGGATCGAACATGACCTGGAAGCGGTCAAGCGCCTGGCCGACCGGGTCACCGGCCTCAATCGCCGGGTGCTGTTCGATGCCTCGCCGGCCGAGGCCCTGACCCCGGACCGCCTGCTGAGCCTGTTCTCCACCCATCCGCGCAGCCTCAACGAGGAGACCCGGCCATGACTTATGAAGCTTTTCGCCTGATGATCCAGGGCTGGGCCTCGTCCGGTTTCCTGCCGGCGGCGCTGGCTTACGGTTTTGTAGTCAACGCCCTGATCGCCGGGCTGTTGATTGGCCCGGTGCTGGGCGGCCTCGGCACCCTGGTGGTGGTCAAGCGCTTCGCGTTCTTTTCCGAAGCCGTGGGCCACGCGGCCCTGACCGGCGTGGCCATCGGCATCCTGCTCGGCGAACCCTACACCGGCCCCTACGGCAGCCTGTTCGGCTACTGCCTGCTGTTCGGCGTGCTGCTCAACTACCTGCGCAACCGTACCGGCCTGGCGCCGGATACCCTGATCGGGGTCTTTCTCTCGGTGTCCCTGGCCCTCGGTGCCAGCCTGCTGCTGGTGCTGGCCGGCAAGATCAACGTGCATATCCTGGAAAACGTGCTGTTCGGTTCGGTGCTGACGGTCAACGGCGACGACCTGCTGGTGCTGCTGATTGTCGGCAGCCTGGTGATGGGCCTGAGCCTGCCGCTGTACAACCGCATCATGCTGGCCAGTTTCAACCCGCAACTGGCGGCGGTGCGCGGTGTCGCGGTGAAAACCCTCGACTACCTGTTCGTGGTGCTGGTGACGCTGATCACCGTGGCGGCGGTAAAAGTCATCGGCGCAATCCTGGTGGGCGCCCTGCTGGTGATTCCGGCCGCCGCCGCGCGTCTGCTCAGCCAGTCGCTCAAGGGGTTCTTCTGGATCTCGGTGGCGATTGCCACCGTCAGCACCCTCTGCGGCATCCTGCTGCCGATCCTGTTCGACCTGCCCGTGCCGTCCGGCGCGGCGATCATCCTGATGGCCGGTATCGCCTTCGCCCTCGCGGCGCTCGCCCGTGGCACCGTGCCCAGCCTCAAAGGGAATATTGGATAAATGCCTGTTTTTCTCCCCCTGGCGCTCGCCCTGACCCTGAGTAGCCTGTACAGCGTAGCGTCGTTCGCCAACCAGGCGCCTCTGCAGATCACCGCCAATCACGGCCTGGGTACCGTAGCGTTGCACGCCAGCAGCACGGCCAAACCGGTGCGCATTCTCGCCAGCCTGCCGATCACCTACGGCCTGGGCGAAATCCTGCTCAAGGACACCGACGTGGAACTGCAACGGGCCGCCGATGCCAACCTGCCGGGCAGTCGCCAGAGCGCCTATTTCAGCGGTCGCGGGGCCCCGGCCCTGCAGAAGCTGGCGAACAATGCCGACGCAGTGATCGGGCTGCGTTCGCTGTGGCCCGAGGATCCGCTCTACCCCATGGCCCGCCGCAGCAATGTGCGAATCGTCGAGGTCGATGCGGCCCATCCGGTGGACGGCGGCCTGGCGGGTATCGCGGTGCAGCCGGGCAACGGCGTGGACGGTCTGAACAGCCAGCCCTGGCTGTCGAGCAACAACCTGGGACGGATGGCCGATGTGATCGCCGCCGACCTGGTGCGCCTGGCCCCCGAGGCCAAGCCGAAGATCGAGAGCAACCTGGCGACCCTCAAGCAGCGCCTGCTCAAGCTCAGCGCCGACAGCGAAGCACGGCTGGCCAAAGCCGACAACCTGAGCGTGTTCAGCCTCTCCGAGCGCTTCAACTACCTGGTAGGCGGACTCAACCTGGAGCTGATCCAGGTCGATGCCCGGGCCGACGAGCAATGGACGCCCGAGGCCCTGGCCAAGCTGAGCGCAACCCTCAAGGACGCCGAGGTGAAACTGGTGCTGGATCACCGTCAGCCTCCGCAGGCCGTGAAGTCGGCGATCAGTCAGGCCGGCAGTACGCTGCTGGTGCTCGAGAACGAGAACGCCGACCCGCTGACCGGGCTTGAAGACTCGATCACGCAAGTCCTGGAGAAACTGGCTCCCTTATAGACAAGCGTTGTCCCGCTGCAGATTCCGCTCATCCCCGACAAGGACAGGCTGAAACCATAAACAGATACCTCAAGCGCAAAAACACCCCTGGAGATACTCCTTCGTGCGGTTCCTCAAAACTCACGATAAAAGGACTTGTCCATGGCCAACACACTCAGCAGGAATGATCGGGTCGCCAGACCCGTCGATGGCATTGTCATCTCGGACCTTGTGGCAAACCCTGCCGTCAAGAAGCCTTCCACCAGCCCCGTTCCCTCACCGGCCAGGGGCCGGGCCGGCCTCGCCGAACTGGACGCGCGCCTGGGACCGGTGACCCTGGACAGCTTTGTCATCAGTCGCGTGGAACTCTACGACATGGGCGCCAGGCTCGGCGGACGCGCCCTCGACAGTGCCGACCCGCAACTCCAGGGCAGCGGCCGGGCCCTGGTGGATGATTTGCAGTTCGATCCGGATGAACTGCAACGGCATCTGGAGACCGGGGACGACAGCCATCAGCGCCCGATCGACGTGCTGTTTGAAATAGGCTCGCAACGCTCCCAGCAGGCCCCGCCCTTGCTCGGGACAGAAAAACCGGCGCTGGCCGCCAACCTGATGAAGCATCTCAATCAGTTGCTGGTGCGCTTGCAGAACCTGCAAATCCTCACGCACAAATATGTCACCTTCAGCCTTCCGAGCTGGATCGATACCGCCAAGAGCCGCAGCATGCTCACGGCGGGATCCGGCATGCAGGCCTACGGGATCTACAGCGGCCTGGTCGGCATCCGTGAAGCGCTGAAAAAGCGCGACGTCACCGAAGCGGCCGTGAACGCCGGCAGCATTGGCGCCGAGCTGACGTCCATATTGGTCGAGCGCGGCTTGAGGAAAACCGGGGAGGCCCTGCTCAGCCAGGGCGGCAGGATTTTCCAGGGCTTTCGCGCCACCTCCGCCGGCCTGCTGGTCAGCCGCAGTGCCGGCCTGCTGGGCAATGTGCTGACCCTGCCGTTCGATATCCACAGTGCCGTGGTGGCGTTCAGCAATGCCGCCAAGGCCAGCGGCAAGGAGGCCATGGACCATTACGTCACCGCCGGGTTCAGCATTGCCAGCGCCACCTTGTCGCTGGCCCTCGGCGCGGCCGCCGCCGCCGGCTTCAGCTCCGCCGGCCCCCTCGGTCTCGTCGCCTGCGCGGTGTTGATCGTCGGTGCGAAGATCTACAGCGCCGTGCGCCAGGTCGACGATATCGACGACTATATCGAGCTGAGCGTCAACGAGCGCTGGCGTTCGGGCTGGTTCGCCTTTACCGGGCAGGCGCTGGACCAGGAGGTCATGGACCGCTACCTGGTCGAGCGCACCCGGGTCGACTATGGCAAGGCCCTGGAAACCCGCGCCAGGGCGCTCCTCGACGTGGAAATGAAGGAAACCCTCGCGGGGGTGGTGAACGGCAACTTCCACGTTGAGCTGGAGCCCGTCAAACACTGGGCAGCGCGCTGGGATGAGGGCGAGGAACAACCCTATACGACCGTCAATACGCCGGTGGTCCGCGAAGGCGACGATGTCATCGATGCCGCAAAGGGCCTGGGGCAAATCCCGGGTCTGGTCAGCGGAACGCCGGGGGAAAAAAAGGGCCTGCTCTGGCAATTGGGCGGCGGCAACGACCGGGTCATCGGCGTGCGCGACAAACCCAACTACTTTGCCTTTTCCACCGGCAAAAAGACCCTGACCGGCGGCGATCGGGATGACGCCTTTCTGTTCCAGACCCAGGCCACCCTGACCTCCCCCAACGTGCCCGCCATCAGTGCGCTACAGGGTGGAGACGGCCAGGATACGCTGTCGCTGCAAGGGCAGGTCCCGTCGCGCAATAACCTCCACTTCGTCGGCCACGAGGTTGACCTGGACAGCGGCACCTTGGGGTTGCGCCGTAACGCCGCGGATCTCAACCCGGTCGCCTATGCCACGCTGGCCGCCATCGAGCATGTCGAGACCCTTGCCGGTGGCAGCAGTCGCGTGACCGGCAACCCGCAGGCCAATCACATCAGCCTGCAGGGTATCGACGACCAGGCGAGCGGCGGCGCCGGCGACGACCACTTCATACTCAAGGGTACCCAGAGCAGGGTCGCTGGAGGAGCCGGCAAGGACCACTACCGGATTACTCCTGCGGGAAGAACCGTGATCCTCGACGAGGACGGCGGTGAACCCAGTACCATCGAACTGGACTGGCCCATGGAGCGTATCCAGAGCTGGCGCATCGTTGACACCGCGCTGGTTGTCACCTCGTTGCGGGACGAAAATGGCGTGCTGCCCAGTCACCAGTTGACCATCCGGGATGTCTACAGGCACGACGGCGGGCGGCAACTGCAAAATGACCTGTTGTTGTTTGTCACCCAGGAAGGCCACACCCTCAAACCCGATCTGCCGGCCACCCTGGAAGGCACCGACGACCAGGATATCCGGGTAACGGTATTGGTCCTCGGGAAACTCCCGCCAGCCCCGCAGCCCGTCAATGGCGGCGAGTACAGGCTTCCCGGAGCCTCGACGAACGGCTACTTCATCGCCAGGCAGACCCTGCACACGACCTTCCAGGTCACACCCGACGACACGCGCCCCTCAACCACGCTGTTCCTCGACTACGACAGCGCTGAGATCGAGCAGGTCAGCACGCGTTACCAGGTGCAATCGAAGAGGATCGGTGCCTTCAACTACCTGAGCTACAGCGAGGCCAGCCTGAGCCTGCGGTTCGACGACCAGACACAACTGACGCTCAAGGACTGGGTGGTCGAAGGCGCGGGCAAAGCGACCGATGTCGGTGCCGCTTTGCATACCACGGGGTTCGACCTGAACCATGGGATTGTCCTGGTGCTGCGCGATGGCAGTTCATACCAGGTCGGCGCGCCAACCGCCAGCTATCTCGACGACAGCCGCAACCCGGGCATCAGGAGCATCGATGGCCGTGCCTCATTACGCAGGCGTACCGGCAACTGCCTGTTCCGTTCGCCGGAAAGCCAGAGCGCCTTGCTGAAGGACCATCCGCAGCGCGTCGACTTCAAAGCCGGCGGCGCCTCGACGATCTACACCCTGGAGGGAATGAGTTCAACCTATGAACTCTATCCCTGCTCCGGCGCGACCATCCGCCTGTCGACGCCGGGAGCCCTGGCGAAAATCACCAATGCGTCGACCTGGTACATCCATACCCAGGCAAGCGCGCAGATCGTAACGCCCGGCGATATCAGGATCGCCCCCCAGCAGCTATGGGTCGGCAATATCCGCTTCCTGCTGCCGACCCACGACGATCCCGCGCAACCGATGGACCTGATCTACATCGTCGTGACATCCGGCGCCCGGTATGAGGTGGACCGGATCTTCGACCAGCTGTTGCTGCAGGAACTGGATGCCCGCGCCCATGCCGATCTGGACGCCATAAAGCGCTGTATCGAACAGCATCAGGCAGACGACCAGCTGGCCAGCAACCGCGTCAGGATCAAAGGACTCAGGGTGATCAGCGACTCGACGTCAAGTACACGCTCCCAGGCGGCCTACGACGCAATCACCTACGACACGCTGACGCAGCAGTGGCGCACCGACAACGACGAAGCCTCCCTTGTCGACCCTGCGGACCTGTTTATCCACACCCCGCGCTAGCCGCGCGGGGCCTCCAACCCTACCCGAGAAACACCGGACCGGGCTTGCCCACGGCACAAGACGCGCCGTTGGCCGGCCCAGTGAGAACACGCTCAACGAAAGGATTCCGTCATGTCCCCCAAAACACCGATTCGCCCCGGCACCTCCGGCACCGGACAACCCGATCTGCCGGCCATCAGACTCCCCGAAATCAGCCCGGCGATACGCAACCGCCTGCCCGCCACCGGCACCCCGGTGCTGCCGAGCGCCCCCGGGGGCACACCGCCCGTCAGGCCGGTAGTGGCTCCCGTCGCACAAATCCCCGGCACGGCCCCCATTGCCATCAGCAGCATCGTCGGTCCCGTTGCCAACAGCCTATCGCCGGGCCGCCCCTTGAGCGCCTACTCAAGGCCCGCGCCCAAAGGCCTGCCGCCCGCCGACAGCGAAGGGTTTCGCGTGGCCCAGCAGCGCAAGTTCGTCAATCTCGAAGATGGCCAGGTGGTCATGGTCCGCTATGACGAAAGCGTCAGGTCCTACTGCGCCCAGGCGCGGGAAGAGTTCCTACCCTCGGGCCCGGCCTTGTACCGGGTCGCGGGCAGCGATATCTGGAAAGAAAACAGTGCTGCAACGGCCTTGCGTCAGTATCAACTGCCTGAGGAACATCGACTGGTTGTCGCCCGGGCGCCAGCCTTGTCGAACACCAGCAGTTCCCTCGTGCAAATCGCCACGAAGAAGAAGCTCGTGGAGCTGCGCGCACGGCTGCTGGCGAATTCCGACACTTTCTTCAGAAACAGCGCACTGCCGCCCGCGCCCACGCGCCCCCAGCCAAGCCGTGGCACCAGCCCTCGCGCAATGATCGAAGCCTTTTATCAAGACGCCGAAGGCTTGGTCCTCGGCGAAGTGCTGACCAGCCCGGGCAGCAAGCTGTTCCTGATCGAGAACATGGCCACCTTGGCTGAAAAAGGCGTGAAAACCCTTTATCTGGAACACCTCAGAACCGATATCGAGCAGATTCACCTGGACCACTTCCACAAAACCGGAATCATGAGCCATCAACTGGATACCCACTTGCGAGTACTGGGCACCGTGTATGGCAGCTCCTCGCCGGGCTTTTACAATTACCATCGCCTGGTCAGCACCGCGCAAGCTCACGGTATTCGGGTTCAGGCGCTCGATTGTGCGGCGAGCTACTCACTCTCGAAAGATGAACGCGCCCTGTTCGACCACGGACGGGTGATGGTCCAGCATGCCAATCAGGTCATCCACGCCGATCGGCTGAATGGCGCCGGGGGTAAATGGATTGCCCTGCTGGAAAACAAACATGCCAATAGCCGTCACTCCAGAATTGCCCCGGGACTGGCCATGGCCCAAGGCGTTATCGGCCTGCAGGTCGAAGATGTGGTGATCGGACCCGCGGCACAAACGCTGCTGCCGATCGCCTCCAGCACCACCCATACCAACTTCATCGGCGCCGACCTGAAACTGTCGGTAAAAGTACCCTGGAATGTCTCGTTTGAAGCTTCGCCCCGCTTCAGGGACTTGCTCAACCCCGAAATCCGCGAAAAAAAGGGTGTCGCGATAATGGACTCCGGCAATGCCACGAATAGCGTCAATCGCAATATCCGCAGCGAATTCTCTCGCCGCAAGGAACTCCTGGAGAAAACCGCCCAGGCCTTCTTTGCCCACACCCAGGTCATCCCTGGCCAACGCCCAGTGCCGCAGTTACCGGCAGAAAGTCCTCCGGCGCGGTTCCTTGAAAAAATCTACGAAAACAGCCAGGGACTGGTGCTGGGCGCTGGCGCCAAGTCAACCATGGCGAGGCAACTGCTGATCGACAACCTGCCGGTTCTCTCGAAGCTGCAGGTGCAAAGGATTTATGTACAGCACCTGATGAAAGACTTCGACCAGCAGCTTCTGGACGACTTTCACACCACGGGTGTGATACCCGACGAACTGAAGAACCTGCTTCGCAATGAGGACAGCAAGGACTCGATTGATCCGAAGGGCAAGTATTCACTGCGGCAATTGCTGGTCGGCGCTCGCCAGCACGGTATCAGGATCCAGGCACTGGACACGGCCATCAGCTATCCCGATGGGAAGCGCGTGCAGAACCGGGACCCGGCATGGAGTCCGAGCATCAGGCGCTTGTCCACCTTCAACTATATTGCCCACAAGCTGATCAGCGCCGACCAACAGCAATACGGTGCGCATCGATGGCTGGCGCTGGTGGAAAGTATCCATGTCAACACGCTCAGGCAAATACCCGGTCTGGCCGAATTACAAGGCGCGGTGGGCCTGCGTACTGTCGCCACGGGGGGGAAGCCGGCGCTACGGATCACGCCTGACAGCGGCGAAGTGGCGCTTTTTTCCAATGGGGTTCATCAGGTCCGCGCGGACCTGAAGCTGGAGATCAGTATTCAGTCCTCCCCCCTGCGCCCCAACCAGCACAACTCCAGGGAGTGTCTGCACAAGCCATCGGACTTCCTGATTGAAACCACCAACGAGGGTTTCCTGCTGGTCCAGAAACCTAAAGACAGGCCCTACACGGAGATCCCATTGATTGCCAGCGAAGGACAGTTCCCTGCCCCGGCCGGATCCGGTATTCCTGACAGCGAAAGATTCAGCAGCATTGGCGATCTGGTATGGCGGCTCAAGAGCATCGGCATGGTGCAGGTGGCCGGGACGCCCGGAGGCCTGCCCGGGACACTCAGGCTCGATACCCATCCTCAACTCCATCGACCTGGCATGTTTCTGTTCGGCCAGGTCGAGAACGGCCCCGTGCTGGTCTATCGCTCAACGGACCGCTCATTGAAGGTCATCCCGATCCTGCAAAAGGCCGGGATGCCCGACCAGCTCTGCCTTAAAGCACCAGCACTGGGCTACGACGGATCGGAAGTCTTTGACGATCTCGATCATTTGAAGCGCGAATTGATCTACGCGAAGAATCTGGACCCTTACATAGCCCATCACGATCTCTGAACAGTCGGCCCCCATCGCGCGCGGGGGCAAGCCTTCAACCCGCGACGGCCTGCGCCTCCATTTTCTGGCGCAGGCTCAGCGGGCGCATATCGGTCCAGACCTCTTCGATATAGTCCAGGCACTCTTTCTTGAAACCGCTTTTACCCACGGCGCGCCAGCCATTGGGGATCGCCTTGTAGTCCGGCCAGATGGAATATTGCTCCTCGTGGTTGACCACTACCTGGAAGAGGATGTCGTCGCGGTCGAATACTGAAGTCATTGCTGTTCTCCGTCGTGTGGGGATGAGGCCGCGCCCGCTGCGCAGCGCTCGTGTAGAAGGAAACGTTGAAGCCCGGCAAAAAATTAGAGGCCGGCCACCGCCGCCGCCAGCGCATCACCGAAAATCCGTGCCACTTCGTCAATCTGAGGCGCGCTTATCACCAGGGGCGGCAAGAACCGCACCACGCCACCGTGACGCCCGCCCAGTTCGAGAATCAGCCCGCGCTTGAGGCATTCGCGTTGAATCAGCGGCGCCAGGCGCGCAAAGGCTGGCGGATGACCCTGGGCATCCGGGGTACCGCTCGGATCGACCAGTTCGACCCCCAGCATCAGGCCGCGCCCACGGATATCGCCCAACTGCGGGAAGTCCCGCTGCAGGATGCGCAGGTGCTCGCTCAAACGCGCGCCCATGGCCGCCGCGTGGGCCGGCAGGTCGTGTTCCTTGAGATAACGCATCACCGCGGAACCGGCGGCCATGGCCATCTGATTGCCACGGAAGGTCCCGGCATGGGCGCCCGGGGCCCAGGTGTCGAGCCAGTCGCGATAGACCATCACTGCCAGGGGCAGGCTGCCGCCAATGGCCTTGGACATCACCACCACGTCCGGAATGATGCCGGCGTGTTCAAAGGCGAACATCTTGCCGGTACGCCCGAAACCGCTCTGGATTTCGTCGACGATCAGCGCCACGCCGGCCTGCTCGGTGATCCGCCGCAGGCCGCGCAGCCAGTCGAGGTCCGCCGGGATCATGCCGCCCTCGCCCTGCACCGCCTCGACAATGATCGCCGCCGGCAACTGCACGCCGCCCTCGGGATCGTTCAGCAGGTTTTCCAGGTAATGCAGATTGACCTTGACCCCCTGCGCGCCACCCAGGCCGAACGGGCAACGGTAGTCGTAGGGATACGGCAGGAACTGCACGCCATTGCCCAACAGTGCACCCAGCGGTTTTTTCGGCCCCAGGCTGCCCATCAGGCTCAAGGCGCCCTGGCTCATGCCGTGGTAGGCGCCCTGGAAGGACAGGATGGTGCTGCGCCCCGTGGCCGTACGCACCAGTTTCAGCGCGGCCTCCACCGCATCGGTGCCGGTGGGGCCGCAGAACTGGATCTTCGCCTCCTTGGCCAGGGCCTCGGGCAACAAGCCGAACAGGTCCTGGACAAACTGGTCCTTGACCGGCGTGGTCAGGTCGAGGGTGTGCAGCGGCAGCTCATCGGCCAGGACCTGCTGGATCGCCTCGATCACCACCGGGTGGTTGTGCCCCAAGGCCAGGGTCCCGGCACCGGCCAGGCAGTCGATGAAACGGCGGCCCTCGACATCCTCGACATACAGGCCCTTGGCGCGCTTGAGCGCCAGGGGGATACGCCGTGGGTAGCTGCGAGCGTTGGATTCCTGGCGACTCTGGCGGGCCAGGATCGGCGACTCGTCGAACTGATAGAGCGTTCCAACCGGCAGCTGACTGGCACCCACCGGTAATTTTTCGATAAGGCTGGTAGCGACTGACATCTCTCGATCCCTCAATACTCTGCTGATAGTGACCAAAACCCTGTGCCCGCGCGCGGGTGCGCGCAGGCTTTGTGTTCTGGAAACGCACCGGCGCCGCCAGGATTTACACCCGGGCGACGCTTTGCATCAGGAGTTTTTCAGGAGAGGGGGTTCAGACCGCCTGCAACGGCATGGTCAGTTCGACCCGCAGCCCGTCGGGACGGCTGTCGAAGTGCAGCACGCAGCCGCAACGCTGGACGATGGCGTTGACAATCGCCAGCCCCAGGCCGCAACCGGTGCTGGTGCTGTTGCGCCAGAAACGTTGGGTCAGGTGTTGCAGATCGTCCGGGGCGATACCCGGGCCGTGGTCGCGGACCTGGAAGCGCACGCGGTTGCCGATGGTTTCCACATTCAATTCCACTGGCGCATCCCCCGGTGTGTGGCGCAGGGCATTGTCCAGCAGGTTGCGCAAGGCGGCGATGGACAGGGTCGAGGGCATTTCCAGCGGCGCCGCGGAGAAGTTTTCCGCGAGGTGCAAGGCAATGCGACCACGATTGCCATTGGCCGAATCCTGGATCGCCAGGCGCGCCACCTGCTCGGCATTGCACTGCACACCATCGTCGAACGACAGGCTGCCTTCGACCCGCGCCAACAGCAGCAATTGCTCGAGGGTCCGGTGCAGGCGGTCGGCGCCGGCCTCGGCGTGGGCCAGGGACTGGTCACGGGCCGCGCCTTCGGTCATGCGCGCCACTTGCAGGTGGGTCTTGATCGCGGTCAGCGGGCTGCGCAGTTCGTGGGCGGCATCGCCGGTCAGGCGGCGCTCGCGCTCGATGGTCTTGCCGATACGCTGGAACAGCTGGTTCTGGGTGTCCAGCAGCGGCTGCAATTCCCGGGGCAGCGGCTGCACCTGCAAGGGTTCGAGGGAGTCGGGGCTACGGCGCATCAAGGCATCGCGCATGCGATTGAGCGGCGCCAGGCCCTGGCCGATCCCCAGCCACAGCAGGCACAGGCAACCCACCAATGCCACACCGACCGGCACCGAGGCCGCCAGCAGCACCGAGAGGTTCAGCGCCTCGCGTTCGACCTGGCGGTCGGCGGTGGTGATATGCACGTCGCCGCGCACCAGGGTGAAGCTGCGCCAGGGCGCGCCGTCGATCATCTGGTCATGGAAACCGGCGGTCTGGTCCTCCAGGGCCTGTTCCGGGTTGTTGTGGCTGCGGGCCAGGATCTCGCCGCGCAGGGAGCTGACCTGGCAGGCCATGCCACCGGGGATATTAAGCTGTTCGGCGCTGAAATGGGTGCCGTCGCCCTTGGTCGAAATCGGCGGCAACTGCTCCAGCAACCCGGCGACCATGCGCGCCGAAGCCACCAGGCGCTGGTCGAGGGAAAACATCATCTGGTGGCGCAGGTCGCTGAGCATCCAGGTCGCGGCCAGGGCCCAGATCAGGATAAACGCCGCGCCGATGGTCAGGCTCAGGCGCAGACGCAGGCTCATCATGACGCGGTGTCCTCGTTACCCGCCGGGCCCAGTCGATAGCCGAGGCCGCGAACGGTTTCGACAATGCCGTTGCCGAGCTTGCGGCGCAGGTGGTGGATATGCACGTTCAAGGCATTGCTTTCCAGCTCGTCGCTGAAACCGTAGACGCTGTCTTTCAGTTGCTCGCTGGAGAGGACCCGGCCGCGGTTGTGCAGCAGCGCCTGCAACAGCGCCTGCTCACGGCGCGACAGGTCCACCGGCTGGCCGCCGAGCAGGGTCACGCGGCTGCTCGGGTCGTAGCTCAGGGCGCCGTGCTCGATCAGGTTGACGCTGCGCCCGGCCACGCGCCGCAACAGGGTTTGCAGGCGGGCGAAGAGTTCGCGCAGGTCGAAGGGCTTGAGCAGGTAATCGTCGGCGCCGGCCTGCAGGCCGTCGACCCGGTCGGTCACCGAGTCGCGGGCGGTGAGGATCAGCACCGGTATCTCCAGGCCCTTCTGGCGCAGTTGTGCCAGCAGCTTCAGGCCGTCTTCGTCGGGCAGGCCGAGGTCAAGTACCATCACGTCGAACTCGGCCGCGCGTAACATGGCCCGCGCCGCCGCGGCGTTGGCGACATGCTCGACGATCATGCCCTGGGCGGTCAGTCCGGCCTTGATGCCGCTGGCGATCAGTTCATCGTCTTCGCAAACCAGTACGTGCATGGGGATACCTGCGCAAATGTGTCGATTGGAACGCAAATGGATTAAGCGGCGATTATGCCGCCAATGCCCGCAGAATAGTTAATCACCCGGTGCCTACAAAGTCCGTGTACAACCCGGATAATATCGGGTTAATGATCGGTTAATCGCCTGCTTGCAGGCTTGCCCCACTCGCCACGGTTCTAAGGCTTTTTTATGCGTTGGTTGTTGACCTTTGTTTTTGTCCTTTTCGCAGGCCTGGCCCAGGCCGGTAACGATCCGTTCGCGGTAAAAAAGCCGGACTTCCTGCCCGTCGGCCAGGCCTTCGCCTTCAGCACCGAGACCCTGGCCTCGGGACAAACCCGGCTGTACTGGCAGATCACCGACGGTTATTACCTCTACCAGAAACGCCTGAAGCTCGACGGCCTCGACCCGGCCCAGCGGCCCGCGCTGCCCGAGGGCGAGCACCATAGCGACGAGTTCTTCGGCGACCAGCAGGTCTATCGCAGCGAACTCGAGCTGCTGATCCCGGCCGGCGCCACGGGCAAGGTCACCGTGGGCTGGCAAGGCTGCGCCGACGCCGGCCTGTGCTACCCGCCACAAAGCCAGGTCGTCGACCTGGGCGGCAAGGCCCCGGTGTCCACGGCGCCAGGCCAGGCTCAGGCGCAGGATCAATCCCTGGCCGCCAACCTGCAGCACAACGCCCTGGGCTGGAGCCTGCTGGCCTTCTTCGGCCTCGGCCTGCTGCTGGCGTTCACCCCGTGCATGCTGCCGATGCTGCCGATCCTCGCCGGCCTGGTAGTGGGCAGTGGCGCCAGTCCAAGGCGCGGCTTTGCCCTGGCCGGCAGCTATGTGATCTGCATGGCGCTGGTGTATGCCGCACTGGGCATGCTCGCGGCCCTGCTCGGCGGCAACTTGCAGGCGCTGCTGCAACAACCCTGGTTGCTGGGCAGTTTCGCCGCATTGTTCGTGGTGCTGGCCCTGCCGATGTTCGGTTTCTTCGAACTGCAATTGCCGGCGGCCCTGCGTGACCGCCTGGAAAACGCCGGCAGTGGCCGTCGCGGCGGCAGCCTGGTGGGGGCCGGGATACTCGGCGCCCTTTCCGGCCTGCTGGTCGGCCCGTGCATGACCGCGCCCCTGGCCGGTGCCCTGCTGTATATCGCCAAGAGCGGCAATATCGTCGAAGGCGGTCTGGTGCTGTTCACCATGGGCATCGGCATGGGCTTGCCGCTGTTGCTGCTGGTGACCGTCGGCAACCGTTTCCTGCCCAAGCCGGGATCCTGGATGGACCGGGTCAAGGCGGTGTTCGGCTTCCTGTTCCTCGGCACCGCCGTGCTGATGATCCGCCCGGTGGTCAGCGAACCCCTGTGGCTCGGCCTGTGGGGCGCGTTGCTGCTGATCATCGCCTGCAGCTGCATCTGGCAACAGACCCGGCAGCCGGGCCCCACCGCCCTGCTGAGCACCTGCGCCGGCGTCCTGCTCGGCCTCTGGGGTTCATTGCTGGTGGTCGGGGCGGCGGGTGGCAGCACCGAGCTGTGGCGACCGTTGCACGTCTATACCGGGGCGGCCGCGGCCAACGGCGCGACAGCGGCCCACGATGCCTTTATCACCCTCAATGACCCGGCTGCCCTGCAGCGCGAACTGGACACGGCCAAGGCCCGGGGCCAATGGGTGCTGGTGGACTACTACGCCGACTGGTGCGTGTCGTGCAAGATCATGGAGAAAACCGTCTTCTCCAACGCCGAGGTCCAGGCGGCCCTGGGCGATGTCCGACTGGTGCGCCTGGATGTGACCAACGACAACCCCGCCAGCCGCGAGCTGCTCGGCCGCTATGAAGTGCCGGGACCACCGACCCTGCTATGGCTCGCACCGGACGGCCAGGAACGCCGGGCCAGCCGGATTACCGGCGAAGTCGATGCCAAGGCTTTTCTCCAGAACTGGAACAGCACACGGGATGCTCGCTGATGCTCACCCTGACCCTCGGTACCTTCGCGTTGTCGATCAACCACCTGCTGTTGTTGCTCGCCCTCGCCCTGGCGACGCTGGTGGGCTGGCGGGTGGCGAAACGCAGCGGTGACAACCCGGAGTCGGTGCTGTTCGGTCTGTTCATGCTGGCCATGCTGGTGGCGCGGATCAGTTTCGTGATCGCCTACTGGAGCTATTTTCGCGAAGATCCGTTGCAGGTGCTGGATATCCGCGACGGTGGTTTCCTCGCCTGGCCGGGGGTGCTGGCGCTGCTGTCGGGCACCGTGCTGTTCTGCTGGCGACGTCCGGCCCTGCGCCGGCCGCTGGGTTTCGGCCTGGGCAGTGGCCTGGCGTTCTGGCTGCTGGCCAGCCTGTCGATGACCCTCTACGAACAAGGCACCCGCCTGCCGGAAATCACCCTGCGCAATGCCCAGGGCCAGGAGGTGCAATTGCGCGACTACCAGGGCGGCCCGCTGGTGATCAACCTCTGGGCCACCTGGTGCCCGCCGTGCCGACGGGAAATGCCGGTGCTGCAAAAAGCCCAGCATGAACGCCAGGACGTGACCTTCCTGTTCGTCAACCAGGCCGAAAGCATGCAGAGCGTCAGCACCTTCCTGATGACCCAGGGCCTGAACCTGGACAACGTGCTGTTCGACGGTACCGGCAAGCTGGCCCAGAGCGTCGGCTCCATGGCCCTGCCCACCACCCTGTTGTACAACGCCGAAGGCCGCCTGCTGGGTACTCACCTGGGCGAATTGTCCCAGGCCAGCCTGGCCCGGGCCCTGGAAAACTTCGGTCCGCCCAAATCCACTTCGGCCACACCGGCCACCGCAAGGAAACCGCTATGCCCTTCAACCGCCACCTGCTGAACCTGAGCCTGAGCACCGCACTGGGCGCGTTGCTGCTGCAAGCGCCCATGGTCCAGGCCGAAGAACTGCCCGCGCCGATCAAGAGCATCGAAGCCAAGGGCGCGAAAATCGTCGGCAGCTTCGACGCACCGGGTGGCCTGCGGGGTTATGCCGCCCAGTTCCAGAATCGGGGCATGGCCCTGTACCTGACCGCCGATGGCAAGAATGTGGTCGCCGGCAACCTGTATGACGCCAACGGCAACGACCTGAGCCAGGCGCCGCTGCACAAGCTGGTGTACGGGCCGATGGCCAAGCAGGTCTGGGGGCAGATGGAGAAGAGCAGCTGGATCGAGGACGGCAAGCCGGATGCACCGCGCACCGTCTATCTGTTCAGTGATCCGAACTGTCCGTACTGCAATATGTTCTGGGAACAGGCACGGCCGTGGGTCGACTCGGGCAAGGTGCAATTGCGCCATATCATGGTCGGGATTATCCGCGAGGACAGCGCGGCCAAGGCGGCCGCGCTGTTTACCGCCAAGGACCCGCAACTGGCCCTGCATGACCATGAGAAGGCCGGCAAGGGCAGCAAGCTCAAGCCGCTGGACACGATCCCGGCACCGATCCAGGCCAAGCTCGATGCCAACATGAAGTTGATGGAAGACCTGGAGTTGTCGGCGACCCCGTCGATTTTCTATCTCGATGAGAATGGTGATCTGCAACAGCAGCAGGGTGCACCGTCACCGGACAAGCTGCTGAAGATTCTCGGGCCGAAGTGATTCGCGGCCAAGCTCCAGACGGCTGGGCCTGACGCTATCTGGCGCCAAAACACGTGACTGTAGGAGCAGGGCTTGCCCGCGAAGCTTTTGGCGTCCTCACGGGCCTCTTCGCGAGCAAGCTCTGCTCCTACAGGTTTTGCAGTGTATTCAGGTTCCCTACTCCGGCACCCTTACAACCCCTCCAGCTCCGCCATCAGGTCGCTCAGGCGATCAACCTTATCCTCGCTGATCCCATTGGCTTCCAGCCCGTCGATATACGCCGCCAACGCCTCCACCGTGCCGCACTCGAACATCGCCCGCAGCGGCACATTGCGCTGCAGGACCTTCTGCACCCGTGAAGCGATCTGCGTGGCCAGCAACGAATGCCCGCCCAGTTCGAAGAAGTTGTCGCGTACACCGACCTGCTCGACCTTCAGCACTTCGGCCCAGACCCCGGCCAGAATCTGCTCCAGTTCATTGCGCGGCGCCAGATAGTCCTGGCTGGCCAACTGGCCGATCTCCAGGACCGGCAAGGCCTTGCGATCAAGCTTGCCATTGGCGTTCAACGGCAGCGCGTCCAGCCATAACCAGTGCAACGGCACCATGTACTCCGGCAACTCGGCCCGCAGGCGCTGGCGAATCCGCTCCAGCCGCTCGTTTACCCCCAGCACCGAATCCGTCGCCACCAGGTAACCTACCAGGTGCTTGCCGTTGCCCCCCTCCTGAACCCCGACCGCCGCCTCGCGGACCTCCGGCTGTTCATGCAGGCGTGCCTCGATTTCCCCCAGTTCGATCCGGTAACCACGGATCTTCACCTGATGGTCGATCCGCCCGACATACTCCAGCACCCCGTCAACACGGCGCCGTGCCAGGTCACCGGTGCGATACAAGCGCTCACCCGGCCCACCGAATGGATGCGGCACAAACACCAGCGCGGTGCGCAACGGATCGCTGACATAACCGCGACCGACCCCGATCCCGGCCACGCACAACTCGCCCACCGCCCCCGGCGGCACCAGTTCATCGGCACCGTCGAGCAGGTACAGACGGTTGTTGTCGGTCGGCAGGCCGATCGGCAGGTAGCTGCCCCGCGTCGAGGCCTCGTCGACCCGGAAAAACGCCACATCATCCGAGCACTCGGCCGGACCATAGGCATTCACCAACCCGACCTGTGGATAGCGTTGCAACCACTGATGGGCCAGCTCGGGCGGCATCGCCTCGCCGGTCGGCAGCAACCAGCGCAGGCCGTCAAGGCTGACCGGGTCGAGGGCGAGCATGCCCTGGATCAGCGACGGCACGCTTTCCAGCACACTGATGCCCTGCTCCCGGACATGCTCCAGCAAAGCTTGCGGATCATGGGCCAGGGCATTCGGCACGATAGCCACCTGAGCGCCGAACAACGGCGCCGCCAGGAACTGCCAGACCGAGATATCGAAGCTTTGCGAGGCCGTCTGGGCAATCACATCCGCCTCGCTCAGTTGCAGGTACGGCACCTTGCTCAACTGGTTGTTGAGCATGCCGCGCTGCTCCACCATCACGCCCTTGGGCAGGCCGGTGGAGCCGGAGGTGTAGATCACGTAGGCCAGATTATCCGGGGCGCTGTGGATACCCGGGTTGGACGACGCATATCCCCCTTCCTGGACGTCTTCCCAGACCAGCAGCTTCGGTCGCAGCGGCTCGGCGAACTCCGCCAGCAAGGCCCGCGCCTGCTCCAGGCAATCCCGGGTGCAGACCAGCAACGGCGTGCGGCTCAATTCGACAATCCGGCTCAGGCGCTGGCCCGGCAAGCCCGGGTCCAGCGGCAGGTAGCCGGCGCCGGCCTTGAAGCTGCCGACGATCATGCCCAGCAGTTCCAGACCCCGTTCGGCCAGCAGCGCCACGGGCTGATCGAGACCGACACCGGCTTGAATCAGCGCATGGCCCAGGCGGTTGGATGCCAGGTTCAGTTGCTCGTAACTTTGCTGTTGATCCCGGCAGCTCGCCACGATCCGTTGCGGATGTTCCTCGACCCGTGCCTCGAACAGCGCCACATAACTCTGCTCCAACGGATAGGCCCGTTCGCTCTGGTTGCAGCCGTGCAACAGAAATTCCCGCTCCTCTTCAGCCAGCAGCGGCAAGTCGGCCATATCGCCGTGCAAACCGTCCATCAAGGCCAGCAACAGGCGCTTGAACTCACCGAGCAGACGCTCGATGCTGGCCTCCTCGAAATAACGCCGGTCGTAGGACAGGTGCAGCCCGAGGTCATCGCCCGGATAACAGACCGCCGTCAGCGGGAAGTTGGTGTGGGTCCGACCCGAATCCGAAGTGGCATTGAAGCTCTGCGCATGGTCGAGTACCGAGACCTGCACCGGGGCGTTCTCGAACACGAACAGGCTGTCGAACAACGGCTGGCCCTTGGGCAGCTCGCTGTGTTCCTGGATATTCACCAACGGCAGGTATTCGTACTCGCGCAGTTCCATATTGTGCGCCAGCAAGCCGCTCAACCAATCACGCACACGGCAGGTCACGCCGTCCCGGGGCAGTTTCACCCGCAGCGCGATGCTGTTGATAAACAGGCCGACGGTGCGTTGCATCTGCGGCATATCCACCGGACGACCGGCCACGGTCACACCGAACAGCACGTCGCGATCACCGCTGAAACGACGCAGGACCAAAGCCCAGGCCGCCTGGGCAAAGGTGTTCACGGTCAGCTGATGCTGCTGGGCCAACTCCCGCAAACGTGCGCCATCGCGGACATCGAGACGGGTATGGCAATCCCCTACCCGCATCCCTCCGGTGGCTCCCGCATGCTCGCGCAGGAACGGCCGGTCACTCGGAATATGGGTGGCCCGCTCGAAACCTTGCAGGTTGTGTTTCCACCACTGCCGGGCCTGCACCAGGTCCTGGCGTTGCAGCCAGCCGATATAGTCGCGGTAGCGCGGCGGCTGCACCAGTTGCGCCTCACGGCCCTCGCCCATGGCCATGTAGATTTCAAAGAAATCGTCCATCAGCAACGAGCGGCACCAGGCATCGATGAGGATATGATGGTTGCTCATCATGAACCAGTAGCGCGCCGCGCCGACCTTGATCAGGCGCAGGTGGAACGGCGCCTCACGGAGCAGATCGAAACCGGCTTCGCGCTCGCTTTCGAGCAAGGCTTGAAGACGCGGCTCATGGCCGGCCTCGGCTTCAAGGCTCCAGTCCAGGTATTCGAAAGGCGTGCTGCCCGGCTTGTGGATAACCTGCAACATGTCCTCGCCGACGTTCCAGCAGAAGGAAGCGCGCAGGGCTTCGTGACGGGCGATCACCTGCCGCCAGGCCTCGGCGAAGCGCTGCGGGTCCAGTTCGCTGTCGATGCGGTAGCGGTCCTGCATGTAATAGAGGCCGGTGCCCGGTTCCAGCAAGGTGTGCAGCAGCAGGCCTTCCTGCATCGGCGTCAGCGGGTAGACGTCCTCGATCCGCGCGGCCGGCACCGGCAGTGCATCGAGCTGCGGCTGGGTCAGGCGCGCCAGGGGGAAGTCCGATGGGGTCAGGCCGCCGTTGCCGTCTTTCAGGCAATGTTCGATCAGGCTGTCCAGTTCGCCCAGGTAGGCCTGGGCCAGCTCGGCGACGGTCTGTGGGGCGAGGCGTTCGCGGCTGAAGGTCCAGCGCAGGACCAGCTCACCGCCATACACCTGGCTGTCGATACTCAACTCGTTGGGCAGCGGTGCCTCAGGCGAATGGGCTTGCCCCACCGATTCGTCCAGCGGCCGGAACAGCGCCTCGTCGCCAAAGCTCTGGTCGAACTGCCCCAGGTAGTTGAAGGTGATCGCCGCCTGCGGCAAGGCCGCCATCGCCGCGCGATGCGCCGGATCGGCCAGATAACGCAGCACGCCATAACCCAGGCCCTTGTGCGGCACGCCGCGCAATTGCTCCTTGATTGCCTTGATCGAGGCGCCCTGCCCGGCGCCCTCTTCGATCAGGCACGGGGTCAGGCGCACCGGGTAGGCACTGGTGAACCAGCCCACGCTGCGGGTCAGGTCGATTTCGTCGAACAGGGTTTCGCGGCCATGGCCTTCGAGCTGGATCAGCGCCGAGTCGCTGCCGGTCCAGCGGCAGATCACCCGCGCCAAGGCGGTCAGCAGCAGGTCGTTGACCTGGGTGCGATAGGCCGCCGGAGCCTGTTGCAACAAGGCCCGGGTGCGCGCCGCCGGCAGGCGCACGCTGAGGGTTTGCCCATGACGGTTCTGCAACCCGCCCCGGCGGTTCGTGCCCGGCAGTTCGCTCCCAGGTCCAGCCAGTTGCGCCTGCCAGAGGGTCATCTCTTCGCGCAGCGATTCACTGCCGGCATAGGCCCGCAAGCGCACCGCCCAGTCGCGCAAGGCACTGGTCTTGGTCGGCAGTTGCAAAGCCTGGCCTTCGATCAATTGGGCATACGCCGTTTGCAGATCGTCCAGCAGGATGCGCCAGGAAACGCCATCCACCACCAGGTGATGAATGGCCAGCAGCAGGCGTTGTTCACCCTGCGGCCCGTCCACCAGCAAGGCCCGCAGCAGCGGTCCCTGTTGCAGGTCGAGGCTGCGCTGGGCTTCGCTGTACAGCTCGGTGCACTGCGCCCAATCCATGACACGGACCTGCTGCAACACACTGACGTCCTTTGGTACCGCGTACTCCGCCAGCCATTGGCCGTGGGGGCGGGTAAAGCTCAAGCGCAACGCGTCATGGTGCTCCAGCAGGATCAGCAGCGCCTGTTCCAGGGCATGGGGTTCGAGGACACGGGTCGGCGCCAGCAAGACCGCCTGGTTCCAGTGCTGGCGTTCGGCAATTTCATTGTCGAAGAACCAGTGCTGGATCGGTGTCAGGCCCGAGGCGCCGCTGAGCAGGCCTTGTTCGGCGACGATCCGCTCGCTGCGGGTGGCCGCCGCCGCCAGGCTTTGCACGGTCTGGTGCTGGAACAGGTCGCGGGGGCTGAAATGAATCCCCTGCGCCCGCGCCCGGCTGACCACCTGGATCGACAGGATCGAGTCGCCGCCCAGTTCGAAGAAGTTATCGTACAGACCCACTGGCGAGAGGTTCAGCACTTCGCTCCAGATAGCCGCCAGGGACTGCTCCAGTTCGTTGCCTGGCGCCACATAGTGCTGGCGGTTGAGCTCCGGGTCCGGTGCCGGCAAGGCGCGGCGATCCAGTTTGCCGTTGCCGGTCAGCGGCATCTGTTCCAGCAGGATCAGGTGCGCGGGGACCATATAGTCCGGCAGTTGGCGCTTGAGATGCAGTTTGAGGGCTTCACGCAAGGCAGCCTGTTCGGTCTCGCCCTGCTCGACCACGTCGCTGGTCAGATACGCCGCCAGTTGCCGGCCGCCCGGCATTTCCAGGGCGAGGACCACCGCCTCGCGAATCGCCGGATGTTCCAGCAGACGGTTTTCGATTTCCCCCAGTTCGATGCGGAAACCGCGAATCTTCACCTGATGGTCGACCCGGCCCAGGTACTCGACCTGGCCGTCGGCCAGCTGCCGGACCCGGTCACCGGTGCGGTACAGGCGTCCGCCATCGGCCGAGAACGGATCGGCGACAAAACGCTCGGAGGTCATGCCGGGACGCGCATGGTAACCCTGGGCCAGGCCCGCGCCGCCGACATACAGCTCACCGGTAGCGCCTTGTGGCAGCAATGCCAGGTCCTCATCGAGGATAAACGCCACACGCGCCCCGACCACGCGGCCAATCGGCACGCTGGCGGCACCCTCCTCCAACTGCTCGGGAGCGAGACTGGCCAGGGGCATGACCACGGTTTCCGTCGGGCCGTAGGCATTGAAGAACAGTTGTGGCTTGAAGGCCGCGCGAATCCGCTGCAGGTGCTCGCCGGTCAGGGCTTCGCCGCCGGTGATGCACAGGCGCACCGGCAAGGTCCGCTCCTGGGTCGCCAGCCATTGGGCCAACTGGCTGCCATAGCTGGGAGTAAAGCCGAGGACATTGACCCGCTGTTCGTCGATCAGTTGGCAGATCTGCTCGGCATCCCATTGTCCCTGGGCCCGCAGTACCACTCGGGCACCGCTGAGCAGCGGCACCAGCAGGCGTTCGGTGGCGGCATCGAAGTTGATCGAATAGAAATGCAGTTCGCAATCGTCGGGACGCATCTCGAAACGCCGGATCACCGCCTGGCAATGCATGGCGATTTCGCCGTGGGATACCACCACGCCCTTGGGTTTGCCGGTGGAGCCGGAGGTGTAGATCAGGTACGCCTGGTGCTGCGGCAGATTGATAAACGGTAGTTCGGTGGCGGGATAGTCGGCCAGGGCCGTAGCATCTTGTTCCAGGCACCAGCTTGCCACACCGATCGGCAGCGGTCCGAGGGCGTCGAGCAACGCGGTGTGGCTCAGCAGCAAACCGACGCTGCTGTCTTCGATCATGTAATGCAGGCGGTCCAGCGGGTATTCCGGGTCCAGCGGCACATAGGCGCCGCCGGCCTTGAGAATCGCCAGCAGGCCGACCACCAGGTCCAGCGAGCGCTCCAGCGCCAGCCCGACCCGCACCTGCGGGCCGACGCCCTGCTCGCGCAGGCGCCAGGCCAGGCGATTGGCGCGGCGGTCGAGTTCGCCGTAGCTCAGGGTCTCGCCGGCAAAGGTCAGCGCCGGAGAGTCCGGACGGGCCAGGACCTGCTGGCCGAACAGGCCCTGGATGCACTGGTCCAGGCGCTGTTCGCCGGCCTCGTTGCCCAGGCTGTCATGCAACGCCTGTTGCTCCTCGGCCTGCAACAGCGGCAGCTCGCAGAGGCGTTGTTGCGGATCCTCCAACAAGGCCCGCAGCAGGTTGCGCCAGTGCCCGGCCATACGGGCAATACGCGGCTCGTCGAACAGATCGGTGCTGTAGGTCAGGCAGCAACCCAGGCGCTGGTCGAGGTCGGTGACTTCCAGGTTGAGGTCGAACTTGGTCGCCCGCGCATCGTTGACCAGGTATTCCACGGCCATCTCGCCCAGGCGCCGGCTTTGCTGGAACTCCCAGCGCTGCACATTGCACATCACCTGGAACAGCGGGTTGTAGGCCGCGCTGCGGGGCGGTTGCAGGGCTTCGACCAACTGGTCGAACGGCAGGTCCTGATGGGACTGGCCTTCGATCACGGTATGCCGGACCTGCTCGAACAGCTCGCCGACGCGCATCTGGCCGTCGAGCTGGCAACGCAGCACCTGGGTATTGAGGAAGGCGCCGATCAGGCCTTCGCTTTCCGGACGGATCCGGTTGGCCACCGGCGCGCCGATGCGCAGGTCGCCCTGGCCGCTGTAGCGATAGAGCAGCACGGCCAGGGCGGCGGTCATGGTCATGAACAGGGTCAGGCCGTGCTCGGCATTGAAGGTACGAACCCGCGCGGCCAGGGCATCGTCGAGGTCGAAGCGGTACAGCTCGCCATGGTGGCTTTGCACCGGCGGCCGCGGACGGTCGCCGGGCAGTTCGAGCAACGGGTGTTCGTTGCCCAGTTGCGCGGTCCAGTAATCCAGCTGGCGCTGGCGCTCGCCGGACTCCAGCCATTCGCGCTGCCAGGCGCTGTAGTCCAGGTATTGCACGGCCAGCGGCGCCAACGGCGATTCGCGGCCTTCGACAAAGGCTTCATAGAGCGCGCTCAGTTCCCGGGCGAAGATATCCATCGCCCAGCCTTCGGTGACGATATGGTGCAGGGTCAGGACGAAGTAATGCTCCTGTTCCCCGGCCTTGACCAGGCAGGCGCGCAGCAAGGGTCCGGTTTCCAGGTCGAATGGCTGGTGCGCCTCGCTGTCCGCCAGTTGCCGCAGACGCTGCTCGCGGGTGACGGGGTCGAAGGCGGAGAAGTCCTTCAGGGCCAGGCTCAGACCGGTCTCGGCCGCGACCCGCTGGCAGGCCACGCCATCCACGCTCGGGAAGGTGGTGCGCAGGGTTTCGTGGCGCAGGATCAACGCCTGCAACGCCGCCTCGAAACAGCCCAGGTCGAACACACCGCTGAAGCGCGCCATGCCGCCGACGTTGTAGGCCGGGCTGTCCGGTTCCATCTGCCAGAGGAACCACATGCGCTGCTGGGAATAGGACAAGGGCACCGGCCGGCTGCGGTCGACCGGCTGGATCGCGGTTTGCAGATTACGCCGACCGGCCCCCTGGATCAGCCGGATCTGTTCGGCAAAGGCCCCCAGTTCGCTGGCTTCGAACAGCACCCGTAGCGGCAGCTCGACATCGCAGGCCTGGCGGGTGCGGGAAATGATCCGGGTGGCCAACAACGAATGGCCGCCCAGGGCAAAGAAGTCGTCCCGCAGGCCGATACGCGGCTGGCCGAGCACTTCGCGCCAGATCGCGGCGATCTGCTGCTCCAGCGCACTTTGCGGCTCCAGATGCTCGCGCACCTGCCATTGCGGTTCCGGCAAGGCCTGGCGATCCAGCTTGCCGCTGGGGCTCAGGGGCATGGCGTCGAGGCGCACCAGTTGCGAGGGCACCATATAGTCCGGCAGCTCGGCGGCCAGTACGCTCTTGAGGCGTTCGCTCTGCTGCGCTTCGGACTCGGCGCTGGCGGGGCTGGTGTAGTAGCCGATCAACTGCGCACCGGCCGCGGTTTCGCGTACCAGTACCACGGCCTGGGCCACCTCTTCTTGGGCCAGCAGCCGCGCTTCGATTTCCTGCGGTTCCAGACGCAAGCCACGCAGCTTGACCTGCTGGTCGAGACGGCCGAGGTATTCCAGCACGCCCTCGGCATTCCAGCGCACCCGGTCGCCGGTACGGTACAGACGCGCGCCCGCCTCTCCCAGTGGATCGGCGACAAAACGCTCGGCCGTCAGCCCCGGCCGTCCCAAGTAACCCCGGGCCAGGCCGATACCGCCAATGCACAGCTCCCCGGGAACACCGGCGGGCAGTGGGTTGAGGTCGGCATCGAGGACCCGGGCAATCACGTTGCCCAGCGGCCGGCCGATGGGCGAACGTTCGCCGTCCGTGACCTGGCAGTGCCAGTGGGTCACATTGATCGCGGTTTCGGTCGGGCCGTAGCGGTTGTGCAAACGCACATTCGGCAAAGCCTCCAGGGTCCGGTCGCGCAGCTCGGCGGGCAAGGCTTCGCCACCGGAAAACAGCCGCCGCAAACTGCCGCAAGCGGGCACCTGCGGCTCATGAACGAAGAGTTGCAGCAGCGCCGGGACGAAATGCAGCGTGGTCACGCCGTAGGTCTGCACCAATTGCGCGATACGCTGGGGATCACGGTGTTCGCCGGGGCCGGCGAGCACCAGGCGGCAGCCGCTGATCAGCGGCCAGAAGCATTCCCAGACCGACACGTCGAAGCTGATCGGGGCCTTCTGCATCAGCACATCGCTGTCATCCAGCGCGTAGGTCGCCTGCATCCATTGCAGGCGCTCGGCCAGGGCCGCGTGGGTGTTGCCGACCCCCTTGGGCTGGCCGGTGGAGCCGGAGGTGTAGATCACATAGGCGAGGTGCTCGCCTTCCAGGTGCAGGCCCGGTGCCTGGCTCGGCCAGGTGTCGAGCTTGAGCAGGTCGAGGGCGATGGCACTGACCCCGGGGGCCACCGGCAAGCTGTCGAGCAGATGACTCTGGGTCAGCAGCAGTTCGACGCCGCTGTCGGCGAGCATATAGGCCAGGCGCTCGGCCGGGTAGTCCGGGTCCAGCGGCACATAGGCGCCGCCGGCCTTGATGATGGCGAGCAGGCCGATCAGCAGTTGCGGCGAGCGCTCGACGGCGATGGCCACCCGCACGTCCGGGCCGACGCCCTTGTCCCGCAGGTAGTGGGCCAGGCGATTGGCCTGGGTGTGCAGGCTGGCGAAGTCGAGACTGCCGCCCTCCCATTGCAGGGCAATGCGTTCCGGGGTCAGTCGGGCCTGTTGCTCCAGCAGTTCCGGCAACCATTGCCGGGCCGGGGCACAGGCCGCCGCGCCCCATTCGATCTGCCGTGCCTGTTCGGTGTTATCCAGCAGTTGCACATCAGCAATAGCCCGTTGCGGTTGGGCGCAGACTTCACGCAGCAGGCTGACGAAATGTCCGGCCAGGCGCTCGATGGTCGGCGCGTCGAACAACTCGTCGGCGTAGTCGAAGGACAGGCTCAGGCGCCCGCTGCGGTCTTCCTCACTGTGTAATTGCAGGTCGAACTTGGCCTCGCGGCTGTGCCAGGGCAGCTCGTCGGCCAGCAGGCCGGGCAAGCGGCGCAAGGCCCCGAGGTCGCGTTGCTGGTGGTTGAACAGGACCTGGAACAGACCCTGTTCGCGGGCCTGCGGGAAGGCTTCGAGCAGTTGCTCGAACGGCAGGTCCTGATTCGCCTGGGCTTCGAGGGTGGCCTGGCGGGTGCGGGCCAACAGTTCGCTGAACGGCAGGCGCGCGTCCAGCTCGACCCGCAGCACCAGGGTGTTGATAAAGAAGCCGATCAGCCCCTGGGTTTCCAGGCGCGGACGGTTGGCGCCGGGCACGCCGATGCGAATGTCCTGCTGGCCGCTGTAGCGGTGCAGCAGGCCCTGGAACACCGACAACAACAGCATGAACGGCGTCGACTCGAAGGCCTGGGCGGTCTGGCGCACGGCCTCGCCCAGCGTCTTGTCCAGGCGCAGGGTCAAGCGTTCGGCGCTATGGCGCTTTTGCGCCGAGCGCGGGTGATCGGTGGCCAGGCTCAGGGTCGGCAGTTCGTCGCCGCCCAGGCGGGCTTTCCAGTAATCCAGCTGCCGCTGGCCTTCGCCCTGGGCCAGCCATTGGCGCTGCCAGCCGGCGTAGTCGGCGTACTGCAGGGACAGTGGCGCCAGCTCCGCGACCTGGCCTTGGGTCGCCGCGGCGTAAAGCCTGGCGAACTCGTCCATCAGGATATTCAGCGACCAGCCGTCGGCGATGATGTGGTGCATCGTCACCAGCAACTGATGTTCCTGGTCGTCCAGGCGCACCAATGTCACCCACAGCAACGGGCCGTTTTCCAGATCGAATCGAGTGCGCGCTTCGTCCTCGCGGATTTGCCGGGCGCGGGCTTCACGGGCGTCGGCGGGCAAGTCGCCGAGGTCGATGCATTGCAATTCGAAGGTGACCTTGGCCTCGATCCGTTGCAGGGCCTGACCGTCGCGTTCGAGGAACCGCGTGCGCAGGGATTCGTGACGGTCGATCAATTGCTGGAAGCTGCTGCGCAGCGCTGCTTCATCCAGCTCACCGCGCAGGCGCAGGGCACCGGGAATCGTATAGGCGCTGCTCTGCGGGTCCAGTTGCCAGAGGAACCACAAGCGGTTCTGGGCCAGGGATTGCGGCAGGTCCTGGTTTCGCGACAGCACGGCAATCGCGCCCTGGGCCAGGCCGCCGTCCTGCTGCAAGCGCGCCACTTGTGCGCTGAAGTCGCCGAGGGTCGGCGCTTCGAACAACAGGCGCAGGTTCAGTTCGATACCCAACGCCTCGCGCAGGCGGGCCACCACCTGGGTCGCCAGGATCGAGTTGCCGCCCAACAGGAAGAAATGGTCGTCGCTGGCGACTTGCGTCACCTGCAACAGCTCGGACCAGATTCGACCGATCAGGGCTTGCAGTTCATCGCCGGCGTTATCTGCCGCCAGGGCGACGTCCGGCTCCACGCCTGTCGTGCGATCCGGGAAGACGGCATAGGCGTCGAGGCTGCCATCGGCCAGACGGCTGCGGCAGGCCGAACGTTGCAACTTGCCGCTGGAAGTTTTCGGCAAAGCCCCGGGATTGAGCAGCACCACCACGCTCGGCGCTTGTTGATAGGCCTCGGCCACGGCCTGGCGGATCGCCTTGATCAGGGCTTCTGGCGGCAGGGTCTTGCGCACGCTGCGGCTGATCTCGGCGGCGATGCCGATGCCCTCCTCGCCCCGTTCGGTGACCGCAAACGCCGCGACCCGGCCTTTGCGCACCACCTCCACTTCCCGCTCGATGGTCTTTTCGATGTCCTGGGGATACAGGTTGTGACCACGCACGATCAGCATGTCCTTCAGGCGCCCGGTGATGTAAAGCTCACCGTCGCGCAGGAAACCCAGGTCGCCGGTGCGTAGCCAGGTCGCCCCGGCGTGCTCGACAAAGGTCTTGGCCGAGGCTTCGGAATTGCGCCAGTAACCCCGGGCAATACTCGGCCCGGTGGCCCAGACCTCACCGACCTGATTGTCGGCCAACACGTGCAGAGTGTTCGGTTCGACCACCTGCACGGCATGCCCGGGCTGGCCGGTGCCGCAACTCATCACCGCGTTGCCGTCGCCCGGTTGCGCGCGATTCTGCGCCAGGGCCGCATCGTCCAGGCGCAGGGCGGGAATCCCCCGGCCACGCTGGCCACCGGCAACGAACAAAGTGGCTTCCGCCAGGCCATAGGAGGCGAACCAGGCATCGGCGCTGAAACCGCAAGGCTCGAATTGCTCGGCGAAACGCTCCAGGGTGTCGAGGCGAATCGGCTCGGAACCGGAATAGGCCACCCGCCAGCTTCTCAGGTCCAGGCGCGCCAGCGCGCTGTCGCTGACCCGCTCGCTGCACAGCCGATAGGCGAAGTCCGGGCCGCCGCTGATGGTGCCGCCGTATTCGCTGATCGCTTCCAGCCAGCGCAATGGGCGAGCGAGGAAATAGGCCGGGGACATCAGCACACAGGGCACGCCGCTGAAAATCGGTTGCAGCAGCCCGCCGATCAGGCCCATGTCGTGGTAAAGCGGCAGCCAGCTGACGATCACGTCATCAGGATTGAGATCGATACCGAAACCGCGACGGATCAGTAGTTCGTTGGCCATCAGATTGCCGTGGCTGACCTGCACGCCCTTGGGAAACGCGGTGGAACCCGAGGTGTATTGCAGGAAGGCGATGCCGTCGGCATGCAGTTCGGGCGGGATCCAGTCAGCCGCCAGCGCGCTGTCCAACTGATCGACACAGAGCAGGCGCGGGGCGTCGCCGGCGGACAGTTCATCCATCTGCAACAACGGTTCGCGCAAGGCTTCCTGGGTCAGGACCAGGCGTGGCTCGGCATCGGCAATAATCGACAGCAGGCGTTCCTGATGATGACGACGGGCGGATTCCGGCGGATAGGCCGGCACCGCGATCACCCCGGCGTAGAGGCAACCGAAGAACGCCGCGACGTAATCCGGGCCGCTGGGAAACAGCAGGACCGCGCGGTCCCCAACCTCGGCCTGGGTCTGCAACGCTGCCGCAATGGTCCGCGCCCGCAGGTCCAGGTCGCGGTAACTGAGCACGGCGCCCTGCTCCTGGTTCTCGGCGAGAAAGCGCAAGGCCAGCCGCTCCGGCGTCTGCGCCGCGCGACGTTGAAGGGCCTGGGCCAGGGTACTGGGGAGGTCGAACGCATCCATCATGGTATTCCTGCCTGAAGTCGGCCGGCCCGGAGTCTTGAAGACGGGCAGGCCGATTGAATATGAGACGTGAAAAATAAAGGTGAGGCGCAAAGCCCCGGGTCAGCCCGTCGCCCAGGCCAACTGACGCCGCGTGCCATTACGCCAGCGGGCCAGATGCTCGTCGGCATAACGCCGCAGGCAACGCAGCAGCGCGGCTTCCTGATCGATCAGGTAGAAGTGATGACCGTCGAACATATCCAGGGAGAAACCGGTGCCGGTTTCTTCCTGCCAGTCGAGCAGCTCATCGGCGCGGATACTGTCCTGCTTGCCGCCGAACACATGGATCGGCAGCGGCAGCGGCGCGCGCTGGCCGTAGCTGAAACTGCCGCAGAGCAGGAAGTCGGCGCGCAGGATTGGCAGCATCAACTGCATCAGGTCGCGGTTGGCCAGGGTTTCCTCGGCCGTGCCCTTGAGTTCGCGCAGCCGCTCGAGCAGTTGTTCATCGGTTTTCGCCACGGCGTACTGGCTGACATCGCGCCGCACCGGCCCGGCGGTCGCCGAAACGAACAGCGCCAACGGCAGCGGCAAGCCACGCTCGTGCAGGACGTGCAGCAACTCGAACGCCAGCAGGCCGCCAAGGCTGTGGCCGAACACGGCATAGGGCTGGTCGAGATCAACGGCGATCTCCTCGGCCAACTGCCCGGCCAGGGTCCTGATATCGCTTTGCAGCGGCTGGTTCATGCGCATGCCGCGCCCCGGCAACTCCAGCGGCGAGACCTGCAGCCACTGCGGCAGCTTGCGCCGCCAGCGGTGGTAGAACGTGGCGCTGGCACCGGAGTAAGGAAGGCAGAACAGTCGCAGTCCGGGGGAGGTGTTCATGCCCAGCCACCCTTGATGAAAACCATGTCGCCCTCCTCGAAGATACCGATCCTGGACCGTGCGGGTGCCCGGCCTGTTCTCCATGAGAACGGATGGCCCGAGGGAATAATTAGTCCCGGTCGCCCTCTGCAAGGCCGGTGGCAGAGCACAATGAACAGGCAGGTATCAAGCGGCACACAATATGATTAGTTATTTTTCTCATTTGACAATCATTATCATTCATCCTACTTTTATGTCCGCCACGCCGGGCACCTCTCACGGCACTGCCCCGCTACCTACTCGCTACAAGGTGATTTCCATGATGGAACATGTACCCACAAGCAAGTGCGACTCACCGCTACTGCAGGCCTTTGTCGACAACCGTCTGATCCTGGTCAAGATTGCCGCGCGCATCACCGGCTGCCGCTCTCGCGCCGAGGACGTGGTGCAGGACGCGTTTTTCCGCCTGCAGTCGGCGCCGCAGATCACCTCCTCGTTCAAGGCCCAGTTGAGCTACCTGTTCCAGATCGTGCGCAACCTGGCCATCGACCACTACCGCAAGCAGGCGCTGGAGTTGAGGTATTCGGGGCCGGAAGAGGAAGGCTTGAATGTGGTGGTCCAGGGTGCGTCGCCGGAAAACTCGCACATCAATTTCCGCACACTGGAAAATATCGCCGATGCCCTCGGCGAGTTGCCGCAGCGCACCCGCTATGCGTTCGAGATGTACCGGCTGCACGGCGTGCCGCAGAAGGACATCGCCAAGGAGTTGGGGGTTTCACCGACCCTGGTGAACTTTATGATTCGCGATGCGCTGGTGCATTGCCGCAAGGTCTCGGGAACCCGCGGCAACAGCCTGGCAGGACGTTAAGCAGGGACTACTGGCCCGCCACCGCAGCAGCGGCCGGCATCACCGTGATGCGATAAGGCTGGAAGATTTTCAGCAACTCGCCGCTGTCATGCAGGCGCTGCAACAGCTTGCCGAACGCCTCGCCACTGATGGGCGCTTGCGGACGCAGGATCGCGTAGTGATGGTAGACCTGGTCGATCCGCTCGGAGATCAGCAACTCCTTGGCCACATCCGGGTTGCGGATCAGGTAGTCGGACAGGTAGGAGCGGGTCACCAAGGCGATATCGGCCCGCCCGCGCAGCACCATCAGCAGATTGGCGTCATGGGAGTACGTCAGGGTGGCGTTGTAGGTGTCGGCGAGGAACTTGGGGTCGGCGTTGAAGCTGGCAAACTCGTAGTGGTAACCGCTGAACAGGGCCAGGCGCTTGCCCTTGAGGTCGGCAAAGTAGCTTTCGTTGCGATCCGGCTCACGCTGGGCGACAAACACTTCGGCGTCCTCCAGCCCCATGTCGACCGCTGTATGCGGAATATCCTTCCAGCCCCAGGCCGGATTCTCGAAGATCGCCATATCGGTCCGGCCCTGCTGCAGATCACCGAAACGACGCGGAATCGAGGTCGGCACCAGGGTGAACTGGTAATCGCTCTGCAACTTGTTCAAGGCCTCGGCCAGCTGCGGCAACAAGCCGGTATCGGCGCCCTGCTCGGGTCGGATGGTGTAGGGCGGGAAATGCGCGGCGCCGATACGAACCAGTTGGGCCGCCGAAACCGGCAAGACCACCAACACCGAGAGCGCCAACAACAGGATCCGGGAAACCGTGCGCACAGGCAGGACGTTCAAAGGCACACACCTCAGGAAAAAAATCGTGGCATCAAACTAGGCGGTTTTCCCAACTTAGACAACTTTCCGCCCGCTAATTAATGACTTGCGCAGCAACATCACGAGTCTTTGAGAATCAACATCAAAGCCTCTTCGGCCAGTTGGTCCAGCGTCAGGCTGCCCTGGGGTCGAAACCAGGTGGTGGTCCAGGACAAGGCGCCGGTCAGGAAGCGCCGGGTGATGAACACGTCGCCCTTGATATAGCCGGCATCGCGGGCTTCGCCCAGCACCTGGAGCCAGATCTGCTCGTAGAGATCGCGCAAGGCCAGGACCTTGGCCTGCCCCTGCTCGGACAACGAGCGCCATTCATAGACCAGCACCGCCATGGCTTCACCGGTGCCGCCCATGATCGACTGCAGTTCACAACGGATCAACGCCAGCACCCGTTCACGCAGGCTGCCGGCTTCGGCCAGCGACGCACGCATCAGGGCCGTGTTGTAGACGATAGTCTCCTCCATCACCGCGCGCAGGATTTCGTCCTTGCTTTTGAAGTGATGGAACAGGCTGCCGGACTGGATGCCGATGGCACTGGCCAGGTCGCGCACCGTGGTGCGGTCGAAGCCCTGGCTGCGAAACAGGTGGGCCGCGGTCTGCAGCAATTTGCCGCGGGCGCTGTCCGGGTCGGTCAGTTGTCCGGCGCTGACCAGTTCGCGCATGACACGCTGGGCTTGTTGCTCGTTCACGGCATTTTCCTCATGACTCTACGGCGTCCCACCCTCGGCCCACCGCAGGAGGGAGGTTGCGCGCAATTTAAGCCTACAAGGACAGCCAAGCAAGCGCTTGGGGTGAACGGACCGGTGGGATTTACAAACCAAGCGCTTGCTTGGTAGTCTCGTCCAGGGATTTTCGGAGGCGGCTCTGATGAAGGCAAGGGTTCGTGTCGGTTGCGCCAGTGCGTTCTGGGGCGATACCAGCAGCGCGGCGGCGCAGTTGGTCGAAGGCGGGCGCCTGGACTACCTGGTGTTCGACTATCTGGCGGAAGTGACGATGTCGATCATGGCCGGGGCGCGGATGAAAGACCCCGGCGCCGGTTATGCGACGGACTTCGTCGAGGTCCTGCGGCCCTTGCTCGGCGAGATCGCCCGCCAGGAAATCCGTGTGATCAGCAATGCCGGCGGGGTCAATCCACAGGCTTGCGCCGCAGCCCTGCAAGCGGCCTGCAACGCCGCCGGAGTGCCGCTGAAGATCGCCGTGCTGCTGGGCGACGACCTGCAACCACAACTTCGGCAACTGGCCGCGAGCGACACTCACGAAATGTTCAACGGCACCGCGCTGCCCGCGCACTGTGTGTCGACCAACGCCTACCTCGGCGCGCCGGGCATCGCCCATGCACTAAGCCTGGGCGCGGATGTGGTGATCACCGGGCGGGTGGTCGACAGCGCGCTGGTCAGTGCCGCCCTGGTGCATGAATTCGGCTGGTCCTGGCAGGACTACGACAAGCTGGCCCAGGCCGCCCTCGCCGGGCATATCATCGAGTGCGGCGCGCAGTGCACCGGCGGCAACTTCACCGATTGGCGCGAGGTGCCGGACTACGAGCACATCGGTTTTCCCATTGTCGAGGTCAGCGCCGACAGCCACTTCGTTGTCAGCAAGCCTGAAGGTTCCGGCGGTCTGGTGACGCCGCTGACCGTGGGCGAGCAACTGCTCTACGAAATCGGCGATCCCAGGGCCTATCTGCTGCCGGATGTCATTTGCGATTTCACCCGGGTCCGGCTTGTGCAGCAGGCCGCCAATCGCGTCAGCGTCAGCGGCGCCAGGGGCTTGCCACCGACCGCGCAATACAAGGTCTGCGCCACCTATCCTGATGGATTCCGCTGTACCGCCAGCTGCCTGATGGCCGGGATTGACGCCGTGGCCAAGGCCCGCCGGGTCAGCCAGGCGATCCTCGACAAGACCAGTGAAATGCTCGGCGCCCGCGGCTGGCCGCCCTACAGCGAAGTCAGCAGCGAACTGCTCGGCAGCGAAGCCACCTACGGGCCCCATGGCCGCCGCCAGGACAGCCGCGAGGTGGTGATCAAGCTGGCGGTGCGTCATCCCGAGCGCCAGGCCCTGCTGCTGTTTTCCCGGGAGATCGCCCAGGCCGCCACCGGCATGGCCCCGGGGCTGAGCGGGATCCTCGGCGGACGCCCCACGGTATCCCCGCTGATCCGCCTGTTTTCCTTCCTGATCGATAAAGAGGCCTGCACATTGAGCGTGCATCTCGACGGCCAGGCGCATGCCGTCGCCCTGCCCGCCTCGAGCGCCATGCAAACCATTGCCGAAGACCTGCAACCGCCCAGGCCACAGGGCCGTGCCGAAGCCAATGTGCCCCTGGTGAAACTGGCGGTGGCGCGCTCTGGCGACAAGGGCAATCACAGCAATATCGGGGTCATGGCGCGGCACCCCGACTATCTGCCGTGGATCGCCGAGGCCTTGACCCCGGCGGTGGTGGTGGACTGGATGGGCCATGTCCTCGACCCCACCCATGGCCGTGTCGAACGCTGGTACCTGCCCGGCAGCCACAGCCTGAATTTTCTGCTGGAAAACGCCCTGGGCGGCGGCGGTATCGCCAGCTTGCGCATCGATCCCCAGGGCAAGGCCTTCGCCCAGCAACTGTTGGAAATCCAGATTCCCGTGCCACGACAGATTGCCGATCAACTGGCTTGAGGACTGTCACCGTGACCTGTGCATCCCTGTTCGATCAAGCACCCAGGAGAATCCCATGCCCGTGATCGAATCCCGGCTCGATGACCATGGCGAGGATTTCGCCCGTCATCGCCAGGCCATGCTCGCCGGCCTCGGGCAGATCCGCCAACTGGAACAGAACCTGCTGGACAAGGCCGAAAGCGCGCGGGAGAAATTCACCGGCCGGGGTCAGTTGCTGCCCCGGGAACGCCTGAACCTGCTGCTCGACCCCGGCGCGCCGTTTCTCGAACTGGCCAGCCTCGCCGGCTACAAGTTGCACGACGACAAGGATGGCAGCCTCGCCGGTGGCGGCCTGATTGCCGGTATCGGCCATGTCTGCGGCGTGCGCGTGCTGGTGGTAGTCAACAACAGCGCGATCAAGGGCGGGACCATTTCCCCCAGCGGCCTGAAAAAGACCCTGCGCCTGCAACAGATTGCCCTGGAAAACAAACTGCCGGTGATCACCCTGGCCGAAAGCGGCGGGGCCAACCTCAACTACGCGGCGGAGATTTTCGTCGAAGGCGCGCGCAGTTTCGCCAATCAAGCGCGGATGTCGGCAATGGGCCTGCCACAGATCACCGTGGTCCACGGCTCGGCGACGGCGGGCGGCGCCTATCAACCGGGGCTCTCGGATTATGTGGTGGTGGTCCGTGGCAAGGCCCGCTTGTTTCTCGCAGGTCCCCCATTGCTCAAGGCGGCCACCGGTGAAGTGGCGACCGACGAGGAACTCGGCGGCGCGCAGATGCATGCCCAGGTGGCCGGCACCGCCGAATACCTGGCGCAAAACGATGCCGACGGCGTGCGTATCGCCCGGGAAATCATCGCCCAACTGCCCTGGAACGACCGACTGCCGATCACAGCCGCCAGGACCTGGACCGAACCGCTCTACCCCATCGACGAGCTGCTCGGACTGATCCCCGACGACCCGAAAAAACCCTATGACGTGCGCGAGATCGTCGCCCGCCTGGCCGACGGCTCGAACTTCCTCGAATTCAAGGCCGAGTTCGACACCCAGACAATCTGCGGCCATCTGCAGATCCAGGGCCGGCCCTGCGGCCTGATCGGCAATAACGGCCCGATCACGCCCAAGGGCGCGAGCAAGGCGGCGCAGTTTATCCAGCTCTGCGACCAGAGCCGCACGCCCTTGGTGTTCCTGCATAACACCACCGGCTTCATGGTCGGCACCGAGGCCGAGCAACAGGGGGTGATCAAGCACGGGGCGAAGATGATCCAGGCGGTGGCCAACGCCCGGGTGCCGAAATTGACCCTGGTGGTCGGCGGTTCCTATGGCGCCGGCAACTACGCCATGTGCGGCCGCGGCCTGGACCCGCGTTTTATCTTCGCCTGGCCCGGCAGCCGTACGGCGGTGATGGGCGGCGCCCAGGCCGGCAAGGTGCTGCGCATCGTCACCGAGGCGCGGCAGCTCAAGGACGGCCTGGAGCCCGACACCAAGATGCTCGACGGGCTGGAACAGATGACCGCGCAGAAGCTCGACAGCCAGTCCACCGCGCTCTATGGCACGGCCAACCTGTGGGACGACGGCCTGATAGACCCTCGGGACAGTCGCACGCTGCTGGGTTATTTGCTGGATATCTGCCACGAAGCCGAGGTTCGTCAGCTACAACCCAATAGCTTTGGCGTGGCGCGGTTCTGATCAACGATCACGGAGAACAAGGAAATGATCTTCACCCAGGAACATGAAGCCCTGCGGCGCACCGTGCGCCAGTTCGTCGAACGCGATATCAACCCCCATGTCGACGAGTGGGAGAAAGCCGGACGCTTTCCCATTCATGAGATTTTCCGCAAGGCCGGCGAGCTGGGCCTGCTCGGTATCTCCAAGCCGCAAGCCTTCGGCGGCCTGGGCCTGGACTACAGCTATTCCATCGTCGCCGCCGAGGAGTTCGGCACCATTCATTGCGGCGGGATTCCCATGTCCATCGGCGTGCAGACCGATATGTGCACCCCGGCCCTGGCGCGCTTCGGTTCCGATGAACTGCGCGAGCAGTTCCTTATTCCGGCGATCCGTGGCGAACAGGTGGGTTGCATCGGCGTGTCCGAGGTCGGTGCCGGCTCCGATGTCGCCGGGCTCAAGACCCGCGCGCGCAAGGACGGCGACGACTATGTGATCGACGGCAGCAAGATGTGGATCACCAATTCGCCCTGCGCCGACTTCATGTGCCTGCTGGCCAATACCTCGGACGACAAGCCGCATCTGAACAAGTCGTTGATCATGGTGCCGATGGACAGTCCCGGGATCAGCCTTAGCCCGCACCTGGACAAGCTCGGCATGCGCAGTTCGGAAACCGCCCAGGTGTTTTTCGACAATGTGCGGGTGCCCCAGCGCAACCGCATCGGCCAGGAAGGCGCGGGTTTCATGATGCAGATGTTGCAGTTCCAGGAGGAACGGCTGTTCGGCGCGGCCAATATGATCAAGGGACTGGAGTATTGCGTCGACAGCACCCTGGCCTACTGCAAGGAGCGCCAGACCTTCGGCGCACCGCTGATCGACAACCAGGTCATTCACTTCCGCCTGGCGGAGCTGTCGACCGAGATTGAAGCGCTGCGGGCGCTGGTCTACCAGGCCACCGAGCAGTACATCAACGGGCAGGATGTGACCCGGTTGGCCTCCATGGCCAAGCTCAAGGCCGGGCGCCTGGGTCGCGAGGTCAGCGACAGTTGCCTGCAATATTGGGGCGGCATGGGCTTTATGTGGGACAACCCGGTGGCCCGGGCCTATCGCGATATGCGCCTGGTGTCGATTGGCGGCGGTGCCGACGAGATCATGCTGGGGATCATCTGCAAGTTGATGGGCAGCTTGCCGGGGAAAAAGCGGTGATTGCCCTGCCGGTGTGCCGGACCTTGCGCCTGGCTTTGGAAGGCGGCGTGCTGCGGATCACCCTTGCTCGTCCGGACAGCCGTAACGCGATGAACCGGCAGATGGTCGACGAGCTGCGCGCGACCCTCGCCGCCGTGCGCCTTGATCACAGCGTTCGCGTGCTGGTGTTGCGGGGCGCCGGCGGGCATTTCTGTGCCGGTGGCGATCTTCAGGATATGGCCCGGGCGCGGGACGCGGGTGTGGAGGCCTGCCGTGAGTTGAACCGGGCATTCGGTGCCTTGCTGGAGGAAACCCAGAGCGCCCCGCAGGTGGTGATCGCCGTGCTGCAAGGGGCGGTGCTGGGTGGCGGTTTGGGATTGGCTTGTGTCAGCGATATCGCCATCGCCCAGAGCAGCGCCGGCTTGGGCTTGCCGGAAACCAGCCTGGGGGTATTACCGGCGCAGATTGCGCCGTTCGTGGTAAGGCGGATCGGTTTGACCCAGGCACGGCGATTGGCACTGACTGCGGCACGGCTCGATGGGAATGAGGCCGGACGTTTGGGGCTGGTGCATTTTGTCGAGGCGGACGAGCAGGCCCTGGACACACGCCTGGAGACAGTGATCGTCCAGGTGCTGCGCTGCGCGCCGGGGGCGAATGCGCTGACCAAGGCGTTGTTGCTCGATGAGCAGCCGTTGGGGCCTTTGCTGGATCGGGCGGCCGAGTGGTTTGCACAGGCGGTGACCGGAGAGGAAGGGGCCGAGGGGACATTGGCCTTTGTGCAGAAACGGGCACCGCGTTGGCAGCCCTGAAAAGCTTCGCGGGCAAGCCCTGCTCCTACAGATCCGAGTCGAACACAAAACGAGAGTACGACACAAATTTGTAGGAGCAGGGCTTGCCAGCGAAGACGGCATCACTGGCAACACACAACCAAAGGATCTCCCCATGCCCGCCTTCCATAAAATCCTGATCGCCAACCGCGGTGAAATCGCCTGCCGGATCATCCTCGGCGCCCAGGCCCTGGGCTATCGCACCGTCGCCGTGTTCAGCGAAGCCGACACCCAGGCCCGTCATGTGCAACTGGCCGACGAAGCAGTCTGCATCGGCCCGCCCCCGGTCACCCAGTCCTACCTGAACAGCGCCGCCCTGCTCGACGCCGCCCGCAAGACCGGTGCCGATGCGCTCCACCCCGGCTACGGCCTGCTTTCGGAAAACGCCGCCTTCGCCCAGGCCTGCCTGGACGCCGGCCTGACTTTTATCGGCCCCAGCCCCACCGCCATCGCCCTGATGGGCAGCAAGCGCCTGTCGAAAATCGCCATGCTCGCCGCCGGCGTGCCGTGCATCGCCGGCTACCAGGGTGCGGAACAGGATGACGCGACCCTCGCCCGCGAAGCCGAACGCCTCGGTTATCCGTTGATGATCAAGGCCAGCGCCGGCGGCGGCGGACGCGGCATGCGCCTGGTGCAACGGACCGAGGAGTTGGCGCAACAGCTCCACTCCGCCCGCTCGGAAGCCCTGAACGCCTTCGGCAGCGACGAACTGATCCTGGAACAGGCGCTGGTCGAACCGCGCCATGTGGAAATCCAGCTGTTCGGCGACCAGCATGGCCAGCTGATCCATCTCGGCGAACGGGACTGCTCGATCCAGCGCCGTCACCAGAAGGTCATCGAGGAGGCGCCCTGCCCGGTGATGACCGCCGAACTGCGCCAGGCCATGGGCGAGGCGGCGCTGAAGGCCGGCCGCGCGGTGAACTATGTCGGTGCCGGCACCGTGGAATTCCTGCTGGATGCCAGCGGCCGGTTCTATTTCCTGGAAATGAACACCCGCTTGCAGGTCGAACACCCGGTCAGCGAAATGATCACCGGCCTGGACCTTGTGGCCTGGCAGATCAATGTCGCCGCCGGCCTGCCGCTGCCGCTGCGCCAGGAACAGGTCGAGTTCAAGGGCCATGCCATTGAAGTGCGCCTGTATGCGGAGGATCCGACCCGGGACTTCCTCCCGCAAACCGGACGGATCCTCGGCTGGGAACCGGCACCGATGGCGGGCGTACGGATCGATCACGGCCTGGTCGAGGGCGACGCCATCAGCCCGTTCTATGATCCACTGCTGGGCAAGCTGATCGCCCACGGCGCAACCCGCGAAGAAGCCCGGCGCAAATTGTTGCGGACGGTCGAGGATTGCGTGCTGCTGGGGATTGCCAGCAATCAGCGTCTGCTGGTGCGGTTGCTGAAACATCCGCGCTTTGTCGAAGGCCGATTCAGTACCGCCTTTATCGACGAACATTTCAGTGAACACCCAAGTTATGTCCCCTCGACGGTGGAGCTGGCCCTGGCCGCCGCGCTGTTCTATCGGCAGGCGGCTGACCGACATGCGCCCGGGCTGTCGGGCTGGAGCAACACCGCCAGCGTCCCGCGCCCCTGTCGACTGGCGCTGGAAGACAGCCACTTCGATCTGTTGCTCACCGATCGTCCCGGCGCGGCACTGCGGGTTCAACGAGCCGATGAGCGCGTCGAACTACGGATACTGGAGCGCGATGCACGCTGGGTACGGGTGCAGATCGACGGTGTGCTCCGGCGCTACGCCTACCGCCTTGACGGCGACCAGCTCTGGCTTTGCACCGGCCCCGGCAGCCTGCACCTGCGCGATCGTACCCACGCCCCCGTGCAAGCACCGGGCGCTATCGGCTCGGGCATACTGCAAGCACCGATGGACGGCGCCATCGTCCAGGTACTGGTCAGCGAAGGCAGCCCGGTCAGCAAAGGCCAGCTGCTGCTGGTGCTGGAGGCCATGAAAATGGAGCATCCGCTCAAGTCAGGAGTGGAGGGTGTGGTGCGGCGAGTACGGGTTATCCAGGGCGATCAGGTAAAAAACCGCCAGATCCTGCTGGAAGTCGAATAAGCCGCTAGGCGGATCAAGCGCCTTTGGCTACGCTTGAGTCCGACTAGGATGCTGTATTCGGAGCTTGAGATGCCCCACTGGCTGGTGATTGATCTGGAAGCCACGACGGATGATGGGGGCTGGCCGCTGGCCGAGATGGAAATCATCGAAATCGGCGCCACCCTGGTCAACCGTGAAGGCCGCGAGCTGGACCACTTCCAGCGTTTTGTCAGGCCCCTGCGCCGTCCCCTGCTGACCCTCTTCTGCCGCGAGCTGACCCATATCAGCCAGGCGCAGATCGACGGTGCGGCGCCACTGGGCGAGGTCTGGCCGCTGTTCGAGCGCTGGCTGGGCCAGCACCAGACGCGCTTGGAAGGCTGGGCCAGCTGGGGCGACTACGACCGTCGGCAGCTGGAACAGGACTGGCGACAGCTCGGGCTGTCGAGTGCCCTGGGCCAGGTGCCGCATATCAACCTCAAGCAGCGCTTCGCCAAGGCAAGGCGCCTGGAGCGGCCGCTGGGCCTGAACGGCGCCTTGCAACTGGCCGGACTGCAATTCAATGGCCAGCAGCACCGGGCACTGGAGGATGCACGCAATACCGCGCGCCTGCTGCCGTTGAGCCTGCCGAACTGAATACCCCTCTTCAACGCGTGACGAGGCAAAACGCCTTGGGCATACTGATCGGCCCAATTTTTCAGCTCATTTCGAGGAATCGCCCATGTTTAAAGTCAACGAGTACTTCGACGGCACCGTCAAGTCGATTGCCTTCGCACAAGCCGAAGGCGCCGCCACCATCGGCGTGATGGCCGCGGGCGAATACGAATTCGGCACCGCCCAGCGCGAGATCATGCACGTGATCTCCGGTTCCCTGACCGTCAAGCTGCCCGACAGCAGCACCTGGGAAACCTTCGAAACCGGCAGCCAGTTCAACGTACCGGCCAACAGCAAGTTCCAGCTGAAAGTCGCCGTGGACACCGCTTATCTGTGCGAATACCGCTGAGTCAGCAACGCTGACTGTCCCCAGCCCTTGAGAACATCCCGTCTGGCATTGTCCCGATGCCAGGTGGTCAAGGGCGAACCCTGGCCCGCCCCTTCTCGGTCAACCGATACTTCTGCGCAGGACTGCGCGGTGAGTCCGGGTCCGTCATCTCCACACACCCGGACACCAGCGCCGGTCCCAGATAAGTGCTGCGAAAGCTCGCGCGATGGTTCAGCTCAAGACGCGACATCTCGACTCTCGGGTCGCCAATCCGGCATCGCCTCATAGGCCGCAAAGGCGTTGCGCACTTCCTGGATTTCCCGCGGCAACCCCAGGACCTTCTTGCCATCGAGTACCGCCGTGACCTGCTCCAGGCTCAAGGTGTTGTTCTCGATGGCCAACGACGCCTGGATCGTCCGAATGCGATTGCCGCGACGCAGTTGTGGCGTGAGCTGTTCGTTGCGCACCGCCGACAACTGCCCCAGTTGCTCACTGATACCGACTACCAGCGAAAACATGCGGGGCGTCAAGGTCAAAGGCGGCTGATAGCAGGACATATCCTCATCCGGGATGGCTGGCGAAGGCCCGTCATAATGCCCGAACCCGGAAGTTCAAGCACATCACTCTTGCCCCACTGGCTCCCGCGCATTGAACTGCAACGCCGCCAGCCGCGCGTACAACGGGTTGCTCGCGATCAACTGGGAGTGGGTGCCGATCGCCACCAGCTTGCCCTGGTCCATCACCGCGATCCGGTCGGCGTTCTGTACCGTGGCCAGGCGGTGGGCGATCACCAGGGTGGTGCGGCCGTGCATCAGGCTTGGCAGCGCTTCCTGAATCAAGTGTTCGCTCTGGGCATCGAGGGCACTGGTGGCTTCGTCCAGCAACAGGATCGGCGCATCCACCAGCAATGCCCTGGCAATCGCCAGGCGTTGCCGTTGGCCGCCGGACAGCCCCAACCCACCATCCCCCAGGTGCGTGCGATAGCCCTCGGGCATTTGCTCGATAAATTCGTGGGCATGGGCGATACGTGCCGCCTCGCGGACCTGGGCGTCGCTGGCCGCCGGGTTGCCGTAGCGGATATTTTCCTCGACGCTGCCAAAGAACAGCGCCGGGCTTTGCGAAACCAGCGCAAAACAACGACGCAAGTCCTGCGGGTCCAGCTCGGTCAAGGGCTGACCGTCGAGCAGCAGGCGCCCCTGTTGTGGATCGTAGAAACGCAACAACAGGTCGAACACCGTGGATTTACCCGCCCCCGACGGCCCGACCAGGGCCAGGGTCTCTCCAGCCCTGACTGTCAGGTTCAGGCCATCGATGGCATGGCTATCCGGACGCGAGGGGTAGCTGAAGCGCAGATTCTCCAGCACCAGGTTGCCGCTGACCCGTTCGGCCAGCTTCACACCACCGCCGACCGGCGCGGTGATTTCATTGCTCGACTGCAACAGTTCGCCGATCCGCTCCCCGGCCCCGGCCGCCCGTTGCAACTCACCAATCACCTCGCTGAGGGTGCCGAAGGCGCTGCCGACGATCAGGCTGTAGAAGACAAAGGCCGCCAGTTCGCCGCCGGAAATTTTCCCGGCCATCACGTCCATGCCGCCGACCCAGAGCATCACCGCCACCGCGCCCAGCACCAGCACGATCACCAGGGTAATCAGCCAGGCCCGTTGCACGATGCGCTTGCGCGCCGTCTCGAAGGCCTGCTCGACGGTCACGGCAAAGCGCTGCTCGTCCTGCACCTGGTGGTTGTAGGCCTGCACGGTCTTGATCTGGCCGAGGGTTTCGCTGACATAGCTGCCGACATCGGCAATCCGATCCTGGCTCAGCCGCGACAGGCCACGCACCCGGCGACCAAAGATCAGGATCGGCACCAGCACCAGCGGCAAGGCGACCACCACTATGCTGGTCAGCTTGGGGTTGGTGATAAACAGCAACACCACCCCGCCAATCACCATCAGCGCATTGCGCAGGAACAGCGAGAGCGACGAGCCGATCACCGACTGCAACAGCGTGGTGTCGGCGGTCAGGCGTGACTGGATTTCCGAACTGCGGTTGTTCTCGTAGAACCCAGGGTGCAGGTAGATCAGGTGGTTGAACACCTGCCGACGAATATCCGCCACCACCCGCTCGCCAATCCAGGACACCAGGTAGAACCGCGCGAAAGTGCCCACCGCCAGGCCCAGGACCAGCAACATGAACAAGCCGATGGACTGGTTGAGCAACTGCGGTGACTGGGTCATGAACCCCTTGTCCACCAGCAGGCGAATACCCTGGCCCATGGACAGGGTGATGGCGGCGGTGACGATCAGCGCCACCAGGGCGCCGGCCGCCTGCCAGCGATAAGGGGCGACAAAACGACTGGCCAGGCGAATGGCGCGGCGATGGCGTGCAGAGAGCATGGGCAAGGAATCCGTTGGGCGACGAAGACAGAGCCTACACCGAACAGGGAAGGAACTTATGCAAAACGCAATCAATCGGATTAATTATGACCGTGCATGCTAATCCCTAGAAAGTATTGGTCTAAAGCCTCTCTGGCGGTGACGGGCGGTTTCTGCTGCACTGGTGCCGTGGCCCTGCTTGTAGCCTGTTGTCACAGGCTGGTCATGCGACGCTTATAATCTCTAGTTGAACCTGATGACGAAACCTGAGCGAGGAGACAGGCCATGGATTTGCAAAACAGCAGCAACAACCAGATTCCGGTGATTCGTCCCTGCCCGCAGAAATTGGGCTGCGCGATTATCGACGCACAGGGCCGTGAAGTGCCGATCACCGAAGAAATGATCCAGGACGCCTGCCGCGAACTGGAACAGCGCTTGGTCAAGCCTGCTGAGCAAGACTGACAGCCCTAACTCCCCCTTGACCCGGCCTCGCTGCCGGGTTTTTTATGCCTGCGTCTACAACAGGACAGCCCCCAGGGCCAACACCAGCTTGCGCAGCACTTCGTCGTCGCCGTTGATCTTCACCGGCAAGCCTTCGATTTCCCGGCGCTCGGGATAGTGTTTGCGCAGCAGGTCGAACGCGACCTTCTGCTCGGCCACGTTGCCGGTCAGGCTGCGGCGGAAATCCGCATCGTCACGTCGTGGGTCATAGACCCCGCGACAGATCATCGCCATGGCCCAGGCCGGGTCGCTACCGGCATTGAGGGTGACCTGCGCCAGCCAGGGCTTGGGCAACAGTTCATCGAGACCGACCGTGGGAGCCTGGTCGAGAAAGGCGCAGAACGCCTGGTAGATCTGCGCGGTACCGCGTTGCTTGCCGTCGAGGCTATACCCGGCGATATGCGGCGAGCCCAGTACGCACAAGTCGGCCAGGGCGACATCCACTTGCGGCTCGGCCTCCCAGACGTCCAGCACCGCCTGCAGGTCGTCGCGGGCCAGCAACACTTCGCGCAGCGCGGCGTTATCCACCACCGGACCGCGCGCGGCGTTGATCAGCCAGGTACCGGGCTTGAGCTGCTCCAGGCGCCGGCGATCGAGCAGATGCCAGGTGGGTTGCTCGCCCGTGCGGGTCAAGGGCGTGTGCAGGCTGATTACATCGCACTGCTCGATGATCTGCTCCAGGCTGACATAATCGCCGCCTCCAGCCGCCTGCCGCGGCGGGTCGCAGACCAGGACGTTCCAGCCCAGCCCGCGCAGGACCTTGATCAGCCGCCCGCCGACTTCACCCGCGCCGACCACCCCATAGGTGCGCGCGGTAAGGTCCGCGCCCTCGATTTCCGCCAGGGTCAGCAGGCTGCCCAGCACATAGTCGACCACTCCACGAGCATTGCAGCCGGGAGCGCTGGACCAGTGAATGCCGGCCTGTTCGAAGTAGTCGAGGTCCAGGTGATCGGTGCCGATGGTGCAGGTGCCGACGAAGCGCACCGGGCTGCCTTCAAGCAACTCGCGGCTGACCGGGGTCACCGAACGCACCAGCAACACATCCGCCTCGGCCACCGCCGCCCGGTCGATGCTGCGGCCCGGCAAGCGACGGATCTCGCCAAAACCGGCAAAGAAGGCATCGATCAGGGGAATATTTTCGTCGGCAACAATCAGCATGGCAGGCTCCTTGGGCAAGGGCGCAGTGTAGGCGCAGTCAGCGTCCGAGGGCCAGCCAAGCGTCAAGCCTCCTGTCCCTGGCGGAACTTCGACCTTACAAATGAGCTACAACCGGCGATTACCTGACTCCTGCGTCAACAGGTAGAATCGGCGGCTTTTCGCGTCATGCCTGGATACATCATCGGTGAACAGCCTCACTGCAACATCTGACACCCCGCCTCTGAGTCGCCCGGCCCGGGTCCGCCTGGAACTGCGTAACCTGCTGGGCCTGGCCCTGCCGATCATCATTGCCCAACTGGCGCATACCGCCATGGGCTTCGTCGACGCGGTGATGGCCGGCCGGGTCAGCCCACGCGACCTGGCAGCGGTGGCGCTGGGTAACTCGATCTGGGTGCCGGTGTTCCTGCTGATGACCGGCATCCTGCTGGCGACCACCCCCAAGGTCGCCCAGCGCCATGGCGCCGGAACCCCGGCCGAGATCGGCCCGCTGGTGCGCCAGGCCCTGTGGCTGGCGCTGGTGGTAGGCCTGGCGGCGGGCGTGATCCTCTACAACGCCGAGCCGGTCCTGCATTTGATGAAGGTCGACCCGGAACTGATCGGCCCGTGCATGGACTACCTGCGCGGCATCGGTACCGGCCTGCCGACGGTGGCGCTCTATCACGTGCTGCGCTGCTGCAGCGACGGCATGGGCCGCACCCGGCCGAGCATGGTCCTGGGCCTCTGCGGGCTGGCGCTGAATATTCCGCTGAACTACGTGTTCATCTATGGGCACTTCGGCGTGCCGGCCATGGGCGGACCGGGCTGCGGCTGGGCCACGGCCATCGTGATGTGGTGCATGCTGTTCGGCATGGCCGGCTGGGTGCGCTGGGCCAAGGTCTATCGGCCGAGCCAGGTGTTCAGCCATTTCGAGTGGCCGCAGTGGGCGGTGATCAAGCGTTTGCTGAATATCGGCCTGCCCATCGGCATCGCGGTATTCGCCGAGGCCAGCATCTTCTCGGTGATCGCCCTGTTGATCGGCAGCCTCGGCGCCACGGTGGTGGCCGGGCATCAGATTGCCCTGAACATCAGCTCGCTGGTATTTATGGTCCCCTACTCCCTGAGCATGGCCATCACCGTACGGGTCGGCCAGGCCCTGGGCCGCGAACAGCCCCGTGAAGCGCGCTTTACCGCTGGGGTTGGAGTGGCCACGGCGCTGGCTTATGGCTGTTTGTCGGCGAGCCTGATGCTGCTGTTTCGCGAACACCTGGCGACCCTCTACACCAACGATCCGCGGGTGATCCAGGTGGCAACCATGCTGATCGTGTATTCGGCGCTGTTCCAGATCTCGGATGTGATCCAGGTCACGGCGGCCGGGGCCTTGCGCGGTTACCAGGACACCCGGGTGACCATGATCCTGACGTTGTTCGCCTATTGGGGCATCGGTTTGCCGGTGGGCTACGCCCTCGGCTTGACCGACTGGCTGGGTGCGCCGAGTGGCCCGAGCGGGCTGTGGCAGGGTTTGATCGTGGGATTGTCGTGCGCGGCGGTGATGCTCTCGATCCGCCTGGTACGCAGCGCGCGCAGGCGGATCCGGATGAGCCGCTCGACTGCCTAGTCGAGCTTCTTGCGAATCCAGTACAGGTAGGTACCGGCCTCTTCGCGCTGCTCCACCAGTTCATGGTCGAGAAACACGCAGAACTTGGGGATATCGCGACGGGTCGACGGATCGGTGGCGATCACCTTGAGCAGCCCCCCCGGCGCCAGGTCGCGGATATGCTGGTGCAACATCATCACCGGCTCCGGGCAATTGAGCCCGGTGGCGTCGAGGGTGCCGTCAACGGCGGGGTCGTGGGGTTGGGTCATGCTTCACTCCTGAAACCAGGCCGGCATTATCTAGCTTTTTTCACATCCAGTCGACGCAAGTGGCAGGTCACTTCCTCACGGTCGTGGTACAGCTGCTTGCAGCCGATCTCCACCCGGATGCCACGGGCCTTGAAGCCCTCTTCGATACGCTCCAGCAAACGCCGGACTTCGGCATAACGCTGCTTCATCGGCAACTTGAGGTTGACCACCGCCTCGCGGCAATGCCCCTCGCCGATCCAGGTCTCGAGCAAGGCGGCATTGCGCGCCGGTTTCTCGACGATATCGCAGACCATCCAGTCCACCGGCTGTTTCGGCTTGAAGGTGAAGCCGTCGGCCATCAGATGCTGGACCAGGCCGGTGTCCATCAGGCTTTCGGCCATCGGGCCGTTGTCGATGGCGGTCACCAGCATGCCCCGGTTGACCAGTTGCCAGGTCCAGCCGCCGGGCGCGGCGCCGAGGTCGACGCCGGTCATGTCGCTGTGCAGGCGCTCGTCCCACTGGTCGCGGGGGATAAAGTGGTGCCAGGCCTCTTCCAGCTTGAGGGTCGAGCGGCTCGGGGCGCTCCTGGGGAACTTGAGCCGGGGAATGCCCATCGGCCACATCGCCGAATTGTCCGCGTCGGCCAGGCCGAGGAAGACTTCCCGACCGCTCTTGAAAGTCAGCAACAGGCGCGGCTTGTGCGCGTCCTCCACCAGCTTGCCGGCCTGGACCAGGGCCTTGCGCAGCGGGCCTTCGAATTTCTTGCAGAAGTTCGAGAGTTCCTTGCCATCGTTGGTATCGACCACTTCCAGCCAGAGGCTGCCGAACGTCGGCCACGCCGCCAATTCAGCGAGGATCACGCTGATACGGTCGGTTTCCGGGAGGTCGATAAACCGCCCGCGCGCCCACTGCCGGGGGAAGATCAACTCGGCGAAACGCAAGCCGTTCATCAGACGACGGGCGCCGTCGTCGTCGCTGCAGACGAACTCGGCGCAGGCGCTGTTGATCTTGGCCTTGGCGTAGCCCGGGACGTCCAGGCGCGCGGCGTGCTCGGAAATCTCCGAGCAGACTTCGCCTTCGAAGCCCGGACGGCAATGCATAAAAAGGGTGTTCATTGAACTCAGCCTGTCACTAAAACCGGCGCATCATAGCCGAGTTCGGAACCTTGGACCTGCCCATAGAGTCCAGTAACTAGCCAGTTTTCCCGATCGGAGCTAGCGTTAAGGCTCTGTTCGTTCCACCCGGCCCGTGCCGTGCGGGCCTCAAGGAGTCATTTCATGTCCTCCCTCGATAGCCTGAAAACCCTTAAAACCCTGGAGGTAGGCGCCAAGACCTACCACTATTTCAGCCTCCCGGATGCCGCCAAGTCCCTCGGCAACCTGGACAAGCTGCCGATGTCGCTCAAGGTCCTGCTGGAAAACCTGCTGCGTTGGGAAGACGACAAGACCGTCACCGGCGCCGACCTCAAGGCCATCGCCGCCTGGCTCAAGACCCGCGGCTCCGACCGGGAAATCCAGTACCGCCCGGCCCGGGTGCTGATGCAGGACTTCACCGGGGTGCCGGCGGTGGTCGACCTGGCCGCCATGCGCGCCGCCGTGGCCAAGGCCGGCGGCGATCCGCAGCGGATCAACCCGCTCTCCCCCGTCGACCTGGTGATCGACCACTCGGTGATGGTCGACAAATTCGCCACGCCGCAGGCCTTCGGCGAGAACGTCGATATCGAAATGGAGCGCAACGGCGAACGCTACGCCTTCCTGCGCTGGGGCCAGAACGCCTTCGACAATTTCAGCGTAGTGCCGCCGGGCACCGGGATCTGCCATCAGGTCAACCTCGAGTACCTCGGCCGAACCGTCTGGACCAAGGATGAGGACGGCCGCACCTATGCCTTCCCCGATACCCTGGTCGGCACCGACTCCCACACCACCATGATCAACGGTCTCGGCGTGCTCGGCTGGGGCGTCGGCGGCATCGAGGCGGAAGCGGCGATGCTCGGCCAGCCGGTGTCGATGCTGATTCCCGAAGTGATAGGTTTCAAGCTCACCGGCAAGCTCAAGGAAGGTATCACCGCCACCGACCTGGTGCTGACAGTGACCCAGATGCTGCGCAGGAAAGGCGTGGTCGGCAAGTTTGTCGAGTTCTACGGCGATGGTCTCGCCGAACTGCCCCTCGCGGACCGCGCGACCATCGCCAACATGGCCCCGGAATACGGCGCCACCTGCGGTTTCTTCCCGGTGGACGAGGTGACGCTGGATTACCTGCGCCTGTCCGGCCGGCCGAGTGAAACCGTCAAGCTGGTGGAGGCCTACAGCAAGGCCCAGGGCCTGTGGCGGCTGCCGGGCCATGAGCCGGCCTTCAGCGACAGCCTGGCCCTCGACATGGCCAGTGTCGAAGCCAGCCTGGCCGGGCCAAAACGTCCGCAGGACCGGGTGTCGCTGCCGGATGTCGCGCAAGCCTTCAACGACTTCATGGCGCTGCAATTCAAACCCGTGCACAAGGACGAAGGCCGCCTGGAAAGCGAAGGCGGCGGCGGTGTCGCGGTGGGCAATGCGGATATGGTCGGTGAAGCCGACTACAGCTATGAAGGCCAAACCTACCGGTTGAAAAATGGCGCGGTGGTCATTGCCGCCATTACCTCCTGCACCAACACTTCCAACCCCAGCGTGATGATGGCCGCCGGACTGGTGGCCAAGAAGGCCGTGGAAAAAGGCCTGAAACGCAAACCCTGGGTCAAGAGTTCCCTGGCCCCCGGCTCCAAGGTGGTAACCGACTACTACAAGGCCGCCGGCCTGACCCGCTACCTCGACGAACTGGGCTTCGCCCTGGTGGGTTATGGCTGCACCACCTGCATCGGCAACTCCGGGCCGTTGCCCGAGCCGATTGAAAAAGCCATTACCCAGTCCGACCTCACCGTCGCCTCGGTGTTGTCCGGCAACCGTAACTTCGAGGGCCGGGTGCATCCGTTGGTGAAGACCAACTGGCTGGCCTCGCCGCCACTGGTAGTGGCCTACGCCCTGGCCGGCAGCGTGCGCATCGATATCAGCCACGAACCGCTCGGCGAAGACCAGGACGGCAAGCCGGTGTACCTGCGGGATATCTGGCCGAGCCAGAAGGAAATCGCTGACGCGGTGGCCCAGGTCGATACCGCCATGTTCCACAAGGAGTACGCCGAAGTCTTCGCCGGCGACGCCCAGTGGCAGGCGATTGAAGTCCCCCAGGCCGCCACCTATGTCTGGCAGAAGGACTCGACCTATATCCAGCACCCGCCGTTCTTCGACAATATCGCCGGGCCCCTGCCGGTGATCGAAGATATCGAAGGCGCACGGGTACTGGCCCTGCTCGGCGACTCGGTGACCACCGACCACATCTCCCCCGCCGGCAATATCAAGGCCGACAGTCCCGCCGGACGTTATCTGCGCGAACTGGGCGTGGAACCCCGGGACTTCAACTCCTACGGTTCACGCCGTGGCAACCATGAAGTGATGATGCGCGGCACCTTTGCCAATATCCGCATCCGCAACGAAATGCTCGGCGGCGAGGAAGGTGGCAATACCTTCCATGTACCGTCCGGCGAAAAACTGCCGATCTATGACGCGGCCATGCGTTATCAGGCCGAAGGCACGCCACTGGTGGTGATTGCCGGCCAGGAATACGGCACCGGCTCGAGCCGAGACTGGGCCGCCAAGGGCACCAACCTGCTGGGAGTCAAGGCGGTGATCGCCGAGAGTTTCGAGCGTATCCACCGTTCCAACCTGGTGGGCATGGGTGTGCTGCCCTTGCAGTTCAAGCTCGACCAGAACCGCAAGAGCCTGCAACTGACCGGCAGGGAAACCCTGAGTATCGGCGGACTGAGCGGCACCGAACTGCAACCGCGAATGAACCTGCCACTGACCCTGACCCGTGAAGATGGCAGCCAGGAGAAAATCGACGTGTTGTGTCGGATCGACACGCTTAATGAAGTGGAATACTTCAAGGCCGGGGGAATCCTGCATTACGTATTACGGCAACTCATTGCTTCTTGATGGCTCCATGAAATAGCGCGAAGGCGCACCGGCGTTGGTCGGTGCGCCTTTCAAGCCAGATCGGCCAGCCCCCGGTTATTCATCCCCAAACACTATCTTACAAACGACGAAACAGTTTCTTCCCTTCACGAATATCGCCTCTCACACGCACAAATAACACAGCGCAACCTCCGCGCACTACTTATGCGTTCAGTCTCGCAGAGTCATGCTACGTCCCTGACAACCGCCGTTGAGAGTGTGCCTCATCGCCCGGGCTGGAGGAGCCCAGCCTTGAAAACACGCCGGTACGGCCGCTGTTTTTCATTGGCCAGCGGCTCTGGCCCGTACGTTATGATAGTTGGCCCTCAACACCGGGATTTACTTGTTCAACGAATAGAGGACCCTGCATGTCTGTTTTGCCCTGGGCTTATCTGGCCCTGCTTTCCCTGGGTTATGCCCTGGCCTTGAGCGTGGGCCATCTGGGGCTGCCCAGCCTGATCGCCTTCGCCCTGCTGCTGGCCACCGGTGCCGCGGCATTCCAGCAGCGCAATCGCCCGGTTCGTTACCTGGGTCACGGCCTGTTCCTGCTGCTCGCCATCGGCCTGGCCCTGCACTGGCTGCCGGGCTTCGAGAATGGCCGGATGATCAGCGCGGTGCGTTTCACCCCGGACGCCGTGCCTTTCACCATGTACCTCAATCTCGATAAACCGCTGGTCGGCTTCTGGCTGCTGCTGGTCTGCCCGTGGGTGGTCAATCGCCGCTCCGCGCGACGGGTGCTGGGCACTACGGCGCTTGCCGGGGCCGTGACCTCGCTGCTGGCCCTGGGCGGCGCCATCAGCCTGGGCATCGTCGACTGGGCGCCGAAGTGGCCAGAACAGGGTTGGCTCTGGCTGCTGAACAACCTGCTGCTGGTGAGCCTGGTCGAGGAAGTGCTGTTTCGCGGCTATATCCAGGGCGGCCTGAGTCGCTGCTTCAGATCCTTGCCACGGGGAGAAAGCCTGGCGCTGTTCGGCGCCGCGCTGGTCTTCGGGCTGACGCACCTGGGGGCAGGCTGGCAATGGGCATTACTGGCGACACTGGCCGGTGTCGGCTATGGTCTGGCCTACCGTTTTGGCGGTTTGGCCGCAGCCATCGCCACCCATGTCGCACTTAATACAGTGCACTTCGTTTTCTTTACTTATCCAATGTTGCAACCGTGATAAACCGAACGACAGTACCTATTGGCTACTGTCGTTCGGTTAACCCCCAGGGGAAACTGAACACATTAACTTCACGCGTGTTCGACTCGTATTCAAGGACGGGTACGAGTACGCAAAGGCCAGAATATGAACCGGCGCTGAAAGTTGAAAAATATATTCAATATTTCCCCTGCCCTGCCGACAACCCGTCAAAGCCTTGCGGATAGAGAAACCATGCGTAATAACCAACCCATTACCCAACGCGAACGCACCTTCCCCGCTCAGCAACGGTTGATTTCCACTACCGACGCCAAAGGCGTGATCACCTACTGCAACGACGCTTTTGTCGAGATCAGTGGATTTTCCCGTGAAGAACTGATCCGCGCGCCCCACAACCTGGTGCGCCACCCGGACGTTCCGGAGGCGGTGTTTGCCCATATGTGGAACACTCTGAAACAAGGCCTGCCATGGATGGGCATTGTCAAGAACCGCTGCAAGAGTGGTGACCATTACTGGGTCAACGCCTATGTGACGCCCGTTTTCGAAGGCAGCCAGGTGATCGGCTACGAATCGGTGCGGATCAAACCCACCGCCGAGCAGATCCGCCGTGCCGAGGCGCTGTACCAGCGCATCAACCAGGGCAAGTCGGCCGTGCCGCGGCGCGACAAGTGGCTGCCGGTACTGCAGGACTGGCTGCCGTTTATCCTGGTCAGCCAGGTCAGCTTCCTGATCAGCATCTGGCTCAACTCCTACTGGGGCTTCGCCCTGGCCGCGGCGGTCTCGGTACCGCTCGGGCTGATGGGCCTGAGCTGGCAGCAGCGCGGCCTCAAGCGCCTGTTGCAGTTGGCCGAACAGACCACCTCCGACCCACTGATCGCGCAGATGTACACCGACAGTCGTGGTGCCCAGGCCCGTCTGGAAATGTCCATCCTCAGCCAGGAAGCCCGTCTGAAAACCTGCCTGACCCGCTTGCAGGACACCGCCGAGCACCTGACCAGCCAGGCGAAGAAGTCCGACGAACTGGCGCAGAAAAGCTCCACCGGCCTGGATCGCCAGCGCCAGGAAACCGAGCAGGTGGCCACCGCCGTCAACCAGATGGCCGCCACCACCCAGGAAGTCGCCAGTCATGTCCAGCGCACGGCCGATGCGACCCAGGAAGCCAATCGCCTGACCAGTCGCGGTCGCGATATCGCCGGCGAGACCCGCGAGGCCATCGAGCGCCTGTCGGTGGTGGTCGGCGAGACCGGGAGCACGGTTACGCAGTTGGCCAAGGACAGTGACGAGATCGGCGGCGTGGTCGATGTGATCAAGGGCATTGCCGACCAGACCAACCTGCTGGCCTTGAACGCGGCGATTGAAGCGGCCCGCGCCGGGGAAATGGGTCGTGGTTTTGCGGTGGTTGCCGATGAAGTGCGTCAACTGGCGCAACGTACCAGCGAATCCACCGGCCAGATCCACGCCCTGATCGCCAAGCTGCAACAGACCGCCGGCAACGCCGTGCAAACCATGGACGCCGGCCACCGCCAGGCCCAGGAAGGCGTGGCGCGAGTCATGGAAGCCGATGCGGCGCTGGTGGGGATCAGCGAAGCAGTGGCCAATATCACCGACATGACCACCCAGATCGCCGCCGCCACCGAAGAGCAAAGCTCGGTGGCCGAAGAGATCAGCCGCAATATCAGCACCATTGCGCAACTGGCCGACCAGACCTCGGAGCAGGCGCACGACTCGGCGCACTTGAGCGAAGAGTTGACCCGCACCGCCAACACGCAGTATTCGTTGGTGGAGCGTTTTAACCGGTAATCGTTAAAGCGCCCGGAAAACCCGATGATTAATAGTCATCGGGTTTTTTATTGCCTGAAGAAAGTCAATCAACTCTACTTTTAGAGTAAGAAACTTCCTAAAACATACAAACCTTTAACCGACACAACTTGCCTCATCAAAACCATCCCTGCAAAACCCTTGACAATGCTCAACCGTTACTATTCGTTAAAGAGCAGGCATGACATCCCATAGATAGTTACTACCCACTTGAGACGTTCATGCCTTATTTGCCAGATCAGCACGTGCCGACATAAAACACTCACAATAATCGGTAACGCGTCTGACCGTGAAACGACCTGACAACACTCAATTAGATAGCAGGACTATCCTTATGATGGATCTAGTAAACACCCTACAGTCTCGCTTCACGAAAGAGGACCTTATCGCCCCCCGTGTCGAGCAAGCGGCCCCGGAGGATGGGCTGCTGCCAGTCGGCGAGCTTGACAGTCCTCTCTCGGTTTCCCTGCCACTGTGGCCGAATGCACGGCCCGATGACCGTTATCAACTCACCTGGAACAATGTATTGATTGGCGACCCCATTCCACTGACGCCGCCTCTGCAATCGGGTGATATCTTGTATGCGCATCTCCCGGTCAGCACACTCGCCGTCGAAGGGACTTATCAACTTGGTTACCGAATCAGCACGGGGCCGGGCGCAATCGCCTATCAGTCGCAAACCACGCCCCTGGTTATTGATCGCAGCCCACCCGGCGGCACTCTTCTCGCCGCCCTTATCCTTCCGCCGGTCGCCCTCGACGGCCTGAGCAACCATGAACTCGTCGCCCTGGACAACCAACTCACCGTCACGGTTCCCGGTTACTTCGACATGCAGTGGGGCGATGTGATTCAAAGTTACTGGGGCGAGCAGGCCGGGCCCAGCCATACCGTGCAAGCCGATCAACTCGGCAGCGATAAAATCCGGCTCAGTGTCGACCGAAGTTTCCTCGAACACCTGGGCAACGGCGAATTCGCCCTGAGTTACAGCGTCCGCGATCGCGCCGGCAATACCTCCGTGCGCTCGCAAGCGGTCATGCTCAAGTTGCAGTTACAGCAGGCACCGGCCAACCTGCAAGCCCCCCTGGCCCTGCAACTGGAAAATGGCCAGGTCCATGATGCCCAGGCCCGCATCGGCGTGAAGATCGCGGTGCCCACCTACCAGCATGTCGCCATCGGCGACGAAATCTGCGTGCTGTGGAACGGCGAACGGGCCGCCGCCAGGCGGATCATCACCGCCCACGAACTGGACAAGCCTTTGCTGCTGAACGTCATGGCGCGTTATCTGGTGATTTCCCGCCACGGCGACGGCCCGGCCCGGCTGAACTACCAGGTTCGCCGCAATGGCGAGGTGTTCACCTCACCGACACTGGAACTCGAGGTTTTTTTGCAGCTGCCCGGCCCGCAGGACCCGACCCCGCAGACGATGGTCAACGAGGCCCTGGCCGCGCCGTTGATCAAGGGCAAGAATCCGAATGGCCGGCGGCTGGACAACTACCTGGATGAGGACAATGCACAACTCTCGGCCGACGCGGTCATCGCCTGGCGCAAGGCGTTCCAGGCCGGCGACCGGATCAACCTGTTCTGGGGCCAGTCCAGCCAACCGCTGGTACACCTGATTACCCCTCGTGATGTCGAGGCCGCCTGCTATCTGGTGATCAACGTACCGAACAGCCTGATTGCCGAACAAGGCTGCGGCGTCGATATCAGTGTGCAGTACACCGTGACCCGGGAAGGCAATCCGAACACCTCCTACTCGCCCAAGCAATCGGTCGCGGTGATCTTCCAGATGCAGTTGCCGGGTGGCTCGGCGGGCCTGATGGAGCCGGTGTTCGCCGCGGCCAACGTGCTGAATGTAGTGGACCCGCGCCAGGACCCGGAGGGCACGGTGGTGCTGATCAGCCCCTACCGCAACATGAAAGTCGGCGACCGCATCGTCCTGCGCTTTTGCGGCTTCGACGCCCTCACTGGCGGCAACGAGATCGAGGCCGCGGCCTTCAGCAGCGAACGCCTGGTCAGCGAGCACGAACTGCGCAACGGCTGCCGGCTGCGGGTGCCGCTGGCGCGCCTGATGGCTATCGAGCATGGTCGTGGCCGGGCCCGCTATGAGGTGATCAGCGAGCTGGGGCGGGTCACCTCATTGCCCGCCGATGTCTACATCTCGTCACGCGCGACCGTCATGGCGCGTTGAGCGTCAGACACGAAAAAAGCCCTCGGCGATCCTTCGTCGAGGGCTTCGGATCAAAGCGGTCGTCAATGACCGCGCCGATCAGAACGCGTAGCGCAGGCCGAGATTGACACCCCAGGGCTGCTCGATGTGCTCGCCCTTCATGTAATCGAAATCGGCATGCAGTTGCAGGTCCGTCGACAGCGCGGCGGAAACCCCCACGCCCAATTCGCCACGGGTGCCGAACAGGCTGTTGTCGAAGGCCGTGTCATTGACCTTCACCGTATTGTCGTTGCGGGAAAACTCATGGGCCATGGCCACCCGCAGATACGGCTGCAACAGACCGCCGTCGCGCAGTTCAAGGTTACGCCCCAGGGTCGCGCCGGCCTTGCCAAGCACGGAGACGGTACGGTCGTTCTCCGCTCGCAGCCCATTGTCCAATTGGTAGCTGCCGCCCTTGACCAGGACCGAGGACAACTGGGCGTAAGGCTCGACAAAGACATCGTCACGCAGCTTGATGTGTTTGCCTAACTCCAGCGAAGCGCCATAGGCGAAGTTGTCGTAGTCACCCTTGGCCTTGGTGCCGTTGGTCATCCTGACATCGGCCTGGTTATCGAAACGGTTCAGCTTGAGCACGCCGTCGAGGTAGTAGCCGTCGTCCCGCAGCCAGGTGCCGTAGGCACCGAGGGAGTAGCTGTCGACCGTGGCGGAGGTGCCACGATTGAGGCTCAGGTCGGAACGACTGTGGCCGGCCATGACCCCGACCAGCAACTGCCCGTCCCTGACCGGCACGGGCAGATCGGCGCCGAATGACAAGCCTTTCTGGCGTTGCTTGTAGCCGAGCCCCGCCTCAGCGGTGATGTTGTGCTGGCTGCCGTAACTACGAATCCAGCCACCGCCCTCGCCACTGGTGCGAATTTCCCCCATGCGGCTGCGCAAAGTCGGCAGCTCGCCATACCAGATGGTCGGCCCGACGTTGAACAGCGCCAGCGAGGCCTCGGTCGAGGGGCTGATGGTCTTGCCGGAGCCGACGATAAACCAGTCATCGCCCTGCTTCTCCAACTGATAGGAGTAGACACCCAGGTCAATGCTGCCGCCGACCGCTTCGAACAGCGCATCGCCGCCTTCGGTGTGCACCACGTGCAAGGGCGTGATCTCCGGGGAGTTGGGTTCGAGCCCGGTGTTCTGGACATTCAGCAGGAAGTTGCCGTGGGCCTCGCCGTTGATATCCAGTTTGTCGCCGGTGTTGTCCATCAGGTTGACGTGCATATTGAACATGCCGGTACCGGACAGCTCCCCCAGCGACAGGGTGTAGAACTGCTCGGCCGAGCCCAGGGTCACGTTGCCGCCGTCCATGGACAGCGACTTGACCTCGGCGTCGCCGGTCAGCGTCCAGTTCGCTCGACTGTTGATCGCCACGCTGTTGGTGTTGATCAGGTTACCGAACAGTTGCGCGCCGTTTTGCAGGGTGACATCCAGGGTGCTGCTGTCGTCGGCCACCAGGTCGCCGCGCAGCAGGCTGCTGTCGGCGGTGAAACCGACGTTACTGGCGCCCGCGACGTCCAGCAAGATGCCGTTGCCGGACAGCAGGTGCGCGTCGTTCTGCACGGTGATTTTCGCAATTGTGCCTTCCACCGCCGAGATAGCCGGGCCAGAAAGACCTTCGATGATCGAGTTATCGACCACGATGTCGGCTTCCCGGGGAATGATCGGCCCGCCCGGCGCGGCGGTCCGGCCATCGAGCTGCAAGCCGATCGAATCGCCTTGCACATGACTGTTGTTGGTCATGGTCAGCGTTGCGCCGAGCAATTTTATCCCGACGCCCCCCACCCCGCCGAAGTCGCCGCCGAACACCCGGGTATTGTCGAGGCTCAGTTGTCCCAGCGCCGCCACCGCAATTCCGATTCCAGCTCCGGACAACGTACTGTCCTGGATAGTCGCCCTGGAGGCGGTTGTCGTACCCGCCGACGTCAGGGTACTCAGTTCGAGTGCCGTGCCGGTATCGTTGCGCACCTGCGCCTCATTGAGGGTAGCCCTGGCGCCCCCCAAGTGGATACCTCCGGTGACCGTACCGCCATTGACCCTCACCTGGGAGGTCGATCCGTCAGCCCTGACGCTGGTCGCGGCACCGCCGTCGACAATATCCAATATGCCGCCATTGATCACTTGCCATGACGTGGCCTCGCTCCCGGCCGTGACCGTCTCCCGGCGATTGTCCACTATCCCCTGGGGCTCATTGTCCGGAGCGTCTTGCGCCAGACTCACCGGGGAACCCAATACGGCCCCCATGAGGCAGGCGATTTTCCCGAGGCCTTTATACGGGGCCAATCGATAAGTCGTGCGTAACATTACTTCTTCTCCACCAAACAGAAGTAATAGTTTGATAAGGCTCGACCCCGATTTAATATTAAAAAAGGCCGTCAAAAAAGTAGGACACCTCCTAAATAACACAAGATACATTCCTACAAGAAAATCATGCTTTCGAGCATCTCAACATCTAAAAAGCGCTTGACACTCTTTTCACATATCTATTACGTGAGCCCCAGATAGGAAAACACCTATCGATAAAACCTGAAGTAACGCATTCCTGACTTATCAATATCTGACACCGTCAGTCGCCTTATCTTCATCCATTTCCAATCAGGAACAGAAATATGTGCACAAACAAGAAGCGCCTTATTCTTACTCAAAACAGTTACACCCGAGCCAACCACAAAGAGCTGGATAAACCCGATGTAGCAAGTGCCTTTCCAGACGGCTTATTGCCCTTGAGTGCACTTAACGCACCACTTCCCGTCACCTTCAGATTATGGGACGACGCCACGACCGACCAGACCTATCAATTGTTCTGGGAGGGCGATGCCATTGGTACCCGCACCGATGTCCTCGATGAAGACCTGGCAAACCCGGAGGAATACCTGAGCCTGGATATTCCCGTGGAACTGCTGGTTGAGAAGAATGACCCGGTCAATCCAACCGATAAGAAATATAAGCTCAAATATCAGGTCTACGACAAAATCAGCAAAGAGGAAACCGACTCGTTCGAGACCCTGATCGAGGTCGACACCACCCGTCCCGGCCTGCCGAGCCATGGCCCGATGGCCTTCCCCCGGGAGGTCGATGATGGCCTGACTTCGGCGGAGTTGACCGCACTGGGCAATAGCCTCGATGTCATGGTGACCAGCTACAGCACCATGGCCGAGGGTGACTTCATCGAGACGTTCTGGGGCAACATCCCAGGCCCCACGGCCACGGTGCAGATGAACGATGTCGAGCTGGAGGAAGTCCCCCTGTCCTTCACCCGCGCCTTCCTTGAAGACGTCGAGTCCCAGGTCGGCAACGTCCTGTCGGATGTCACCTATATCGTCACCGACCGTGCCGGCAACGTCTCGCCGCGCTCCCTGGCGCGGCAGATCCGCCTGCTGCTGGCCGAGATCCCGGACGATCTGCCACGGCCGATCGTCGAACAGGCCAGCCCCGCACAAGGCGGGCTGATCGACTACAACGATGCGATCACCGGTGTCACCGTCGATATTCCACATTACCTGGGTGCCCAGGCCGAGGACCTGGTGACGCTCTACTGGGGCGACAACAACCCGTTGCCGGCCATTCCGGTCCAGGACGGCGAGGAAGACAACGATCCGGTTCTTTCGCCGGTCCTGCAATTCGACATTATCAATCGCTTCCCCGAGGCGACGGTCAATGTCCACTATGAAGTACGCCGCAACGGCCAACTGGTCGGGTCCTCGCTGGTGCAGCCCGTGGCGGTCTACCTGACCCTGCCCGTTCCGGAGGAACGCCTGCAGCCACTGACGATCCAGGGCACCAGCGGCAATCCCAACCGCGAAGACAACTTCATCGACCCGGACGACTATGAGCTGGATGGGCGGGCCATCTTCCGTTGGGTCAACGGCCTGCGCGTCGACGACTACGTCAACTTGCACTGGGGCCAGCAGGTGGTGGATCAGTGGTATCGGATCACCCAGGCGGACTTCAATGCCGGTGTCGATATCGACATTCCGGTGAGCAACCAGGTCATCAAAACCGAGGGGACCGGTGCCGCCATCCCGGTGACCTACACCATCACCCGCGACACCAACCCCAACCCGGCACTGGCGCCGAGCCAACCGGTGGTGGTGCGTTCGAAAATGGAACAACCCGGTGGCGAGCTCGGATTACTGGAGCCGGTGTTCACCCGGCTGTCCGACGCCGGCCATGTCATTCCGAGCCTGAGTCCGGACGGCACGCCGGTACTGGTCAGGCCTTAAGACAATATCCGCCTCTACCACGACATTGCCCTGACGTTCAAAGGGTTTGAACTGGACGGAACGCCTATCCCGGACGCGCTCTATGAAAAGACCGATACGATCAACCCGACCAATATCGGCACGGGCCTGACTTTTCTGATCCCGCTCCCCAAGTTGATCAGCATTTGCAAAGGTTATGCGGAGGTTACTTATCGGGTTGAACCGCGCCCTGAACATAATCAGGAACCGGCCAACTCGTTGATGGGCTCGGCCCCGGTCAGCATGAACAAACCCGGTGTCGGTTGCAGTTAACGCGCCAACTTAATATTCCCTGAAAACCTAAAAGCCCTTTATAAGCCAAGACTTATCAAGTGCCTCAGTGTGTCTGCGGCCTTCTCTTGAAGGCCGTATTCAAACAAGGAAATCAATATGACACTTAAAGCACCTGTTTTCGACCAGCCCCATGTTCCCGATGCCTTCGAAGATGGTTTGCTGCCCATCAGCGCACTGAATGCCCCGGTCCTGGTGACATTCAAAGTCTGGGACAATCCCTCGACCAGCGAAACTTACCAGTTGCTCTGGAACGAAGTGCCTATCGGCAATAGCGAGTTCATCAAGCCCGAAGACCAGCCCGGCGACACCCTGGAACTTTATGTTCCCCTCGACCAGCTGATCGAGGGCAAGTATCAACTGGCCTATCGTGTCACCGATACTTTCAGCGAAGAATTCACCGACTCCTTCGCCTTCCCCGTCGAAATCGACACCACCGCCCCCGGCTATCCCACCACCCTCGCGCCCCTCGACTTCCCCCCGGCTGTCAGCGACGGCCTCACCTCGGAAGAACTGACGCAACTGGGCGATGTGCTGCCAGGCACCGTCCACGGCTACAGCGGCTTCGCCATCGGCGACCGGATCAGAACCTTCTGGGGAGCCACCGAAGGTCCTGGCGGCAAGGTCGAGGAAGATGACATGGAGGAACCGCGAAAAGTCATCATCGAGTACCCCCGCGCCTTTCTCGAGTCCCTGGACGACTTCAACGGCCCGGTGCTCTATACGGTCACGGACCGCGCCGGAAATAGCTCCCAGGACTCGACCGCCATCGATGTGTTGCTGTTGCTCAACGGGCTTCCGCTGCCAGGCGACCTGCAACGCCCCACCATTCGCGGCGCCTCGCCCGAAGCTGTGGATAACCTGATCGACGAAAATGATTTTGAGCGGGATGCGCGTGCCGTCATTACCTGGAATCCCGGTTTGCGCGAAGGGCAGGACATCCAGTTGCTCTGGGCCGGACAACCGATGTTCGACCCGCCCTATGCCATCACCGAGGGCGATGTCGCCGCCGCCCGCGACCTGCACCTGCCGGTCCTCAACAGCCGCTTCAGGCCGCTGGGCACCGGCAGCGATATCCGCGTGTGGTACAGCGTGACCCAGGCCGGCAATCCGAACGCTTCAAGATCGCCGGAGCAAAGCATCATCGTCCGCTCCCGCGATGAACTGCCCGGCGGACCCGAGGGGCCCGACGCCCCGCTATTCACCGAGCTGAACGAAAACGGCGCGATCAACACGGCCAACGGCCAGGACGGCGCACCGGTGCATATCGTCCCCTACTTCAATATCAAGGCAGGCGATGTCATCCACTTCCTTTACGAAGGTTTCGACCAGCTGATTGGCGGTAATCCAACAAACCAGTGGCCGCACACCTCCGCGCCATTGACCGAGGAACAGGTCCGCGACGGCTATGACCTGCGCGTCCCAAGATCGGTGCTGGATGCCACTTGCTACGGTCATGCCGAGGCCTCGTTCCACGTCGACAGCGTCACCGGAACCGGCCGCTCGAAACGCCGGAGCGCCTATCTGGACATGCGCGTGGCTGGTCGATGCCCGTCCGCCTTCAGCCAGTGACCTGATCTCTTTTGCCCATGGAGCCTTTATCATGTCCAAGCACATCCATCAGCGAAACCTGGATAAACCGCTGATCCTCAGCGCCAATCCCGCCGGGGTCGGTGCCATCGATGTCGAAAACCCGGAGAAACCCTTGAACGTGCTGGTCGGGCCGTTGAACCTCAAGCCCCTGGATCATATCGATCTGTACTGGGCGGAGGCCGCGGAACCGGCCGCCACTTACGATCATCCCCTCGACGCGCCACCCACCAACGGCTTCGTGACCCTGTCCGTCGACAGCCGCAGCCTGGCGTCCGCCCCGGACCCGGTGCCGGTCAGCTATCGCTTCAGCCCATTTCCCGGTGGCACATCGGAGGACTCCGACGCCAGCCACATCCGGGTAAAGCTGGAAGCCCCCGGCGGCATCGACACCGACCCGGCGACGCCCTATGAAAACGAAGCCCTGCGTCCACCCCAGGTGCAACCGTCGGGGGTGATCGTCGATCCGCAAGGCGTGCGGGTGATCATCGCGCCTTACCCGCACATGAGCGAAGGCGACCGGATCAGCGTGAGCTGGGCCGACCAGACGCTCCAACACCCGGCCTTGGGCGCGGCGGAACTGGAGCGAGAGGTGGTCGTCCCGATCCCCGCGCAAATCGTCGAAAGCGTCGGCAACTCCAGTAGCCTGCCGGTGCGCTACGAGATCCATGATGTGGTCGGCAACTGGTCGAAACGCTCACCCGCCACCGAGGTTGTGGTCAGTCTCGGGGGCTGACCACTCCCGCGTCGGTTGCCACCGGCCAGGCAACCGGCGCTTTACAGCGCCTGACTCAGGATAAAGTCGTGGATGTGCCGCGCCGCCGTGTCCAGATGCTGCCCATGGGTGAAACCGCTGGCCTTCAGCGGCTTGAGATCGTGATCGGCCGCTGCCAGCCAGCTCAGCTCGATTTGCGCCGACAGTTCATAACCCGACACGGTTTGCCGATTGCCCAGGGCATCGCGTTCGCCCTGCACGATCAGAGTCGGCGTGACGAGATCCGCCAGATGCGCCACCCGTGGTTTCTCCGGCTTGCCCGCCGCATAGAACGGATAGCCCAGGCATACCAGTCCTGACGCACCAAGGTCGTCGGCCAGCAGGCTGGCCATGCGTCCGCCCATGGACTTGCCGCCAATGAACAGCGGCCCCTGGACCTGACGCCGCACGCCCTCGTACACCTCGCGCCAACACTCCAGCAAGCGCGCCTGTGGGTTCGGTGGACGCTTGCCGCCATCCAGGCGCCGTTGCGCCATATAGGGAAACTCGAAACGCACCACGGCAATGCCCTGTGTCGCCAGGCGATCGGCCATGGCGGCCATGAAGTCACTGTCCATCGGCGCGCCGGCACCGTGGGCGAGGATCAGCGTGGCGAGCGGGCCAGCCTCCCCGGCGGCGTTGTACAGATAGCCCGAGTCCACGACCCATGTGGCCTGGGAATGGGTTGTTTGCAGGGTCGACATGTCGCCTCTCATCTCACTGTCCGCACCGATCACGGCCCCCAAATGGGCCCGCGCCGGAAACCTAGATATGTAACGCATCGCTGCGCCGCTTTTCCTGAAAATGAAAACACCTTATCTGCCAGCCCAGACACTGCAAGGCCGGCGGCGCCGACACGGGACGCTCCCCGGTCCATTTCCAGACGAGTATTGCCATGCCTCAAGACGCCCTCACCCACGCCGAACAACCCGGCGCCAGTCGCCTTCCAACGGATCTTGCAGTCGCGCCGATGCGTCAGAAGACGACGATGCCGCTGCTCAGCCGCACCTTCGCCAGCCTCGACGAAGCCGTCCAGTATGCCCACGGCCAGGCCGCTTTCAAAGGTTTGAAGCGCCCCTCGTCGTTTATCCTCAAGCAGGCACAGAAGGCGGAATTCACCGTTGCGCAAGCGCTGGACGGCGCCCCGATGCCCTTCGACCCGGACGCGCTCTTCGGTCGGGACGCCCAGGGCCGGCTGCGGTTGCCCGAAGGCTTTATCCTCGCCGGCCTCTACTGCCAGGCCGAGACCGCCCATGAACAACTGCCGCCCCGGGAAAGCTGGCTGTACGAAAACTTTTTCAGTCCCTACGACCTGTTCGCCGGGCTCCACCACGCACGCCGTTCCCGTGCCCCCGCGCCTGGCGCTCACCCGCCGCCGTTGTTTTTCGGCACCCCCGACGGGGCGCTGCTGGCCTACCACCCAGGGGACAGCGAACTGGAGCAGGCACTGCTGCCCGAAGGCGCGGACTGGCAGGCACGGGCCCGGCACGCTCGCGAGCAACTGTTGAGCGGCGCACTGCCGCCCCACCAATTCGTCCGCACGATCGCCGCCGCCGGCTCCTTGCAGGTGTTGCACGGCAGCTACCTGTGGAACCGACAGGGGCGGGTCGACCCGATCCATTGGGCCCCCTTCACCGACGCCGTCCTGCCTGAACTGGGCCCGGCCTTCCTCTCGGCGGACGACGCCGCCCGCCATGCCCAACAGCTGATCCAGGGCGGCAGCGACAAGGAGTTCGGCGGGCTGATCTTCCAACGCCAGGACGCGACCTTTGTCGCCACGCTGCCGACCACCGGTAACGACCGCCGCTTCAACCGCAATACCCTGTATCCGATCACCGAAACCGGTATCGCCAGCTTCCCCCCCGGCCACCGGCTCTATGCCGTCTACCGTTCCAACATAAGCCTGTCGGCCCTCAAGGAGCAAAACGACGGGCCCCTCGACAGGCCCTCGATACTCTCCGAACAGGAAACCCGCCTGCGCCTGAAAAGCATCACCCCGGATGAGGTCCTGACCACCCTTCTCGCCCGGCCACAGGGGGTCAGGGCGTTTTATGCGCTGATGACCGACTCCACCATCATCAAATACATGCCCAGCGGCTCCGCTGAAGAGGACGCGTTGATCCCGCGCCTGCTGCCGGGTAATGATCTCAGCGACCTCAATCGGTTGCTGCCCAGCGAGTTCATCAAATCCCTGGCCAAAACCGGCGCGCTCTACGTGGTCCGTGGCGATACCTACTGGGGCCCGCCCGGCCAGGTGCCCCGCGATTGGGCACCCTATCCAGCGCAGAAAGCCTCGACTCCGGCCTTGCCGGCCTTCGGGCCACTGTTCGACAGCGCGGATGCCGCGGCCCTGTACGCCAACGAACGCATCAATGGTCATTACCGCGACCGGCGGATCGGCGTGATTATCAGCGACAGCCACCAGCGCTACGCCGCCAGTGAACCGCTGAGCGCCCGGGAACCGCTGTTTGCCGCGGACCCACGCTTGCCCACCGGCGCCGACGGTTCTCCGGCATTGCCGCCCGGCTGTCGCCTGGCCGGCTTCTACTACAGCGCCGCGCTGTATCCGCGACGCCTGCCGTGCAAGGACGTCTGGATATACCGCAACTTCTTTCTGCCCGCTGAGCTGCTGGCGGCGCTCAAACAGATCAAAGCCTATCGTCCGGAGCCGAACTCGCCGACCCTGCCCCTGTACCTGAGCACCCGCGATGGTGCGCAGTTGAAATACCGTTCGCTGGATATCCACGCCGACCAAGCGCTGCTCGCCGGCAGCGAAAACCTGCTGAGCTACGGCGAACGCCTGGTCAAGGGCATCCTCGACCCGCTGAATTTCATTCACGCGCTGGCCGACAGCGGTGAACTGAGCGTGCTTCAGCCCAGTGAACTGTGGGGACCGGCCGGTCGGGTCAGCAGTGAATGGCACGCTTATCATCAGTTGCAACGGCGCGTCCTCGGCCCGCTCTTCGCCAGCGCCGACGACGCGGCACGTCACGCCCACGGGCAGATTCCCCGCCGTTACGACAAGGTCTATGGCGGGGTGATCCTGAAACGCGCGGACGGCCTGTTTGTCGCCAGCGCGCCGCTGGTTTCAGCCACCGAGATCTTCGACCACACGCTGGTATTCCCCCACCGAAATGGCTTTCCCCTGGAAGATCACACGATTGTCGGGACCTACAGCTCACGCCTGGGCAACCTGGATTTCCTGCTGGCGGCGACGGAAGCCCAGCTGTACCTGAACCTGTTTCCGACCTGGGACATCTATCGGGCCATCAAGGATCGCGCGATTCCATTGCGCTATTTCTCCGGCCAGGACGGCTCGTTGATCCGCTACACCAGCCAGCACTCCCCGAGCGAAATCGACCTGTTCAAGACGCTGTCGCCCTCGCCGACAGACCCGCTGAACCTGATGGAAAATCCCACGGAACAACGTTTCAAGAGCGGCCTGGAGACCGACAAGGGCGCCGTGCTGACATTCGCTCGTGATCTGGTCAAGGCCGGCGAGCTGCGGGTGCTGGTCCCTGGTCGCGATATCTGGACCAGCCCCGGGAAAGTGCTGTCGATTCGCGACAGCGCCGCCGGGGTGCTGGTCGAGACGGACCAGGCAGCGATTGCCAACTATTCCCCTGTGTTCAGCCCGGTATTCATGAGCGCCGCGGATGCCGTGCGGCATGCCCTTGCGCAAACCAATCCGAGAACCCAGCGCAGCTTCGGCTTTATTTTCAAGAAAACCGAGAAGGAATACGTCTCTACCGCCCCCGCCCTCGACATCAGCAGTGACTTCGATCGCACGCTTATACTCCCGCCGGATATCGCCGTTCTCAGCCTGATCCCCGGTTATCGCCTCGATGGCCTCTATGTGTCGGAACCCCGGCGGGAGGCGCCGCCCAGCGACAGGGTCTACCAACACTTTATCTCAGTGCGCGATTTCGCCCACGCCATCAAGACCGCTCGCGAAACGGCAATAGTGCCGGGCCACCAGAGCACCACCCGGCTGTATCTGGCGAGCGCCGACGGGGCCTTGTTCAGCTACCAGGTGCCGTTGGTGCCCGATGCCGACGAAGTGCTGCGGGGCAGTCTCTTTCACAACGACGGTATCGATACCCAGGGCCAGTTGGAGAACGGCTCGCTGTCCGGTCGTGACTATGTTCGTCGTGTGGCCGCCAGCGGCAAATTGAGTGTCTTGCGGCCCGGTACGCTGTGGCGCCAGACAGGCCCGGTCAGCGCCTCCTGGGACCCGTCCGACGGCGCATCGGGCGCAATCGAACGTTATGCCCTCAGCCCGCTTTTCGCTCACCCGGACGATGCCGCGCGTTATACCCATGGCAAGATCGGCCAGGGTCGAAGCGCACTGCTGGCGGATGCGATCTATCGCACCTCCGCCCCTGACGGTTATGTCACCCTCGAACCTTTCGTCGATGGCCAGGCGATCAAGATCACCCGCACCCTGGCCGACCGGAAGACACAGGCACTGGAGCAACAGCGTCTTGAATTGACCCTGGGGAAAACCCCGCTCGACAGTATTCACTATGCCAAACCCCTCGACCCTGCCCGCTATCAGACCGGCGACACACCCTGCGCCGACTTTTTCTGCGTCGAGGATATCTGCTTCGTCACCAAGACCCTGCTGGCGGAAAATCTCTTCCTCAACGGTATCTACTACTCCAGCCAGGACGGCGCCTTGCTCAAGTACGAGCCGAGGGATTCCAGCGCACAACGGGATTTGTGCATACCGGTCGAACCGGTCAGCGGCAACAGCATCACCCTGCCTCATGTTCGCTTGATCAACGCCGTCGCCAGCGCGGGCAAATTGAGTGTGCTGGAGACCAGTCCGCTCTGGGAGAAGGCAGGCCCGATCTCCCCCACCTGGAACCCGCCGCCGGCCAGCGCCGATCGACGCCCGCGCGCCACGCGGGAGCTGGTCCCGCCGCTGATCAACAGTTTTAATCTCGGCGGCATCGGCGCCACCGATGTGATCGACCCGCAACGGCCATTGCCCGTAGTGATCGCCCCGCTGGAGCTGAAACCCAGGGATCGGATCGACCTGTATTGGGGCAGCCATCCCGATCCGGTCGCCAGCCATACCCAGGACAGCACACCCGGCGCCAGCCACCTGACCCTGCGGGTCGAGACCCGCTGGATCATGTCGGCGGAAGCCGTGACGGTGCGCTACGTCCTCACCCCCTTTCCCGGCGGCGCGCCGGAAACCGCCGAAACCCAGGTACGGATCAAGCTGGACGTACCCGGCGACCCCGACACCCAATCCGCGACGCCCACCGTCAACGACAAGCTCGAACTGCCGGTGATCCTGCCGCCCGGGGTGATCGAAGACCCGGAGGGGGTCAGCGTGATGATCAAGCGTTATGCGAACATGGCCGCCGGCGATGCGATCGTGGTGTCCTGGCATGGCCGCCTGGTGCAGCACCCACCCTTGCTGGCCCCGAGCGACGAAGTGGTGGTGCCGATCGATCCGCAGATTATCCGCGAGGCCGGCAACTCCGACGCGATCATCGTGCGTTACGAGATACGCGATGGGGTCAACAACTGGTCGCGCTGGTCACGCCCGGCCCTGGTCGAAGTCGGCATCGGCGATCCGGACCTGCGCCCGCCGGTGGTCCCCCGGGCCCAGGGCATGCAACTGAACCTGGACACCCTCAATGGCGCCGACGTGCAGACCCTGGTGCTGCGGTATGAAGGCATGAGCAACGCCCAGACCCTGCGCCTGCTGGTCGAACGGGAAACCGCCCTCGGCGCGACGCTGCCCGCGTACAGCGCGATGCTGCCCGGCAGCGACAGCGATGCCTTCGTCTCCTTCGAAGTGCCGAACGAGCAGTTTCTCCTGATCATCCGGGGCCAGGCGCGGTTCTACTACTACGTCGAGACGCCCAACCAGCCCGCGCGCCGCTCCCGGAGCCTGCCGCTGCAAATCACCGGCCGCGCCCTGACCCTCAAGCCACCCCGGGTGCCTGTCGCCGAAGCCAACGGCAACGTGCTCGACCCAATGCAAACCGGCGTGATTGCCCGGGTCGAGCCCTATTCGTTTATCGCCCCGGGCCAGAGCGTGACCCTGATCTGGCTCGGCACCACCGCCACCGGCATGGAAACCCGGCACCAGGAGGCCAAGGTGGTAATAGGGACCGACCAGGACATCGACTTCAGCATTCCAGACGACCAGGTCAGCGTGCTGGCCGGGGGCTCCGTGGTGGTGCGCTATGAAGTCCAGACCGTCGCCCCGGAGCCCGTCGTGTCCCAGGCCCTGCTGTTGCCGGTCAGTGCCAGCCCGCTGGATCTGCCGGTGCCCAAGGTGCTGGAGGCCCACGACACGCTGCTGTTCCCGCTGCAGGCGCTGATGGGCGCGACGATCCGGGTCGGCTATGTCATGGAGACCCGCGACAGTATCCAGGCCTACTGGCGCGGCACGCCCGGTGCCGGCACCCCTCTTATCGATGCCAAGCCCGGCAGTGCCGGCGGCAGTGTCGACTTCGCCGTGCCCGTCACGGCGGTCAGCGCCAATATCGGCAAACGCGTGGAGGTCGGCTATACCGTCACCCGCGACGGCATCCCCGCCCCATCGGAGAAACTGCTGCTGGACGTCCTGCCCATCGCCCAGGATGACCTGCCCACGCCCTTCGTTCATCAGGCACCGGACAATCAGGTCCTCGACCTCAACACCTTCAGCGGCGATGCCCGCATCGAGATCCTGAAATGGCCGCATATCCAGCTCGGGCAACGGGTCTGGTTGCGTGGCGAAGGTACCCGGTCCGACGGCCGGCCTTACTCCTTCGCGATTTGGGAGGCCCGGGAAATCCCCTCGATCGCCGACGCCTTCGACGACCCCGTGCCACGGGGGGAGCTTGATCAATTGAAAGACCTCAGCGGCCTGACCTTCACCTTCAAGGTGACCTTCGACGGCAGCCCCGACGAATCCACCGCCCTGACCTTCCCCCGGCTACGCCTGGTGGTGCGGACCAGACAGCGGGTGCCGGAACTGCTCTTCGACACCCACCCCGTCAGCTTGCCCGGCAAGATCTACCTGATTCCCTGCCACCCACAGGTGCTGCCGGCCTTCGGCCCGGGCACGACGAGCCAGCGCACGGCCAGCGGCGGCGTGCCCGGCTATCACTACAGCAGCGACAACCCGCGGATCGCCGTGGTCGACGGCAACGGCAAGGTCAGCGTGCGTGGCAATGGCCAGACCCGGATCCGGGTCAGCGACAGCGCCGGGCAGCGCAAAAGCTACGAAGTCAGCGTCAGCGGCGTGGTCCAGTGCTACAACCTGGGCGAGGGCAGCAAAGACGAGACCCTGCACAAGGCCCGGCAAAAAGGCCTGAGCATTCCGTCGCTGGACGAACTGATCAGCATCCGCACGGCCTACGGCAACCGCTGGCCGTTGCAGTCGCCGCTCAAACCGAAAACCTGGTCATCGACCAGCAAAAGCCCGTTGGGACTGGTGCACGCGGTACTCGACATGACCTTGGACGTGGTCGAGCCGGAGCACCCCTATATCAAGGTCACCCCCGGCCTGAGCCTGCTCTATGAAGCCAGCGGCCTGGGTATCGGGTCCGCGCTGCTCCTCGACTGCAAAAAAGCCCGGGGCCTGCCCGAGAATGCCCGGGAGCTGGAGCGACCCAGGGTCGAGGCGGCCCTGGATGACGGCCAGGGACTGCTGCCGATCAGCGCCCTCGACGCCCCCGTCCGGGTGACCTTCCCGGTCTGGAGCAACCCTTCCACCGACGAGACCTATCAGCTGCTGTGGGGCACGGAATTGCTGGGCAGCCCGGTGTTCATCGGTCCGGGCGATAATCCCGGGGACACCCTGAACCTGGACATTCCCGTCGAGGCGTTGACCCACGGTAACCACGAACTCAGATACCGGGCATACGACACCATCAGCCAGCAATGGACGGACTCGTTCCCGACCCTGATCGAGGTCGACCGTGAAAAACCCGGCCAGCCGTTGCTCGCGGCCATGGCTTTTCCACCCCAGGTCCACGACGGCCTGACCTCGGCGCAGCTGAGCCAACTGGGTAATGTGCTGCCGGGGACCATCGCCAGCTACAACGGTTTCGCGGTCGGCGACCAGGTGAGCACCTTCTGGGGCAATATCGAGGGGCCGGGGATGCGGGTCATGGAACTCAAGACCATCGTCATCGAGTTTCCCCGCGCCTTTCTCCTCTCACTGGGGGCCGATGCCGATTGGCCGGTGTCCTACCGGATCCAGGACCGCGCGGGCAACCTGTCGGAACGCTCGGAAGCGGTCACCGTCAAGTTACGACTGTCGGGCAGTGGGCGTCCCGATCTGGTGTTCGACCAGCGTCCGGTGACGCTCAGCGGCAAGATCTACCTGATCCCCAGCCATCCGACGGTGTTGCCCGCCTTCGGCCCGAGCACTTCGGTCCGACGCCAGGCCAGTGGCGGTACGCCCGGTTATACCTACAGCTCGGGCAATCCGGCGATTGCCGTGGTCGACGCGTCCGGCCTGGTCACGGTGCGCGGCAACGGCAGCACGACCATCACCGTGCGCGATCAGGGTGGACAGATGAAAAGCTACAACCTGACGGTCAGCGGCGTTATCCACTGCCATGGGCTGGGACTGGGCACCTTTGCCAATATGCAGGCGAAGGCCAACGCCGGGCATCGGCGCCTGCCGGCACGCGCCGAGTTGAAGGAAATCCATCGCCTCTACGGCAACCGCTGGCCCCTGGGCGCCCAGCGCGAATGGCTTGAGGAGAACCTGCGGGAAACGGAGTCGACCACTTCGCGGGATTTCGGCCTGACCTGGTCCACCGACCGGGCGACCGTGGTACCGCCGATCAAGTACTACGTGCTGCACCTGCCCAGCGGCAAGGAGTCGATCCTGTTCGACCTGAGCAATGCCTATGGCCTGGGCCTGAGCTGAACCGAAACCTGCGCCGGCCTTGAGGCTTGAGCGCATACCCTGTGGGAGCGGTGCTGTCGGATTGCCGCAGCGCCGCGAGGCTTTTGGCGGTCTCGCGGGCCTCTTCGCGGGCAAGCTCCGCTCCCACACAAGCTCCGCGTGCCCACAGGCCCGCGCCTGCTCAACCCACCCCATTGACCCTCGTCAATACCACCCGCTGGCTATTTGCCCATGCTTGGCTGGCTTTTAGTCTGCCTATAACTCCAGATCCCGCGAATGCAACAGCGCCGGCCGGGTCTGAACCGTGGATGGGGAACCATGAACACTTCAATCAGTACCGCCTACAACTACAAGGTGGTCCGCCAATTCGCCATTATGACGGTGGTGTGGGGCATCGTCGGCATGGGGCTCGGGGTTTTCCTCGCGGCCCAATTGGTCTGGCCCGAACTCAACTTCAACCTGCCCTGGACGAGCTTTGGACGCCTGCGCCCGCTGCACACCAATGCGGTGATCTTCGCCTTCGGTGGCTGCGCGCTGTTCGCCAGTTCCTACTACTCGGTGCAACGCACCTGCCAGACCCAGCTGTTTGCGCCGAAGATCGCGGCGTTCACCTTCTGGGGCTGGCAACTGGTGATCCTCCTGGCGGCCATCAGCCTGCCGCTGGGCTACACCAGCTCCAAGGAATACGCCGAACTGGAATGGCCGATCGATATCCTGATCACCATTGTCTGGGTCGCCTACGCCATCGTGTTCTTCGGCACGCTGGTAAAGCGCACCACCAAGCACATCTATGTCGGTAACTGGTTCTTCGGTGCCTTCATCATCACCGTGGCGATCCTGCATATTGTCAACAACCTGGAACTGCCGGTCAGCCTGACCAAGTCCTACTCGATCTACTCCGGCGCTACCGATGCCATGGTCCAGTGGTGGTACGGGCACAACGCAGTGGGCTTCTTCCTGACCGCCGGCTTCCTCGGGATGATGTACTACTTCGTGCCGAAACAGGCCGAGCGCCCGGTGTATTCCTATCGCCTGTCCATCGTCCACTTCTGGGCGCTGATCACCCTGTATATCTGGGCCGGTCCCCACCACCTGCACTACACCGCCCTGCCGGACTGGGCCCAGTCCCTGGGCATGGTGATGTCGCTGATCCTCCTGGCCCCGAGCTGGGGCGGCATGATCAACGGCATGATGACCCTCTCCGGGGCCTGGCATAAGTTGCGCAGCGACCCGATCCTGCGCTTCCTCGTGGTGTCGCTGGCGTTCTACGGCATGTCGACCTTCGAAGGGCCGATGATGGCGATCAAGACCGTCAACGCCCTCTCCCACTACACCGACTGGACCATCGGCCACGTGCACGCCGGTGCCCTCGGTTGGGTGGCGATGATCTCCATCGGCGCGCTGTACCACATGATCCCGAAAATCTTCGGCCGCCCGCAGATGCACAGCATCGGCCTGATCAACGCGCACTTCTGGCTCGCTACCATCGGCACCGTGCTCTACATCGCCTCGATGTGGGTCAACGGCATCGCCCAGGGCCTGATGTGGCGCGCGGTCAACGATGACGGCACCCTGACCTACTCCTTCGTCGAAACCCTGGTGGCCAGCCACCCCGGCTACGTCGTCCGGCTGATCGGCGGGGCAATCTTCTTCAGCGGCATGTTGCTGATGGCCTACAACACCTGGCGCACCGTGCGCGGCGCGCAACCCGCCGCCGTGATCGCCGCCGCGCAGATGGCCTGAGGAGTTCGTCATGAAACACGAAGTGATTGAAAAGAACGTCGGCCTGCTGATGCTGCTGATGGTACTGGCCGTGAGCATCGGCGGCCTGACCCAGATCGTTCCGCTGTTTTTCCAGGATGTCACCAACAAGCCGGTGGAAGGCATGAAGCCCTACACCGCACTGCAACTGGAAGGCCGCGATATCTACATCCGCGAAGGCTGCGTCGGCTGTCACTCGCAGATGATCCGCCCATTCCGTGCCGAGACCGAACGCTACGGGCACTACTCGGTGGCCGGTGAAAGCGTCTGGGACCACCCGTTCCTCTGGGGTTCCAAGCGCACCGGACCGGACCTGGCCCGGGTCGGCGGGCGCTACTCGGAAGACTGGCACCGCGCGCACCTGTACAACCCGCGCAACGTGGTCCCGGAATCGAAAATGCCGGGCTACCCCTGGTTGGTGGCCAACCCGCTGGACAACAGCCTGACCGAAACCAAGCTGCGGGCGATGCGCACCCTGGGCGTGCCCTACACCGACGACGATATCGCCGGGGCCAGGGAGTCCGTGAAGGGCAAGACCGAAATGGACGCCCTGGTCGCCTACCTGCAAGTGCTCGGCACTTCGATCAAGAGCAAGAGGTGAGTCATGGACATGAGTAGCGGAATGATCCGCGGCCTCGGCACCCTGGTGGTGTTCATCGCCTTTATCGGCCTGGCCCTCTGGGTGTTCAACGCCAAGCGTACTTCCGAGTTCGCCGAAGCCTGCATGCTGCCCTTCGCCGATGACGAGCCGCTTCCCGCCCCCCCTGAAGATCCCACTGCAACAAGGAGCACCCGGCCATGACCACCTTCTGGAGTGCGTATATCTGCGTACTGACCATCGGCAGCCTGATCGGCCTGACCTGGTTGCTGATCGGCACACGCAAGGGTGAAACCAAGGGCAGCGTCGACCAGACCATGGGCCACAGCTTCGACGGCATCGAGGAGTACGACAACCCGTTGCCGCAGTGGTGGTTCATGCTGTTCGCCGGGACCCTGGTGTTTGCCGTCGGCTACCTGATCCTCTACCCCGGCCTGGGCAACTGGAAAGGTATCCTGCCCGGCTACGAGAACGGCTGGACCGGCGTCCACGAATGGGAAAAGGAAATGGACAAGGCCGATGCCAAGTTCGGACCGATCTTCGCCAAATTCGCGGCCATGCCCGTGGAACAAGTAGCCAAGGACCCGCAAGCGCTGAAAATGGGCGGACGCCTGTTCGCCTCCAACTGCGCGGTGTGCCATGGCTCGGACGCCAAGGGCGCCTACGGTTTCCCCAACCTCGCCGACGAGATCTGGCGCTGGGGCGGCAGTGCCGACACGATCAAGACCACCATCATGGGCGGACGCATCGCGGCCATGCCGGCCTGGGGCGAAATCCTCGGTGAGGACGGGGTGAAGAACGTCGCGGCCTATGTCCGTCACGACCTGGCCAAGCTACCGCTGGCGCAGGATTCCACGGCGGACCTGGCGGCGGGCCGGCAAACCTTCAGCACCACCTGCATCGCCTGCCACGGTGCCACCGGCCAGGGCAGCCAGATCATGGGCGCCCCCGACCTGACCCAGCCTTCCGGCTTTATCTACGGTAGCAGCCTGGTGCAATTGCAGCAGACCATCCGCCACGGCCGCCAGGGCCAGATGCCGGCCCAGAGCGAACTGCTCGGCAACGATAAGGTGCAGTTGCTGGCCGCTTACGTGTTCAGCCTCTCCCATGGCGGTCAAGGAGAAAACAAAGCCCAATAACCACCGGATATTTCCTGTCGCATCGATCAGGATGCGACAGTTCCCCGCCTGTACGCGACCCAATGTCGCACCTCTCTTTTAGTCCGCCTACCCACTCCCGGGAATCGGTACTAAGCTTTGCTCACTTCGATCAAACCGCATCCCCTCGCCTGCCGGACGATTCCGGCCTTTTCGAGGGCGCGTTTTGACCTTACACCGAGCATGGAAAGGCCGCAGAATCAGCGTCGCACGGTATTGACCCAGGTCATGCCGCGTTGCAATGACCCTGGGCTTTATCCATACTTGCGGGCGATTTTCACCCCTAATAAATATACCTAAACCGTGGAACCTTAGAATGAGCACAGCAATCAGTCCGACTGCTTATAACTATAAGGTAGTCCGCCAGTTCGCCATCATGACGGTGGTCTGGGGGATCCTTGGCATGGGGCTCGGTGTCTTCATCGCCTCGCAACTGGTCTGGCCGGAGTTGAATTTCGGCCTGCCCTGGACGAGTTTTGGACGCCTGCGCCCGCTGCACACCAACCTGGTGATCTTCGCCTTCGGTGGTTGTGCGTTGTTTGCCACCTCTTACTATGTCGTGCAGCGAACCTGCCAGGTACGACTGATCTCCGACGGCCTCGCGGCCTTCCACTTCTGGGGTTGGCAGGCGGTGATCGTCGGTGCCGGGATCACCCTGCCCCTGGGTTACACCACCACCAAGGAATACGCCGAACTGGAATGGCCGCTGGCAATCCTCCTGGCGATTGTCTGGGTGGTCTACGCCCTGGTGTTCTTCGGCACCATCGTCAAGCGCAAGACCAAGCACATCTATGTCGGCAACTGGTTCTACGGGGCCTTCATCCTCGTCACCGCGATGCTGCACATCGTTAACCACATCTCGCTGCCGGTGAGTTTCTTCAAGTCCTACTCGGCCTACGCCGGGGCAACCGACGCGATGATCCAGTGGTGGTACGGCCACAACGCCGTGGGCTTCTTCCTGACCACCGGCTTCCTGGGGATGATGTACTACTTCGTGCCGAAACAGGCCGAGCGGCCGATCTACTCCTATCGCCTGTCCATCGTGCACTTCTGGGCGCTGATCACCCTGTACATCTGGGCCGGTCCCCACCACCTGCACTACACCGCCCTGCCGGACTGGGCCCAGTCCCTGGGCATGGCGATGTCGATCATCCTCCTGGCACCGAGCTGGGGCGGCATGATCAACGGCATGATGACCCTCTCGGGCGCCTGGCATAAGCTGCGCACCGACCCGATCCTGCGCTTTTTGGTGGTGTCCCTGGCGTTCTACGGCATGTCGACCTTCGAAGGGCCGATGATGGCGATCAAGACCGTCAACTCGCTGTCCCACTACACCGACTGGACCATCGGTCACGTGCACGCAGGGGCCCTGGGTTGGGTGGCGATGATCTCCATCGGCTCGCTGTACCACATGATCCCGAAAATCTTCGGGCGTCCGCAGATGCACAGCGTCGGCCTGATCAACGCACACTTCTGGCTCGCCACCATCGGCACCGTGCTTTATATCGCCTCGATGTGGGTCAACGGCATCACCCAGGGCCTGATGTGGCGCGCGATCAACGACGACGGCACCCTGACCTACTCGTTCGTCGAAGCCCTGCAGGCCAGCCACCCCGGCTATATCGTACGCGCCATCGGCGGTGCGTTCTTCGCCAGCGGCATGCTGCTCATGGCCTACAACGTGTTCCGTACCGTTCGCGCCTCGGACCCGGCTGAAGCTGAAGCCGCCGCTCAGATCGCTGTCGTTGGAGCTCACTGATGAAGCACGAAGTAGTCGAGAAGAATATCGGCCTGCTGGCCTTCTTGATGGTCATCGCCGTGAGCATCGGCGGCCTGACCCAGATCGTCCCGTTGTTCTTCCAGGACGTCACCAACAAGCCGGTCGAAGGCATGAAGCCACGCCCGGCACTGGAACTGGAAGGCCGTGACATCTTTATCGCCAACGGTTGTGTCGGCTGCCACTCGCAGATGATCCGCCCGTTCCGCGCCGAGACCGAACGCTACGGGCACTATTCTGTAGCCGGTGAAAGCGTCTGGGACCACCCGTTCCTCTGGGGTTCCAAGCGCACCGGGCCGGACCTGGCCCGGGTCGGCGGGCGTTACTCCGATGACTGGCACCGCGCGCACCTGTACAACCCGCGCAACGTGGTGCCCGAATCGAAAATGCCGGCTTATCCGTTCCTGGTGGAAAACAGGCTCGACGGCAAGGACACGGCGAAGAAAATGGAAGTCCTGCGCACCCTCGGCGTGCCTTACACCGACGAAGACATCGCCGGGGCCAAGGATGCCGTGAAGGGCAAGACCGAAATGGACGCGCTGGTGGCCTACTTGCAGGGCCTGGGCACCATCATCAAAAGCAAACGGTGATCTGGATGGATATCGGGATGATTCGTGGCCTGGGCACCCTGGTGGTGATGGTGGCCTTTATCGGCCTGGCGCTGTGGGTGTTCAGCCCACGGCGCAAATCGGAATTCGAGGATGCAACCCTGTTGCCTTTCGCGGATGACCCCGAAGCCATCAAGCAGGTCGAAAAAGCGTCTAGGAGTAATAAAGAATGACTATGTTCTGGAGTCTGTACGTCACAGTCCTCACTCTGGGTACCATCTTCGCCCTGACCTGGCTGCTGCTATCCACCCGCAAGGGACAGCGCGCCGATCAGACCGAGGAGACGGTTGGCCACTCCTTCGACGGTATCGAGGAATACGACAACCCGCTGCCCAAATGGTGGTTCATGCTGTTCGTCGGCACCATCATCTTCGCCCTCGGTTACCTGGTCCTGTACCCGGGCCTGGGCAACTGGAAAGGCCTGCTGCCCGGCTACGCCTACCTCGACAACGATAAGCAGACCGCCTTCGCCAACGGCCAGACCGGCTGGACCGGCGTGCACGAGTGGGAAAAGGAAATGGCCCGCTCGGATGCCAAGTTCGGGCCGATCTTCGCCAAGTACGCGGCCATGCCCATCGAGGACGTGGCCAAGGACCCGTTGGCGCTGAAGATGGGCGCACGGCTGTTCGCCTCCAACTGCTCGGTGTGTCACGGTTCCGACGCCAAGGGCGCCTACGGCTTCCCCAACCTGACCGACGAAGACTGGCGCTGGGGCGGTGAACCGGAAACCATCAAGACCACCATCATGGGCGGTCGCCACGCGGTGATGCCGGCCTGGGCCGAAGTCATCGGTGAGCAGGGCGTGGCCGATGTCGCCTCGTTCGTGCTGACCAATCTGGATGGGCGCAAGCTGCCGGAAGGCGCCAAGGCCGATCCGGTGGCGGGGCAGAAACTCTTCGCCACCAACTGCGTGGCCTGCCACGGTCCTGAAGGTAAAGGCACCCCGGCCATGGGCGCGCCGAACCTGACGCACCCGGCGGCGTTCATCTACGGTTCAAGCTTCGCGCAGTTGCAACAGACCATCCGTTATGGTCGCCAAGGGCAGATGCCGGCCCAGGCGCAGTTGCAGGGCAACGACAAGGTTCACTTGCTCGCCGCCTATGTCTACAGCCTGTCCCACGGTGATAACAAACCTGCTGAATAAGCCAGTTTGAGCAACCCCCGACGGCCCCACCAGCATAACTGGCGGGGCCGTTTTCATTACGCGCGGCCGCTTTCCACACGCAGGAAACACCCCACGGGTCGGCGGATCAGAGATCGCCATAGCCGGCGCCAATCCGCCCCCACTCACGATCAATCATCTATAGTCAATTGACTTGGATCATGCTTTGTTACATCTGCTACACCATACTGAGCGCAGACCCAACGCGACCAAAGGTCGCACCCTTGGAGCGCAGGGACGGGCGTATCATTGCGCCATTGCACTACTCTTTCCGATCGCGGTCGGCACGTACTGACCGAGGCATTTCCCCCAGCCGTGGGACGCAATAATGAGCAAGCAGATTCCGGTACACGACGTCACGCCACCTGCCAAACCCGCCAATGCAACTGTCGACCTCTACGCTTCGCGAGAGAAAATCTACACCCGTGCCTTCACCGGCCTGTTCCGCAACCTGCGGATGGTGGGGGGGGCCGGCCTGTTCCTGCTGTACTTCGGTACCGTGTGGCTGAGCTGGGGCGGTCACCAGGCCGTGTGGTGGAACCTGCCCGAACGCAAGTTCTTCATCTTCGGCGCGACCTTCTGGCCCCAGGACTTCATCCTGCTCTCGGGTCTGCTGATCATCGCCGCCTTCGGCCTGTTCTTCATTACCGTCTATGCCGGACGGGTCTGGTGCGGCTATACCTGTCCGCAAAGCGTCTGGACCTGGATCTTCATGTGGTGTGAAAAGGTCACCGAAGGCGACCGCAACCAGCGCATCAAGCTGGACAAGGCGCCCATGGGCGCCAACAAATTCCTGCGCAAATTCGCCAAGCACAGCCTGTGGCTGCTGATCGGTTTTGTCACCGGCATGACCTTTGTCGGCTACTTCTCGCCGATTCGCGAACTGGTCATCAGCTTCTTCACCGGCGAGGCCGATGGCTGGTCGTACTTCTGGGTCGGCTTCTTCACCCTCGCCACCTACGGCAACGCCGGCTGGCTGCGCGAACAGGTGTGCATCTACATGTGCCCCTATGCGCGCTTCCAGAGCGTGATGTTCGACAAGGACACGCTGATCGTCTCCTACGACCCGCGCCGGGGCGAAGAGCGGGGTCCGCGCAAGAAAGGCGTCGACTACAAGGCCCAGGGCCTGGGCGACTGCATCGACTGCACGATGTGCGTGCAGGTCTGCCCCACCGGTATCGACATTCGCGACGGCTTGCAGATCGAGTGCATCGGCTGCGCCGCCTGCATCGACGCCTGCGACAGCATCATGGACAAGATGCAGTACCCCCGCGGGCTGATCAGCTACACCACCGAACACAACCTTTCCGGGCAGAAAACCCATAAGCTGCGGCCACGCCTGATCGGTTATGCACTGGTGCTGCTGACCATGATCGGCCTGCTGGTGACGGCGTTCTTCATGCGTCCGCTGGTGGGTTTCGACGTCAGCAAGGACCGCGTGCTGTACCGCGAGAACGCCGAAGGGCGGATCGAAAACGTCTACAGCCTGAAGATCATGAACAAGGATCAGCGCGACCATACCTATGTCCTGGACGCCAGCGGACTGCCCGACCTGAAACTCCAGGGCAAGCGCGAAATCCACGTGGCCGCCGGCGAGATATTCAGCATGCCGATGGAACTGTCCAGCGCCCCCGAGCAACTGCCGTCGAGTACCAACGAGGTGAAATTCACCTTGCGCGATGCCGATGACGACAGCGTTCATATTGAAGCCAAGAGCCGATTCATCGGCCCGCAAATCCGTTAAGGAACGACACGATGCCCGCAGCAACCGCCGCAAGCCCCTGGTACAAGCACCTCTGGCCCTGGATCCTGATCGGGATCATGGCCTGTTCGGTGACCCTGACCCTGTCGATGGTGACCATTGCGGTGAAGAACCCGGACAACCTGGTCAACGACAACTACTACGAGGCCGGCAAGGGCATCAACCGCTCCCTGGACCGCGAACTGCTCGCCCAGAGCCTGAAGCTGCATGCCAGCGTGCATCTGGACGAAGTCACCGGTGAGGTCGACCTGCGCCTGCTGGGCAACAGCCAGCCGGCCAGTGTCGAGCTGAACCTGATCTCGCCGACCCAGCCGGAGAAGGACCGCAAGGTCATCCTGAACCGCAGCGCCAGCGAACCGGGGCGTTATATCGGGCAACTGGCCGACAAGATCGAAGGCCGGCGCTTTGTCGAGTTGCTGGGGGTCGAAGGCGACAAGACCTGGCGCATGTTCGAAGAGGAGCAGATCAGCCAGGACAAGGACCTGAAGCTGGGCGATGAGCCGCTGCAAGGCGCTGAAGAACAGAGCAAATAAATACGATCCCGCTTCTGTGGGAGCTGGCTTGCCGACGTTGGCGTCCGAACAGGCAATGCCAGGTTCAAGGGCCCATCGCCGGCAAGCCGGCTCCTACAGTGACCGATGGCGCCTATGACAACCCCGACACCCTGTTACCACTGCGCCCTGCCCGTCCCCTCCGGCAGTCGCTTCACCGCTGTCGTCCTGGGCGAGCCCCGCGAGTTCTGCTGTCCGGGTTGCCAGGCGGTGGCGCAGGCGATTGTTGCCGGTGGCCTGGAACACTATTACAGCCATCGCAGCGAAACTTCGGCCAACCCCGAAAGCCTGCCGGTGCAACTGGTGGACGAACTGGCGCTGTACGACCGCAGCGACGTGCAAAAACCCTTTGTCCGCCATGACGGCGAACTCGCCGAAGCGACCCTGCTGATGGAGGGCATCAGTTGCGCCGCCTGCGGCTGGCTGATCGAGAAACACCTGCTTGGCCTGCCCGCCGTGGCCGAGGCGCGGCTGAACCTGTCCAATCACCGCCTGCAGGTGCGTTGGGCCGACAGCCAGCTGCCGCTGAGCCAGATCCTCGGCGAACTGCGCCATATCGGCTACGCCGCGCACCCCTATCAGGCCGACCAGGCCAGCGAACAGCTCGCCAGCGAAAACCGCAAATCCCTGCGCCAACTGGGCCTGGCCGGCCTGCTGTGGTTCCAGGCGATGATGGCGACCATGGCCACCTGGCCGGAATTCAATATCGACCTCAGTCCGGAACTGCACACCATCCTGCGCTGGGTCGCATTGTTCCTGACCACACCCATCGTCTTCTACAGCTGTGCGCCGTTCTTTCGCGGTGCGTTTCGCGACCTGCGCACCCGCCATCTGACCATGGATGTCTCGGTCTCGCTGGCCATTGGCAGCGCCTACTTCGCCGGGATCTGGACCGCGATTACCGGGGTCGGCGAACTCTATTTCGACGCCGTGGGCATGTTCGCCCTGTTCCTGCTGGCCGGCCGCTACCTGGAACGCCGCGCCCGCGAACGCACCGCCGCCGCCACCGCGCAACTGGTCAACCTGCTACCCGCGTCCTGCCTGCGCCTGGGAGCCGACGGCCAGAGCGAACGCATCCTGCTCAGTGAACTGCGCCTGGGGGAGCGGGTGTTGGTGCATCCCGGTGCCGTGCTGCCGGCTGACGGGCGGATTATCGACGGCCAGTCGAGCATCGACGAATCCCTGCTGACCGGCGAGTACCTGCCACAACCGCGCACCGTGGGGGATGCGGTCACCGCCGGCACCCTGAACGTCGAAAGCGCGTTGACCGTCGAGGTCATGGCCCTCGGCCAGGACACCCGCCTGTCCGCCATCGTCCGCCTGCTTGACCGTGCCCAGAGCGAAAAGCCGCGCCTGGCGCAGCTCGCCGACCGCGCCGCGCAGTGGTTCCTGCTGTTCTCGCTGATCGCCGCAGCGGTCATCGGCCTGATCTGGTGGCAACTGGACCCGACCCGGGCGTTCTGGATCGTGCTGGCGATGCTGGTCGCCACCTGTCCGTGCGCCTTGTCACTGGCCACCCCCACCGCCCTGACCGCCGCCACCGGCACCCTGCACAAGCTCGGCCTGCTGTTGACCCGCGGCCACGTGCTCGAGGGCCTGAACCAGATCGACACGGTGATTTTCGACAAGACCGGCACCCTCACCGAAGGCCGCCTGACCCTGCGTTCCATCCGCCCGTTGCGCGAGCTGGACAGCGAACGCTGCCTGAGCCTCGCCGCCGCCCTGGAAAACCGTTCCGAGCACCCGATTGCCCGCGCCTTCGGCCGAGCCCCGCAAGCCGCCGAAGAGGTCCACGGCACCCCCGGCCTGGGCCTTGAGGGCCGGGTCGGCGAGCAGTTGCTGCGGATCGGCCAGGCGGCGTTTGTCTGCGAACTCGGCGCCAGCCCGCTGCCGCCGACGCCGGACGAAGCCGGACAATGGCTGCTGCTGGGCGACACCCAAGGGCCACTGGCCTGGTTTGTCCTCGACGACCGCCTGCGGGACGACGCCCCCGCATTGTTGGCAGCCTGCCGGGTCCGGGGCTGGCGCACGCTGCTGCTGTCCGGCGACAGCTCGCCGATGGTCGCCAGCGTCGCCGCCGAACTGGGCATCGATGAAGCCCGGGGCGGCCTGCGCCCGGACGACAAGTTGCAAGTGCTGCGCGACCTGCATAGCCAGGGCCACAAGGTGCTGATGCTCGGTGACGGCGTGAATGACGTGCCGGTCCTGGCCGCCGCCGATATCAGCGTGGCCATGGGCACGGCCACCGACCTGGCCAAGACCAGCGCCGACGCGGTGCTGCTGTCCAATCGCCTGGGCGCCCTGGTACAAGCCATCGGCCTGGCCCGGCGGACCCGGCGGATCATCATCGAGAACCTGATCTGGGCCAGCCTGTACAATGGCCTGATGTTGCCGTTCGCCGCCCTCGGCTGGGTCACCCCGGTGTGGGCCGCGATCGGCATGTCCATCAGCTCGCTGACCGTGGTGCTCAATGCCTTGCGCCTGACCCGCCAGATCACGTGAAAACTACTGCGCTCGGAAATGCTGCGTTAAAAACAGGCTCGGAATGCTCATTTACAGTCAGTAAACTCCGCTTCCTCGCCTGTTTTTGCCTTGCCTTTCCTTCGCTCGCTACGTTTTCACGGGATCTGGAAGTGAGAAATTATGAAAAAGCAAAGCCCGTTGCCGGCCTGAGCCGCGCGGGCATGGAGTTCCCATGCCAGCTCTCTACATCATGATCCCCGCCGCGCTGCTGATCGTGGCCATCGCCGTCTACATCTTCTTCTGGGCAGTGGACAGCGGCCAGTACGACGACCTCGAAGGTCCGGCCCACAGCATCCTGTTCGACGACCAGGACCCGAACCACACCGCCGCCGTCGAAGAAAGCAAAGCCACCCCGGACAAGCACGACAAGGCCCCACCCCATGCTTGAACTCGCGCCCCTGCTGGTCTCGGCGCTGATTCTCGGCCTGCTCGGCGGCGGTCATTGCCTGGGCATGTGCGGCGGCCTGATGGGCGCCCTGACCCTGGCGATTCCCCCGGAGCAACGCAGCCGGCGCTTTCGCCTGCTGCTGGCCTACAACCTCGGGCGAATTCTCAGCTATGCCAGCGCCGGCCTGCTGATCGGCCTCGCCGGCTGGGCCGTGGCCAGCAGCCCGGCGGCGCTGTTTCTGCGGGTGATCGCCGGCTTGCTGTTGATCAGCATGGGCCTGTACCTGGCCGGCTGGTGGAGCGGCCTGACCCGTATCGAAAGCCTGGGACGCGGCCTGTGGCGGCATATCCAGCCGCTGGCCAACCGCCTGCTGCCGGTGTCGAGCCTGCCCCGCGCCTTGCTGCTGGGCGCGCTCTGGGGCTGGCTGCCGTGCGGGCTGGTCTACAGCACCCTGCTCTGGGCAGCGAGCCAGGGCAATGCCGTCGACAGTGCGCTGCTGATGCTCGCCTTCGGCCTGGGCACCTGGCCGGTGCTGCTGGCCACCGGGCTGGCGGCGGAGCGGGTCACCGCCGTGCTGCGCAAACGCAGCGTGCGCATGAGCGGCGGCCTGCTGGTGATCCTGTTCGGCCTGTGGACCTTGCCGGGGCCGCACCAGCACTGGTTGATGGGGCACTAACGGCCGTTGATTCAGGTCAAGATGGCCCAGTGGCGCAGCCCCTAGACTTCGGATATTGCAGCCAATCCGGGGGAACGCCCGCATGCTCGACGCCATTCGTTGGGACTCAGACCTGATCCACCGCTACGACATCGCGGGACCGCGCTACACCTCCTATCCCACGGCCGTACAGTTCAACAGCCAGGTCGGCACTTTCGACCTGCTCCACGCCCTGCGTGACAGCCGCAAGGCCCTGCGGCCATTGTCGCTGTACGTACACGTGCCGTTCTGCGCGAACATCTGCTACTACTGCGCCTGCAACAAGGTCATCACCAAGGACCGCGGCCGCGCCCTGCCCTACCTGCAACGCCTGGAGCAGGAAATCCAGCTGGTCGCCTGCCACCTCAACCCGGCGCAGAAAGTCGAGCAACTGCACCTGGGCGGCGGCACCCCGACCTTTCTCAATCACGACGAACTGCGACAACTGATGAGCTGCCTGCGCCAGCACTTCAACCTGCTGGACGACGATTCCGGCGACTACGGCATCGAGATCGACCCACGGGAAGCCGACTGGTCGACCATGGGCCTGCTCCGTGAATTGGGCTTCAACCGGGTCAGCATCGGCCTGCAGGACCTCGACCCGAACGTGCAACGGGCGGTCAATCGCCTGCAGAGCCTGGAAGAAACCCGGGCGATCATCGAGGCGGCGCGGACCCTGCAATTCCGTTCGATCAATATCGACCTGATCTACGGCCTGCCCAAGCAGACCCCGGACAACTTCGCCCGTACCGTCGACGAAGTGATCAACCTGCAACCCGATCGCCTGTCGGTGTTCAACTACGCCCACCTGCCCGAGCGCTTCATGCCGCAACGCCGGATCAACAGCGATGACCTGCCGGCGCCGGCCGACAAGCTGGAAATGCTCCACCGCACCATCGAGCAACTCACCGCCGCCGGTTACCGCTATATCGGCATGGACCACTTCGCCCTGCCCGACGACGAGCTGGCGATTGCCCAGGAAGAATCGACCCTGCAGCGCAATTTCCAGGGCTACACCACCCACGGCCATTGCGACCTGATCGGCCTCGGAGTCTCGGCCATCAGCCAGATCGGCGACCTCTACTGCCAGAACAGCAGTGACCTGAACCAGTACCAGAACACCCTCGCCAGTGCGCAACTGGCCACCAGCCGGGGCCTGTTGTGCAACGCCGACGACCGCCTGCGCCGGGCCGTGATCCAGCAGATCATCTGCAACTTCAGCCTGGAGTTCGCCGATATCGAGCGCCAGTTCAATATCGACTTCGGCGGTTATTTCGCCGCGCTCTGGCCACGCCTGACGGAGATGGCCGCGGACGGCCTGATCGAACTCGACAGCCAGCGCCTCACGGTCCTGCCGGCCGGGCGCCTGCTGGTGCGTTCGGTCTGCATGGTCTTCGATGCCTATCTGGAACAGCAGAACCGCCAGCGTTTCTCGCGGGTGATCTGAAGGATCGATCGGTTTGCCACGGCCGGGCCCCGGACCTGCGCGGTGCCACTCACGCCAACCCAGGATCCGAGTTTGGGGGGTCACCCACGGCAGGGGTGCGCCATTTCGGCGCAGGCTGGCCTGAGCGACCCTAGCTGGGTTACCCTTACGTCTTATGTGTGTTCTCCCACAAGGATTTAAGAAATGTCCGACCCAGTGAAATTGCGCACCCACAGTCAGGCCCATTGCAAGGATTGCAGCCTGGCCCCTCTCTGCCTGCCCCTTTCGCTGAATCTGGAGGACATGGATGCGCTGGACGAAATCGTCAAGCGTGGCCGACCACTGAAGAAAGGCGAGTTCCTGTTTCGCCAGGGCGACACGTTCGGCTCGGTCTATGCCGTGCGCTCCGGGGCGCTGAAGACCTTCAGCCTGAGTGACGGCGGCGAAGAACAGATCACCGGTTTTCATTTGCCGAGCGAACTGGTCGGCCTGTCGGGCATGGATACCGAGACCTATCCGGTGTCGGCCCAGGCGCTGGAAACCACTTCGGTCTGTGAGATTCCCTTCGAGCGCCTGGACGAACTGGCCCTGCAACTGCCGCAATTGCGCCGACAGTTGATGCGGGTGATGAGCCGGGAGATTCGTGACGACCAGCAAATGATGTTGCTGCTGTCGAAAAAGACCGCCGACGAGCGCATCGCGACTTTCCTGGTCAACCTTTCGGCGCGCTTCCGTGCCCGGGGTTTCTCGGCCAACCAGTTCCGCCTGAGCATGTCGCGCAACGAGATCGGCAATTACCTGGGGCTGGCGGTGGAGACCGTCTCGCGGGTTTTTACCCGTTTTCAGAGCAATGAACTGATCGCCGCCGAAGGCAAGGAAGTGCATATCCTCGACCCGATCCAGCTCTGTGCGCTGGCGGGGGGGTCGTTGGAGGGCTGATGCGATTGTGGCGTTCTGGAGGACGCCAAGAGCTTCGCGGGCAAGCCCTGCTCCTACAGGTTTGTGCGTGCTTCAGACTTGTGTCCGACACCGCACTGTAGGAGCAGGGCTTGCCCGCGAAGAGGCCCTCAAGACCACCATATGAACCTGCCGGACTAACCCAGCACTTCGCTCAACGGAATAAAGTTGACCCAGTCACCTTCCACCAGGGTGCTCTCCTCCAACACCTCGACCAAACCCTCTGCCCACGCCGCACTACGCAGCACGCCGGAGCTCTGGTTGCGGTAGATGATCGCCCGGCCGTTTTCCAGGCGCCCGCGCAGGTATTCACGACGATTGCCCGGCTTGGGCCAGACAAACCCGGCCGGCACCTTGAACTGCAAGGGCCGGACTTCCTGTACGCCCTGGCGACGTAACAGATAAGGCCGGGCCAACAACGCAAAGGTGACCAGGGTCGAAGCCGGATTGCCCGGCAGGCCGATCACCGGCACCCCGCGAAAATGCCCGAAGGTCAGCGGTTTGCCCGGCTTGATCGCCAGCTTCCACAGCTCCAGCTCACCGGCCTCGCGCAAGGCGATGCCAAGGAAATCGGCCTCGCCCACCGACACCCCGCCCGTGGACAGGATCAGGTCGACATCGCCCAACTGCGTCAGGCGCTGGCGGGTTGCCTCCAGGTCATCCGGCAAAATCCCGGCATCCAGCACTTCGCAACCCTGGCGCGTCAACCAGCTGCACAGCAACACGCGGTTGCTGTTGTAGATCTGCCCCGGCCCCAGCGGCTGGCCCGGCTCGATCAACTCGTCGCCGGTGGACAGCACGGCCACCCGCACCCGCCGCACCACGTTCAGCTCGGCACAGCCCAGGGACGCCGCCAAGCCCTGCTCGATCGGCCCCAATCGGGTCCCGGCGGTGAGTACCACTTCGCCCACCGTGGTTTCCTGGCCCTGGGGCCGGATATTCTGCTCAGCCACCAGCGCTTCGATAAAGCGCACCCGCCCATCGGCGAGTACCTCGACGTTTTCCTGCATTTCCACGCAATCGGCCCCCGCCGGCACCGGGGCACCGGTAAAGATCCGCGCGCAAGTGCCCGGCTGCAAAGGCTCGGGGGCCTGCCCGGCAAAAATCCGCTGGCTGACTGGCAGCGGCTCGCCCTGCCAATCGGCCAGGCACAGGGCGTACCCGTCCATGGCGCTGTTGGGCCAGGGCGGCAGGTCGAGACCGGAAATCAGGTCCTCGGCCAACACCCGCCCATCGGCCTGGGCCAACGGTACACGCTGCGCCTCACGGATCGGCGCCGCCTCGGCCAGTTCAAGCAGACGGGCCAGGGCGACTTCCACCGGCATCAAGGCACCGAGCTTGCCCGGCTTACCCGCGGGATTCACAAGGCGCCGCCTGTTTCAGATGGGGGACGAAGTTGCACGGGCGATGGCGCGAGTCCAGCTGCTCGGCGAGGATCCCGTCCCAGCCGGTGCGCACCGCGTTGGTCGAACCCGGCAGGCAGCAGACCAAGGTGCCGTTGGCCAGGCCGGCCAGGGCCCGGGATTGCACGGTGGAGGTGCCGATATCCGCCACGGAGATCTGCCGGAACAGTTCGCCAAAGCCGTCGACTTGTTTATCCAGCAAGCAGGCCACGGCTTCCGGGGTGCTGTCGCGCCCGGTAAAACCGGTGCCGCCGGTGATCAGCACGACCTGGACCACGTCTTCGGCGATCCAGGTAGCGACCTGCGCGCGAATCCGATAGAGGTCGTCCTTGAGCAACACCCGCTCGGCCAGGCGGTGCCCGGCGGCGGTCAGGCGGTCGACGAAGACCTGCCCCGAGGTGTCGGTTTCAAAGGTACGGGTGTCACTGACGGTCAAGACCGCGATGTTCAGCGGTACGAAAGGTGTATCAGCCTTGGCTTTCATAGGCTCGGTCCAGTTGTAGGGAGGAACAGCCCGGTGTTATATCACAGCCTCCCTTTTGATCACTGCTGTCGAGACCACTGCCCATGTCCGTAAACGACTTTTCCATTCTGCTCCTGGCCGGCGGTCGCGGCCAACGCATGGGCGGCCAGGACAAAGGCCTGCTGGAGTGGCGCGGGCAACCGTTGATCGCCCATCTGCATGCCGTGGCGCGGCCGTTCACCGATGACCTGATCATCTCCTGCAACCGCAACCCGGAGCGCTATGCGGCCTATGCCGACCGGCTGGTGAGCGACGACAGCGACGATTTTCCCGGCCCTCTGGCCGGCATTCGCGCGGGCCTCGCGGCGGCACGCCATGGGCATTTGCTGGTACTGCCCTGCGATGTGCCGCAAATCGACGCCGCCTTGCTCACGGCCATGCTCGAGGCCGTTCGCCGCGATCCGAGCCGGCCGCTGATGCTGCGCCAGGGCGAACACTGGGAACCGCTGTTATGTGTGATCCCCACTGCCCACGCCGGAGTCTTCGACAGCGCCTGGGCCCTGGGCGAGCGCAGTCCGCGCAAGGTCATGTTGCAACTGCGGGCCCAGGCCCTGCAGTGCCCGCCGGATGATCCCCGATTGGCCAATCTGAATACCCCGGAACTGCTGCAATCGCCGGATCACTCGCCTGATGCACCCTCATAAGGAACTTGCTGAGCCTATATCCGTCAGAAACTTCAATCAGTGTTGTAATCCATCGGCCCTGACATCCATTAACGCTATTCTCAAAAAACACCCTTTCCGGAGAAGTACCATGACGCAACGGACTCTTGCCGCACTCCTGCTGACAACCGCCCTGGCCGGCCTCGCCGGCTGCTCGTCGCCGACGGTGATCACCTTGAATGACGGACGTGAAATCCAGGCGGTGGACACCCCGAAATACGACGAAGACTCGGGGTTCTACGAATTCAAGCAACTGGACGGTAAAAAGACCCGCATCAACAAGGACCAGGTGCGGACCGTCAAAGAGCTGTAAGGCCTCTACGCTTTCAATACGGAGCCCGCCTTGCGCGGGCTCCGTCGTTTTTGCCCGACGGCGGCGACGTACAGGCACAACCCGCGGGTACGGCCTATTCTATGGGAATCCCTCACTCGAGCCCATTTCTCTTCCGGTAGCTGAATCATGAAAGTCCTGATGCTGCACGGCCTCAACCACCATCTGTTCGGCAAGTGCGAGCCGATCCGCCATGCGGGCATCACCCTGGAACAGATCGACGAGCGCCTGCGCACGCTGGCCCGGGAACTGGACGTGGATGTCACCAGTTTCCAGACCAACAGCGAGGGGGCGATGTGCATCCGCATTCGCCAAGGCGCCCGCGAGCAGGTCGACGCGGTGCTGATCAATGCCGGTGCCTGGGCCCACAGCAGCTACGATATTCGCGACGCCCTGGCGCACTTGTCGGTGCCGGTGATCGAGTTGCACATGGCCAATATCAATCGCAACGAACCCTTGCACCAGCCTTCGGTGCTGGCCGAAGTGGCCCGGGGCCAGATCTGCGGTTTCGGCGTCGACAGCTACCTGCTGGGCCTGCGGGCCGCGGTGAGCGCGGCTCAGGCCCAAGCCCAGGCCTGCTACTGACGGCCGTCGGTGTCACCAGTGCAGAACGATCTCGCTCTCGAAGCGACGCTCCCGGTCGCTGATCGGATCAATGAAACGCAAGCCCTGGGCCAACAGCTTGAGAGGGTTGGCGTAGTCATCCACGGCATCCTTGAGCACCTGTGGATAAAACGGGTCGTTGCAGATGCCCGCGCCGAGGGCCGCCATGTGCACCCGCAACTGATGCTTCTTGCCCGTCACCGGATACAGCCCGTAGCGCCACAGCTCGCCATTTTTTTCAGCGACCTCGACAGCGGTTTCGGTATTGCTGGTACCGTCCCCTTCGCGCATGCGGAAAAACGGCTCGCCTTCCACCAGGCGGCTTTTGTGCACCAGCGGGAACGACAGGCTCGGCAAGGCACGGGCAATCGCCTCGTAGCGCTTTTCAATCTGCCGGGTCGGAAACAGCGCCTGATAGGCCGAACGGCTCGCGGGATTGGCCGAGAACAGCACCAGGCCGGCGGTGTGCCGGTCGATCCGATGCAACGGCACCAGGTGCGGATTGTCCAGACGGTGGATCAAGCGTCGCAACAAGGTCTGCTCGACATACTCGCCGGCCGGCGTGACCGGCAGGAAATGCGGTTTGTCCGCCACCACCAGGTGTTCATCGGCGTAGAGAATCGTCTCCCTCACCGGAATCGGCGTCTCGTTCGGCACTTCGCGAAAGTAGTGGATGCGCAGGCCTTCGCGGTAAGGCAACTGCGCGCTGATGGCCACTCCCTCGGCGTCCAGCACCCGGCCGCGGGCAATGCGATCGAGCCATTGCTCGCGGCTGATCGCCTTGAAATGTTCGCACAGGCAGTCCAGCACCGTGGCCCACGAACCGGGTGGCAGGTACAAGGTGCTGGCCTGGTGCTCGGCGGCATTGAAGGGCAAGGCGGACATGACAGGACTCGAACGGCTGGGCAAGCCGGCATTATCCCGCAAGACCCCGGCAGAACCTAGGCTCGCGGTAACGCAATCGCGATGCCCGTCGCCCTGCCCGTGCCTCAGCCCGAAGCGATCTTGCTACCCAGCAGCTTTGCACCGGCCGCCTCGGTGTAGTCCTTCAGCCAGCGCAACACATCCACCGCCTCCCAGCGCCCCGGATCGTAGAGGGCGTACAACAAGCCCTGGTAACCCACCACATCCAGTTGCCGGTGATAACCCGCGCGCTGGAACAGGGCTTCGATTTCCGCGAAACAGGTGTTGAAATGCAACTTGTTGAACGGTGTCTTGCCTTCCGTTACCAGCCCGTCCAGGCGCAACTCGAGTACAGCCTCGCGCACCACATCAGCGGACATGCGGTTCACGCTGGATTTCAATTGTTCGACATTGAGCATGCTTTAACCCTCTTAATCTCTCTGGATTCCGTTCCCGGGTGCGCACGTCAGGGTGGGCATCCTGTCCCAACACCGGAACGAAAACTGTATAAACATACAGTAACTGATTTTTTGATGACCCGCCAACCGATTGCCGCCTGCCGGCAGCCCTCATGATTCCCTGGGATGGACTTTTCCATAGACGTTGCCGCCGATGAACGAGCCCACCGTGCCGAGGATCACCATGGCGTAGGTCCCACCATCGATCTTTCCATACCAGGTCAACGCCGCGGTGCTTACGCCAACCACCACGGTGGCCAGGAACTTGCGACCGCCCAGTTGGTTGACCAGCAGAATGGACCTCCCTTTCATTTCATTTCCTCCCTTGCACCACTGGAACGTGCTGCCTCAAACGTCATGCAGCGACGTAAGCACAGTCGTTTTTCCAGCGCAACCGCAGGTAATTTGATGAAACAGAAGCGCCACCACCACCCGACAAGGGTGCAGCAGGCATATGACAGGAGCGAGATAGATCGCTTCAGCGTAGAAAAGCCACGACCTGCTCGACATCAAAGGGCCAGTCCAACTCGGCCCTGGTGTCCGCCCGGCGTAGCACCGGAATCCGCAAGCCATAGGCATCGAACAAGGCCTCATCGGCGGCGATATCCACCAGTTCCACCATCAGGCCGTGATCGACCAGCGGCATCAGCAGGGCTTCGGCGACTTCACAGAGATGGCAACCCAGGGTGCCGAACAGCTGGCATTCAGGAAGCATGGCAAGGGGTCCGGGAAAGGATGAAGACTTATTCTAGGTCCGTCATCCGGGCCAGTCGAGCGACGACACGGCCCTCAGAGCAGGAAGCGCACACGCCGGCTGACGAGGATCAGCAATGGTGCCGCGACTAAAGCCAGGAGCAGCACTACCGCGGTCAGGGTATTGCCGTACGCCAGTCCCGCCGACAACGCCCCGTAGAGGAACAACGGATGCACATAGTAGAGCGCGGAGGACAACTTGGCGTTGAGGTTGCTGCTGGAAGCGCGGAAAAACACGAACGGCAACAGGAACAACGCCGACGTGACCAGCGGCAACGATGCCAGGAAATCGAAGTTCTGCCGGGCATCGGCCTGATGCGAGTAATTCAGCCAGGCTTCGCCCAACAGCAGGGCCAGGCCGAGCGCCAACGCCAGGCAGACCTTTCCCCGGGTAGCCCGTTCCGGCACGCCGTGACGGGCCAGGAGAAACCCCAGCGCCATGAACGGAAAGCCCATGAACAGGAAATTCCGCGCGGTGTAGTCGTTCTGGTTGAAATGCTGGAGAAAGGCGTTGGGCAGCTCGAAATAGACCCGGGCATATTGCAGCACCAGGCCGACCACAAAGGCACTCGACGCCAGCGCCAGCAGCAGGCCCGTGGGTCGATTGCGCAACAGGTAGAGGATCAGGCCGCCACCGAGCATGCCCACCAGGTACCAGAGGTGGAAGTAACCGATCACGAACTGCTTCAGTATTCCCAGCACGCCGCCGACACTGCCCAGGTCGGCGAAGCTCGCATAGATCGGGCTGTAGACCAGCATCCAGAGCAGATACAACTGCAGGCCACGCTTGAACCAGAGCGCAAACGAGTGCCCGGAGGCGAGGGTCTGCCACAGGTAGTAACCGTTGATGACAAAGAAGGTCGGCACCGCCACGCGGAACAAGCCATTGCACAGCAAGTAACCCACCGCGGTGTAGTTGCCGCCCATGAAATGGCAATGCAACACCACGACAAATATCGCCAGCAGGACTTTCAAGGCATCCAGATTGCCGTTGAGGACTTTAGCCATCCTCATTTGCCGTCCGGCAACGGATCGGACGCTTTGTGGGAGGAGACGGTCCGAAACCGTCGCTTGCAGTAGCTTGTCGCCCGATCGAGCACCGGTTTTTCAAAAAACGAGTAGCCGACCCAGCCGTAACCCCAGACCGCGAGCATCATCAGGACCAGGAACACCAGATTGTCCTCGATATGGGTCGGCCAGTTGCCGATGATCTGCCAGGCCCGGCCCACGACGCCGAGCACCAGCAAGTGCGAGAGATAGATGGTGTAGGACATATCACCGGTGAAGACCAGAAAGCGTGGGCAACGGATCAACTGGCGCCGCTCCAGCAAGGCCAGCGACAGTGTCAGGGCGCCGAATACCAGCCCCACCCACAGCATCCTCGGCAAGCCCTCGGTAGAGAACAGTTCATAGTGCCCGATCAAGGCAAAACCCGGCACCAGCGCCGTCGCCAGGACCAGCCAGAGCACGGCGTTCGGTACTTTTGCACTGTGCCGACCATAGAAGAACAGCGCCGCCGCGCTGCCGATAATGAATTCCAGTGCATAGGGGTGCAGGATAATCTTCAGGGCCGAGGAATAGTCGCGCCAGGAGTCCAACAGGTTGAACGCCACCAGCGCCACCGCCCAGGCCAGCAGCAACAGCGGCAAGCCACGCTCGCGAAACCCCAGCAGCAGGCTGAACACCAGGTAGAACCACAACTCGAACACCAGCGACCAGGCCACCATCACCAGCAATACCCGATCATTGGGCAGCAGCAGGAACGACAGCCACAGGTTGGAACCACCGTGGGAGCTGTTGACCAGCATCGGCTGGACCAGATAGACCGCCAGGGTGATAAAGAAGTAGAGCCAGTAGTTGGGGTAGATCCGCGAGACCCGGTTGAACAGAAAACGCTGGGCCTGGACCCGATCCTGGAAGCGGCCGCGGGTGACGATCACCATGACGAAGCCGCTGATGACAAAGAACAGGTCAACGCCCAGCTGGAAAAAATCCACCCACGCCGGCAGCAAGGTATCGCCGCCGGAGTACTTGTGCTCGACCGCCGCCATGTGGAACAAGACCACGCCCAGCACTGCCGCGCCCCTCAAGCCTTGCAGTGAATACAGACGCTCCATAGACCTCTCCGCTCGACGGGAACCTGGCCACACGCCCCCCCTGATCTGGGGTTGATCATAGCGAACCGAGTCGGATTAGTCCTGACTCACCGCACCGATCTTGTGGATCGACAGATCGGCCCCGTAGTACTCCTCTTCCTGGCTCAAGCGTAGGCCATGCACGGCCTTGATCGCGCCGTACACGGCAAAGCCACCGATCAGGGCCACCACCACCCCCAAGCCGGTGCCGATCAACTGGCTGACCAGGCTGACGCCACCCAGGCCGCCCAACGCCTGCTGGCCGAAGATCCCACAGGCAATCCCGCCCCAGACCCCACACAGGCCATGCAACGGCCAGACGCCAAGCACATCGTCGATCTTCCACTGGCTCTGGGCCGCGATAAAACACCAGACGAACAAGCCGCCCGCCACCACGCCGGTCACCAGCGCGCCCACCGGGTGCATCAGGTCGGAACCGGCACAGATCGCCACCAGCCCGGCCAGGGGGCCGTTGTGCAGGAAGCCCGGATCGTTGCGGCCGATGATCAGCGCCGCCACCGTGCCGCCGACCATCGCCATCAACGAATTGACCGCCACCAGCCCACTCACCCCTTGCAGGGTCTGCGTGCTCATGACGTTGAAGCCGAACCAGCCGACGATCAGGATCCACGACCCCAGGGCCAGGAACGGAATGCTCGACGGTGCGAACGCCACCAACCGCCCCTCGCGGTAGCGACCCTGACGCGGCCCCAGCAAGAGCACCGCCGCCAGCGCCAGCCAGCCACCCATGGCGTGCACCACCACGGAGCCGGCGAAGTCATGGAAGCTGGCGCCAAAGCGCGCCAGCAGCCAGGCTTGCAGGCCGAAGTTACCGTTCCAGACCAGGCCTTCGAAAAACGGGTAGACAAAGGCTACGATCAGGGCGGTGGCGCACAACTGCGGGGCAAACCGCGCACGCTCGGCAATCCCGCCGGAAATGATCGCCGGAATCGCCGCCGCGAAGGTCAGCAGGAAAAAGAACTTCACCAGGCCATAGCCGTGGTCGCCGCTGATTTGCGCCGCCGGCTGTAAAAAGCTCACACCGTAGGAAATCCAGTAACCTATAAAGAAATAGGCCAGGGTCGAAATCGCGAAGTCGCTGAGGATTTTCGACAAGGCATTGACCTGGTTCTTTTGCCGAACGGTGCCGACCTCGAGAAAGGCGAAACCGGCGTGCATGGCCAGGACCATGACCGCCCCGAGCAGAATGAACAGGGTGTTGGAACCGTGGACCAGAGTGTCCACAGCGCTTTGCAAATTTTCCATGGAGACGGCAGACCTGAAGTCAGGGAAAAGCACCAAAGCAGTTCAATTACTACGCATTTCGCACCAGATTGGCGCCACACCGAGCCGAGAGCGAACCGCTTTGGCGCAGGACGAAACACGCAGCGCGAGGAACCCTCGGGTTTTTTCCGCGTTTTTTGATTATTTGAGGTATGGTTTTCGCAGGCCAGGGCCCTGGCGCGCCCAAATACAGCGCACATGCCCGGCACAACGCACCAGCACAAAGCAAAAGCTGTACCAGCCGATCGCAGTGAACCTTCAGCCCGGGTCCACACTCGAAACCTGCACAGACTTTTCACGGACGCTTTTTCATAGATAGCTTTTCACGGAGAACATCATGGCTCGCAAAACGGCACAGACGGCTCAAGAAATACTGATGGCGGATTTCCAGACCCTGGTCAGCGACACCGAGCGCCTGCTCGAGCACACCGCCAGTCTTGCTGGCGACCAGGCCGATGAGCTGCGCACACAGATTCACGAAAGCCTGCTCAAGGCCCGCGAAACCCTGCAACTGACCGAAGCCTCCCTGCGCGATCGCGGCCAGGCGGCGGTCGACGCGACCGAAGCCTACGTCCAGGCCAAACCCTGGCAGTCCATCGGGATTGCCGCCGGTATCGGCTTTATCGTCGGCCTGCTGGCGACGCGGCGCTGATATGGCCGGGGATGAATCGAGCGGCAGCGGTGCCTCGAGTCGCCGCCTGGGTGCGGCGTTCCTCGGCCTGTTGCACAGCCATGTTGAATTGTTCGGCATCGAGCTCCAGGAGCAGAAGGCCCGGACCGTCAGCCTGTTGCTGTTCGCCGGGCTGACCCTGGTGTTCGGCCTGTTGCTGCTGGTGGGGCTGTCGGCGCTGGTACTGATCCTGCTCTGGGACACCGCGCGCCTGGCCGGGATCATCGGCCTTTGCGTGTTTTACTGCATGGCCGCGCTGTTCTGCGCCCTGCGCCTGAAAGCGGCGATCTTCGATGAGTCGTCGCCCTTCCATGCCACCCTTGAAGAGTTGGCCAACGACCGCGAGCGACTGCTGCCATGAGCCTGCCCGACCTGACGCACCTCCATACCCGGCGTGATATGCGCAAGGCGCTGATCCGCCTGCGCATGGAAATGCATCGCCAGGAAATCCGCCATGAGTCCCGGGAACTGCTGCAACCCTTGCAGCGCATGCGCGGCCTGGGTCGGAACTGGCAGGCCAACCTGGGCCTCAAGCACGCGCCTCTGTGGGGAATCGGCATCGTCACGCTGCTGGGCTTCATGAGCGGCAGGGGCGCCAAGGGCGGCGGCGTCGACAGCCTGTCGCGCTGGGCGCGCCTGGGGGCCAGCCTGTTGCCGCTGATTCGGCTGGCGCTGCGGGGCACCGCGTCCAAACCCTGACGCCAGAAAAGCTGGCTGCATTCTTGCAGTAGCCATCGGGTTGAGCACGAACCTTCGGGCTCGCGCTCAATCTGCCTTGCCCGCCGCAGCCAGACTTATAAGACCCAGCCCAAGGAGGCACCGTGATCGACGGGCAACCGCTCGCCTGCTTTCAGCCGTTCATCGATACCGCCACCGGCCGTATCGCCGGTGTCGAGGCCCTTGGCCGACTGCGCCAGGACAATGGACAACTGACCTCCGTGGGCCCCCTGTTCGCCGATCCGCGAACCCCCTCCGCCGCACTGCGACGCCTGGACCGGCAGATCCGCGACAACGCCCTCAGCCGGCTGCATGAAGCGCCCCCGGACTGGTTCCTGAGCCTGAACATGTCGCCGCGCTGGATCAGCCGCCTGAGCAATGGCCAGGCCCTGCCGAGCCTCAAGCAACTGGCGCAGTACGCTGTCGACCCACGGCGCATCGTCTTCGAAATCACCGAACTGGGGGGCGACAGCCTGCGCCTGGCGGAAGTGGTCAAGCGCTATCGAGAGGCCGGCGCACGGATCGCCATCGACGATTTCGGCGCCGGGTATTCCCAACTCGATCGCGTGCTGGCCTTGCAGCCGGACATTCTCAAGCTCGATATGCGCCTGTTCCAGGCCGCGGCGCGCGGCGGTCCCAGCAGCGAAGTGGTCAAGGCCCTGGCGCAAATGGCGGAAAAGACCGGCTGCTGGATCATCGCCGAAGGCGTGGAAACCGAGGCCGAGCTGAATTTCGCCCTGGAATGCGGCTCGCGTTACGTCCAGGGTTATCTGTTCGCCAAGGCCGAACTGGACTTCTTTGCCACCGATGCCTTTGTCGCCCGCTTCGCCGAACTGCGCGAGCGTTATGTGCAGCAGAAGCTGGCCGAGCGCGCGCGCCTGATGAACCTGCGCCAGCAACTGGGCGGGCTCATGGCCACACTGCAGAGCTGGGCCCAGGGCCAGGCACCGCTCAGCCAGTTGCCACGGCCCGACGGTTACCCCTGGCTGCTGCGTTTCTACCAGTGCGATCGCCACGGCACCCAGCTCACGCCCAATCTGGAATGGCGCCACAATGCCTGGCAGGCCGACAGCAGCTACCTGGGCCACAACTGGTCCTGGCGGCCCTACTTCTATCACCTGCTGGCCGAAGGCTGGGACGAGCGCCGTCTGATCCTTTCCAGCACCTATCGCGACGCCACCAGCAACCAGTATTGCCTGACCGCCGGGCAATTCTTCGGCAACGGCCAGCGGCTGCTGCTGATCGACATCGACGCCGCCGGCCTATAAGGTTTGCCTGCACAGGTTTACTTGCACAGTTTTGCTTGCAGGCCGGCACACTAAACGGGAAGCTGGGGCATCAGTCACCGACGGAGAGCCCCGCCTTGGATTGGCACACCCTGCTTACCCGCGAACGTCTCGGGAAATCGCTGCACAGCCCTGAAGAACTGGGCCGCAGCCCCTTCCACAAAGACCACGACCGCATCATCTTCTCCGGAGCCTTCCGGCGCCTGGGGCGCAAGACCCAGGTCCACCCGGTGACCAGCAACGACCATATCCACACCCGCCTGACCCACTCGCTGGAAGTCAGTTGTGTCGGTCGCTCCCTGGGTATGCGCGTCGGTGAAACCCTGCGCGATGCCCTGCCCGACTGGTGCGAACCGAGCGACCTGGGCATGGTCGTGCAATCGGCCTGCCTGGCCCATGACATCGGCAACCCGCCGTTCGGCCACTCCGGCGAGGACGCCATTCGCCACTGGTTCCAGCAGGCGGCCGGGCGCGGCTGGCTGGACGGCATGAGCGTGGCCGAAGGCAATGACTTCCTCAATTTCGAAGGCAACGCCCAGGGCTTCCGGGTCCTGACCCAGCTGGAATATCACCAGTTCGAAGGCGGTACCCGCCTGACCTACGCCACCCTCGGCACCTACCTCAAGTACCCGTGGACGGCGCGCCACGCCGATTCCCTGGGCTACAAGAAACACAAGTTCGGCTGCTACCAGAGCGAACTGCCGATTCTCGAGCAGATCGCCCACAAGCTCGGCCTGCCACAGTTGGAGGAACAACGCTGGGCGCGCCACCCGCTGGTCTACCTGATGGAGGCCGCCGACGATATCTGCTATGCCCTGATCGACCTGGAAGACGGCCTGGAAATGGACCTGCTCGAGTATGCCGAGGTCGAGTCCCTGCTGCTCGGCCTGGTGGGCGACGACCTGCCGGAAACCTATCGGCAACTCGGGCCGCAGGACTCCCGTCGACGCAAGCTGGCGATCCTGCGCGGCAAGGCCATCGAACACTTGACCAACGCCGCGGCCAGGGCCTTCGTCGAGCAACAGGACGCGCTGCTGGCCGGGACCCTGCCAGGGGATCTGGTCGAGCATATGCATGGCCCGGCCAAACGCTGCGTGCTCAACGCCAAGGACATCGCCCGCAAGAAAATCTTCCAGGACAAGCGCAAGACCCTCCACGAGATCGGCGCCTACACCACCCTGGAAATCCTCTTGAACGCCTTCTGTGGCGCGGCCCTGGAACAACACGGCGGACGTACGCCGTCGTTCAAGCATCGGCGTATCCTCGACCTGCTCGGCAACAGCGCCCCCCGGCCCGAGTGGCCGCTGCACAGCTCGTTCCTGCGGGTGATCGACTTCATCGCCGGCATGACCGACAGCTACGCCAGTGAAATGGCCCGGGAAATGACCGGTCGCTCCAGCCCGGTATAAACCCCAGCCGCCCGCCCCTGATCAGGGCGGGCTGTCTAGCGGGATAAAACCTACATCGGCGAGAGAATGAACTGATTGATCATGGCTTCGGCCCACTGAAATAATTGCTTTCCTCTTATGTCTGCCGCCCACACTCAAGCTGACCTGCCATTCAACAAGCGCCCGATTCCAGGCATATTTTCCTACACAGCGCCTATCTATGTAGCCTTGTCCCGAGCCGACAGGTCGCCCGGAAAACACCATGCCCAAACACAACTTACGCGTGTTGCTGGTAGAGGATCACCCCTTTCAACTGGCCGCCACCCAGAGCCTGCTCAACAGCTATGGCTTCCACGCCCTGACGCCAACGCTCAACGCCCGGGAAGCCATGAGTGCACTGAATTCGGCGCACACCCCGTTCGACCTGATGTTGTGCGACCAGTGCCTGCCGGACGTCCTCGGGCTGGACCTGATCGAAACCGCCTGCCGCAGCGGCATGATCAAACAGGCGATCCTGCTCAGCAGCCTCAGCAGCGAAGAACTCGCGGCCCTCAGCGCCCTCGCGCTGGAGCGACGGCTGCCCTTGCTCGGCTGCCTGAGCAAACCGCTGAACGGCCCGGACCTGCAGAGCGCCCTGGGCCTGGATCGCTACCCGCATGAGGCACGCGGCCCTGCCGAGCCCTAGCCATCGCCGAGCCTCATCCCGGCGCGCCGACGTGACCTGCCCCCCCCTGCCCCGACTCCGCCCGGGGGCGGCAATGGCAAAAACATGCCTACCAGCAAGTAGGACATTTCCCAAAACATTATAAGAATTTATAAAGCATCAACCATTCCGTATAACCACCCCATTCAATACTGAACGGCTCTTCCCTTTCAAACTTGCGTCATGCGTAAGTCGAAACCCTATTTAAAGTAGGAATATTCCTATACTACCTCTGTAGGGCCTTCCCTTCATGCGCCCGCTTGTCCAACTGAGCTAAGGTTCGCGCTTTCCAAACAGCTCGTATGGGACTTTATTATGAACTCGGTTTTTATCGTCGACGACCACCCCGTTGTCCGCCTGGCCATCAGGATATTGTTGGAACAAGAAGATTGTTATGAAATAGTCGGGGAAACCGATAACGGTGTCGACGCGATGCAAATGGTCCGCGAATGCATGCCGGACCTGGTGATCCTCGATATCAGTATCCCCAAACTCGACGGCCTGGAGGTGCTGGCCCGCTTCAATGCAATGAATTCGCCGCTCAAGACCCTGGTGCTGACGGCGCAGACGCCCAACCTGTTCGCCATGCGCTGCATGCAGTCCGGCGCCTCGGGCTATGTCTGCAAGGCCGAAGACTTGAGCGAGTTGCTGAGTGCGATCAAGGCGGTACTGTCCGGCTACAATTACTTCCCAAGCCAGGCGTTGATCGGTGCTCGAAAAGAGGGGCCGGAAAATCCGGAGATCGAACTCTTCAAACTCGTCAATGATCGGGAACTGATGGTCCTGCAATTGTTTGCCCAGGGCCGGACCAACAAGGAAATCGCCAAGGGTATGTTTCTCAGCAACAAGACCGTCAGTACCTACAAGAAAAGACTTATGCAAAAACTCAAGGCCAAATCCCTGGTAGAGCTTATCGAGATGGCCAAACGCAACGCGGTAGTGTGAGAAAACCAATGCCCATGCGCATAAAGGACTATCTGATGGTGATCACAGGCTTGTGCCTGTGCCTGTCAGCGCTTGCAGAGACCCCGGGTATCACCCACTTCTCATTACTCAGCCGTTCAAGCGCCAGCCACATGGAGGTCGTGCTGGACAAGGAGCAACGGCGCTGGGTCGAGGACAAGCGCGAGCTGGTGCTCGGCACCTCCGCCCCGGATTACCCGCCTTTCGACATGACCGTCAGCGGCCATGACTATGAAGGCATCACCGCCGACTACGCCGGTATCCTGGCCAAGGCCCTGGGCCTGCCGATCAAGGTGCAGAGCTTTGCCACCCGCGAAGCCGCCATCAGTGCCCTCGAACAAGGCCGAATCGACCTGCTCGGCAGCGCCAACGGCTTCGAGGCGGTGAACAAGAACATTGCGCTGTCGACCCCCTACGCCATCGACCAGCCGGTGCTGGTCACCCGTGAAAACGAAACCCGCGCCCTGAGCGATGGCCTGGCGGGCATGCGCCTGAGCATGGTCTACCACTACCTGCCACTGGACGAGATCAAGAGCCTTTATCCCAATGCCACGCTGCAGTTCTACCCGTCCTACCTGAACGCGCTCAACGCCGTGGCGTTCGACCAGGCCGACGTGTTTCTCGGCGACACCATCTCGACCCACTACCTGATCAACAAGGGCTATTTGCGCAATGTGAAAATGGCCAACTTCGGCAAGCACGAGGCCTACGGCTTCAGCTTTGCCGTGCGCGGTGACAACGCCGCCCTGCTGGGCGCCGTCAACGCCACCCTGAAGGCGATCCCCACCAGCGAGCGCGAGAGTATCGCCCACCGCTGGAGCGCCGGCAGCGACATCCTGCTGACCGACCACAAGCTGCAACTGACCGCGCGCGAAGAACGCTGGATCAAGGAGCACCCGGTGGTCCGCGTGGTGGTCAACGAAGCCCTGGCGCCGATCACCTTCTTCGACGCCGACAACAGTTTCCGTGGCGTCACCGCCGACCTGCTGGAACTGATCCGCCTGCGCACCGGCCTGCGTTTCGACGTGCAGCGCTCGCGCAGCCTGGACGACATGATCAACCGGATCAAAAACGACCAGGCCGACATTATCGCCGCCGTCAGCCCGACCAATGAACGCGAGAACATCCTGCATTTCAGCCGGCCGTACATGGAGAACTCGTTCGTGCTGCTGACGGCCAAGGGCCGCGACAACGTCAACAACCTCGACCAGATGCAGGGCCGGCGCCTGGCGGTGATCCGCGGCAACCCGCTGATCGACTACCTGCGCAGCGATTTCCCGCAGATCAAGCTGATTGAAACCGACGACAGCCTCAAGGCGGTCGAACTGCTCGCCCAGGGCCAGGCGGAAGGCGCGGTGAGTTCGCTGGTGATCGCCAACTACCTGATCGCCTCGCAAACCTTCGACGACAAGCTGCAGATCAGCGCGACCATCGGCACCCAGCAGGCGATCTTCGCCCTGGCCACTGCCCGTGGGGCCACGGAGCTGGGCTCGATTCTCGACAAGGCGCTGCTGAGCATCGCCCCGGACGAACTGGGCATCATCAACAGTCGCTGGCGCGGCTACACACCATCGTCCGAGAGCTACTGGCGCAACTACCATCGGCTGATCCTGCAGATCGTCATGGGGGCCGGCGCGCTGCTGCTGCTCTCGCTGGGCTGGAACGCCTACATGCGCCGGCAGATCCGACAACGGCAACTGGCCGAGCGGGCCCTGAGCGACCAGTTCGAATTCATGCGCGCGCTGGTCAACGGCACCCCGCACCCGATCTATGTGCGTGATCGCGAAGGCTTGTTGCAGACCTGCAACGACAGCTACCTGCAAGCCTTCTCGACCAAGCTCGAGGATGTGATCGGCAAGCGGGTCATGGACGCCTACCAGGGCAACGCCTTCGAGGCCCGGGAATACCAGGCCGACTACCAGCGGGTGATGGACGAAGGCACGGCGCAGATCTGCGACCGCACCCTGCATATCGGCGACCGCCGGATGACCATCTATCACTGGATCCTGCCCTACCGTAACTCCCTGGGCGAGGTGCAGGGCATCATCGGCGGCTGGATCGACATCAGCGAACGCCGCGAACTGTTCGAAGAACTGCGCGCGGCCAAGGACCAGGCCGACAGCGCCAACCGGGCCAAGAGCACCTTCCTGGCAACCATGAGCCACGAAATCCGCACACCGATGAACGCGGTGATCGGCATGCTAGAACTGACCCTCAAGCGCGCGGACCAGGGCCACCTCGATCGCCCCGCCATCGAAGTCGCCTACAACTCGGCCAAGGACCTGCTGGAACTGATCGGCGATATCCTCGATATAGTTCGTTTTGCTTTTTACCTACCTCATCACAACCCCTACAGCTCAGGGATTTAGAGGGCTTTGCTGACATGATGACTTTGACGATCATCAATACCCGTAAGGCTTTCCGTCTTATTAAAGCGGCACCACATTTTTTGTATTACCTCTAATTTTTGCAACACCATATAGTCCCCACCCAATGGGCACGCGCCCACGAGTCTTCAAATATATTAAAAGAATAAACAGCAACAAAAAACAACTATACAAAACCAAGCAATAATATCAAAATAATTAATAACCCATGCAAATCACGAACCAACTTCCACATGAAATAAAACTGTTGACTTAGTATCCGATAGACATTTGAATTCAACGATTCCGCTGTCGGATTCAGGTCATGCTCGCCACCTACCATATCAACGAATTCCCACTCCTGGCCATTGAGCCAGGCATGCAGGAAAAGCTCTTTCGCATCGCCAAGAACGAAAAAAATTCTTTGAGCGCGATAAAATATCTAAATGCATACTTGCATGTCACAAACTTTAGATTAGATGCGATCAGCACCTTAGAAGACATCGACACCGTACTTTATGGTTTTGAAGGCTTCCTTATAAAAGAGACTGAACCCTTAACAATTTTCGTCACAAAGCTCTATAACAAAGTCCGAAAAATACTTGCAGAATTTGCCGGCTTAAAAATAAAAGCCTCAAATAACCACAAACAACAAAAGTTAGAGAATCGTCACAACACAAGTTTGAAATTTTGGGAATTCATTACCAAATCCTCAAGCACATTGAAATACTACGAGGGATGGTATTCCGCTGCTAGGAATGGAAAAAAACAATTTATCAATCTGATCCCATTTTATTTGAGCTACGGGGAAAAGCTCACCGATTACTTGTTAACACTGGTGGACGATGTCTGCATTCGTTATTCACATAATTCGTGCAGGCAGCGTGCCAACCACTTAAAGAGAATAGTAGCGCTACTTTGCAAGCTATATCCAACGAGGGAAAATCTACTCCTTTTGCAATCTGGTAGAAACGTAAATGAATTCGTAGAGATTCTTTTCGCGCAATGGAAGTCCGAGGTGATCATCAAGGAACTTAGCCTTGAGGGATTTTACAAAGAATGGCCTCAGGCTCTCATGACGATAAAGGACATACTTCTAGGCACTGCAATAATGGGCGAGCCACATTACCCTTTATTTAGCCCAACATATAAGTCGTCGTCACAAAAAGATAAAACAAAGACGCTATACGACAAAGCGCTCATGGATATTCCGCTGACAATATCGGATGATGATGCGCTCAGGGTATTCTCGTCCGGAATTGACGAAGACGTAAACTATGTCCAAGACTGCTGCAATGAGGCTCGCTTACAAGCGGTGCGAGATCACGAGGAGACAATAGACAAGGCAAAAAACGGCATCGTTATAAATAACTTTGAAAACCTCAAAACTGGGCGAGACTTTACCCCAGCAGATGTATGCCGCACCTGGGTAGAGTACGGTTACAATATCGCAGACACTGGAATATTTGAGGCCATAAACGCTGGAGCGGTAAAAAGGATTATCAAACCCCTTGGGGCATTTACTTTGATTCCTTTCATGATGCTTCTCGTCCGGCATCATCCTTTCATTACCCCATCTTGGCTTCTCGGATTCGAGCTTTTCGACAAGACTGGGAGGCAGGTAAATTATATCCAAGCCGGCCTTGACTGGATTGCGATTGGATACAAGCCTCGCGCTACGGGCCACGAAGAGCAATCAGTAACTCTAACAGACACTACTAAAGCTATATTTGACGAAATCATCGAAATTACTAAACCAGCGCGAGATTTCTTAAAGTCAGTTGGCAACGACAGCTATAGGATGCTATTTCTCAGCGGGGGGAGAAACTTCGGCACCCCAATAGCAATTCAGACCCTCTCCTCGATTTCGAATCCTAAACATAAAATCCCGCTCGCATCTACGATTCTAAAAAGGGCGAGATCTGACCTGGACAAAGCGCGAGCCAAACGGATACTTGAGGCTTTATCATTACGAAGCCTCAGAGCAACAGTCGCAATCCAAACCTACGTTAAGACATTGAGCAGAATAGCTGTCACGATGCTGTTGCGGCATGCCGAGGACAGCAAGCATCTTGTAGATGAATATGTGCCCTCCGCCCTCATTCAGTTCATGATGGAACGGTGGATTCGATTATTTCAGAACGCAATCATATACGAAGCCATGAAGGATAGTCCTTATTTGTTGGCCTCCTTGGATTTCAACACCCAGGAAGAACTTGATGACTTCCTTAAGATCCACAAAGATAACTATGTGATTGTTGGCAAGCCCCTACCGAAAGACAATCATACCAGCCACGACTATAACAGCGACACTGCTGACCGACTGTATATAGAACTAAACCTCGAAAAGATAGAAGTACTTCTGTGCATCTACGAGATTGCGAACTCTGCTCTCCAAGCTGGGGCGCCAATTACAGCTGTGGCTGAAAAATGGTTCGCCATTGCGGCTTTAATTTATCAAGCGGTGCATTTGCACCGCGAGGGAGTACTACAAGCCTATTGCTCTCGGAGCGTACTCACATTGTTTTCCAAAGCAAATCCGAGCCCATACTTGCAGGAAAAACTAAAAGAAGTTATTTATGCCTGAAGCCACTAAGCAACTACACGTGATCGAACACAAAAAGCTGACCGGATATGAGCTAACCGGTAATAGTCCGCTACAAGAGGCCCGCGAGTTAAGAGACTACATATTCTCAACGATGTCAGCGGGAAGCCCCATCACCAAGCCTTACTGGTTCACGCCCGACACTGAGTTCAATAAACCTCAATGGAATTTGTTGATCCCTCTGAAATCCGGCCTCTCCCTGACAAGAAAAATCGACTTTAACGTAGATCTCTACGACGGTTCAAATTTGCTCGATCCAAAAAACGAGAATTTGCTTGAGGCATTTCGATATCTGATCGCCTATCGCATCCATCATAGATATACAGGTGGTCAAGTATACGCCCCAGAATATGCATATCAGCTTATCACTCGAACTCTGCAAATTGCAGATTGGATACTGCTCAACGGCGAACGATTTGAAATTTGCAAACAAGGGCTCGCCCAACTTAATGCAAACAGCATCAACCACCTACTAAACGAAATCACTATCCTCCCAACAAGCGAAGCAATATACAACTACTCCACAAGATTAACAGAATGGATCAAGGACCATCTTTATTTGGTATCTGACCATGACATAAAAGAGGCAACTGCACAGAACGAGTTAATTCTCGACATTGAAAACATTGATCGAGAACTCGACTTGAGTGACGATGAACTCATCAAGGCACGAGTGCTCTTTTTAAAAATTGGTTATTATGAAAAAGTAAACGGCACTCTTCTTTTAAGAGCTAAGCCAATACTGAATAAAATCTATTCAGGCACATTCAATGGACGTTCAATCAGACCGCTCCACTTTAGCGAGCTAAATATCGGCGAGCCATCGTATGTCGCGGAGTTTCCGCCGGTAGAAGTAAGGAGAAATGAAAAGGAGGGCGCATCTCACAGGACAATCAACAGCTACATTCAAACATTCAAAATGCTTTCTGTCATTGAGGAATGCGAGACAGGAGTAGATGCTGCCATGCTCCAGGGTCTGACATTAGACCGTGTGATTGCGGGCAAAGAGTTCATTCAATCCATGCGCTACAGGACTGTCCCCATTGAGATTACACTACAAGCTATCAGGTGCAGCATTGAGTTTCTGTTTGAAAATGCTGGCTGGATACTTGATGCTGTTCACTGCGTCATTGAGGCGAAGGCTGTTCAAAAGACAGAAGCCAGCTCTTTCCAAGAGTTCGCAATAAGCGTATTACCTGAGCACATTCTTGCACGAGGGATTCGTTATTGGTCTGTGCAAAGGTCGAACCCCGGATTCTACAAGATGCTGCGAGCGAATTCCACATTAGCTGAGCTTTATCAAGTGCTGGTTGGATCAATTCAGATTGTCACCGGGGCAGTTATGGCTAGGCGCCGGGACGAACTAAGCTACTTAGATAGTGATAACTGTTTGGAGCCGAGTACAGACCCCTCCCTACCCGAGAATGCTAATACTCATTATTACTTGGTCTTCGACGGAGCTAAGCTCGGCGCAGCAGGTCAGCGCGAAGAACTGAAGCGACCTTTGCCAAGAGTAGCAGCATTATTTATTTGGAAGTTGAAAGAATTTAATCGCCGCATAGACTCAATTACCCCCGATAAAGCAAGCTCGCTTTTTAGAGGCATAAGCAGAATAAACGCAGCTGTTACTCAAGGCAGCCGATTCACTCATTATAACACTGTAAACATTACTTGCGATTACTTCCAACTTCCTACAATAGTGAAAGAAGGGGTGGAAAAGCGGTACTACATCCGACAGCATCAGCTCCGTCGCTTTTTTGCCATTGCCTTTTTTTGGGGAACCGATAATCCTGACTTCGAAACACTGAGTTACATGCTTGGACACACGGACGCTAAGCTTTTTTACCATTACGTCACCGAACACGTAACAGGACGCATCTTACGCGAAGCTAAGGCTAATCGGATCCAGGCTAGCCTGAAGGCTGGCCGACAAGATATTAAAGGCATTGACGAGCTGGTCGCAAAGCTTCGCAAGCAGTTTAATGCCAAGCAGGTTCATATCAAGACTTACAACGAGGTGTTCAACAGCCTAACACCCATGCACAAAAACAACCTTATTGAAACCCAGCCAGATTTCGACAAATACCTCGCGTCCCATGCATGCGAAGGTCATGTACTCGATTACCTCACAGAAGGAAAAGTCACACTAGAGCCAGACTTCTTTGAGGTAGTAAACGCTAATGGACAAGTCGTATCCAAGTTTAACCTTGTGTTAAAAGTTAAGGACATTGAATGAACATTTCAATGGTGAGCGTCGAAATAGTCATTCGAAAAATGGAGTTCCTGAAGGAACTCCATAAAGTTGATATGCCTGATGCAATAGAACCGGTCATTCTTGAAGGAATTAAGTCTCAAGCGTCATTTGCTGCTTTCAAACACCCTAAGCTCTTACTCCACCCGATTTCCATAAATCACCTAAAAACCACGGCCGACATCGTGCTAGATGGGGGTTTTATCGGGTTGGATAGCTTGCGCAAGGAGGTTTACCGCCAATTGACGGCCACTAAAGAAAAAGAGTCTTTGCCCAGAAGTGACTCAAAGGGCGAGCTATTGAAAACTACCGCACAATTAAAAAGGCAGATTAGCATTCTCCGAGAAAACAACATGAATTTAACTTACGTGATCCGTGAAATTTTAGATCGCTATAAAAGTGTTGCGGTAGCCCCTCCCGCATCTATCAGAGCCCGCTACGCTACGGATGCGAGCGAAATTCACTCAATGTTAGCTGGGCTTGGCATGATCGCCTTGGTGCAATAATGGCTAGGCATTCACCAGGTATAGTCCGGCCTCTGGGTTCTGGATTTAAGCTCCCAGATACCGTCGATCCGAAGGGTCGGCTGACTCTGCGTAATGCCCCGAGCATCCCTTTCATCAGCTACCCAGATGGCACGCCATGTTTATTTGGCAATTTATTTATGCTTCATCTCTATGACCAAAACTATTCTATTACCGACGATGGAGGCTCACTCGAAGAGTATGCTAACCAGATCTCTCTTATCATTCGTTACACTTATGATAATAGAATCAGCTTGCTTAATATGACGGAGTCACGGATCAAAAATTTCCGCAATTGGATGAGAGGAAGAAAATTCAAAGGGAAGTCGCCAGGGACTCATAGGGTAAATACGGTGCTATCGACCACCCTTGACTTCCTCTATCATGCTGGGGTGCAAACTGGCTATCCAGAGTACATATCTCCGACAGGTGCTGTTAAAGCCGAAAGAATTGTTAAGTCTTCCATTCGACGAGCATCAGGCACGCTTGTTCAGATATTTGGATGGAAACACAGTTGCTTCTTGGTAGACGATGGTTTGGCCCGCACAGGCCAGCCAATCGGCGCAGACACACTTGAGGAGCTTTGGCTCCAAGTAGATCAGATTCCTTCTGACTTCATCCGTAGACGCACGGAAGTGTTAATTGGTCTGCTTGAGCATATCGGCGGCCGAAGAGCTGAAATTGGAAACGTACTTGTCTCTAGTATCATCGCCGCTTTGAGAACTGAGGATTTGGAGCCGTACATTACGATCCAATCTAGGAAAGGACAGCGAAATGCGACACGCGAAGTACCAGTACCACGGTATGTTCTTGAGGACGCCCTAGAGTTTATAAATACTGAACGCCGAACACTTCTACACCAAAGGGGCATTAAGCCAAGAACTGAAGACATGCTCTTCATTAGCGCTAGGACTGGACGGCCCATCGCCGTTAAACACATTACCTATACTTTCCACCAGCTTAAAAAAGCGGCCGGAATCAATGGAAAGGCTCATCCACACCAAATGAGACACTTGTACATCTCCAAGCGGTTTGAAGAAAGAGTCATGTCCGCGATTAGTGCCAGCTCCAGCCCATTGCTCTCGTTAGACTCCATCATACAAAAAACAGTTGCAGAAATTAAACAGTTTAGCGGCCATACATCCGACTCAGGCTTGAACACTTATGTGAAAAGCGTGAAAGAAAAAGTGCTCAACAAAATTCTAAAAATGGCTGAACTGCCTCATCATACTAACTCTAAGACTACTAATGCTGTCGACGCTCTTATAGAAGAGCTTTCTCAGGTTCAGCCCAATGATCTCGAAAAGTTTATCAAAAATAAGCTGAAGGAAATGCAAGAAAATAACGATTAATGAAAACTTGGCTGGATTTTGAAGGTTTTTCCTACACCCCGGCGCTTACCTCATGCAAGAAAGCGACGCTGCGCCCGGTTAATCATGCCTTGTAGAGGCTAACCTAGCCACGCCTAGTAACATAAGACCATCAGAACAACCAGCTGGTTGAGGTTAGTACCGATTGATCGCGCACTTAGCTACGAGCAATCACTTCACACTACTAGGCACTCCACCTGGATTGGCCGAGCACCGCGTGGCGGCGCTCCGACCAACCTGAACCGAAGATGCCACCCACGAAGCCGCACTAGTGTCGAGCGATCACGAAATCGATCAATGCCCCCTCCTCCCTATGCCTTAAGAAAGCATGCTTAGCGCTCCTAGAGAGCAGCTGGCGCTCGCCATCCAAGCTGAAGAGGTCTGGATTCGCTCACTAGAGATCGAGAACCAATCGAGACGTTTTGGAACGCGAGCAGCAAGGAATGAATACCTTTCCAGACTTTTTCTCGCTCTCACTCAAAACTGAATCACGGTGCTCAGGCGCCCCCTCCAGCACATTGGTGATACAAGAGCCGCAGATACCCTGCTGGCACGATGCGAGTACTTCAACGGCGGCTTCTTCAAGCACATCGGTAATCGATCAGTGGGAATGAAGAAGACCTGGCCTGTGCTGGCCACCTCAACCTCAAAACCAGCATCGGTTGGTGCTCGTCGGGGCACCGGGGAGCGGGAATCTCTACCTAGCGTCGCAAGGCAGCAATAGGTTGTGCCTCCGCAGCCAAGCATACGCCATACTGGTTTATCGTTTCCCAACACGGACACCCCCATGAACGATATTCAGCTACTGGTCCAGCTGATTGCACGGTTGGATACAAACCAGATGGCACTGCAAGCGGCGCTGGAAGAAGTGGCGCTGTGGATTCGCCAGCAGGGATCAAAAGACGTAGCAGCCAATGTAACCAGCTCGCTCCTGACGTTGACGCAGAATGCAGATTTTATTGCCCAGGGGATCGCAGAGCTTACTGTTTCTGCACAGGTACGTGGGTGGTCCCAGGAATAAGAATGGCTGGGCCATGGATCAATATCAATAGACGACCAAGGCATGTGTTAATTCATTGGGCCTCTGATCGCTCAGAACCGCCCATATCTACCTTTTGGCCATCAGACGACTTCTAAAGCGCGGTTTGGGGTAAGAGCTTCGCAACCAATGGGGTGGACGCCCCCGCCCACCATCGTATCGCCGTGTCGTTTTAGGCAGCGTGATGGATGATTCGATCTTCTCGACAAGCATCGCACCAAAATCCAGACCCGATTTAACCCGTTGGCACGCCCCAAATCATCGGTAGGCAGGTAAAAAGGTAATTCCCCCATTTTTAATACTCGCCAGAAATAGAGGTCAGGCCACCAGGGGCCAACTGCTGTTTTGGGGTGATGCCTCCGAGGGCCATGTTCGGGCGCTCGTGATTGTACGTCCATATCCAGTTCGTACCGTAGTCCTGAACCTCAGCTATCGACTCAAACAGGTAATGTCCCAGCCAGCCATAACGTACCGTGCTGTTGTAGCGCTCGACGTAGGCATTCTGCTGCGGATTGCCCGGCTGAATATATTCCAATCGGATGCCCCGTTTCTCGGCCCATCCAGCGAGCTTGGCGCTGATGAATTCTGGACCGTTATCGCCTGCGGCTTTCCACGCCATTCAATGACCTGATCCAATGCACGCACCACACGTTCAGCCGGTAGCGACAAATCAATTTCCATACTCAGGGCTTCACGGTTGAAATCGTCAATCAGATTGAAAACTCGAAAGCTGCGCCCATCCGCTAATTAATCGTGCATGAAGTCCATCGACCAACACTGGTTGGTGACCTCAGGAACGGCCAGCGGTTCGGGCTTCTCGCGCACGATGCGCTTACTCGGCTTGATCCGCAGGTCCAGTTCCAGTTCGCGATACATCCGGTACACCCACTTGTGATTCCAGCAATAGCCCTTCACGTTACGCAGGTACAGAAAGCACAAGCCAAACCCCCAGTTACGCTGGTTATGCGTGAGTCGGATCAGGTGATCGGCGATCTCGGCGTTTTCAGGCGACAACCGCGGCTGATAGCGATAGCACGTGATGCTGACGCCGAAGGCCAGGCACGCCAGCTTGATGCTGAACCGACCTGAGCGAACCGCTTCCTGCACCATCTCTCGTCGCCGCGATGGCTTCACCACTATTTGCCATGGCTTCCTGGATGATTTCGGCTTTGAGACGCTCTTCGGCGTACATTTTTTTGAGGCGACGGTTCTCTTCCTCCAGTTCGCGCAGCCGAGCCATCAGCGATTCGCCCATGCCGCCGAACTTGGTGCGCCACTTGTAGAAGGTGGCCGAGCTGATGCCGTGCTCGCGGCACAGCTCTGGCACAGGGCTTCCAGCCTCGGCTTGCTTGAGGACGGCCATGATTTGACTGTCTGAAAAACGCGATGTCTTCACGCAAAATTTCCTTGATCCGATTAGGAGAAAATTCTACTTCCGACGAGTACTTTTTTCAGGGGGTATTACCAAGATGCGAACGGATCTTGCCATCTCGAACCACCAGAGGCTATTTTGATTACCGTCCATTATACCGAGATGAGCATATGTCAGCATTTAAACCTCTTCTTAATCAAGGTTTTCCACTTCCAATAAACCATCTTTCACCGGATGCATTTGAGGACTTCGTATATCAAGCCTTGTCAGTCCTTGGTATGAAGAAGGGGTTTGAGATGCAGTCTGGACGTCAACCCTCGGGAGACCAAGGATTTGACTGCACTGCCAAGACAACAAACAACAATAGTTTGATTTGCATCCAGTGCAAGAGATACAATTCGGCACTCAATATAAAAACAGTTGCTGAGGAGATCATCAAGGTTTCGTTAGAAAGTGCGCTCAACACCTCGGTAGTCAAACAACACTACATAATAACTTCCGGCACTGTAGCCACCGTACTGCGTAAAGCTCTTAGGCAGCCCGATCACCTTGATTTAAAAAACGAATGCACCAGGATAATCAATGGTAAAAAATTTCATTTGGCTCTGATAAAAAATGCAGAGGACAAAAAACTTTCTCCGGCAGATGTCGCAGCAAAATATATTGATGACCTAGAAAAGCTGATTATCTGGTCATCAACTGACTTCAACAATGAACTTCTTGTTATTTGGAGCGCGCTTGATGACATTTTGGAGAGGCACTTTACAGTTGAAAAAATCCTGAAAGACAAGCCGACCCCAGACTTCAATATAGAAACCCATTTCAATAAAATATTTTCAAAAAACAAAAAATCAGCCCCCTTAAACTATACAACTACCTCCCTCCCCTCAAACCTACAGAGTGAAAAAGAACACGACACGTATAAAACGAATGTTTTATCCGAAAGCCACATAATGGAACTCTTAAAATCGAATAAAAAAATAGTCTTATCATCCCCAGGTGGAAGCGGAAAATCCACTACCCTTTCAGCGATCGAACAAGCACTACTCACCAAGAATGATGTAGAGCATCTCCCAATAAAGTTGAAACTTAGAAGTTACTCTCGCAACACCCTAGGTGAAATGATTAACCGTGAGCTAGGCATCAGCTACGGATCTTGGAAGAGCCTGCCATTTAAGTTCATCTTCCTACTTGATGGGTTAGATGAGATGCTTCATTGCGACACGCAGGCCTTCTGTGATGATCTTTTTCGTACCATCGATAGTTTCAGCTATATAATCACGCTGAGACACACCGGATTAAGTGTCAATACAATTATACGATCGATTGACACCTGCCTCACGATACAACCACTGTCGTATAGAAGCGCATTTTTCATAGCTTCAGAGACATTTCAAGAAGAAGACCTGAGAAATTTTTATAAAGAATACAGAAGCAAACTCAGCTCTGTCGGTTTCAATTTTTTTGCCTCACCGTTTGTGTTGTCACGCTCAATTGATTACTACAGCACACATAAAACACTGCCCGCAAGCACCGAAGAAATTTTGGAGGATTGGATATCTAGTAAATTAACGCAAGATCTGTCACGAGTAACTGATAGCGATTTAAAGCTTAACAAATTACATCCGTCCCAGGTCACAGAAGCCTTTTCCATTGTCTTATACAAGGCCAGTTACGACCTAGGGTTGGCATATATATCTGAGCAAAGTTTTGCCGAATTGATGATGGTGTGTTACGACGAACTGTCTGACTCCAAAAGCTATTTAACCAGAGTGGTTAACTTTTATGAGTTCACGACCCTAATTAAAAATTATGAAATACTGTATAAAGACGACGACGGTTTCTATATAACTCCGCACCAGATAATTTCTGATTATCTATCCTCTAAAACGCTTGCAAAAAATTGGCGCAATCACAGGAACTCGTCATTTAACACCGCGCACTATGACATTTGGTTATATTGCAGTAATTCTATACCCGAAGAGGATAGGCAAGAGTTTCTTGAAACGGCTTTCAAATTTGACCTATCATTAGGTACAAAAATCGCCCGAAAATTTCAAGGCAAATTTGTAACCGATATCCAAGATAAACTCTTAAACCTTGAACAAGATGAGAAGGTGCTGACTAGGAGCAACGCCATTTATGCACTAGGGTTGTTAGGCACTGTGCCCTGCTTGCACAGGCTAAAATCAAATCAAGGGTGTAGAGATTATCATCAGCTCGCGCAGAGACGTAGATCTCTCGCCCTTAACGGGAACAGAGAGACCCTTTTTCAAATCCTGGTCGACAATGAACCCCTCGCGCAAGGTCCTGCACAAGTTTCAGGTGGCGATTACGCTCTATGGTTTCGGTCTCCTCCAACAGTAATCACCGAAATTGCTAGAGAACGTGTCACTAAGTGGCTGACCGACAGACGGCCTTTGCTACGCATGAGCTTACGAACCCTTGCACGTTTTGGGGACAGTACCGACATCGAGAATGTAACTGCCGTTCTAGACAATACCGATGATGTGGGAGAATTTTTTGATGCAGCAAAGGCATTGCTGGAAATAGATAGAGAACACGCAATCGAGGCAATACTCAAGATCAGTACCAACGATAACATCAAATCATATTGGGCAAAAAAAGTGATCATTCCTCTAGGAATCGAGTGCGATACCGATCGAGAGTTTGATTACTTTATATCACTGAGTATAATTCCAGAAAATGAGGTTGCTGATCAGATACATCAAACGATTGACATTCATAGCCTCCTGAGCAAAACGAATCTCGATGAAGACAAAATTCGGACATTGATATCCACCTACAACAACTTAAAGTTCTCACAAGATTTTTATTATCGCGGACTTTTATGGAGCCTGGGACAAAGCGGGAGTCCGGGCTGTTTATTGCCACTAGTAGAACTCGCATACTCCCGAAATCGTCCAGATGAAATCCATTACGCGATAGGGTATCTAGCCAACTCACCCGAACTAGATATTGAAGAGAGTCTTGCGCAAAAAATTGACGCATACTTTGACTCGCTTAACGGAAAGCACGAAGGCACATTTCGTCATTATGTTACCTACTACTACAAGCATCAAACAAAATCAAAGGACTTTTGCTTTGCGCTTATGCGACAAACAACAAGTGAGAAATTCTCGATGCTGTCACCCGAAAGCATCTCTTTGAATAATTATCTTTATACTCTATGGGAGTACGATATAGTATTTGAATTCCTAGAGCAGAGTACCGACGACGAAAGCTGGATATCTGAGGAAGACGCCCTAAAATTGTTATTAATCAATACTGAAAATACTGGCATCGAGAAGAAAGCCGTAAAATTTAACACATTAAAAAACCTAGATAGAGCCAAACTTAATTCTTACGTTACTACAGTTGAAGATGCTGCTACAAAAGCATACATTTCTAGTTATATGCTTTTTAATGATTTATCTAGCAACCCATACGCGTTAATCGAAGAATATTTACCAGCGCTTCTATCGAACCATCTATCCCATTTAACTCTCGTCCATTCGTGCGTTCGGCACTGGGATGATAAACTAGCTCGATTATTTTTAACACATTTTTGCTATTTGAGCTGGGACATTGTTAGCGCTCAATTATTTGAACAACATATAGATATATTTTTGTCATTACTCACCAAGAAGCAGACGGAGGAGTTTGAGCGGAATCGAGAAGCTCCTGTCAATGCTAACATCGAGCGAATGTACAGAATATTTTTAGAGAGTAAAGGACTGGAAATCAAACCAATGGAAAATTGATACTAATAGATCGCGCTATTGTGCAGATGGAATTTCTAGCTACTGCGCGCCAAGAGAATTGGCGCGCATTATTCGTTAAAGCCGAGTTTATTGGTGATCAATCTTCTTAACTTACGAAACCGTCTAGGGAGAGAAACTCGTAAATCTTGACTGTGTTCGGAGCCTTTATCTTTAATATCTCGATCGGCTTTTTTAAACACAGAAGCTAGTTGTCGAAATCGTTGAGGCCATTCGCCCCAGACTATCAAGCCTCAGTTAACGTCTATGCTATATATCAGAAACCTATAAGGGGCAGCAGCTGGATCAAATATTTTCACACTGATGCTCATGCTTCGTAAGTAAATAAGCGGGGACCGTACCGACGACCTCAACTGCGACCTTAGAGTCTTCTTGTGAAAGTGTCGGCGTTCATGGACCGTCGTGCGGCTTAGTGTTAGGGGCAGACAGGCTAGCGCACTGGAAGCTTTCTGCGCCCGGCATAATTGAAAACCAACGCCAGAGGCTGCTATCGTGCAGACGCGACTGCCCACCGTCGACTACATTAGTAGAGCCCCCTTCGAATTAACAAATCAGTATCAACGGACACTGGTTGGGATAGATTTACTCAAGGGACGAAAAGGTGAGTCTGCGCAATATGTTTCCGAGTAAGTTGGAGAGATTAACGATGTGCATTAACGAAATTGAAAAGCAAGACGTGGAAACCTCTGCGCAGCCGGTGGCGACCATGATCGACGACATAAATGCGAAATGTGTAGATGCAGAATTAATCCACTTTTCTGATGGATGCGCGGTATACCTTGATCCAGAAGCCATGGCAACTGCTTTGAGCGTGGATCGACCGAGCGTGGTCTTTCGTAATCTGGAGACATTTGACCTTGACGTCCTGGTCCGCTCAGAGATCCTTTCGGCCGGAGGGCGAGCCTCGTCGCTTAACCGACGGAACATGGTTACTCCAACGGTAGCCGAGTGTTTGGAGGTCATCCCACCGGCTGATCAGATACGAGCTGGTCAGCCATATCGGATGATTTACGCATATGCCAAGGAAGGACTCACGCGTGTTTGCGTTGTGTATGCCGAGTGGCATTTAGATCTGGTGACCTTGATCGAAGACTTTATCGAAGGGCATGAGGAACGATTTGAAACGAGTACAGCCAGCGAAGCTGCCCAGCTTGCCGCTTTTTTCGAGCAATTGGCGGAAGAAATTGCCAACGATGAACGTTTCGTCCGGGCTCGTGGCCTTAGGAAAAAGGGCCTATTGGTTAAGGCTGTCTGGGGCGAAAGAATCCCACCTGACCCACAGATGCGGCTAACGCGCCTCGCGCAGGGAGAGGAGGTACAAGACTGGAACTTCGTGCACCTTGTTCGGCAGGCCAATGATATTGTCGATCAGAGACAGATGACGCAATGAGCAGGAAAGCTACCATGAGAATGGGGAAAATCTCCGCGCATCTTTCGAGGAGATTGGTAAAAATGCGGGCATATTAAGAAAGGATTGGCTCACTTGAAGGGATAGGGCACCGAGTAACAGATTGAGCACCAAAGCCCAGCCAGCAGCCAAAACACAATCCGAAAGCTACCGAAACGACGTTCTATAACTTAGGAGTATCATATGACTTTCGATCAAAATGGTTTTACTGGACCCAGCGGCGTATCTATAAGAATAAAACAACTCCAAGACTATGAGGAACTCTTCAATTTTGCGAAGGAATGCTCTCAACTAGCTGTTGAGATGACTCAGCTTCCATCTGACTCAACGCACAAAATCAAACTCATCGCCAGCCTATTTTTTGCACGCAGCACATCACACTTCCAAGCAGCAATATGCTTAGCAGAGGGCGGAATGACAATTGAAGCATTGGTGCTTTGCCGAAGTTTGCTGGAAACATTTTTTGTCCTCAACGCGCTTGCGGATGGCGTTGTGACACCAGAAGAACTGGTAAGTCATGATGGAGCCTCAAGAAAATCGCACGCTAACGCTCTTTTGAACAAGATAAACACTTACGAAAATGTCGCACCTTTTGTGGAAACACTAAGGGAATTTGTTACTGAAAAAGCTGGGGCAGTCGAAATAAAACTTTACGAGTTTGCCAGAAAAAGTAACGCATTAGCCGTCTATGATGGGTTATATAGGCACCTATCACACAATGCTGCGCACCCCTCGCTGTCTGCTGTAGACCCCTACCTAATGGATATGCCTAATGGCCTATTTCATGCTCAATTTCGGCCAATATTTGACTACACGCCGAGAGCGGTTCTTAGCGCCTGCACAGGGATTCTACTAAGTTGCTTCGCTTGCGATAAGATAGGCATAAGTACCCCTCTAACCAATGCGGAGATCACGAAACTACAGCGGAAATTTGAGGTTTTATATTCAGCTTATGACCCTTGGAATTGAGAAATAGCAAACAGTCTACTTTCAGCCAAAAGAGACACTCGCCAGCAAAACTTTAAACACACAAGAGCGTTCATCCGACCAAATAATTGTCATGGGGGAGGATGGAAGTCATGGCCTCTGAGCCAGGCTTCTATGTTCTCATCCTTCTCGTGGCGCTCGGTCCGTACGCTTATCCGAAGTACATTATTCTTTTATTCGGATAAAGACCCGCCTCGACCAAAATATATTGTTCGTGCGCCTCATACTCAGGTGTTTCGACTGTTTCGAAAATAGAAAACTGGTTATCTTGGAAACGATGGTATAGCTCTGGCCCCCATTGAGATACCTGCAAAACATGAATAGCAGCCATTGCCATAATCAACGAGCCAAGAGCTGCCCGATGAAATTCCTTTTCTCTGTCGTGCTTGACTGCGTTGTAGGAGCGATACCAAGGCAAGCTTTGTGTGGTCATCCCTTCCGCGTCACTCCACCCATCGAATGGCTTTAGTGGAGGGTAGTCAGGATGATTTTTTAGACGTACAGCCCACTTATCAAGCCGTAAAAGCGGTTTCAGCTTGACATAATCCCTTGTTCCATCCGGCTTTTTCGAGCTTGACTTGTTCGCCTCATAGACGCCTCGCCAGTTGGCCTCCACCTCTGTGCAAGCCAAAATCAGCAGCTCACGTACCTTGTGCCCGAAAGCTGCATCGTTCAACGGGCTAGGTTCGACACTTCTGAATAAGTTGTTCATTTCCTCGAATAAACTGGCTGCGGATAGCGAGTTCTGCGTTTTAGTTTTTAGCTCGGCATCACTGAGTGTTAGCCCGTTGTAACCACTATCCAAGATGTGTTTAGGGGGGATTCCTCGCCATACTCGGGGATAGTAGCTTCCTCGTGGAATGGCTAGCGGTTTCACTGTGTCCTTTCGCATATAGCAGTTTACATTGGCAGTGACTAGGGCTGCTGCATTGATCTCTGCGGAGTACTTAAACTTGTCTCCTGGCATGCCCTCATATTCGCCATGACGCTTCCAAATAGCTATCGAACCTTCCATGATTGGTGAGATTTGGTGTGGTAAAAAAACAGTAATTTTCTCCTCCGTGTCATACCAAAATGCTCCAAATCTTCCTTCATGATCCAAAAATCCGAAATCTGGCATCGCTACTTTCCTTTGCTGAAAACCTGAGGATGCCATAAATGATCGCTTTACCGAACCTTTCAGCGGCTCTCTTAACGTTTCTAAGTAGGCTAGCTAATTGGTTCTGAAAGGACTCGTCGTACCACTGTAGAAGAAACCTACAAGCCTGGCTCAGCAGGGCTAAATCTGCACGCCTGAAGATGCATGAAAAGACGGTGCCCGACGCCCAGTGTGTTGTCGTAGACACCCCACCACTGGCCACTTTCCAGGCTAAGCCTGGCTACCCGCTTCCACACCGACGCGCATCTGAAGTCAGCCCAGATCATCTCCATTGCAGACCGCAACGTGATGGGCGATGACGCGTGAATATCTCTTCACTCGTCATCGCCCTGACTGCTTATAGTTGGAAGGCCGCTACGCGGAAGCATCCCAGGGGGTGGGCTGCGGCTTTTCAACACGTTCTAGAAGCGCAACCCGACGATCTCATTGTTCTCATCGGTCGCTGGTAGATCATACGTGTCGATCAGCTCACCTTTGTCGAAGACAAGCCTCGGCATCCAGAACGAATGCTTCGCAACCAGAGGTAACAGTCGATCCAGGGACAATGCTTCTGTAGGCCTTCTCAACCTGAAAAAATACATGCCTCCCCAGTCGTCCTCAAAGTACTCCTTGAGGTCATCGCTATCCAGGGTCTGAGAAATAGGCCGCCCATCTGGGTCTTCTTCATCAGGCTGAGCACAGTAGTTCTCAAACAACTCCTTGCGCAGCAGCTCGAACGCGTACTCCTCCCATTTGATTGGGGATTCGTCGTTCTCTATGTCAGGGACTTCTGAGGCGTCGAAAGCCATTAGGAAGCCCTTGCGGTATGCATCCTCAATCGGCCTGCATTGCTCAGCAGCTTCGGCGACTTGATGCCAGCTGTCGAACCCAGCCGCCTTGGCAGTGATTTCCAGGGCTTCATGGTGAGGGACCTCGCCCTCTCTCTTGAGATTGCGAGCACGCTGCTTAAGGCGGGAGACGGACTTTTGAGATATCAGGAAAATGCGTTTCAAGGGGTAACTCCTCTGATCGCGGAGATTCGGTGCCCGCTGCCGAGATCCGCACAGGGAATCCCAAACGCTATAAATCGAGGAGAGATCGTCCCATTCGGGTTTGCCTAAGGCGGGCAGCAGGCTTCGATCAAGCCCGGCTGCATCATAGGCAGACTCGCCCAGGCATTCAAGCCCACTACGCTCCACTTGAATTGAGAACGGCGCCAAAACAGCTGTGAGCCGGGTGGCACGAAAGGCATCCCCATTAGATGGACCATCAATAACTTGACGGTCCCTACTCAATCTAGGAGTGCCCCTCTCGCGTCTAAGTAATTATTTGATCATAGCCTTGTAGTGCTCCGAATAACCACACTCTTCAAAAACCAGCCTAAGGCCCTCTTTGAAAACACTATAATCAAATTCCTTTATATCAAAAATATTTTGACCCAAAGAGTGCGACTCTCGGTTCATATACCTGTAGAACGTAGTAAATTTATCAGTCGAAAGGACTGGCTTCTGAAAAACATTATTGAAATCCTTCTTTTGCACAAAGTTGAAAAAATACTCGATTATATTGCGCATGCAGTTAGCAATCAGCGCCGGTGGCGAGGCCTGATCTTTGATTATCGACCAGTACGATTGGTAGTCATTTTGAATCTCTTCATACCTCATTGGTATTACAGAACTACCATTTGAATTCTTAACAACCCTAAACATCTGCTGTGCCTCATCGCGCTTTTCCTTGCTTGTGTAAGTCAGCTCATAAAAGAAATACAGACTATGAGTTAGCACAAAGACCTGCGCGTACAGCTTATCATTAATGAAGTATTTTTTAATCAACTGCCCAATATTGAAAACGTAAAGATGGGAAAGGCTGGATATCGGATCATCAATCACAACAACCTTCGCTTGAGGCACAGCAGTGGCCGTTTTCTGGCCTTTACAGAGTTCAATGAAGTAAAGAAAACTGATCACGGTTTTCTCACCCTCACTCAGTGAGTGAAAGGCATTGGCTTGATCAGCGGCCCTGGACACCCGGTAAAAATTTTCACCATAGGGCACCACCGAGAAACCATCGATGCCAATTTCTACCAGCCCAGCATTAATATTCTCAATTGACTCTTCGATGTTGACTGTTTGCTTTCTGAGAGTAGCAAGCCTGCCGTTAGATGCCGCGACATCGGTGCTAATCTTCGCGGCTTCTTGGCTTATTTTAGCGGCCTCGTTTTTAAGGTCTGAAGCTGACTGCAAATAGGCAGAAATCGTCTGATCATAGTCCCATCGCATCAGCGCCCAGAAACGAGATTTTATATCTTCCTTAGTCTGTTTCTTATTCACCACCTTGACATTATGTGCCTCGATCAACTTATTCAGGCCACTGATCAAATCGTTGATCGTGTCAACGGCTGACTGGGTATCGGTCAGGATAACCGGCGTGCTTGGGCTTTTGATTTTGTTGCCAATGTGCAGAGTATTTTCGCGTATTGACGCTTTCAAAGCCTCACAGGCGATACTCCATGCCTCCACAAGCTCTTTACTGGCGAGTGGGGAGTTCGAAATATCTTGGAGGTTCAGGCTGGAGGTCAGTGTCTCATAGCTGGTTTTGATTGACTCTAGCAGCTCAACATCTTGTTCGTAGGCCTCGTCGAACACTTGGCGTATAGAATCGATGATGTTTTGGGTGACTGTTTCTTGCTGGCAAAAAGGACAGGTTTGAGGATCTTTATCATCTGAAATGTACTGGAGCCCTTGCTTCACCCAGTCGGAGTTGCCAGCTTTAGTGATGAACTCCGCAACTGAACCTTCCTGACTGCCGACGATGACCTTCGACCAGAGTGGATCCGCTTCAATGCTCAGCCAGCCAGCGGATAGGGTTGAGATTTTGGCGAACGGAGCCGCACCCTCGCCTTCAATTGACGAGGCCTCTGCCTTCAAACCATCAGTCGTGTAGCCAGGTGCAGTTTCCGGCAGAGGTAACCCAATAATATGCTGAAAAAGGAGTTCTGTTCGTTTGAGGTTTTCCAAGCAAAACTCTAGAACGCGATCACCACCCGAGAAATTCGTCTTGATCTCCCAGACCTTCCCGCTTGCCTTTGTCTTTTCTTGGTCTAGCTTGGTGGAGTTTTCTGTGGCAAGACTAGAGTTCTGTTGCTGGGCGGCCAGATGCTTTTCCAGCTCCTTCGTTTCAGCCTCGATTTGCTGGAGTGCGACCTTGTTCTCTTTCGAGAGAGTAAAAATGCCTTTTAAATTATCTTCTTCGTAGAAGTAGTCATTAAGGAAGCTTTGGTTGTACACCAAAATTTCACACGGCTGACTGGTTTTCAGACTGCATTTAGCAAATTGGGGCGCGCTCTGGTTGTATAAAAATTCGGAGATGGTGCTCTTCCCTGCACCGTTGAGCCCGTAGATGAGCGACGTTTTGTTGGTCGGCGATAGAGTAGATTTGGATTTGTAACTGGTGACGCCATCTATGTTCAATTCCGTGATCACGAGCTGACTCCTGAATGTTGGGTGGCTTTGGGCCACCTCTGTTGGCGAGGAGCAGCATAGGTGAGCCAGGCGCTGCGTGCCACGATGATGGACACGCTAAAGACGTCACCCTTGACCTAAAGCACGGTAAACGGTCGCTTTGTGTACCCCGAAGATTTTTGAAATTTCCGAGACCGGACGCCCTCCTTCGAGCAATTCACGAGCGCGCGCAACCTGGGAGGGGCTTAGTGAAAGTTTTGGGCCAAATTTGACGCCCCTGGATTTGGCAGCGTCCCTACCGACACTGGTGCGCTCTGCAATCAATGACCGCTCGAAATCTGCAATTCCTGCGAAGACGGTCAAGATCATCCGGCCTGCCGGGGTCGTCGTATCAGCCCACGGCTCAGCAAGCGAGAGTAACCCTGCCCCACTGGCCCGGAGCAACTCAGCGATGGCCAGCAAATCGGAGGTCGACCGCGCGCGACGGTCTAGGCGAGTTACGATTACTACATCCCCGTGCCTGAGATGATCGAGCATGCGGGTCAGCTCAGGCCGATCTCTTTTGGCACCACTAACCTCCTCTTCAAAAATTCTGGCGCACCCTTGTTCAACTAACTGAGAGTGCTGATGTTCAAGACTCTGGCCTCGCGTTGAAACGCGGGCATAACCAATCAGGTGACTCATTATTATTCCGTCGTAAGTTATATTCCAAGCTTAACACAAATTGCGACAAACTAACGCAACACTCCAAGCACTGCCATTAGGAAATATAATTTTTGTCGCACAACTTTGAAATCATGCGACAACGACCGAGCGCAGATCAAACGCGGATACCAATATAAACAAGTGGAATCAAAAACATTCACACAAGCGACACACGCGGCATGGCGACCTTCATTTTTTAAAAGGCCACCATAACAAGGGAATCCTTTCAGTCACGCGAAAAAAGATCGTCGATTGGATCAATCGCCCTAAGCGATAGCTCGGACCAGTTCGTCCGTTGATCCCTATAGGACTCATAATCTTGCTCACGCTCTGCCTCATAAAAGTACTTATCATAAAACCTATCCACATCCACATAACCTGCAACACTATCAGCCACACTGGATGAGTCATTAGCCCCCAGCTCAAAAGCTTTTTCATCCATCAACTCAATAAACTTTCTGCGTGCTGCTGATTGCGAACTACAATCAGAAAAAACCTCAGATTCTGGAAACTCATCCTCAACCGATGCAATTAGATGCTCTTTGACAACTTCGTCATATGCATCATAAAGCGACTGATGCCCTACTACATCAAAGCTTTTGACTATTTTACTTATAACCAGTAACTCATCATGGCCTGGATCATTTGCAAAAGCTCCTAACAAGAACATCTCCACGGCGGTTTTACTAACACCGCCATTGCGCAGCCCCCACAACAGCACACGTGCCGATCCCAAAAAGAGTCCACCACATTTCTCACCAGCGATGAAATCAATCGCTTTTGACAGATTCTGATCTGAGGAGCTGAATTTTATCCCAAGCTCGGATCTTAAAATGCATAGCTGTGCAACGAACTCGGCATCAAACCCAAGAAAATTTATATCAGTGACAGATAGAAAGACATGACCTACCACGTCAGCAGCCACGCCACCAGTGATTATCTGGTTATCCACCATATCCTTCAGCGTCTTCAAAGAAGACTGTGTCTTAAGGCTACCAAAGCACTGCCGCAGAGCAGGAGTGTTATTGGCATATCTATTGAATACGAAGTCACCTAAAGACGGGTTAAATAGCCGAACAAAGGGCTGACTATCGCCTACTACAAATCTTGTGAGCATCGAACCAGATAGATGACGGAGATTTAATAGGAAATCCTTTTTCCCAGTAAGGCTGGCAGCTCCTGGGCTAGCCAAATATCGTGCGAACGCCTCTGAAAGCTCAGATTCAGTAATCAGGCGTCCGCTCATAGCAACCAATAAAACCAGCGCACGACCGCAGTCGTCCAATTGCGATTGAAATGGATGATCCCAGATCTGAGAGGGATCATCTAACAAACCTGTTGCATGAGACCAGTATGACTCTGGCGGGACATTTTCCAACCGCTGGGCATCGGTAATAAATCGGATAAGCCGAGGATTGAAATTTTTATGATCAATAATGGTTCGATAGCGTCTCTGCGAATATAGCTGCTCTACGTATTCGCCATCCAATTCAGAATGCCAAATATGATTATAAAGGATTCGAGCCTTATCAATTTTCTCCAAAGACTCAAGCGTTATCTCAAACTCATTTCGACTCATGTTAGAGTTATGGAAAACATCATTCAAAATCTTTCCCTGATTCAAGATAGTGGTTCGAGAGGTCAATACAAAGCGCTTTTTAGGGTTTTTGGCTATACGCTTAATAAAACTTACAATCTTCGCCCCCTCATGCCCAGAAAGCGCTTCCAAATAGTTGCGACCCAAAAAATCATCAAAATAGAATATTTGCTTTGAGTCTTGGTCGTAAACTCCTTCTGCTTCTTTAATATCATCAGAAATCACCGAAAGCGCAAAACCTTCTGCGGCATATTGTAGAATCAGCTGACCTGCCAGCGTCGTCTTACCGATCCCTGCCGGACCTGTGATAATGACGACATTCATGGACTCCAGCTTCTCAATGGCCTCATCATGATTGACGGTCGGCACATACAGCCGAGACGCCTCCATAATTTCGTCAAGCTCAAACTGGCTTCTATCATATATAGGCTTATTGAAGATATAACTCAGGACATTTGAGCTAGCAATCCAGAGCTTATAATGTCGCTTTTCGACATCAGGGTGGCTTGCCAATATATCATTTAAATCCTCTCGACCTAATATATCATCTGGTGAGCACACAAAAGGCGAAAGCTTCTCCATTAAAATGCTTTTATCCTTGCGTGAAAGCGGGTGTGATACTGCCAAAATATATCGACTTGGCGATAGCTTCTGAACTTTCAGCCTTTCAGAGTCCTCAATAGATTTAACGAGCTTTTCTAACGGGGTCGAAACCCAATGCTTACACTGTAGGATCCACTCATCACCCTCGGACTTAAAATAACGACCATCCACCCCTCCATCACGTCCAGGCTTGAACCGCTCAAACCGAACGCCTTCCCTTGCGCTCAGCAGGTCAGTGCAGAAGACTTCAAATTCCTTGTCGTTTAGCCGCGAAAAATCGTACTCGTTCACAGAAGCCTCGCTTGGTATTGAGCCACATGCCACTCACCAGCCCCAATACGTGATTGTAGTTTTTGATGGTTTTCTATGACTCATTGCTGGGAGAGCTGCGTACAGATGGCTACCAGGCGCTCCACTATATTTACGTATAGAAACCGGGCGGATAGAGCACCCGCCCGGACTGAGCCAGGGGTGGTTAGCTGGGGGTCACTGGCCGACCGATTCCCTCTCCAATTTTGTCGAAGTAGTAAGTCACTCGTTCACGTAGCGCTTTTGCAAATGGCGCCGTGTCAGCATCGGCCATTGCCAGCAAATGATCCTTCAAATTATCGATCCACTCGTACTCATCCCTCAGGGATTGACCAGTTTGAAGATTATGCTCGTATCGCTTTGCGAGCGAAGCGAAAAGCTGGTCATTTGAGCGAGAGTCGACAATCAGAAGGTCTGCCAAATCTCCCATATTTGTATGGTGCAAAAATGGTGCGCCGCCATAGTTTTCGTCATCAATGCCGTATTCATACAGTGATGGATAGCTGTCAGGCCCAGTCGCCAGGCGCGCAACATAGCTCTGCGCTTTTACCTTCAACTGCCTACGTAGCGCCTCCGCACTGGCGTCCTTCACCATCGTGTAGATTGGGCTGAATTCTGGGTTCGTGTAAGACGAATATCCGAGCCCAGCAGCACTCATGCTGTCGAACCCATAAACGCCCTTGTTTGGTGTCAACGTACCGGCATCTACCAACCTTGACATATATTCAGTGAAGTACTTCAGTAGCTCCCCTTCGCCCTCAATCAGCTGGTCACCATATCCACGGAGGGTAATGGCGATTCCTGCCACATGCAGAATCACACCTGGATGAATGAGCTTAGCTCCAGCCAGTTCAGCCAAAAGCTTCGTCCTGGCCTTTTCGTACTCCGATTTATTCAAGTGGGACCAATCCCAGAGCAGCCTCCAGGCCGGGATTTGAGCGTGCCCGACTACGTCCGGGTGGCGTGCTAACCCCTCATTGATTGCATCCACAGCGATTTTTCCGCTGAAGAACAGGTCGGCCAGGTGATTTGGGCTGACGATGGGATCCGTCCAGCGGACCTCAGGGTAGCGGTTGTTGAGCATCTCAAAGGCTTGCTCAGTTGGAGTCTTTTCTGATTTCGAAAACAGCCGCCCCATTGAGAAAGCAGTAGTCGGAAGCCGCCGGAGCATATCCTCGTTCAATTCTGCACTGCGCGCCTCACACCCCGTCGCGATCATGTAGAACAGCAGCTGCTTCAGGGCATCTGGTACATCGCTCAGCCGCTTGTCCACCACACCCACCAAGCGCTCGAAATCTGCGAGCACGGCGCGCAGATTTCGATAATTTGGCTTCTTCGAGGCGTTGAAAGTGGCCAGCAACGCAGCCTTCTCAGCAGAGATGATGTCCTTGGCTATACCTGGCTTGAGGTCGTCCGTTAGCTTGTCCAAAACTTCAGCAGGATCAGCCTTGACCTCAATGGTCTTGCCTACAAGCTTCTCTTTCTGCCTGTCGTAGTCATCACGCTGGGCTTTCGGAATCTCGCTCTCGTTGGCCAAGATGATCACCTTGAGCTTCTCATGCTCGACGAGCGTATTGATGAAGCCCATGACATCCGAGATCTTCATCGAGCAACGTTCCAAGTCGTCGATGACCAAGATCTTGCCATCAAGGTTCAGGAACAGGTCCTTCACCATGCCAGTGCTGCCCTTCGCCCCGGAAACCTTTTCCACGAACCCGGAAGCGATATTCCCGAAAAGCTGAAAACCTTTTGAAGTGAGCTGGGGATGGATCTGTGCGAAGAATTGATCCTTGATCGCCGAGATGGCCGTGACGCCAAAAAGGCTCGCGTACAGGTAGTAGGGCCCTTTGTCCTCGGCCACACGGGGCGAACGGTCGTTCAGATACTTCTTGATGAAATGGGTCTTACCAGCTCCCCACGGCGCGGAAAGCATAACCGCGTATTCAGTGTCGACAGAATCATCAAGGTAGTAGTCCAGCAGTTTTGTCGCTTCATTGGATTGGCTGCTCGCCATGGCTAAAACTCCGGCATGCTGTGTAGCGGATCGGGATCCTCTCCACGCTGGAGCGGATTGGACTTCAAGTCACATTGGCGAAGCGTATCGACGATGACGTGGGCGTCGTCCAGGCCTGCAACCAAGCGCTCTAGCTCGTCCATCGACATCTCGGTCACAAGCTCAACTTCGACGTCAGGGAACATCTGGTCTGGGAGTATCGTGAGGCGCTGCACCGCTTTCATGCCAGGTGTCAGCATCAGTTCGAACACGTGATGAATCGTGTCCGCTCGAAAAGAAAACGTGGTCATTAATTGATCGAGGCCTAAGGGTCGGAATGGATTCAGATGGGGGCGCAGTGCCATCAAATTCAATACCCGGACTCTACCAAATGCTCCCTCCAGAGGGGCTTCGACCTTTTGATATCACGCCATTCTGGTTAGCGGCGCAGCTGGCAAGACCACACTGAAGCTGGCAGGCTTCAGTGCCTGCGCGGCTGTAACAACAATGCTGGCCGAAAGCCAAGCAGGAAGCCTGGCGAATTATCGAAGCTGTAAATCAATGCCTATAGGGTTGGGCTGTTATTAAGCGAAGGCCCGCCTAACGCCTTTACTCGTAGTTTTTTAGGGTCAAAGGCCATTTTTTTCATAAGATCAAAATCAACCGCCATGCTCCTACCATCTTGATGGACCACAGCGAGATAGCAATTTATTTTGAACCTCTTCGCAAGCTTATCGACTTCCTGCCGATACTCCTCGGTTTCAAAAGGCTCCTCTGATGTACGTTTCACCACTACGAAAAAATGCTCAAAATTACCGTTGTAAAACCTTTCGACGTGAAGATCAACTACAACATCTTCAACAGGAGCCAACATGCGGTAGTCATAATTTTTTCTAGTCAAAGGAAGCGCGACGCTTAGCCTGCAAAATTTATCTAAATGCTCACTCATAAAATATACCCAACCAAACTAAACGAACTGCGAAGAAAAGCTACTCAACTCGCTAGCAAAATAATCATTCACTTCATTATACAGCATTAATAAAGTCTCATCACACCCAAAATTATGAAGCCTTGGCACCGCCCAAATCCCACCCTCATGAGAATGCTCAATGGCTAGAAAATAAGCATCTTCCACTGTTTTTTTGCTAACATCGATAGCAACTATATAAGTAGGAACCTTTGACTTCCGGGACTTATCTACATGCCCTTCATTGAAGCCGACATTAAATGACTTCGATGGATTCGAAACCATTGTTGCCTTGACTTGCAATAAAAAAAATGGGCCTAAGTCACGATCCTTCTCCCCAAGTAAGCTAACGCTAAAATCAAAGGTTTCGTTCTTTGCGCCAAGATACTTCGCATCAAATATAACCTTCCCGTCGACCGGCCTCCCCAAAATTGTGGAGATGGCAGCTTCGCCCCTACGCCCTATCGGATCTGACACTGTAACCTCTCAACGAAATTATAAAAGCCACACTTTCCTACATATATCAGCGTTCTACGTATCACTAGGGACTGGCTTCGATCAGACCCAGCGCTTTGACCTCACACACCACCTAACCCCCGCTGGCCACTTCCGCGCAGCGGGCTATCAAACCTGGTTGAAAATCTAAGCACCAAGCTCGCCTGCGGCCATTGCCTGTCCATTTTCTTGGAACGGAACGGCCTCTACTGACGCCACGATTTTCTGGGATACTGAGCCTCCAGGCAACACCGAAAGGCTCTAGCATGGGCTCTTTCGCTTACTGATGAGCAATACGTACGGATGCAGACATGGAAAGGATCAATCTCGCTGTCCCATTCTCAGAGAAAGATGAGGCGAAATCACTCGGTGCCAGATGGGACCCTTCCCTGAAGAACTGGTACATCCCTGTGGGGGTAGAGATCGGCCCACTGCTCCGATGGCTGCCGGTGACACAGCAAGCCGACCTGGAGCACGGACCAGAGTTTTGCGTCAGAGCGCCCTACTACTACGTCATGGAGTCCATTTCTCACTGCTGGGGCTGTTCCAATCTGACCCGCGTGTTTTCGTTCAAGCTGCCCGAGCAACACGAAGAATTCGATTACTACGAAAATGAGGACGAAGATTTCACGCTCACAAGCAACCTCGGCGAATGGAAGTGCCATGGATATCGCGGGACGGTCTCCAACATCGACAGCCTCTCCCCCCTGGTCACGAAGCAAATCCATCGCTTCACCACCAAATTCAAGCTGGCCTACAGCAAAACCGCTGGCAGCCGTTACCTGATGAACCACTGCGAGCACTGCGGTGCAAAGCTCGGCGATTTCTTCATGCACAGCGAACCTGGTGGAGCTTTCTTTCCGACATCGCCAGACGAAGCTCAGCGCATGACTCTCATCAAAATCAACGAGCGGTTCGATGCCAACTGTAGCGTCGGCTTCGCCACCGAAGACTTCTTCGGCTGGATGCAGATTCGCGAGCAACCTTAATTACCACGGTTGAGCACCGCGCTGCCCGGAGGCTTCACGCGTTCGAGGTGCACCAGCGGTATTGAGTTAAATCAGTAGACCGACGAACAGAATAAGGTCGTAACCGGGGGTGATGAAAAAACAGACTTCCCTCGTTACCGGCTGGCCAGGAACCGGCAAAACACTAATCGTAATCGAAACCGCTCGGAGGCTAGCTGCACAGGGAAAGAAGGTGCTTGTAGTCTCGTTCAACAACAAGCTCACCGAGTATGTTCGCACCCAGCTTGCTGACTCGAAAGACTGAGACGTGATGACCTGGCACGGCCTATGTGGACAGGCATTTAATGTCCTGAACTGCCCAAACGCTGATTTATTAGCACGAGACGAAAAAGGTGGGATTAATTGATATGGGCTGACCAGAGCGCTTTGGGCTCTTAGCGCGAGCTGACAAGTGAATAAATTGTAGTGGTCTAACGGTGTTTTTCAAGGTGATCGTCGCGTCACCACCTAATTACGTACTCTTTTCTCGACCTGTTGCTCCCGATCTGGGTTCAACAGCACCGTGCCTAGCCCAGCGTGTCCTTGGTCTGCTTACAGGTTCCCAACCGACCACGGACCTGACCAGTCAGCATACGTGTCTGCATCGACTGATAGGCTTTGGTCGAACCGTACTGCTGCTTCACAGCATCGAGCTTGTTCTTCGCCTCAGTCATCTGTGTCACGCAATCATTAATGTCTTTCTTCGACAAGGTTCGCGTGCCCGCCTGATTAGGTGTGCCTTCAGGGTGATTCTCGTACATCTTCTGGACCTCAGTGAGGCTTGCCAGTGCAGCGGCTTCATCCTCATTGCTTGCTGCCCATACCGAGCCACACATCACTACTGCAACCATTCCTGCTACACACTGCTTGATCAATGGAAACTTCCTTTGTCATTGATGGGGTTTTCTATCCTACCGGCAGCCGTTAGCTACGGGCTACCTGAAAAGCCCACCTTACGTAATGCAAGCCATAGGCTATCATCAAGGAATGCTGCGCCTGAAAGCACTCAACGCAACCCCGTATAGCTTGAAAACAAGGAATGTGTAATGAGCAAGGTTTACCCCATTGAAGATGCTGTTCCGCTGCCACCTGATGAAGACGAAAAAAAACCGGAGAAGAAGATTTTAACCAAGGACGAAAAAATTGAGAAGGAGAAAAAAGAGCTTCTATCTTCGGTAGCTGCCGCTGACTTTTCTTCCTTGAAGCCTAGAGTTGCATACGTATTAAACCTTTATCCTCACACTCGAAATAGCGACATTTCGCTTTCATTGAAATACTGGGAAATATTCCAACCAGACCTTTACAAAGAAAGCGGGATTCAACCGAAAGACCTATTCAAGCTGGAAAGGCTTCATTACATAGTCCGTGCCCGCGCTAAAATACAAAACGAGTACGAGCTATTTTTAGCGGATACTGAAATCAAAAAAAGCCGCAGAAGAAATGAAGAGAAAATGGAAGGTGCAGTCATTGATGACTCCCCACCCGTCAAGAAGGTGCATATATTTTCAGATGAAACAGGGAAAACGCACAAATTCGTAATGGTCGCATCTGTGTGGGTTCTCAATGGCAGAGCAGTATTCGCCGCCAGCAAAGCCATAAGCGAATGGAAAGCGAAATCTGTCTGGAAAAACAGAGAAGTTCATTTTACAAAATTTGGTAAAAGCGATTACGAAACCCTGAAATCATACCTTGGAGTGATTTTAGAAAATCGTGAGTATCTAGGATTTAAATACATAGCAGTCGAGCGGGCGAAAACCAATCGTCCGATTGAAGAAACAATTCTCAAGCTGCATGAGCTGATGCTTGCGCGTGGTGCTGCTCATGAGCTGGAAAGCGGAAGGATAGATCTACCGAGAGAGATGGAGGTAACTGTGGATGAAGAGCAATCGTTGGACTCCTTTGTTATTTCTGACCTAAGAGACCGTGTAGGGGAAACCTTCAAAAAAGGGTATGAGGATAAGCTGCAACTGACCTCATTGCAGACCGCCTCATCAAAAAACAGTGCTCTGATCCAATTGTCAGATGTGATCGCTGGAGCGATAGGTCGAATTCTTAACCATGACGGGGAACGTAATTTTAAAGACGACATGGCTGACCTCGTTATCCAGATGCTAGATCTAAAAATTGAAGAAGGCGACATTGACGGACTCGATTCAGCGGCACGGTTCAACGTCTAAGGTTGAAGGGCAAGGCATGCTCAGGATATGCCCGTCACCGCTGGCGGCCGGGCTAACCCGTCTGATCGACCGACAATACGCGTATGCAACTCGGGGTGCATTTCGTAAATCCAGGCACGCAAGAATCCCGCGCGGGGTAGCCCAACGCCTTGATGGTAGCGGCGATGTTGCGACCGTATTCGAGATAGTGCCCGACAGCCTTTTGCCTTTGGGCCAGTGAGTACTTCGACTTCGAGTTCTCGTAGCCACGCGGCAGGTCGAGGCATCGCTCATACTCTGCGTGCCAGCTCTTCAAAGAGTTCTTCGTCGGGTAGCCCAACTGACGAATAGTTGCCCCGGTTCGCTTGCCCAGTTTGATGTAGAGCTTGACCGCTCGGATACGGTCTTCGTATGAATACATGAACTACCTCCAGGTAGTCCAAGATTTCCGCCGCATCCCCCCCAGCCTTTACTGGGTCAGTTTTCGGTCAGCGGCAACAGCAGGGGTTTACATTTCGACGAGATATCGGACGAGCGGTCGAAAAAACTTGTACAAAATCGGTTTCCAAACTATCCGAACTTTTCCGACTTGAAGCGTTGGTTTACATTTTTTTGCAAGTCACGCCGTCATGACGCCAAAAAACCTATAGAGCAAGCCCCTACAAGCCCGAGTTTACGGGCTGGTCACCCGGCCATGGCGATCTGGTCGTTTTTTGGGCTAAGTTTACGCTCATAGGCAAGCAAATTTAACGCCTGCGACTTCACTCCGCCCCCAACGTAGCTGCCGACACATTTTGATGGGCCTCACATCGAGAGCGCTGTCATCCATCAGCGACAACCAAACGGCCCGCGCCTTCACAAACTTCGCAGGTGCGCATCGAGTGGTTCAGAGCAAAAACCATCCAGGCTTTTATCTCCGAGGATGATCCTATCTAGCCTGCGGCTCCGCTTCAAAGTTATAAATATCCAGCAGATCATTCAGAGCACCTACAACCCTCTCCTCCCCCAATCAGTTCAACGTCGGTGTATGACACAGCAACCGCGATCTTCAGCGCATCGAAGCTCAGTGACATCGGGTCGAATGACCAGACTTGGATTCGCGCAACTGATGCGTCCCGGAAGCCAAAACCGGTTACCACTTCTAGGTCAGTATGTATCCGCTTCCAAGTGCTCAGCTCGACGCCATACGTTTTCTGAGTCCAGTCCGCCAACATCGTGTGCTCATCGAGGAAGCTATCCCCAACATGTACAAAGCCATTGGAGTTGAAACCACGAACAGTGTAATCAGCGAGCCTTGGCGACGAGACCAGCGACCGAAGCACCCTCATTGGAGTGCGCCCATCACTCAGCACACTCTCGTCACGAAAGTGCTTCTGAACGCGCTCAAGCAAATCCGGCTCATCTGCCATCACTAATTTTGTAAAATCCGACACAACAGCCTACCTACCAAGATCACTACTTTGTGTTCAAAACAGCCGATCATGTTGATCAGCATCGCGGACGGGCTTCAACACAATAGATCCATCGATCAGCTCGATACTTAGCCGATCACCAATGGCAACATTCATGGCCGCTAAAACCTCATGGGGGAGATCGATTATGACGTCCCCGCTGCCATCTCCTGGGTCTTGGCATTTGACAGTGAAGCTTTCTGACTGACTCATGTAGGTTCGCCCTCTTGGTCCCCATGGGCAGCTTTCGACCAGTAGAACAATCCCGGCGATTTACGCCGGGGATCCGTCACCAGAAGCTTGCGGCCGGGTCTGAGAGGTGACTCCTTTTGCGACCATGGCAATGCATTTTTTCTTCCGTCGTTCGCCTATAATTAAGGCCACTCCTAAAGGAACCAGCACAAGCCCTATCACTACCACAATAGCAGGGATTCCGGACAGCATAATGAAATATCCAAGAGTCTCCAGCCCCCAAATACAATTATTGTGTTCTGCCTGGGTATTAAAATTCTTCAGTGCATAACAAACAAGGTGCCCCTTCTTCACCGTTCCTGCAACGCGTACTGTGTCCCCGTCAGCCAAACTGACCGCATCACTTGTAAGAAACTCCACCGGTCGACCGTTCACTCGAAACGCATAAACGTTCCCAGAACTCATTGAACCGCTAGTTTTACCGGTGATAGCCGACGTTTGGATACTCCCATGAACCTTTGTACCGCGACTTACATGCGATACAACACCCTCAAGCATCTCAATTTTCGAAGCCATGGAAGCATCTCCGTAATAATTCAAATCATCACAAATGACTGGACAGCCACATAAAGCTAACTCGAACTCTATTTCGTAACTACACCATTTATGATTTTGCAGAACTCTCCCTGCGCGCCGCTATCGGGAGCGTAAATCCCTACTGCGGCCACGAAAACCAATGTCACCCTTGTACCTGATGGTAATGCCTCGACAATGGCATTCAACGGTGCCCTTTTGTTGCTGTAGTTGACGTCCTGGTACGCTGATATAAGCCCTCTTCGCGAGTCTGAAGATTCAACGTGAAATCCTTCTTCCAACATAATGGCCGACAGCCGCTTGAATGCTAGATCAGGAGTAACACCAGGCAGCATCGAAGATGTCGTAAGTTTTTTACCAGTAACGATGCTACCTTCCGTGTTGAAATTAGCTTCGCACTCACTTGATGAATGCAAAGCCGCGCATCCACTAAGTAGCGCGACGCTCGCTATCAGCGCAAACTGATGAATCATGATATCTTCCTGTTACTCAGACTTGACGCAAGGACGCGCCGCAACGGTCGGAGTTAATTCACAATGCCTTGGATAGCAGAACCGAACCGCTCGCAGTGTCAACCACGTCTACTCGTTGCGGAGCGACTAGCACATAGCGCTTGGGGCCGAAATGGTCAGTAATGGTTTCACGCTCGATACTTTTTACGTAACCGTAAACCACAATATTTGACGTAGGGCGAGCAGCCTCAATTTTACGGGCCTGAGCTTCGTCAGGTACATCAAAAAAAACTTTTGAACCACCAGTGAGACCTATCTTGTAGTCTGTCGGACCTGGATTATAGTAACAGCGGGTTGGGCTGGCACGCTTGAAGCTAGCCTCATTTCGCATTTCTTCTTTACTATATTCAAGCTTATCGGAGAACATACAGCTAGACACTTTGAACCCTTTGGATGCAAAGTCATATGCAGCTAGATGATCCGGAATGACAGCTTTAACTAATCTATTCGCTCCAGACTTTCCGGCCTCATTTTTTACAATGGCAAAAATCTTATCGCTTAAATCTTTTTTCCGGAATGCATCTTGGGCCGTTAGAATCTCGTACCCGTATTTGTAGAGATCCGGATTTTCTGTACGTACCTGAATCGCATTTTTTACAGAATCAACGACATCATCCTGCGTTTCGTCCCACGTATGCTGTGTAGTATAAATCCGCAAGGCCGTCATAGGATTCAGCATGTCTTGGTATTTTGAAACATCCGTCAATTCAAGAGCTGGCAGTTCGATGCTCCTCGGCTGATTGAGTACTGCGAACTTTTTCTCCGCTTCACTCTGTTTCGGAGGCTGGATCTCAGCTTTTTTCTCTACTTTTTTTGCATCGGCATCACTATCTGAGCATGCAACAAGAAATGTACTGCATAGCCCAACGATCATCCCTACCGCAAAGTACTTCGGCGAAATGCTTTTTTTAGCATTCATACCACAATCCTTTTTATCCAATAATAACTTCACAAGCAGTCGTTACGTCAGCGACACATACAGCATTCGCGAAACCTTATTAATATCCGACAAACCAGCAGATACTAAAAATTTATCTGCGGCAGACAAATTCAAACCCTTCACGAGGTCAAACCGCTATTCTTCCTCATATAAAAGTCGCTCTTCGTCATGACCTTCTACCGTCGGGTGCGAATATTCCAGGGTGTGGTTGTGCATTTCGTACCGGTGATGAGTATCTCCACCAACAACAAAACTCCACACGCGCCGGATAGGAAGCAACCGGTAAATGTACGGAATATTTTTGCTACCTTGCATTCGCTGAACACTAACAATCGGCCTACGACTACTCGGCTTTTCAGCGAGGAATGCATCGAAATCAGAATGGTCTGTGAAGAAGACCCACTTCATTCGAAACCCATCTATCGAAGGGATTCCGTAGCAGACATGGAGCCAGGGAAAAGCCTCGTCATGGCCAACGATCTCATGCCTGGTTACCTCCGAATCTGATGCAAAAACATCGGTTGAGTCCACTGACCCGCTTGTTGCAAACATCCGTCCCCCTTCCCTACGCCAATAAGCCCACCCCCCAAATCAGGGCACCGTTTCGGCACAACACCAGGCTGACTACCGAAAATAAATCTCAAGAACCGGAAGTATGCTTCCTGTTTGGAAGATTCTGCAAGCGTTCCAATGCCCGTTTTGGGCAGAAAAATGGAACTCAACCAGGCATTCGGTCGCGTTTTCGCACGTCTACGCACGCGGAACGGCTTGACTCAAGAAGATTTCCATCCGGCAGCTACGGACAGATATGTGCGAATGCTCGAAAAAGGTAAGGCATCACCGACGATTTCGATGTTTTGTGAGCTATCAAGCGTGTTGGATGTAAGCCCGGCAGTGCTGCTGGCCCTCACAACAGCAGAAGCTGCGGGACTCACTGAAGAAGATGGCCTCCAAGCGCTCCAAGCAGCGCTAGATGACACCAAGCGCGTTGCGTAGCGGCCCACCTGAATGCTCCTCGTACCGCTGCCTCACAGCACTGCCTCTCGTTGTTCTCCCCTCACCATCACGCTTCATAGCTCCGCTCAAGGCTCGTGCCGGGATTGAGCGCTATTGCGGGCGTCTGGCCGTTACTTGAGTGCCACTTCTGAGCGCGATTTTGGCTAGAATCGATCAGGGTAAGCAGAGGGCCAAGGCTATGACTGACAGTATGGATAACGGCGTAACCGAGGGATCTGGGCTAAAGCCGAGCTTCGAGGAGTTGGTCCAGTTGAAGGCTCAGAAACACGCTGAGGCTAGCGAGAGCAGAAGCGCATGGATGGCTCGCTGGCGAGCAGCATCTCTGGATGAGAGAAATGTGGCTGAAGAGCGGTTTCAGCAGGCTTTTAGCAAAATCGCATCTCAGTTTGGCCGTAGCCGACGCCTCGTTCTTTCCGATGCCCAGGCCTCAGATGACTAAACGTGCAAGCTCCGTTCAGCTCATCGGTGGCTTATCAATCAGTGTCGTACGGCCAACACCTATCAGCGAGATTTGGTGGGTTTCCAACTGCGGTGCTTGGTAAATAATGGCGCGAACAAAAAGCTCAAGAGCAGCTCTGCTGTAACTCCTGGAGTTAGCCAGCCATATTCTTTGACTGTCGGATTTGACAGCAATTCAATGTCACCACCTCGCAACGTAATTGCAGCTGCTATGAGAATTGGTGCCAAAAAGACCGTAGCTTTCAATGAGGCTTGCGCCCCTACCGCTATGCATTTAAGAAGAAATAGCTTCGGGACCCAATACTTCTGAGAGCGTGACAATGGCAGGTGTGGCTCAAGCACTCGCGATCCGATTAACGCGAGCAATACGAGCCAGAGAAAGTAGATTGAGATCATTGTGCGTACCCAGAGGAGGCTCGGGTTGAAGTGTACAATACTGCGATACTTCCTGGGGTCTGTACGAGAACAAATGTCGCAAGCACCTCATAGCGCAGGCGAGTGGTGGAGCGTTCTTTCCGACCTCACCAGACGAAGCTCAGCGCATGACTCTCATCAAAATCAACGAGCGGTTCGATGCCAACTGTAGCGTCGGCTTCGCCTCCGAAGACTTCTTCGACTGGATGCGAATTCGCAAGCAACCCTAATCACAGCGTTTGAGTACCGCACAGCACGGAGGCTTCACGCGTCCGAGGTGCACCAGCGGTATTGAGTTAAATCAACAGAAGGCACTGCATCGATGGCAAGGATGATTCCTGACCACAGTCCTTGCGACACCGACAGCAAGGGCGAACGAGATCTTTACACCGTCTTCAAGGCGGAGCTACCGGACGACTATGTCGTCATCCATAGTCTTCCATGGCTCTGCTCCGCCGTTCGCAAGGTTGACCCGAAAGCCAAGCTAACCGGAGAGATCGATTTTCTAATCATCCATCCGGAAAAAGGGCTGCTGTACTTGGGCAGTGGCTTGGGCCTGACCGTCGTCAGGTTTATCCGAGACCGTAGCTGAGCCTATCAAGCGTCAACCAAAGCTGCGGGGCGGGTCAGAGACCTTAAGGGACTCCGCAATCACATGGGCATCTGTGATTAGAGAAGCAATGCGCCGGAGAGTAGCGAGAGGTAGACCACGTCAAGCTTTGCGTCTACGTCCGGCCAGACGGGATCTCGCTTGAATGTGCAGGAGGATATAATGGAAATCTTGCCCACTTCACTTAAAAATCTCAGGACGTCTTGTAGGCACTCACCTCTAAAAATGAACATATCTGTACCATTTACTTTATTATTATTTGGTAATGATAACAAAAAAATTGCCAAAACACTTTGAAATTATTGAGAAAGAAAAGCAGTTTTCTTGTATATTCTTTCTGTTAGAAGTGAAAAGCCACCTTATATCCTCAAAAAAACACAATATTTATTGGTATTGATTGGCATCAAGCCTACAACCAACTCCACTCCCCATCGTGAATTTTCTCACTTAGACAATAAAAATTCCCGCAAAAACCCTGGAAAATTACGAAAGATATTGGATTTTTCGTTGTAGAAGGATAGGTTAAGCATTAATAAAGATAGTATTAAGTTTCCATTGACGATATTGGGTGTTATTTGGGGTAAAAACCAAAACGCCCGCATCGAGTCCGGTCGCCTGAGCCTGTCCCCCGAGCGGGTAAACCTCGGCGAACTGGTGGAATCGGTGGTCCGGGTCTTCGATGGCCTGGCACGGCAGAAACAGCTGGACCTGGTGGTGCAGCTGCCTGAACGCCAGGACATCGGCGACATCCTGATCGATCCCCTGCGCTTCAAGCAGATCCTGTCCAACCTGATCAGCAATGCCATCAAGTTCACCGAACAGGGCCAGGTCACCATCTCGTTGCAGATGCAGCCCACCGCGGTGGCGCAACGGACGAACATGACCCTGACCGTCCAGGACAGCGGCATCGGCATCAGCGCCGCCGATCAGGCCCGGCTGTTCGAGCCCTTTGTACAGGCCGACAACTCCGGCCACCTGGCCCGTAGCGGCGCCGGCCTGGGCCTGGTGATCTGCCGCAGCCTGTGCGAAATGATGGGTGGCACCCTGAGCCTGTCCAGCGTGCCGGGCGAAGGCACCCGAGTGGTGGTGGCCCTGGAACTGGACTGCCTCGAAGCCACTCAAGGCACCGCCCGGCGCGATCCGGAACTGACCCCGGCGCTGCAGGCGCTGAATGTCCTGGTAGTGGACGACCACCCGGCCAACCGCCTGTTGATGTGTCAGCAACTGGGCTTTCTCGGCCACTCGTTCAGCACCGCACAGAATGGTGCAACCGGTTTGCAGGCCTGGAAAGACGGGCATTTCGACCTGGTGATCGTCGACTGCAACATGCCCGTCCTGAACGGCTACGAGATGACCCGCCGCCTGCGCGAACATGAAGCCCGCCATGACCTCCCGGCCTGCACGGTGTTCGGTTTCACCGCCAACGCCCAGCCCGAGGAACGCACCCGCTGCAAGGAAGCCGGCATGAACGACTGCCTGTTCAAGCCCATCAGCCTGACCACCCTCAACCAGAAACTCGCCGACGTCACGCCGCGCCCGCGTCCGAGCCAGGCCGCCTTCAGCCTCGACGGCCTGCACGCCCTGACCGGGGGCGAGCCGCTGCTGATGCGTCGCTTGATCGACGAGCTGCTGAGCAGTTGCCAGGCGGACCGCGAGGAACTGCTCGGACTGCCCATCAGCGGTGACCTGGTCCCCCTCATCGACATGGCCCACAAGATCAAGGGCGCGGCGCGGATCGCCCAGGCCAACGCGTTGGTGGAACACTGCGAAATCCTGGAAAAACAATGCCAGGAGGACGCTCCGAGGCCGCAGATCGAAAGCGCCCGGCAGGCGCTTGTGCAGGCCTTGCTCGAACTCGAAACGGCCTTGCGCGAGCACACCGGCACGCCGCCTGAAAAAATGCCCGGCCAGGAGCACACCTGACAGCGGACATTGGCTATCCTTGGGCGCTGAGCACGGCCCCATCACCCAGGGAGATCAGCGATGCCCCGTCCCATGCAACGCGAAAGACGCCGGCTGGCGCTGCACGTGCACATCAGTATCCTGTTCACCTGCCTGCTGCTGCTGACCGGCACCCTGCTGGGGCTGTTCAACTACCGGCAAACCACGCAGATCATTCTCGCCAGCAGCGAAAAAATCTTCGGCAGGGTCCGCGACGATGTACAGTTGGATCTGCTGCACACCTACCAGCCGATTCGTCATCTGCTGAGCCTGCTGGCCATCGACGATCGCACCCAGGCCCTTACGCTTGGGCAACGGCTGGCACTGCTCAAGCCCTTCACCCAGGCCCTGAACGACAACCCGAACCTGGCATCGCTGTACCTCGGTTACGCCGATGGCGACTTCTTCATGGTCCGGCCGCTGCGCGACAGCGCCCTGCGCGCCTATTTCAAGGCACCGGAGAACGCCGCCTTCCAGGTCTGGAGTATCGAGCGCGACCCCGGCGTCGCGGGGGTCAAGTCCGAATCATTGTTCTACGACGCGGCCCTGCAACTGATCAGCCGCCAGGACAATCACCGCGAAGCCTACGATCCCCGCGTACGCTCCTGGTTCAACAGCGCCCTGAAGGACAGCGACCAGATCACCACCGCGCCCTACCTGTTTTTCTCCACCCACAATGTCGGCACCACCCTCGCCCGGCGCGGCAGCGCCAACGTGGTGATCGCCGCCGACCTGACCCTGGCGGATCTTTCCGCGACCCTGGACAAACACAAGGTCACGCCTTCGACCGAAATCGTCCTGTTCGATGAACACGACAATGCCGTGGCCTATCCCGACTACGCCCGGCTGATCGGCCACAGCAGCGACGCACGGTTGCCCCGGGTCCAGGACCTGAGCCCGATCCTGCAACGCTTCATGGAACCGGGCAGCAGCACCGAGCACCACCTGGACAGCGCGCAACGGCAATGGATAGTCGCCCGTACGCAACTCGCCGAAGGCGGGCCCAAGGGCCTGCAACTGGCCCTGCTGGTTCCGGAAGACGAACTCTTGGCGGACGCCTACCGGATCCGCTGGCAAGGCGCGCTGATCACCCTGGCCACCCTGCTGCTGTGCCTGCCCCTGGGCTGGCTGACGTCCAGGCTGCTGGTCAAGCCGCTGCACGCCCTGGTACAGGAGGCCGATGCGATTCGCAGCTTCAACTTCAACCACCCGGCGACACCGCGCTCGCCGGTGCTGGAAGTCGACCGGCTGGCGACCTCGATGATCCGAATGAAGCAGACCCTGGCGAGCTTCTTCGAAATCGCCTCCAGCCTCTCGGCGCAAACCCGCTTCGATCCCCTGCTGCAACGGGTGCTCGAGGAAACGCTGAAAATCGCCCAGGCCCGCGCCGGGCTGATCTACCTGCTGGACAGCGACAGCCGCCAGCTGGAAGCCCATGCCCTGATCATCGATGGTGTCCAGCAGGATCCCCGGCACTTCGATATCCGCGGTGCAGCCGAGGCTGACGAACAGCGCCCGGACTGGCTCAAGGCACTGGACCGGCAGGACAACGTGGTCGCCACCCTCGGCTTCGAGCAGGCGGCCGACTTGCAAAAGGTCATGCTCGCCCTGGAGAGCCCGCGGATTCACCTGATCGGCATCCGCTTGCACAACCGCCATGGCGAAACCGTCGGCGTCCTCGCCCTGCTGCTGCCCGACAGCGGCACCGAAACCGATATGGAGAACCTGCAGCCGGACCGCATCGCCTTTATCAGCGCCATTTCCGGCACCGCGGCCGCCTGCATCGAAAGCCAGCGCCTGCAAGCCCGGCAGAAACAACTGCTGGACGCGTTCATCCAGTTATTGGCCGGCGCCATCGATGCCAAGAGTCCTTACACCGGCGGCCACTGCCAACGGGTGCCGGTGCTGACGCTGATGATCGCCGAGGCCGCCGCAGCCAGCCAGACACCGGCGTTCAAAGGCTACCAACCCAGCGAAGACGAATGGGAGGCGCTGCATGTCGCTGCCTGGCTGCATGACTGCGGCAAGGTCACCACTCCCGAATACGTGGTCGACAAGGCCACCAAGCTGGAAACCCTGTACGACCGCATTCACGAAATACGCACCCGCTTCGAAGTGCTCAAGCGCGATGCCTGGGTCGACTATTGGCAAGGCCGGGCGCTGGGTGGCGACGAAGCCGACTTGGGCCGGGCGCGCGACGCCAGCCTGACGGCCCTGGACGAGGACTTCGCCTTTGTCGCCCACTGCAACCTGGGCGGCGAGGCCATGGCCGAAGCCGACCTGGAACACCTGCAGCGGATTGCCCAACGCACCTGGACCCGCACGCTGGACGATCGTCTCGGGGTGTCCTGGGAAGAAAAGCTCCGCCAGGAACGCAGCCCCGCCGCGCCCCTGCCGGCCACCGAAGCGCTGCTGGCGGACAAGCCCGAGCATCTGTTCGAACGCAACGAGGCCGAACTGATCCCCGCCGACAATCGCTGGGGCTTTCAGCTCGACGTGCCGCCCTACAAGTTCAATCGGGGGGAGTTGTACAACCTGAGCATTACCCGCGGCACGCTGACCCGCGAAGAGCGCTACATCATCAACCATCACATGGTGCAGACCATCCTGATGCTCGATCAACTGCCGTTTCCCGGGCACCTGACCGCCGTGCCGGAGATAGCCGGCGGCCACCACGAGAAAATGGACGGCACCGGTTACCCCAAGCGCCTGAAGCGCGAACAGATGAGCCTGCCGGCGCGGATGATGGCGATTGCCGATATCTTCGAGGCGCTGACCGCCGCCGATCGCCCGTACAAAAAGGGCAAGACCCTGAGCGAAGCGCTGGGCATCATGGCCGGCATGTGCCGCGACGCCCATATCGACCCGCAATTGTTCGAGCTGTTTATCCGTGAGGAAATCTACCTGGCGTACGCCCGGCAACACGTCCTGCCCCAGCAGATCGACACGGTGGATGCCGAGTCGCTGCTGGAAAAGGCCGGTCTGGGCACCTGAGTCGCCTCAGCAGTCGGTCAGGCGCAGGAAGATCGCTGCCAGGTGTTCGATCCCGGCCTGGTCTTCGAGGGTGAAGCGGGCCAGGCTCGGGCTGTCCAGGTCGAGCACGCCGATCAGGCGGCCGTCCTTGACCAGTGGCACCACCAGCTCGCTGTTCGAGGCGCTGTCGCAGGCGATATGCCCGGCAAACGCATGCACGTCTTCGACCCGCTGGGTTTCCCGGGTGGCCGCGGCGGTGCCGCAGACGCCCCGGCCGAAGGGGATGCGCACGCAGGCGATCTGCCCCTGGAACGGCCCAAGGACCAGTTCCTCATGGCGATTGAGGTAGAAACCGGCCCAATTCAGGTCATCCAGCTGATTGAACAGGAAGGCCGAGAACTGCGCGGCATTGGCGATGAAATCCCGCTCGTCCGCCAGCAACGATTCCAGCTGTGCGTGCAACAGACCATAGCCCTCGAGGCCGGCCCCGGTGTTCTGCAAATCGATCATGGTGCCTGCTCCAACAACTTCAAACCCACCCAATAACGCGCAAACTGATAGGCGCAGCGACCGTTGCGATTGCCGCGTCCGGTGGCCCAGCGCACCGCCTGGATATCCAGCGCCTCGTCGCGCTGCCAGGCCAGGCCGGCCTTGAGCGCCAACTCGCCGATCCAGTGTTCGACAACGCTGAGGAAGTGCTCCTGGGTAAAGGGATAGAACGACAGCCACAGGCCGAAACGATCGGACAGGGCAATCTTGTCCTCCACCGCTTCGCTGGGGTGCAGCTCGCCGTCGACGCGCTTCCAGTTTTCGTTGTCGCTCTCTTTCTCGGGCACCAGGTGCCGGCGGTTCGAGGTGGCGTAGAGCAGGACATTGTCCGGGGCCTGTTCAAGGGAACCGTCGAGCACACTCTTGAGCACCCGGTAATCGCCTTCACCGGCCTCGAAGGACAGGTCATCGCAGAACAGCACGAAACGCTGGGGCAGCTTTTGCAACTGCTCCACCACCCGCGGCAGATCGGCCAGGTGATCGCGCTCGATCTCGATCAGGCGCAAACCGGCCTTGGCATGTTCGGCGAGCAAGGCGCGCACCAACGAGGACTTGCCGGTGCCGCGCGAACCCCAGAGCAAGGCATGGTTGGCGGGCAGGCCGTCGATGAACTGGCGGGTGTTGCGCGCCAGTTGCTCGCGCTGCTTGTCGACACCGATCAGGTCGGACAAGCGCATGTCCAGGCTGACCTCCAGCGGCAACAGATAACCGCTGCGCCCTTCGCGCTGCCAGCGGGCCGCCAGGCAGCCGTTCCAGTCGATGGCCTGGCGCGGTGCCGGCAACAACGGTTCGAGACGGGCGAGCACCGCATCGGCACGCTCAAGAAAGGCATTCAATCGAGAATCCACGACGTTTCCTCAGGCAAGTTCATACGATGATGTCGCGTTGGCGCCGCCGGGCGCCGGCAAGCTCTGGCAGACTGCACACCGCGCGTATCGAATCCCCCACTGCCGGTGCACGCATCGAATCAGCTATGCTTGCCGGGCTAAGGGAAAGGAAAGTGGTACACCACCCCATGGATATAAAGTTCACCCACCGCTTGTCCTACAAACAAGCCCGGTTGACGGTGCTGGTCGGCTTCATTCTGGGAACACTGCTCAGTCTGCTGCAAATCGGCATCGATTATGCCAGCGAAAGCGCCTCGATCAACCGTGAAATCCTTTCCCTGCTGGAAATCAGCCACAACCCGGCATCGAGGATCGCCTACAACATCGACGCCGAACTGGCGCAGGAACTGGCCCTTGGCCTGCTGCACTCGCCGGCGGTGCTGCGCGCGCAGTTGATCGACAACAACAATATGGTCCTGGCCAGCGTCGAGCGACCGCGCCAGGAAGGCAGCTATCGGATGATCAGCGATTGGCTGTTCGGCTCTGATCGCACCTTCGAAGACCGGCTTTATCTCAGCCATCTGCCAGACGAATCCCTGGGCACCCTGCACCTTGATATCGACACCTACACCTTCGGTATCCGCTTCCTGCATCGGGCCGAGATCACCCTGCTCAACGGTTTTGTCCGCAGCCTGATCCTCACCATCATCCTTCTCGTGCTGTTCTATACGATGCTGACCAAACCCCTGGTGCGGGTGATCGAGGCGCTCAGCAGCAGCACCCCGGGCCAGTCGAAACAGGCGCGCCTGGCCTTTCCCCCCGGCCATGAACACGATGAAATCGGCGTACTGGTCAAGGTCGCCAACCAGCAATTCGAAAACATGGGCACCGAGATCCAGCAGCGGCGCAGCGCCGAAAACCGCCTGACCGACTACCTCGGCCAGTTGGAGAATATCGTCTCGGCGCGCACCACCGAACTCAAGGCCAGCAACGCGCGCCTGAGCCAATCCAACGAGGAACTGGAAGTGGCGCGCCGCACGGCCCTGGACATGGCCCAGGCCCGTTCGGCATTCCTGGCCAACATGAGCCATGAAATCCGCACACCCCTGAACGGCCTGCTGGGCATGATCGCGCTGTCCCTGGACAGCCAACTGAACGCCGAGCAACGCCAGCAATTGTCGATTGCCCACGACTCCGGCAAGGTCCTGGTGGAGTTGCTCAACGATATCCTCGACCTGTCGAAATTCGACGCCGGCCAGTTGGAGCTGGAACGCATCCCCTTCGACCTCGGCGCCCTGGTCGAGGACACCGCCAACCTGCTCTCGCAAAACGCCGCCCCCAGCGTCGAACTGGCCTGCCTGATCGACCCGCAATTCCCGGCCCTGGTGCTGGGCGACCCGACGCGGGTGCGGCAGATCGTCAGCAACCTGTTGTCCAACGCGTTGAAGTTCACCCGCTTCGGCCGCGTCGATGTGCGCCTGAGTGCTCGCGACAACGGCGTGCGCATCGAAGTCTGCGACACCGGCATCGGCATCGCCCAGGAGGCCCAGGCCAAGATCTTCCAGCCCTTCACCCAGGCCGGCGCCGGCATTACCCGCCAGTACGGCGGCACCGGCCTGGGGCTGACCCTGACCTACAACCTGTGCGAGGCCATGAAAGGCAGCCTGACGATCAATTCCGAAGTCGGTTTCGGCAGCCAGTTCTGTGCCGAACTGCCCTTGCCCGGGCACACGCCGGCCGCGACACCGCGACGCCTCACCGGTAAGGTCATCGCCGTGACGTCGAGCACCAGCGGCCTGAGCGAATTGCTCAGCCACCAATTGCCGGTCTGGGGCCTGGACTACCAGCGCTACGGGCTGGACGACAGCCTGGCGGGGGTCAGCCCCGACCTGTTGATCACCGACTGCCCGGAATGCCTGTTCGGCCTGCGGCCGGCGATCAGCGCGCCGATCCTGCTGGTCACCGCCTATGGCAACTTCATGCCCACCGAACAGGCCAACGCCCTCACCCCGCTGCAGCAACAGGCCCGGCCGCTGGCGCGCAACGCGCTGTACCAGACACTGGCGCGCATCCTGCTGCCCGATGACCCGGCCGAGCTGAACGTGCAGCCGCGGGACAACCAGCCGCTACGCCGGGCCCGGATCCTGTTGGTGGAGGACAATCCGGTCAATCAGCTGGTGGCCAAGGGCATGCTCGGCAAGCTCGGCTGCGAAGTAACGGTGGCCGCCCATGGCGGCGAGGCGCTGAGCCAACTGGAGCAGCAGGTGTTCGACCTGGTGCTGATGGATTGCAATATGCCCGTCATGGACGGCTACGAAGCCAGTCGGCAGATTCGCCGCAGCGGGCGCTGGCCGAACCTGCCGATCGTGGCGCTGACGGCCAACGCCATGCCCGAGGAACGTGAACGCTGCCGGGCCGCGGGCATGAGCGACTACCTGGCCAAGCCCTTCCGCCGAGAAGAGCTGATCGCCCTGCTCGAACAGTGGGTACCGGCTACAGCGGCATGAGTTGGGTCAGTAACTGGTCGAGACCGTCGCGCAGTTCATCCAGCCGGGTCAGATCGAGACCACTGTCGCAAAGCAGACGTGCCTTGATCGGCAGCACCTGCGCGCGTAGAGCCACTCCGGCGGGACTCAGGCTCAGGTGCACTTCACGCTCGTCGAGGGCTGAACGCCGGCGCTGCACCAAGGCCATCTGCTCAAGGCGCTTGAGCAGTGGCGTCAGCGTCCCCGAGTCCAGCAGCAGGCGCTCACCGAGGGCCTTGACCGTCGGTTGCGCCGGTGCGCCGTCATGCCACTCCCACAGCACCAGCATCGCCAGGTACTGCGGATAGGTCAGGCCCAACTGTTCCAGCATCGGCTTGTAGCCTCGAATCACTGCCCGTGAAGCGGCGTAGAGCTTGAAGCAGAGCTGGGAGTCAAGGCTCAGCGAATCGCTGGACAGGTCGTTCATTTAAGCAGGGCTTCGATCTCGCGGGTAAGGTTCTCGGGCTTGGTGGTGGGCGCGAAACGCTTCACCAGACGGCCGTCCTTGCCGATCAGGAACTTGGTGAAGTTCCACTTGATGCCCTGGGACCAGAGCAACCCCGGCGCGCGTTTCTTCAACTGGACGAACAGCGGGTGGGCGCCGTCGCCGTTGACGTCGATCTTCTTGAACAGCGGGAAACTGACGCCGTAGTTCAGCTCGCAGAACTCGGAAATCGCCCCTTCGTTACCCGGCTCCTGCTTGCCGAACTGGTTGCAGGGGAAACCGAGGACGACCAGCCCCTGGTCCTTGTAGGACTGCCAGAGTTGCTCAAGCCCTTTGTACTGAGGGGTAAAACCGCATTTGCTGGCGGTGTTGACCACCAGGATCGCCTTGCCGGCGAAGTCGCCCAGGGTCTTTTGCTCACCCTTGATGGTGGTGCAAGGGATGTTCAGCAGGTTATCGCTCATGACAGTTCCTCCAATGAATGCCGAACAAGATAGCGAGCAATTGAATTGCACACAATTTAATAACCGGGGTGGATGGAGCTTTATAAGCCACGACCACACAGACTCCCTCGCCGGGCTTGGCGCGGGCCCTGAATTCCGGGACACCGCGCAAGAACCGGACTCAGCCCCGCGGCACCAGATCCAGGCACACGGAGTTGATGCAGTAGCGCAAACCGGTCGGCGGCGGGCCGTCGGGAAACACATGGCCCAGGTGTGCGTCGCATTTGGCGCAGACCACTTCGGTGCGGATCATGCCGTGGCTGATATCGCGGATCTCGACCATCGCGCTGTCGCCGATGGGCTGGTAGAAGCTCGGCCAGCCGCAGCCGGAGTCGAACTTGGCGCGGGAATCGAACAGCGGCTCATTGCAGCAGATGCAGTGATAGACCCCATCGGTCCTGGTGCCGTTGTATTTGCCGGAAAACGGCCGCTCCGTGCCTTTGAGCCGGCACACGTTGTACTGCTCCGGGTCGAGCATGGCGCGCCATTCGTCCAGGGTTTTTTCCAACTTTTCCATCGTCACACCTCGGCGGCTGAAAAACCCCGATCTGTATCTTTTCCACGGATCGGGTGGCACGTATGATTGCGCCTCGTCAAACGCCAGTCTGGCACCCGCGTCCGACGCATTCAAACGGATTTTCCAAGCCGGCGGCCGGGGACCATGGGACGAGATGAAAACGCAGTATTGCCATAGCGGCCTCGACGAGACCGCCTGGATCGTCCATTTTCAGGATTACATCGCCATGCAGGTCAGCAAATCGAACAAGCTCGCCAACGTCTGCTACGACATTCGCGGCCCAGTGCTCAAGCACGCCAAACGCCTGGAAGAGGAAGGCCATCGCATCCTCAAGCTGAACATCGGCAACCCGGCGCCCTTCGGTTTCGAAGCCCCGGACGAAATCCTCCTGGACGTGATCCGCAACCTGCCGACCGCACAGGGCTACAGTGACTCCAAGGGGTTGTACAGCGCCCGCAAGGCGGTCATGCAGTACTACCAGCAGAAGCAGGTCGAAGGTGTCGGCATCGAAGACATCTACCTGGGCAATGGCGTGTCCGAACTGATCGTGATGTCCATGCAGGCCCTGCTCAACAATGGCGACGAAGTACTGATCCCGGCACCGGACTACCCGCTGTGGACCGCCGCCGTGAGCCTGGCCGGCGGCAACCCGGTGCACTACATGTGCGACGAACAGGCCAACTGGTGGCCGGACCTGGCCGATATCAAGGCCAAGATCACCCCCAATACCAAGGCCCTGGTGATCATCAACCCGAACAATCCGACGGGCGCGGTGTATTCCAAGGAGGTGCTGCTGGGCATGCTCGAACTGGCCCGCCAGCACAACCTCGTGGTTTTTTCCGACGAGATCTACGACAAGATCCTCTACGACGATGCCGTACACGTCTGCACCGCATCCCTGGCGCCGGACCTGCTGTGCCTGACCTTCAACGGCCTGTCCAAGTCCTACCGGGTCGCGGGTTTCCGCTCCGGCTGGGTGGCGATCTCCGGTCCCAAGCACAATGCCCAGAGCTATATCGAAGGCATCGACATCCTGGCCAACATGCGCCTGTGCGCCAACGTGCCGAGCCAGCACGCGATCCAGACCGCCCTCGGCGGCTACCAGAGCATCAACGACCTGGTGCTGCCGGCCGGTCGCCTGCTGGAACAACGCAACCGCACCTGGGAACTGCTCAACGACATTCCCGGCGTCAGCTGCGTGAAACCCATGGGCGCGCTCTACGCCTTCCCGCGGATCGACCCGAAAGTCTGCCCGATTCTCAACGACGAGAAGTTCGTCCTCGACCTGCTGATCTCGGAAAAGCTGCTGGTGGTCCAGGGCACCGCGTTCAACTGGCCATGGCCCGATCACTTCCGCGTGGTCACCCTGCCACGGGTGGATGACCTGGAACAGGCCATCGGGCGCATCGGTTCGTTCCTGAAAACCTACCGCCAGTAATTTCCTACACCTTCCTGCGACTCATCCGAGAGTCGCAGGAAAGCGCTTTGCCCCCATTTCTTTTTGTATGTCTTTGCGTCAGCATGCCGCCGGCCAGGGAACCTCTCTCATTGCCAGCACATCCCCCGGTTTCAACGGGGCGTGCGGCGTTGCAACGCCTCGAAAACCCAAGCCCTCCATTAGGAAATGACTGGCAAGCGGCTAGAATCAAGCTGTAGGACACAGTTTGAAATAGTCACCCGGTTGAATAGGTCGCAGCTGCACCTTATATACCCCGCATGACGCTACATCTTTAGCTGAGGAGAAACTTTCAACCATGATGCGCATCCTGCTGTTCTTGGCCACTAACCTGGCGGTCGTGCTGATTGCCAGCATCACCCTGAGCCTTTTCGGCTTCAACGGGTTCATGGCGGCCAACGGGGTTGATCTCAACCTCAATCAGCTGCTGGTCTTCTGTGCGGTCTTTGGTTTCGCCGGTTCGCTGTTCTCGTTGTTCATCTCCAAGTGGATGGCGAAGATGAGCACCGGCACCCAGCTCATCACCCAGCCTCGTACCCGCCATGAGCAGTGGCTGCTGCAAACCGTCGAGCAACTGTCCCGCGACGCCGGGATCAAGATGCCCGAGGTGGGTATCTTCCCGGCCTACGAGGCAAACGCCTTCGCCACCGGCTGGAACAAGAACGACGCGCTGGTCGCGGTCAGCCAGGGCCTGCTGGAACGCTTCTCGCCCGATGAAGTGAAGGCCGTGCTGGCCCACGAGATCGGCCACGTGGCCAATGGCGACATGGTCACCCTGGCGCTGATACAGGGCGTGGTGAACACCTTCGTGATGTTCTTTGCGCGGATCATCGGCAACTTCGTCGACAAGGTCATCTTCAAGAACGAAGAGGGCCAGGGTATCGCCTACTATGTGGCGACCATCTTCGCCGAACTGGTCCTGGGTTTCCTGGCCAGCGCCATCGTCATGTGGTTCTCGCGCAAGCGTGAATTCCGCGCCGACGAAGCCGGTGCCAGCCTGGCCGGTACCGCCGCGATGATCGGCGCCCTGCAACGCCTGCGCTCCGAACAGGGCCTGCCGGTGCACATGCCGGATACCCTGAACGCCTTCGGTATCAACGGCGGCCTGAAACAGGGCTTGGCGAAGATGTTCATGAGCCACCCGCCGCTGGAAGAGCGTATCGAAGCCCTGCGTCGTCGCGGCTGATCAGACCTCACAGGCACAACGCAAAGGGCGACGAAAGTCGCCCTTTTGCATTTCCCGCCCCTGATTACAAAACCTTCTCCAGCCGGTAAACCCGCTCATCAAGCCGGGTCACACCAGCTTGGAGAAACTTCCAGCTCTCGCCAAGCACATCCTGTTCATCCTCCACCTGAAGCTGCCACTGCGGCTCCAGCAAGCGCCGGACCTCGCCATCGAGCAAGGCGAACGGCGGCCCGTCGAGCTGGGTCTGATCGTAGTCGAGGGTGATCAACAAGCCCTGGGTGCCCGCCGCCAGTATCCCGCTCAAATGCGCCGCATAACGCTCGCGCATTGGCGGTGGCAAGGCGATCAGCGCCGCCCGGTCATACAGCCCCACACAGTCGGCCACGTCGGCGGCCGTCAAGGCGAAGAAGTCTCCACACCAGAGTTCCAGCGGACCCGCCTCATAGACCATGAACTCACCCTGCCGGCGTATCAGCGGCTTGAGCTGCTGCTCGGCAAAAAAAGCCTCCACGGCCTTCTCCGACAACTCCACCCCCAAGACGCGCAGGCCCTGGGCCGCCAACCAGGCCAGATCGAGGCTCTTGCCACACAAGGGCACCAGCACCCGCGCCTCTATCGGCAGCGCCAGGTCGGGCCAGAAGCGCTGTAGATGGAGGTTGACCTGCTCCAGGTGAAAGCCGATCTGATTGTGTTCCCAACGCTTGTGCCAAAATTCCGGTTGCATAGGCTCACCCTGAAAATTCGATCAAAAAGCACTAAAACTTATATTAGATTTAGATCAATGATCTGATTGAAGATGGCGTCATCTTAAACTTGACGCTCAGGACTTTCATTATGCTCCCCAGCCTGTTCATCTCCCACGGTTCACCCATGCTGGCCCTGGACCCCGGCGCCAGCGGCCCGGCCCTGGCCCGCCTGGCGGCCGAGCTGCCGCGACCGAAGGCCATCGTCATCGTCTCGGCCCACTGGGAAAGCCAGGACCTGCGGGTCAGCAGCAATCCGCAGCCGGAAACCTGGCACGACTTCGGTGGTTTTCCACGGGAACTGTTCGCCGTGCAGTACCCGGCACCCGGCGAACCGCAGTTGGCCGCCGAGATTGTCGCCCTGCTCAACGCCGATGGCCTGGCCGCCCGCCTCGATGACCAGCGCCCATTCGACCATGGGGTCTGGGTGCCCCTGTCGCTGATGTACCCGCAAGCCGATATCCCGGTGGTCCAGGTGTCCTTGCCAAGCCGCATGGGCCCTGCCTTGCAAACCCGTATCGGGCATGCCCTCAGCGGCCTGCGGGCCCAGGGCATCCTGCTGATCGGCTCCGGCAGCATTACCCATAACCTCGGAGAACTGGACTGGCATGCCGGCCCCGACAGCATCGAGCCGTGGGCCAAGGCCTTCCGCGACTGGATGGTCGACAAACTCGCTGCCGATGACGAAGCCGCCCTGCACGACTACCGCAAACAGGCGCCCTACGCCGTGCGCAGCCACCCCAGTGACGAGCACCTGCTGCCGTTGTATTTCGCCCGTGGCGCCGGTGGCCAGATGAGCATCGCCCACAAGGGGTTCACCATGGGCGCGCTGGGCATGGACATCTATCGCTTCGCCTGACCCCCACCAATCCCCTGTAGGAGCGAGCTTGCTCGCGATAATGGCTCAGGCACCGCGGGGTATCAGATGCCCCGCGTTATCGTTGACGCCCATCGCGAGCAAGCTCGCTCCTACAGCAGGCAAAAAAAATCCCCGAACCAGTCGGGGATTTTTTTATCGATCAATCAACCCGGGGGTTGATCAATCTTCGCGGTAGCGACGCAGCTTGAGCTGCTTGCCAGCCACACGGGTGTCCTTCAGCTTGGTCAGCAGACGCTCCAGACCATCTTCCGGCAGTTCCACCAGGCTGAAGCTGTCACGCACCTGGATGCGACCGATCGCTTCACGGGCCAGGCCACCTTCGTTGAGGATGGCACCCAGCAGGTTCTTGGCGGCGATACCGTCACGCGCACCCAGCGCGGTACGGCAGCGGGCACGGCCTTCGGCCAATGGCACCGGGGCACGACGCTCACGATCGCTACGCTCGGGACGGTCACCGGAACGCTCCGGACGATCGCCACGTGGCGCGTTGTTCGGCACCAGCGGACGCTCTTTCTCGATCGCCGCCAGGGTCAGCGCCTGGCCATTGGTGGCCTTGCGCAGCAGGGCCGCGGCCAGGGCACGCGGGCTGCAACCGATATCGGCGGTCAGGCGATCCAGCAGTTCGCCGTGGGTCGATTCAGCATCGGCTACCAGTGGCGACAGGCTGTTGGTCAGTTTCTTGATGCGCGCATCGAGAACGGCCTGGGCATCCGGCAGGCGGACTTCGGCAACTTTCTGACCGGTTACACGCTCGATCACTTGCAGCATGCGGCGCTCACGTGGAGTCACCAGCAACAGCGCACGACCTTCGCGACCGGCACGGCCGGTACGGCCGATACGGTGAACGTAGGACTCAGGATCGTACGGCATGTCGACGTTGAATACGTGAGTGATACGCGGAACGTCCAGGCCACGAGCAGCAACGTCGGTCGCCACAACGATGTCCAGACGGCCATCCTTGAGGGAGTCGATCACGCGCTCACGCTGGTTCTGGGCGATGTCACCGTTCAGCGCAGCGGCTTTGTAGCCTTTGGCTTCCAGGGCACTGGCCAGGTCCAGGGTCGCTTGCTTGGTGCGCACGAACATGATCAGGGCGTCGAAATCCTCGACTTCCAGCAGGCTCAGCACAGCCGAGGTCTTCTGGTCGGCGTGAACCAACAGGTGAGCCTGTTCGATCGCGGTCACGGTCTGGGTCTTGGTCTGGATCTTGACGTGTTGCGGATCGCGCAGGTGGCGTTCGGCAATGGCGCGGATCGACTGCGGCAGGGTCGCCGAGAACAAAACGGTCTGGCGGGTTGCCGGCAAGGCCTTGAAGATGACTTCCAGGTCGTCCATGAAGCCGAGCTTGAGCATTTCGTCCGCTTCATCGAGAACCAGGTGGTTCACGGTGGCCAGGACTTTTTCGTCACGACGCAGGTGGTCGCACAGACGGCCCGGAGTGGCGACAACAATCTGTGCGCCATTACGGATTGCTTTCAGTTGTGGGCCCATGGGCGCGCCGCCGTAAACGGCCACAACGGTAACGCCCGGCATTTGCTTGGCGTAGGTTTCGAAAGCGGTTGCTACTTGCAACGCCAACTCACGGGTTGGCGCCAGGATCAGGGCTTGCGGTTCGCGCTTAGCAGGATCGATGCGATGCAGGATCGGCAGGGCGAACGCAGCGGTTTTACCCGTACCGGTTTGCGCCTGGCCAATCATGTCGTGGCCGGCCATGATGATCGGGATCGATTGCTGCTGGATAGCCGAAGGCTCTTCGTAGCCAGTCGCGGTGACGGCTGCAAGAATATTCGGATTAAGATTAAAAGCGGCGAAGCCGCCGATTTCCTGGGTCATGGGTCTGCCTCTAAGTGCATCCGCAAAGACCCATGCTCCAAAGCTGCGCATGCCTTGTAAGACTCTGAGAGTCACCCTGGCAGCTTTGTCGGCGGGGATTTGCGAAAACGATTGAATGAAAGAATCGTCAAGGATAGTCCGCATGGCGGACAGCAGCCGAAGCTGACTTCGGGGAATTGCATTACCTAAACGCGGCCCGGTTAAAGGCCGGCGCGCACTATACCGGAATTGGCGAAAAAAGGGAGATTTATTTATCTCGAAATATCGCTGTACGCCTCTCTATGGCGGGCTTTGCGGATAATCGAGGGAAGGTTTGCCTCTGGCTCACCTTGCCGGGCGGGCCTGGCGACTTAAACGGTTCACTCGTCGGGAATATGTCCGCCAGGATTGCTCAAGCGTTCGGCGATCTCCAGAACACGGCAAAACCTGTAGGAGCCGGGCTTGCCCGCGAAGGCGTCCTTGAGGGCGCCAAAAGCTTCGCGGGCAAGCCCGGCTCCTACAGGTCGGTGTCGTTCTTCAGATTTTCGCGGCAAACAGCGCCTGATGCGCACGACACTGCTCGGCGGTCAGCATGAACACGCCATGCCCGCCCCGCTCGAAGTCCAGCCAGGCAAAATCCACCTCGGGGTACAACGCCTCGACATGCACCTGGCTGTTGCCGACCTCGACAATCAGCAGGCCCTTCTCGGTCAGATGATCCGCCGCCTCGGCCAGCATCCGTCGCACCAGGTTCAGGCCGTCTTCGCCGCAGGCCAGGCCCAACTCGGGCTCGTGCTGGTATTCCTCCGGCATGTCGGCAAAGTCCTCGGCATCCACATAAGGAGGATTGGAGACGATCAGGTCGAAACGCTGACCGGGCAGACCATCGAAGCCATCGCCCTGGACCGTGAACACCCGCTCATCGACACCATGGCGCTCGATATTCTGGTTGGCCACTTCCAGCGCTTCGAAAGACAGGTCGGCCAACACCACTTCCGCCTGCTGGAACTCATAGGCACAGGCGATGCCGATGCAGCCGGAGCCGGTGCACAGGTCGAGAATCCGCGCCGGCTCATTCGCCAGCCAGGGAGCGAAGTGACCTTCGATCAACTCGCCGATCGGCGAACGCGGAATCAGCACCCGCTCATCGACGATAAACGACATGCCGCAGAACCACGCCTCACCCAACAGGTAAGCAGTGGGCACACGGTCTTCGATGCGGCGCTTGAGCAAGTGCTGCAAACGGCTCAGTTCGTCGTCTTCCAGGCGGCAGTCGAGATAGCTGTCGGCAATTTCCCAAGGCAGGTGCAAGGCCCCCAGCACCAATTGACGCGCCTCGTCCCAGGCATTGTCGGTGCCATGGCCGAAAAACAGATCCGCGCCATGAAAGCGGCTGACAGCCCAACGAATATGGTCGCGCAGCGTGCGCAGGCGGGAATTGATCACGGGGAGGCTCCTGAAAAAAACGACGGGGGATTCTAACAGTCAAACCAGCACCGGGTGAAAATAAGGCAAAAAGACATCATCGAGCGCGGTTTCACACGCCGGCAAACAACCCTTGACACGGCTACAGCCCAATAACCACGCCGCCTGCACGGGTTGCGATTCACATACGCGCTCAGCCGGAGGACAATGCGGTAAAAGCCCCACTCAAAGGAGCCCCGAATGTCCGTTCCAAAGACGATGTTTCAACTCAGCGGTCGTGGTTATGCAGCCGCCAATCTGAGCCATGCCAGCCTGTTGATCATCGACGCCCAGAAAGAATATCTCAGTGGCCCGCTGGCCTTGTCCGGCATGGACGCTGCCGTCGACAATATCAAGCAACTGGTTGCCGCAGCCCGCCAGGCCGGACGGCCTATCGTGCATATCCGTCACCTGGGCACCGTGGGCGGTCTGTTCGATCCCCAGGGCGAGCGCGGTGAGTTCATTCCGGGGCTGGAACCCCAGGGCGACGAAACCCTGATCGGCAAGCTGCTGCCCAGCGCCTTTCACGGCACGGGCCTGGAGAAGCACCTGCAGGAACTCGGCTCCCTGGACCTGATCGTCTGCGGCTTCATGAGCCACTCCAGCGTCAGCACCACGGTGCGCGCGGCCAAGAACCTGGGCTTCCGCTGCACCCTGGTGGAAGATGCCTGCGCGACCCGCGACCTGCCCTACAAGGATGAAATCATCAGCGCCGCCCAGGTCCAGCGCACCGAGATGGCGATCATGGCGGACAATTTCGCCACCCTGGCGCAGACCAAAGACCTGATCGGCTAGCGGCGGCGATGGGTTGTCCTGGCGACCGCCCATCCATTAGTCCTGTCAATTGCGTCTCATTTTCCGATTTCCCGGACACATCAGGAACAAGCCGACCATCTCCCGGTCGAAGGGCCGATACTCATAGAGGAAATCGGAATGAAGATATCCGATGGTTTTGACGCTCGCCGCCTGCGTCCCCGGGGCCAGAGCACCTGGGGCTCGCGTTTGAGCGCTGCCATTGCGGCGCTGTTGGCCACCTTCGGGGTGTTGCTGGTGATGGCCGGGGCGGCCAGCCTGCTCGGCCATGCGCCGGCACTCGGGGATTTGAATGCCACGCCGACCGGTTCGGCGGTGGCCTTGGGCGTGGGCGTGCTGACGCTCTGGTTCGGGGTCTGGCTGTGGCGCCGCAGCCGTCGTCGGATGCGCAGCCGCCATGGACTGAACATCGCCCCCCACCTGATGAAAAAGCACGACTGATCAAGCACCTGCGCGCAATCGACTGTGACGACACCCGGGGGACTTGGGTAAACTGCCAGGCCCTGCGGAGGCTGACATGCAAGACGACGACTTTTCCCTGTTCAAAAGCGAGATCCGTGGCGTCAAGCCGATCAAGCATGACCGTGCCGACACCGGCAAGCCCAAGTCCGACCGTGCGCAACTGGCCAAGCTGCGCCAGGCGGCCACGGTGCGGGTGCAGGACACCGCGGTGGACGGGCTGTCCGACCAGTTCGTCATCGACGTCGGTCCCGAAGACGACCTGCACTGGGCCCGTGACGGGGTCCAGGAAAGCCAGATGCGCAAGCTCAAGATCGGCCAGATCCCCTTCGAAGGCAGTCTCGACCTGCACGGCATGAGTGTGGAAAAAGCCCGGGAAACCCTCTGGGCGTTTCTTGCCGAGGCGACCAAATTCGAAATCCGCTGCGTGCGCGTCACCCACGGCAAGGCCGTACGCCTGGACGGCAAGCGCCCGATGATCAAGAGCCACGTCAACACCTGGCTCCGTCAGCACGCCCAGGTCCTGGGGTTCACCTCCTGCCAGCCCAAGCATGGCGGCGCGGGCGCGGTGTATGTGATGCTGAAACGAACCATGATGGAAGGTCGCGACGAGTAACCGAACCGTCATCGAATTTGCAGGCGGCTGCCAGCCGCCGTATCCTTGCTCTTTGCGTAAACTCCCACAGGTAGCTTCATGTCCCTGGAACAGAATTACACCGCGATCCTCGGCCAACTCGGCGAGGACGTCTCCCGCGAAGGTCTGCTCGACACGCCCAAGCGCGCCGCCAAAGCCATGCAGTACCTTTGCCGCGGTTACGAACAGACCCTGGAAGAAGTCACCAACGGTGCCTTGTTCAGCTCCGACAACAGCGAAATGGTGCTGGTCAAGGACATCGAGCTCTACTCGTTGTGCGAACACCACCTGCTGCCCTTTATCGGCAAGGCCCACGTGGCCTACATCCCGAGCGGCAAGGTGCTGGGCCTGTCCAAGGTCGCGCGTATCGTCGACATGTACGCCCGGCGCCTGCAGATCCAGGAAAACCTCAGCCGCCAGATCGCCGACGCGGTCCAGCAGGTGACCGGGGCCCTGGGTGTCGCGGTGGTGATCGAAGCCAAGCACATGTGCATGATGATGCGCGGTGTGGAGAAACAGAATTCGTCGATGATCACCTCGGTGATGCTCGGCGAGTTCCGCGAAAACGCCGCGACCCGCAGCGAGTTCCTGGCGCTGATCAAGTAAGATCGGGCGACATGAAAAAACCGGCACTCATCGCCGGTTTTTTTTTCGCCTGGAGAAAATCAGGTAAGCTGCGCCCCTTCTCCACCGCCCGCGAGGCTATCCCGTGTTCGTCAAAGCACTTCGAGTCGGCCTGGGCCAACTCATCATCTTCATCGATTTCCTCACCCGCCCCAGCAAGCAAAAGCGCTCCGCGCCAGACCAGGCCAAGGTCGATGCCGCGGCCAGGGACCTGACCCTGTATCAGTTCCACGCCTGCCCGTTCTGCGTGAAGACCCGTCGTACCCTGCGCCGCCTCAACGTGCCGGTGGCGCTGCGTGATGCGAAGAACAACGAACAGGATCGCCAGACCCTGCTCGAGCAAGGCGGCAAGATCAAGGTGCCGTGCCTGCGTATCGAAGAAAACGGCCAGACCACCTGGATGTACGAGTCCAAGGTGATCATCGATTACCTGGACAAGCGTTTTGCCGCGGCCTGAGTTCAGTCGCCGTCAGTTGCGGCAGCCGTTGGTTTCATCACGACACTCGGTATAAGCCTTCAATTGCGCCGCCCGCTGCCTGGTCAACTCGGTCTTGCACTGCAGATCCAGCAGCGGCCAGATCGAACCACCGTCCGCCGGTTTGCCATTCTGATACAGGCAATCGGCGTCGCGGAAAGCCAGCCACTTGCGCTGGGCATCCTGGAGCGCGGCCTTGTTGGCCGGGTTCTTCAGGTAATCCATCTGGGTCTTGTAGTAGGTGTTCAGGTCATTGTCGGCCTGCTTGAACGCCTTGCCCGCACATTCATTCATCGACGCCTGGTTGGCATCGCAGTTGTCGGCTGCCTGTGCACCCATGGCCAGGCCCAGCAGGCTGGCAGTCAAAAACCCTACGCGTGGATATTTCATGGACGGCACCCCGTTTAGTAGGTAATAAACACAGTTCTCGATAGGACCTCGCCGGCGACAAAAGTGCTTGCGCGGGCAAAAATAAACCGGCCCTGGGGCCGGTTTAAGTGTTTCCGGATTTGCCGATCAATCCAGCATGCCGACATGCTTCGGATGGCTGGCCACCCGCAGCAACCAGGCCTGGATACCCGGGTATTCGCTCAGGTCGAAGCCGCCCTGATGGGCCACATGGGTATAGGCATACAGCGCGATATCAGCAATCGAATAGTGCTCGCCCACCAGGTACGGGGTTTGCTGAAGCTGCTTTTCCATCACTTTCAACGCCTTGTGCCCGCGCTTCTGCAGCTTGAGGTATTCCTCGCGACGCTCTTCCGGCAAGCCCAGGTAGAACTCGATAAACCGCGCTACCGCGATATAGGGTTCGTGGCTGTACTGCTCGAAGAACTGCCATTGCAGCACCTGGGTACGCAGACGCGGCTCGGTGGGCAGGAATTCGCTGCCATCGGCCAGGAAGTTGAGAATCGCATTGGACTCCCACAGGCAGGTGCCGTCTTCCAGCTCCAGCACCGGCACCTTGCCGTTGGGGTTCTTCGCCAGGAATTCCGGGGTCTCGGTGTCACCCTTGAGGATGTCCACCGGGTGCCAGCGATATTCCTGCCCCAGCAGGTGCAGCATCAGCTTGATCTTGTAGCAATTGCCCGACTGGTAATCGCCATAAACCTTGTACATGGCCCTCCCCTTAAGCCGCTTGTGCAGCCTGTGCGTGACGGATGACAGCAGCCAGGCGCTTGAGACCTTCGTCCAGACGCTCCGGTGCGATGTGACTGAAATTGAGACGAAGATTACCCGGATTACGCTCCGGTTCGGCAAAAAAAGGTTCGCCGGGCATGAATGCGACATCCCGACTCAACGCGTCGGCGAGCAAGGTGCGGGTATCCAGCGGCTGTTTGAGGGTCAGCCAGAAGAACAAACCGCCCTGCGGCACCTGCCAATCGGCCAGGTCAGCGAAGTGGCGCTCCAATGCCTGTTGAAAGGCATCCCGTCGGACCCGGTAAAAGTCCCGGAGTTGCACCAGGTGCTGGCGATATTTTTCCGTACCGATCCACTGCAACGCCTGCCACTGGCCGACGCGGTTGGTGTGCAGGTCCGCCGACTGCTTGAGCTTGAGCAGATGGGGGAACAGGTCCGGGCTGGCAATCAGGTAACCGACCCGCAACCCGGGGGCCAGGGTCTTGGACACCGTGCCGGTATAGATCCAGCTGCTGCGCTTCAAACGGCTGACAATCGGCCGGGCGCTGCCGCCGTCATAGGTCAGCTCGCGATAGGGTTCGTCTTCGATCAGGGTTACGCCGAATTCGTCGAGCAAGGCGGCGACGGCCTCGCGCTTGGCTTCGCTGTAGCGCACGGCGGACGGGTTCTGGAACGTCGGAATCAAATAGACGAAGGCCGGCTGGTGGTTTTCCAGGCGCGCACGCAGTTGGAGCAGGTCGGGGCCGTCCTGTTCCTGGGGGATCGTCAGGCAATCGGCGCCGAACAGCTGGAAGATCTGCAAGGCGGCGAGGTAGGTCGGCCCTTCGAGGAGGATCTCGGTGCCCTTGTCGATATGCAGCTTGGCCACCAGGTCCAGGGTCTGCTGGGAACCGCTGAGCACCAGCACCTGGCTGGCCTGGCAGTCGATCCCCAGCGCCCGCGCCTCGGCGGCCAGCACCTCGCGCAGCGCCGGTTCGCCCTCACTCATGCCGTATTGGCCGAAGGCGACCGGCAGGCCCTCCCAGTCCAGCGTCGGCAACATGGCTTCGGATGGCAGTCCGCCGGCAAAGGACATCACTTCCGGGCGTTGAGCGGCGGCGAGGATTTCGCGAATCAGAGAGCTTTTCAGACGGGTCACGCGTTCGGAGAAGGCCATGGCAGGTCACCGGTAGCTAAGTAAGCGGAAAGTACGTCAAACTGCTTGACCGAAATTACGCCGCCACGAGCCGATACGTCAATATGCTTGACCTTAAAAATTCAAACGCGCAGCAAGACGCCATGCAGGCCTTCTTTTTCGGCTACCAGGCGTTCACCGCCAAGGCCGACGAAATGCTCGAGCGTCGTGGCTTGAGCCGGGTGCACCAGCGCATTGTGTTTTTTATCGCCCGTTATCCGGACGTGAGCGTCAAGGAGTTGCTGACCTTGCTCGGCGTCAGCAAGCAGGCGCTGAACATGCCGTTGCGCCAGTTGACCGAGATGGACCTGGTGCGCAGCGTTGCGTCCGAGGCCGACAAGCGCAAGCGCCTGCTGCGCCTGACGGCGGACGGGGCGAGCCTGGAAGAGTCGTTGCGCCGTGAGCAGGTCAAGTTGTTGCAGAAGGCTTTCGCCCAGGCTGGTGAGGCCGCGGTGGAGGGCTGGCTGGCGGTGAACCTCGCGCTGGGAGAAAACCGCCCTTCCTGATACGCCCCCTTGTAGGCGCCGGCTTGCTGGCGATAGCGGTTTAACAGGCGATACAGATGTCGACTGCCAGATTGCAATCGCCAGCAAGCCGGCCCCTACAGGTTTCGCGACTACTCCCGCCAACAAGATCCTACCTTCCGACGTATCGCACACAAATCCAAAAACATTATTTGCTTTATTTGTATACAAAAGCATAATTCGCTTCGTGCGAGTTCCTGACTTTACAGTCAACAAACCCGTGCTGCCTCAAAGAGCCGTTGCCCGCCCCTGCGCCCGGCTCTGGAAATAACAATAAAACTCTTGAGGAGTACTCGCTGTGGAAAGCCGCAAATCCGAAGCCCCCCTGCTGGACCTGTCGCCACCGTCAAGTTCCGGCCTGCTGGAACGCCTGTTCAAGCTCAGGTTGCATGGCACCACGGTGAAAACCGAACTGATCGCCGGGGTGACCACCTTCATCACCATGGCCTACATCATCTTCGTCAACCCGAACATCATGGCCGACGCCGGCATCGACCATGGCGCCGCCTTTGTCGCCACCTGCATCGCCGCCGCCCTCGGCTGCCTGCTGATGGGCCTCTACGCCAACTGGCCGGTGGGCCTCGCACCGGGCATGGGCCTGAACGCGTTCTTCACCTACACCGTGGTCGGCACCATGGGCTACCACTGGGAAACCGCCCTCGGTGCGGTCTTCATCTCCGGCGTGCTGTTCATGGCCCTGACCCTGTCGAGGATCCGCGAATGGCTGCTCAACAGCATTCCCGTCAGCCTGCGCCATGCGATGGGTGCCGGCGTCGGGCTGTTTCTCGGGGTGATCGGCCTGAAAACCGCCGGGATCATCGTTGCCAGCCCCGCCACCCTGATCAGGCTCGGCGCCCTGCATGAACCCGGCCCATTGCTGGCCGCCATCTGTTTCCTGATGATCGCAATCCTCAGCTACCACCGGGTCTTCGGCGCCATCCTCATCAGCATCATCACCGTGACCCTGGCCGGCTGGGGCCTGGGCCTGGTGGAATACCACGGCATCTTCTCCACCCCACCGAGCCTGGCCCCGACCTGGATGGCCATGGACCTGAAGGGCGTATTCAACGTCAGCATGATCAGCGTGGTCCTGGCCTTTCTCTTCGTGCACATGTTCGACACCGCCGGCACCCTGATGGGCGTCGCCCAGCGCGCCGGCCTGGTCAACCCCGACGGCCGTATCGAGAACCTGTCCCGGGCAATGAAAGCCGACAGCGTCTCCAGCGTATTCGGTGCCGTGGTCGGTGTGCCACCCGTTACCAGCTACGTGGAAAGTGCCGCGGGTGTTGCCGCTGGTGGTCGGACTGGTCTGACCGCTGTTACTGTAGGTATCCTGTTTGTGGCGGCCATGTTCTTTGCCCCGCTGGCTGGCATGATCCCTGCGTACGCGACCGCCGGCGCGCTGATTTATGTAGCGATGCTGATGATGAGCGGCATGGCGCATATCGAGTGGGACGACGCGACGGACAGTATTCCGGCGATTGTGACCGCGATCATGATGCCGCTGACTTTTTCGGTCGCCGATGGCATTGCCCTGGGTTTTATCACCTATGTGGCACTGAAGGCCGGGACCGGCAAGTTCAAGGATATTTCCGTCAGCCTGTGGGTGCTGTGCGCCATTTTTATCGCCAAGTTCATCTTCCTGTAAGAGAGCCCATGCGGTAGTAACCAGCCTCACTTCGGTGGGGCTTTTGTACGAAGGGAGAAACCTGATGAGTCTGGAAACCTGGTTGTTGTTCAGCAGCGCCGCCCTGGTGGTGATCCTGATCCCCGGGCCGCTGTCGCTGCTGATGATCAGCAACAGCCTGAATTATGGATTGCGTCGTTCATACCCGGCCTTTCTCGGCGGGGTCAGTGCCTCGATCTGCCTGTTGAGCGCTTCGGCCCTGGGCCTGGGTGCGTTGCTGCTGGCTTCGGAACAGGTGTTCAGCGCCCTGAAGATTGTCGGCGCGCTGTACCTGTTCTATCTCGCCTGGCAGAGCTGGCAGCAATCGCGACAGCCGGCACGGGCGGCGAATGTGCCCGAAACCGCGCCGGCCCCACGCTTTCGTGCCCTGTTTGGGCGCGCCTTTGTGCTCGGTGCCAGCAACCCGAAGGACATCCTGTTCTTCGCGGCCTTCCTGCCGCAGTTTCTCAAGGCCGACCAAGCGTTTCTCGGCCAGTTGCTGGTGATGATCGCTACTTGGACCGTGTTGGATCTGCTGTGCAAGCTGGCTTATGGCCTCGGCGCCCATGGCGCGGCGAGTTATCTGCGAAGCGGTAAAGGGCAGAGCTGGTTCAACCGGATCAGCGCCGGGTTGTTCGGTGGGGCGGGGGCGATATCTTTGTTGAGCCGTTAGATATGCAGTGCCAGTACTGGCCTCTTCGCGGGCAAGCTCCGCTCCCACAATGTCCGAGTCAACCTCGGTATTGTGTACAGACACAAAACTGTGGGAGCGGAGCTTGCCCGCGAAGAGGCCCTCACATTCACCATCACAACCTCTGCCAACCCAATCGCCAGACATAAAAAAGCCCGCAGTGAACGCGGGCAAATAACCAAGGAAGCTTTGGCGCAGATGCTTGGGGAATCTAGCTGCCTCGGTAGGTCGAATAGCTGTAGGGCGAAATCAGCAACGGCACGTGGTAGTGCTCCTGCTCGGCACTGATCCCGAAACGCAGCACCACCACGTCGAGGAACGCCGGTTCCGGCAGCGCCACGCCACGAGCCCGATAGTAGTCACCGGCATGGAACTGCAACTGATAGACCCCGGAGCGGTAGTCGGCCCCTTGCAGCAACGGTGCATCGCAGCGCCCGTCGCTGTTGGTCAGGGCGCTGGCGACCAGCTCCAACTGTGCGCCTTCGACCCGATACAGCTCGACCTTGATCGAACTGCCGGGGCAGCCATGCGCGGCATCCAAAACATGCGTAGTCAAACGTCCCATTGCTTCTGCGGGCCGCCCTGCCCTTCAGGCAGATCAGGCCTCGCGCCTCCCGGAGTCAGTGGATAAAGGAGAGGCCATGCCCCAGAGGGGCGGCCCGGAAATAATTAAGACACTTTTACAAAAAATTGTACACAATAAATTCAAGCTTTTTTCTAACACCCCCGGCTCGGCCCAGCCAGCCACGAATAGAGCGCAATCACTTGCCCGCAGAAGACCTCAGAACCACTAGCTGACCGATCAGGCAGGTTTCTTGCAGTGTTCCCCGAGGTGAAACCTGCGGTCATCAAACGGAAAGAAATGCAAAAATACGGGCTTACAAAATGATTATAAAGTTGTATACAATCACTTCATCGCCGTGACGCCACCCGGTTTTGACGGGGCACCACGCAACCGTCACCACGAACAAGAAGGAAGACTGCAGTGAGCGCCGACTACCCACGCGACCTGATCGGTTACGGCAGCAACCCGCCTCACCCCCACTGGCCGGGCAATGCCCGCATCGCCTTGTCCTTCGTGCTCAACTACGAAGAAGGCGGCGAACGCAACATCCTCCATGGCGACCCGGAATCCGAGTCCTTCCTCTCGGAGATGGTCGCGGCGCAGCCTCTGCAGGGCGCGCGCAACATGAGCATGGAGTCGCTCTACGAGTATGGCAGCCGTGCAGGCGTGTGGCGGATTCTCAAGCTGTTCAAGCGTTTCGATATTCCCCTGACCGTGTTCGCCGTGGCCATGGCCGCCCAGCGCCACCCGGACGTGATCCGCGCCATGGTCGCGGCCGGCCACGAGATCTGCAGCCACGGCTACCGCTGGATCGACTACCAGTACATGGACGAAGCCCAGGAGCGCGAGCACCTGCTCGAAGCCATCCGCATCCTCACCGAAATCAGCGGCGAACGCCCATTGGGCTGGTACACCGGACGCACCGGGCCGAACACCCGCAAGCTGGTGATGGAGGAAGGCGGCTTCCTCTACGACTCGGACACCTACGACGACGACCTGCCCTACTGGGAACCCGACAGCCCCACCGGTAAGCCGCACCTGGTAATTCCCTACACCCTCGATACCAACGACATGCGCTTCACCCAGGTGCAAGGCTTCAACAAGGGCGACGATTTCTACCAGTACCTCAAGGACGCCTTCGACGTGCTCTACGCTGAAGGCGACGAAGCGCCGAAGATGCTCTCCATCGGTTTGCACTGTCGCCTGATCGGCCGCCCGGCACGCCTGGCCGCCCTCCAGCGCTTCATCGAATATGTCAAAGGCCATGACCGGGTCTGGTTCAGTCGCCGGGTCGATATCGCTCGCCACTGGCACGCCACCCACCCTTTCCAGGGAGTCGCGAAATGACGGCCTTCAAGACCCTCAAGCCCTCGACCTTGAGCCGCGAAGCCTTTATCCAGGCCTTCGCCGATATCTACGAACATTCGCCCTGGGTCGCCGAAAAGGCTTTCGACCTGGGCCAGGACGCCGACCTCGACGAGGTCGAGACCCTGCACCAGCGCATGAGCGACATCCTCTTGAGCGCCGATCACGCCAGCCAGTTGGCCCTGATCAACGCCCACCCGGACCTGGCCGGCAAAGCCGCCGTGCAGGGCCAACTCACCGAAGCCAGCACCAACGAACAGGCCGGCGCCGGCATTCACCAATGCTCGAACGAAGAGTTCCAACGCTTCACCGAGCTGAACGACGCCTATAAAGCCAAGTTCAAGTTCCCCTTCATCATGGCGGTAAAAGGCAGCAACCGGCATCAGATCCTCGCCGCGTTCGAAGTGCGCATCCATAACCCGGTGGACACCGAGTTCCAGTGCGCGCTGGCCGAGATCAACAAGATCGCCCTGTTCCGCCTACTGACCCTTTAGCGAGCCGTACCTGAACCCGGCAAGCCTCCCCAGCCACTTATTAAAAGGCAGACAAAAAGCATGAAAGCCTACGCCGTACCTTTCGAGAAGTTCGTCAACCTGGCCGACGCCCGCCTGGGCACCAGGATCCTCTCGGTCACCGACGACTGGTTCGCCGACGCCAACCGCCTGTTCCAGCCGACCCCGGCCGTCTGGAAAGAAGGCGTGTTCGATGACAACGGCAAGTGGATGGACGGCTGGGAGTCGCGCCGCAAGCGTTTCGAAGGCTACGACAGCGCGGTGATCCGCCTCGGCGTCGCCGGCTTGATCAAGGGCGTGGACATCGATACCTCGTTCTTCACTGGCAACTATCCGCCGTCGGCCTCCCTGGAAGCCTGCTTCCTGAGCAGCGGCGAGCCGGACGAAAACACCCAGTGGGTCGAAGTGCTGTCCGCCGTCGAGCTGCAAGGCAACAGCCACCACTACCACGAGATCAGCAACGACCAGGCCTTCAGCCACCTGCGTTTCAACATCTATCCGGACGGCGGCGTGGCACGCCTGCGGGTCTACGGTATTCCATTCCGTGACTGGTCGGCGGTGGGCGACAACGAACAGGTCGACCTGGCTTCCGCCCTCAACGGCGGCCGCGCCCTGGCCTGCTCCGACGAGCATTTCGGCCGCATGAGCAACATCCTCAACCCGGGCCGTGGCGTCAACATGGGCGACGGCTGGGAAACCGCGCGCCGGCGTACCCCGGGCAATGACTGGGTGATCGTGGCTTTGGGTCATCCGGGCGAGATCGAACAGATCATCGTCGACACCCTGCACTTCAAGGGCAACTACCCGGACAGCTGCTCGATCCAGGGCGCCTTCGTCAAGGGCGGCACCGACAGCCAGATCGAGACCCAGAGCCTGTTCTGGCGTGAACTGCTGCCGAGCCAGAAGCTGGAAATGCACCAGGAACACAGCTTCGCCGAACAGATCAAGGCGCTGGGACCTATCACCCATATCCGCCTGAACGTGTTCCCGGACGGTGGCGTAAGTCGCCTGCGGGTGCTGGGCAAAGTCGCGAAGTAACCCCATGGGTGGTTCTCGCGCCTCGCGCGGGAACCACCGATACACAGAATTCGAGAACAGAAGAACCGCATGCGCACACTGACGATTGAACCGCTGAGCAAAGAAGCCTTCGCCCCCTTCGGTGACGTGATCGAAACCGACGGCAGCGACCACTTCATGATCAACAACGGTTCGACCCAGCGCTTCCATCGCCTGGCGACGGTGCAAACCGCCAAGCCGGACGACCAGGCGATCATCAGCATCTTCCGCGCCGACGCGCTGGACATGCCCTTGACCGTGCGCATGCTCGAGCGCCATCCGCTGGGCAGCCAGGCTTTTATCCCGCTGCTCGGCAACCCCTTTCTGATCGTGGTCGCGCCCCTTGGCGATGCACCGGTATCAGGCTTGGTCCGCGCCTTTGTCAGCAATGGCAGGCAGGGCATCAATTACCATCGCGGCGTCTGGCACCACCCGGTGCTGACGATCGAAAAGCGGGATGACTTCCTGGTGGTTGATCGCAGTGGCTCCGGCAACAACTGCGATGAGCATTTCTTCAAAGAGGATGAGTACCTGATCCTCGCCCCCCACCAATAAGAGAAGGTCTGATCACTCCCGAAAAAGAGTGACAGGCGAGAGGTAAAGACTGTGCAAGCACATCTGATGGAATGGCTGAACCTGAGCGTGCGCTGGATTCACATGATCACGGGCGTGGCCTGGATCGGTGCATCGTTCTACTTCGTCTGGCTGGAGAACAACCTCAACCGGGTCAACCCCAGGGACGGCCTGGCGGGCGATCTGTGGGCGATCCACGGCGGCGGTATCTACCACCTGGAAAAATACAAGCTGGCCCCGCCGACCATGCCGGACAACCTGCACTGGTTCAAATGGGAAGCCTATTTCACCTGGATGTCGGGGATCGCGCTGCTCTGCGTGGTGTTCTACTCCAACCCGGTGCTCTACCTCGTGGCCCCCGGCAGCGGCCTGAGCGGCCCCGAGGGAGTGGCCATCGGTATCGGCGCACTGATCGCCGGCTGGTTCGTCTACGACTTTCTCTGTGACTCGGCCCTGGGCAAGCGCCCGGCCCTGCTCGGCTTTATCCTGTTCGTGCTGCTGATTGCCGCCGCCTACGGGTTCAGCAAGGTATTCAGCGGTCGCGGCGCCTACCTGCATGTCGGCGCGATCATCGGCACCATCATGGTCGGCAACGTGTTCCGCATCATCATGCCGGCCCAGCGCGCGCTGGTGGCGGCCATCGCCGAGAACCGCACGCCGGACCCGAGCCTGCCGGCCAAGGGCCTGCTGCGTTCGCGGCACAACAACTACTTCACCCTGCCGGTGCTGTTCATCATGATCAGCAACCACTTCCCGAGCACCTATGGCAGCCCGTACAACTGGCTGATCCTGGCCGGGATCGCGGTGCTGGCGGTGATGGTGCGGCACTATTTCAACACTCGGCACAACAGTCACAAGTTTGCCTGGACCTTGCCGGTCGCGGCCCTTGGGATGATCTGCCTGGCCTATGTCACCGGCCCGTCGCCGGTCCCGAGCGCACCGCAAGTGGCCAAGGTCCCGGCGAAGATCGAATACCAGCCGTTGCCGGAAACCGCGTTGGGCGGCAAGCCGGCCCAAGCCACGCCAGCGGTACCAGAGACGCCAGCCGTTACCGCCGCACCAGCCGCCGCCGCAGCTCCGGATTCGGTTCCTGCGCCAACGACCACAGCGAGTGCCGCCGACGTCAGCTTCGACAAGGTTCACCGTGTGATCCAGGAACGCTGCGCGGTGTGCCATTCGGCCCAACCCACCAGCCCGCTGTTCAGTTCGGCGCCGGCGGGGGTGATCTTCGATACCGCGCAACAGATCCAGCAATTGGCTCCACGTATCCAGGCCCAGGCCATTACCACCCAGATCATGCCGTTGGGCAACATCACCCAAATGACCCAGCAGGAACGTGACCTGATCGCGGCCTGGATCAACCAGGGGGCACGCACCAACTGAATGTCGCTGTTAGCCAGCTGATTTGGAGACACCGCGTTACCTGTAGGAGCGTGGCTTGCCCGCGAAGCTTTTAGCGATCTTGAAAGCCTCTTCGCGGGCAAGCCCTGCTCCTACAGGTTCGAGATCAACCGTGAAGCGGTTGCGTTACCCCGGCTACAAAAAACGCTGTCCGCAACCACACAGCGCTAAAACCACAAGAATAAAAAAATCCGAGGTGTTGCATGTCCGAGTTATCCGAACCGCGCATCCCCGCCGCACCCGCTATCCAGCGCCTGCCTCTGTTGCAGCTGATCCTGGTGGGCCTGCAACACGTTCTGCTGATGTATGGCGGCGCCGTCGCCGTACCGCTGATCATCGGACAGGCCGCCGGCCTGGGTCGTGAGGAAATCGCTTTTCTGATCAACGCCGACCTGCTGGTGGCCGGTATCGCCACCGTGGTGCAATCCCTCGGCATCGGCCCCATGGGCATCCGCATGCCGGTGATGATGGGTGCCAGTTTCGCCGCCGTCGGCAGCATGGTGGCCATGGCCGGCATGCCCGGTATCGGCATGACCGGGATCTTCGGCGCCACCATCGCCGCCGGTTTTTTCGGCCTGCTGATCGCCCCGTTCATGTCCAAGGTCGTGCGTTTCTTCCCGCCCCTGGTCACCGGCACCGTGATCACCGCCATCGGCCTCTCGCTGTTTCCGGTGGCGGTCAACTGGGCTGGCGGCGGCAGTGCCGCGACACAATTCGGCTCGCCGATCTACCTCACGGTGGCCGCGCTGGTGCTGGCCACCATCCTGCTGATCAACCGCTTCATGCGCGGCTTCTGGGTGAATATCTCGGTGCTGATCGGCATGCTCCTGGGCTATGTGCTGTCCGGCGTCATCGGCATGGTCGACCTCAGCGGCCTGGCCCAGGCGCCCTGGCTGAAAGTGGTCACCCCGCTGCATTTCGGCCTGCCGCAGTTTCACCTGGCACCGATCCTGTCCATGTGCCTGGTGGTGGTGATCATCTTCGTCGAGTCCACCGGGATGTTCCTCGCCCTGGGCAAGATCACCGGCCAGGACGTCACCCCACGCATGCTCCGGCGCGGCTTGCTGTGCGACGCCGGCGCCTCGTTCCTCGCCGGTTTCTTCAACACCTTCACCCACTCCTCCTTCGCCCAGAACATCGGCCTGGTGCAGATGACCGGTGTGCGCTGCCGTTCGGTGACCATCGTCGCCGGGCTCTTCCTGATCGTCCTCAGCCTGCTGCCCAAGGCCGCGTTCCTGGTCGCCTCGATTCCACCGGCGGTACTGGGCGGCGCGGCCATCGCCATGTTCGGCATGGTCGCGGCCACCGGGATCAAGATCCTCCAGGAAGCGGACATCTCCGATCGGCGCAACCAGTTGCTGGTGGCGGTAAGCATCGGCATGGGCCTGATCCCCGTGGTGCGACCGGAGTTCTTCGCCCACCTGCCGCTGTGGATGGGTCCGATCACCCACAGTGGTATCGCCATGGCGACCTTGAGCGCCGTGTCCCTGAACCTGCTGTTCAACGTGCTGGGGGGCGCCGAACGGGCGGCACTCAGCGGGCATGTTCACCCCCACTGATACCTTTGCCGGCGGACGCGAGCGCTCTGGCACGGGCGCTTGAGCCCTCGGGCGCGAATCAGTATGCTGCGCGCCCGCTGGAATCCGCTCGAACAAGCCATCGCCACCGACACCTGACCCAAGCGCCTCTCTATCCCGGCGCGGGACAACCCCAAGGCCTATAGAAGCCCGCACCACTCGACTGTCCCACGGACAGCCGAACGCAGGGTCTTTGACTGTTTTTTTGCCTTGAACCGGCCCTTGCCAGAAGCAGGCAGGCCGCTGAACCGGCGATGGCCGACAGAAAAAAAGCGCCGAACCCAGAGCGCTGAACGACGGAAGCCTTGAACCACTGACCTTAGGGAGCAACCCAATGAAGCGCACCTCTACGAGCCTGATATTGTCCGCCACCTTGCTGAGCGCAGGATCCGCCTGCGCGGGCGACCTGCTGCAATGGCAGAACAACAGCCTGACCTACCTGTACGGCAAGAATTTCACCGTCAATCCGCAGATCCAGCAGACCGTCACCTTCGAACACGCCGACGCCTGGAAGTACGGCGACAACTTCTTCTTCCTCGACCGGATCTTCTATAACGGCAAGGCCGATACCCGCCTCGGCCCGAACACCTACTACGGCGAGTTCACCCCGCGCCTGTCCATGGGCAAGATCTTCGACCGTTCGTTCGCCTTCGGCCCGGTCAAGGATGTGCTGCTGGCCATGACCTACGAGTTCGGCGAAGGCGACACCAACGCCTACCTGTTCGGCCCCGGCTTCGACCTGGACGTACCCGGCTTCGACTACTTCCAGTTGAACTTCTACCAGCGCCATACCGACAGCAACCGTCCGGGCAGCAATATCTGGCAGATCACCCCGGTCTGGTCCTACACCATCCCAGTGGGCCATTCCAACGTGCTGATCGACGGCTATATGGACTGGGTGGTGGACAACGACCGCAATGCCCAAGGGACCTACCACGCCAACCTGCACTTCAACCCGCAGATCAAGTACGACCTGGGCAAGGCCCTGCATTGGGGCGAAAAGCAGTTGTACGTGGGGTTTGAGTACGACTACTGGAAGAACAAGTACGGCCTCCAGAGCAACAGCGACTTCAGGACCAACCAGGACACCGCGAGCCTGTTGATCAAGTATCATTTCTGATGCTGTCGTGGGTTCTGCGGCGCCTGGTCGACCGCCATCGCCGGCAAGCCGGCTCCTACAATTGTGCGTATCGCCACAGACTCTCGGCGTGCGCCCCCCCTGTAGGAGCCGGCTTGCCGGCGATGGCGGCCGAGAGGACAGCGCAGGGCTCAAGGGCCTGACCGACTTTGCTCATTCAGACGTGTGGGAGGGGCATTCTTGAGCCTTGCGCAAACCCGGTGCTACCATGCCCAACCGCCCGGGCCGGCAAGGAAAAACCTGGTTTATGAGCACCATCCGCGAACGCAACCGTGAACTGATCCTGCGCGCCGCCAGCGAAGAGTTCGCCGACAAGGGCTTCGCCGCCACCAAGACCAGCGATATCGCGGCCAAGGCCGGCCTACCCAAGCCCAACGTCTACTACTACTTCAAATCCAAGGACAACCTCTACCGCGAGGTGCTGGAAAGCATCATCGAGCCGATCCTCCAGGCCTCGACCCCCTTCAACCCCGCGGGCGTGCCCGCCGAGGTACTGGCCGGTTATATCCGTTCGAAGATCCGTATCTCCCGCGACCTGCCGTTCGCCTCCAAGGTCTTCGCCAGCGAAATCATGCACGGCGCGCCGCACCTGAGCCCCGAGCAGGTGGAGCAGCTCAATGCCCAGGCCCGACACAATATCGCCTGCATCCAGACCTGGATCGACCGCGGCCTGATCGCCCCGCTCGATCCCCATCACCTGATGTTCAGCATCTGGGCCGCGACCCAGACCTATGCCGATTTCGACTGGCAGATCTCCTCGATCACCGGCAAGGCCAAGCTGGAAGACGTCGACTATGAAGCGGCGGCGCAGACCATCGTGCGGTTGGTGCTCAAGGGCTGCGAGCCGGATCGATAGTCAGACAGACACCCCGGCATCCGCCACCAGCCCCAACGCCTCGATTGCACTGATCGCACACTGCTCATCGATATCCGAAGTATCCCCGCTAATCCCGATGGCCCCGATCACCTTCCCCTCCTGATCGCGAATCAACACCCCGCCCGGCGCCGGCACCACGCTGCCCTGCCCCAGGCTGTTCAATACCGCCACAAACGCCGGTCGCTGCTGCGCATCCAGCGCCAGCAAGCGTGAGCCCTTGCCCAGGGCGATCGCGCCCCAGGCCTTGCCGATGGCGATCTGCGGACGCAACAGGCTCGCCCCATCCTCGCGTTGCAGTGTCACCAGGTGACCACCGCCATCCAGCACCGCAATGGTCAGCGGTGCTGCCGAAATGACCCGGCCGGCGGCAATCGCCTCGCTGGCCAGGCTGACTGCGACGTTCAAGGTTAAAGCGCTCATGGTGCCGTCCTTATCGAGTGAGGAGAGAGCCGTCGCTGCTCCTTTTCAGAAGCCGTTCGGCCAAACAAATAGAACACAATGTTAAATATTTTTGTATACAAAAATATAGAAACACTCATCAAACCCTCGAAAAACGGCCCCAGAACGAATCCACCAATCATTTCAGAAAAGGCATTGACCAGCGCCGCCTTGCGTGAATACACTCGCCACACAGCAACTTGTATACAATTACAAAACGCAAGAGGCACAAAACAATGAGCAAAATGAGAGCAATCGAAGCCGCCGTCCTGGTGATGCGTCGCGAAGGCGTGGACACTGCCTTCGGCATTCCCGGTGCCGCGATCAACCCGCTGTACAGCGCGTTGCAAAAGCTCGGCGGTATCGATCACGTCCTTGCTCGCCACGTCGAAGGCGCCTCGCACATGGCCGAGGGTTACACCCGCACCAAGGCCGGCAATATCGGCGTGTGCATCGGCACCTCGGGCCCGGCCGGCACCGATATGGTCACCGGCCTGTACAGCGCCAGCGCCGACTCGATCCCGATCCTCTGCATCACCGGCCAGGCACCGCGGGCACGCTTGCACAAGGAAGACTTCCAGGCCGTGGACATCACCAGCATCGTCAAGCCGGTGACCAAGTGGGCGACCACCGTGCTCGAACCCGGCCAGGTGCCCTACGCCTTCCAGAAAGCCTTTTATGAAATGCGCTCCGGCCGCCCCGGCCCGGTGCTGATCGACCTGCCGTTCGATGTGCAGATGGCGCAAATCGAATTTGATATCGACGCCTACCAACCACTGCCCCTGGCCAAGCCAGGCGCCACACGGATTCAGGTCGAGAAGGCCCTGGCCCTGCTCGACCAGGCCGAACGCCCGCTGCTGGTGGCCGGTGGCGGCATCATCAATGCCGATGCCAGCGAACTGCTGGTGGAGTTCGCCGAACTGACCGGCATTCCGGTGATCCCGACCCTGATGGGCTGGGGCACGATTCCCGACGATCACCCGCTGATGGTCGGCATGGTCGGGCTGCAAACCTCCCACCGCTACGGCAACGCCACGCTGCTCAAGTCCGATGTGGTGCTGGGTATCGGCAACCGCTGGGCCAACCGTCACACCGGTTCCGTGGAGGTCTACACCGAAGGACGCACCTTCATTCACGTGGACATCGAGCCGACCCAGATCGGCCGCGTATTCACCCCGGACCTGGGCATCGTGTCCGACGCTGCCGCGGCCCTGACGGTATTCATCGAAGTGGCCCGTGAATGGCAGGCCGCCGGCAAGCTGAAGGACCGCAGTGCCTGGCTTGCCGATTGCCAGCAGCGCAAGGCCAGCCTGCAGCGCAAGACCCACTTCGACAACGTGCCGGTCAAACCCCAGCGCGTCTATGAAGAGATGAACCAGGTGTTCGGCAAGGACACCTGCTACGTCAGCACCATCGGTCTGTCGCAGATTGCCGGCGCGCAGTTCCTCCATGTCTACAAACCACGGCACTGGATCAACTGCGGCCAGGCCGGGCCCCTGGGCTGGACCATTCCGGCCGCGCTGGGGGTGGTCAAGGCCGACCCATCGCGCAAGGTCGTGGCACTGTCCGGCGACTATGACTTCCAGTTCATGATCGAGGAACTGGCGGTGGGCGCGCAGTTCAAGCTGCCGTATATCCACGTGGTGGTGAACAACTCCTACCTGGGACTGATTCGCCAGGCCCAGCGCGGCTTCGACATGGACTACTGCGTGCAATTGTCTTTCGACAACCTCAACGCACCGGAGCTCAACGGTTATGGCGTGGACCACGTCGCCGTCGCCGAGGGCCTCGGTTGCAAGGCCCTGCGGGTATTCGAGCCGGACCGGATCCAGGGCGCCCTGCGCCAGGCCCAGGCGATGATCGAGGAGTTCAGGGTGCCGGTGATTGTCGAGATCATCCTGGAGCGGGTGACCAATATTTCCATGGGCACCGAGATCAACGCCATCAACGAGTTCGAAGACCTGGCGCTGGTCGGCAACGATGCGCCGACGGCGATTGCCTTGCTCGACTGATCCCACACCCGCGTTTGGACGGGCTTGCCAGCGCAGTCGATATCACCTTCACTGCCGCTATCGCTGCGCCCGCAGCCCGTCCAAACGCTTTGTATCGATTCGCCAGGAGATTCCCATGCCACGCTTTGCCGCCAACCTGTCCATGCTGTTCACCGAAGAGGATTTCCTGGCCCGTTTCAAGGCCGCCGCCGAGGCTGGTTTCAGCGGTGTGGAATACCTGTTCCCCTACGACTTCAGCTCCGCCGAGATCAAGGCGCAACTGGATGCCCACGGCCTGACCCAGGTGCTGTTCAACCTGCCGGCCGGCGACTGGACCAAGGGCGAACGCGGGATTGCCTGCCACCCGGACCGGGTCGAGGAGTTCCGTGCCGGGGTCGATCTGGCCATCGCCTATGCGCAAGTGCTGGGCAATACCCAGATCAACTGCCTGGCCGGCATCCGCCCCCAGGGTGTCGACGACGCCGTGCTGGAAAAGACCTTCGTCGACAACCTCAAGTACGCCGCCGGCAAGCTTGAAGCCGTCGGCATCCGCCTGGTGATGGAAGCCATCAACACCCGCGATATCCCCGGTTTCTACCTGAACACCACGGCCCAGGCCCTGTCGATCCGCCATCAGGTGGGCAGCGCCAACCTGTTCCTGCAATACGACATCTACCACATGCAGATCATGGAAGGTGACCTGGCGCGGACCCTGTCCGACCACCTGGCCGAGATCAACCATGTGCAGCTGGCCGACAACCCCGGGCGGCATGAGCCGGGGACCGGAGAGATCAACTATCGATTCCTGTTCGAGCACCTGGACCGCATCGGTTATCAGGGCTGGGTCGGTTGCGAATACAAACCGCTGACCAGCACCGAAGCAGGGCTGGGCTGGTTGAAAACCCATAACGCGACATAAGAAAAAGAGGACGTTGTCATGGCTAAAATCGGTTTTATCGGCACCGGCATCATGGGGCATCCCATGGCCGCCAATCTGCAAAAGGCAGGTCACAGCCTGTTCCTGTCCAACCACCACGACGCCGCGCCGGTCGACCTGATCAGCGCCGGCGCGGTGGCCCTGGCCAGCCCGAAGGAAGTCGCCCAGGAAGCCGAGTTCATCATTGTCATGGTGCCGGATACCCCGCAGGTCGAGGACGTGCTGTTCCGTGCCGACGGGATCGCCGCCGGCGTCGGTCCGGGCAAGATCGTCATCGACATGAGCTCGATCTCGCCCACCGCGACCAAGGCGTTCGCGGCCAGGATCAACGAGAAAGGCGCGCAGTACCTCGACGCCCCGGTGTCCGGCGGTGAAGTCGGCGCCAAGGCCGCGACCCTGAGCATCATGGTCGGCGGCGACGCCCAGGCCTTCGCTCGCGCCCTGCCGCTGTTCCAGAACATCGGCAAGAACATCACCCTGGTGGGCGGCAACGGCGACGGTCAGACCGCCAAGGTGGCGAACCAGATCATTGTCGCCCTGAATATCCAGGCGGTGGCCGAGGCACTGTTGTTCGCCGCGAAAAACGGCGCCGACCCGGCCAAGGTACGTGAAGCGCTGATGGGCGGCTTTGCCTCGTCGAAAATCCTCGAAGTGCATGGCGAACGCATGATCAAGGGCACCTTCGACCCGGGCTTCCGCATCAGCCTGCACCAGAAGGACCTGAACCTGGCGCTGGCCGGTGCCCGCGAGCTGAATATCAACCTGCCCAATACCGCCAATGCCCAGCAGGTATTCAACACTTGCGCGGCGATCGGTGGCAGCCAGTGGGACCATTCGGCACTGATCAAGGGCCTGGAGCATATGGCGAATTTCTCGATTCGCGAGCGCTAGGCCCCTCCCGGCTCAACGCGGTCAACTGTAGGAGCCGGCTTGCCGGCGATGAGGCCCATGAGCCTTGCATCGCCTGATCAGCCGCCATCGCCAGCAAGCTGGCTCCCACAATGTAGCGTCGAGCACAGATCCTGTAGGAGCAGAGCTTGCTCGCGAAAGCGGTCTTGCGCCCCCAAAGAATCCCCCTGACACCCCACCATGCCGAAGATCCCCAGCACACCCCACTGCCCCGACTGGGCAACCGCCCTGCTCAACGGCTTCAGCCAGATCTTCCTCCAGCGCCATCCGCTCTGCGGCCTGTGCTGCCTGCTGGCAATACTTCTGGCGGCACCGAGCCTGGTTGGCGGCGCGTTACTCGGCGGCCTTGCCGGCCTGCTCACCGCCCAGCGTCGCAGCTACCCCAAGGCCGAGCGCCAGGCCGGTCTCTACAGCTATAACGGCGTACTGCTGGGCCTACTGATCAGCCTGCAGTTTCCCCGGTCGATACTGATCCCGCCACTGATCATCGCCGCCTCCGGCCTGAGTGCAATCCTGGTCCGGCAATGGCTCAAACACACCGGCGACGTTCAAAGCCTGCCCGCCTACACCGCGCCCTTTGTCGGCCTGAGCTGGTTGCTGCTGGCGTTCACAACCCATGACCCGACAAGCAGCTCGCCACTCCCCCTCGCAGACACCTTCGCCTACGCCAACGCCGCCTTCATGGGCCTGGGCCAGGTCATGTTCCTCGACCAGCCCCTGGCGGCCTTGTCGATCTTCATTGGACTGCTGATCGCCAATCGCCGCGCAGCCGTCTGGGCGGTCCTCGGCAGCACCGTCGGGCTGGCCTTCGCCCTACTGCATGATCCTGCATCACCCACTCAGCTCGGCCTCGCCGGCTACAACCCGGCGCTGGTCGCACTCGCCCTGAGCCAGCAACAGCGCACACCCTGGCCCGCACTGATCGGCATGCTCCTGGCGAGCGTACTGACACCCGGCTTTGCCGCCCTCGGCCTGGCCCCGCTGACCGCCCCCTTTATCCTCGCCTGCTGGCTGATCCGGGCCGGAGCCCGCGTGCTACGCCAGGCCAGCGACGACAACGGCCAAGACCGCCGGCTTGCGCATTGATCGGCAATCCCCCACGCTTCCCACATCCATAAGCTTGGGCAACACCTCATGAATAGCAACAACGACTGGCGCCAGCGGCTCTACGTCATGGTTTTCCAATCCGACACCGTCGCCGGCAGGCGCTTCGACAAAACCCTGCTGCTGATTATCCTCGCCAGCCTGGTGATCGTGATCCTCGACAGTATCGAGAGCTTTCACCAGACCTTCGCCACCCCCCTGGCCTATATCGAATGGGGCTTCACCTTCATCTTCGCGGTCGAGTACCTGCTGCGCCTGTACTGCTCGCCACGGCCGCTGCGCTACGCCTTCAGCTTCTACGGGCTGGTGGACCTGCTGGCCATCGTGCCGGGGATCCTCGCCCTCTACTACAGCGACGCCCAGTACCTGCTGATCATCCGTATCATCCGCATGCTGCGGATCTTCCGGGTCCTCAAGCTCGGCCCGTACCTGAAACAGGCGCACTACCTGCTCGACGCCCTGCGCGGCAGCAAGCAGAAGATCCTGGTGTTCCTGCTCAGCGTCTGCACCCTGGTGATCGTGTTCGGCACCCTGATGTACGTGGTCGAAGGCCCGGAGCATGGCTTTACCAGCATTCCCAAGGGCATCTACTGGGCTATCGTTACCCTCACCACCGTGGGTTATGGCGATATCGTGCCCAAGACCGTGCTGGGCCAGGTGATTTCCTCCCTGGTGATGATCACCGGTTACTCGATCATCGCCGTGCCCACCGGGATCTTCACCGCCGAACTGGCCAGCGCCATGCGCGGCGACTCCCACAAGCACGACTGCCCGGTTTGCGGGAAAAACAGCCACGAGCCGGAAGCCTCTTTCTGCTCTCGCTGTGGGAATCCTCTATACAAGAAAATAGAATAAGCAAAGCATTTTTTAATCTTTAAGTGACTATGTCAGCGCCGTTATAGTTGCTGGCAAATTGCCCCTCTCTCAGCTGAAACAAGGACTGCGCAGTGAAAAAACTCTTTGGCGCTTCACTTCTGGCCGCTGGCCTGGCCTTTGGCAGCCTGGCCCAGGCCGCACCGACCTTGCTGAACGTTTCCTACGACGTGATGCGTGACTTCTACAAGGACTACAACGCGGCGTTCCAGAAACACTGGCAGGCCGAGCACAATGAAAACATCACCTTGCAGATGTCCTTCGGCGGCTCCAGCAAACAGGCGCGTTCGGTTATCGACGGCCTGCCAGCGGACGTGATCACCATGAACATGGCCACCGACATCAATGCCCTGGTGGACAACGGCAAGCTGGTGCCGGACAACTGGGTCACCCGCCTGCCGAACAACAGTGCGCCGTTCACCTCCGCCACCGTGTTTATCGTGCGCAAGGGCAACCCCAAGGCCCTGAAAGACTGGCCGGACCTGCTCAAGGACGGTGTCCAGGTGATCGTCCCGAACCCCAAGACCTCGGGTAACGGCCGCTACACCTACCTGTCGGCCTGGGGTTATGTGCTGAAGAATGGCGGTGACGAGAACAAAGCCAAGGAGTTTGTCGGCAAGCTGTTCAAGCAGGCTCCGGTGCTCGATACCGGCGGCCGCGCAGCGACCACCACCTTTATGACCAACCAGATCGGCGATGTGCTGGTGACCTTCGAGAACGAAGCGGAAATGATTGCCCGCGAGTTCGGTCGCGATCAGTTCGAAGTGGTCTACCCAAGCGTGTCCGCCGAGGCCGAGCCGCCGGTAAGCGTGGTGGACAAGGTGGTCGACAAGAAGGGCAGCCGCGCGGCAGCCGAAGAATACCTGAAGTACCTGTGGTCGCCAGAAGGCCAGGAAATCGCCGCCAACAACTACCTGCGCCCGCGTGATCCGCAGGTGCTGGCCAAGTTCACCGACCGCTTCCCGAAAGTCGACTTCCTCTCGGTGGAGAAGACCTTCGGCGACTGGCGCACGGTGCAGAAGACCCACTTCAATGATGGTGGTGTGTTCGATCAGATCTATAACGGCAAGTAACTGATACCACCCGGCACTGAAAACACCACGAAAACTGTAGGAGCTGGCTCCTACAGATCGAGGGTGTTTTCAAGATAACGCCTTCCTTACATCGGCGGTTTGACCCCATCCTTACCCGCTGAAATCCCCGCCGCCGTCAGCTTGCCATCCGCCCCCTGCTGGGCAAACAGCACCACCTTCACCCCCGGCTTGAGCAGACTGCGATCGCCTGGCACCAGGTTGACCACAGGCACGCCCTCCGGCACCACGATCTTCTTCTCGCCGCCTTTGTAGCTCAGGGTCAGGGTCCGCCCATTGGCGACCTTCAGCTCACCCACCCGGCCATTGGTCATGGTGCTGCCCTGGGCCAGATCGAAAGGACGGTGACCATCCCCGGTACCGGCCATCTCCGGTGGGAATACATGAACTTCCATCGCCGTCAGCGTGCCATCCGGGCCAGGCATCGCCGCCGTGCCGATGTAGCTGCCGGGCTTGATATCCGAGAGAGTCGCGAGGGTCACACCGCGAACCTGGGTGTCCTTGGTCAGGCCGACCGTGACATCCTCATTAGCGATGGTATGCACCTTGAGCACATCGCCGTCGAGCGCCGTGATTTCACCGCGCACCGCCACCCGCTGGGCCGGGGCATCAGCGGCCTGGGCAAGACCAACAGACATCAATACCGCCAGACTCATCGCCGAGGCCAACGCACTGCGGCGTGCCAATTTGCCGAAAATCGAATTCATGGGACGTCAGGTTCCTTGGGTGGGGAGATAAACAGTTCTCAATTCAACAGGACTGTTATAGCGCTGATAACGGGATTCGGGGGATGAAAATATCGCCTTTGCGGTTTGAGCCTTCTAACGAAGGGTAAGTTTTCAGGCATTGCATTACAGATGAATTTCGTTTATTGCGTTTTTCGTTTATTTCGAATAAATTTCCATCATTGATTCTACGCACTCGGAGCCAGCCATGACTCAATCTGCCCTCACCATCAACTTGCCCCTCGAACGCGAAGTCCAGCTCGCCATCGAAGGTCAACGCGCCCTGGCGGCCTTTCTGGCCACAAGGTTCGACACGCAGCACATCCAGATTTTCGACGAACGCAACGAGGCCCATAGCGTTGAACTACCCACCACCGCACTGAGGCTGTTGGTGGAGATTCTGGCCGAGCTTGCCGCCGGTAACGCCGTCCAGGTGGTCCCCGTCCACGCCGAGCTGACCACACAAGAAGCTGCCGACATGCTCAATGTCTCTCGTCCACACCTGATCAAGCTTCTGGAGTCAGGTGAATTGCCGTTTCACAAAACCGGCAAGCACCGCCGCGTACGGTTTGCCGATCTGATGGCCTATAAAACCCAACGCTCACTGGATAGCGAACAGGCCATGGCCGAACTCGCCGAGCAGGCACAGCAACAGAGGATGGGCTACGAGTGAGATATTCGCCCTTTACTGCTGTATACGACGCCTGTGTGCTGTATCCCGCACCTCTTCGTGACTTTTTGATGTGGTTGGCATTGTCTGGTCGATTTCGTGCGAGGTGGACTGCTGATATCCACAAGGAGTGGAAAAGAAACCTGCTGAAAAATCGCCCGGACCTTACGCTTGAACAACTGGACCGCACCTCCATGCTGATGGATCGTGCAATCCCCGATGGTGAAGTCACGGGGTACGAGGCTTTGATCCAAGGGCTCTCGTTACCTGACGCCGATGACCGCCATGTCTTGGCTGCCGCGATTCGTTGCAACGCGAGTGTGATCGTGACCTTCAACCAGAAAGACTTCCCCGCCAGCACCTTGGCCCCATACGGTGTCGAGGCACAACATCCCGACGAATTTATCGATGATCTCTTCGACCTGGATCCGGCTGCCGTGATTTGCGCCGCCCAGCGTCAACGCCATCAGCTCAAGACGCCGCCCCTTTGTGTTGACGACTATCTCGATATTCTTTTCCGACAAGGCCTGGTTCAAACGGTAAAGGCACTGCTGGCCTACCGTCCCATGCTTTGATCACAGCACTTCAGGCATCGGCTGATCGATACGCCAATTGACGAAATCTGAAATAACCTCAAAAAAAACGGCGATCTCTAAAGATCGCCGTTCTCACTCACTGACCGAACTGCTTGCCCAGCCCCGGCGGCACGCCATGGATATCGGTGTCTTCCCATGGCCCGTTGGGGCTGATGGAGCGGCTCCAGCCATTGTTCCAACGGTAGTAGGTGCGCTGGCGATAGAAGGTGTTGGTCTGGTTGTCGAGGACATAGACGCCCATCTGCCCATCCCAATGGCTGTTACCGCCCGGTGGCGGAGCAAACGTCGGCGAGAAGCTCGGACGTGGTTTGCCCGGTGAGATAGGTTTACTCGGCGTACCCGATGGATAAGGTTGGGTCGTCGGACCGGAAGGCGGGATTGTCGGCCCCTCCGGCGGCGGGCGATGGACCGCACAAGCGCTCAACCCCAGGACCAGCGTTAACAGGGTGAGGCGAGCGATGGCGGTCATGGCGAATTCTCTATTTATCCGGGCTGTCGATGGTCAGGTTCTGTTGCGCGGCGGTGCTGCTGGCCAACGGCTGGCTGCGCCCGATCCACTCGCCCGCCGTCGGTTGGCCGGCGCGGGATACCCGTGCAACCAGTTGGACTTCAGGAAAGTTCGACAGTTTCAATTGCGGCATCATCGCGTCCGCATCACCCAACTCGACGGTGGCCGGCAGGTCGGCGACCGTCAGGCGCTTGGCCGCCAGCGGCGCAGGCGGGCCCTGGGTGGCACGAGCGAAGATAAAGACGCTGTCGCCCGGCCGGACCTTGGCTTTCAACTCCGCCGCCAGATCGACCCGCACTTTCAACAGCGCGCCCTTGACCACAGGCCGCTCGACGACCGCGACCTTGCCACCGCTCGCCACCAACTTCTCACTGGCACGGTCGATACCGCCCTGCAACGCGGCACGGGAATTGTCGTCCGGCGGCAATTGCGCCAGCAGGCGTTTCCAATAGTCGATGGCCTCCTGGTAACGCTGCCCTTCAAACGCCGCGATCCCCAGCAGACCCAGGCTGGTAACTTCCTTCGGATCGATCTTGAGGGCTTCGTCGGTCAGCGCCTGGACCTGCGGCGACCACTGCTTGCCATCGGCGAAGTATTGCGCCTGGGCCCACTGCCCGAGCAACTCCGGCTGGCGCCCAGCCACCTTGACCGTACGTTCGAAGACCTTCGCCGCATCGGCCGCACGGTCCTGGGCCATATAGGCACGCCCGAGGAAATACAGGCCCTCGGCCGAATCCGGCTGGGCCGCCACCGCCCGTTCCAGACGCCGGGTCATCTCTTCCACGGACTGCGGTGCCTGGGCGAATTCGCGGGTCAGTTCGACCTTGTCGCTGGCGCCGAAATGCAGGTACAGCGCCAACCCCAGCACCGGTACCAGCAGCGCCGCCAGCAACGGCAATGGCTTGCCCAGTCGCGAGACACGGGCCGGTGCCACACCTTCGGTATCGGCCAGCAACTCACGCGCGGCTTCCGCCCGACCGCTGTCCATCTGTTCGGCGCTGAGCACGCCTTCAACCTGCTGCGCCTGCAACTCGGCGACACGCTCCTGGTAGAGGGCGACGTTCAACGCGGTGCGGTCTTCCTCGCGCTGCACGCGGCGTTCACGCAAAATCGGAATCAACAGAAAACTCAGGGCAATCAGTAACAACAGACCTGTAGCGAGCCAGAAATCAATCATTCGGTTTTCTTATCCAGCAGGTGGTCGAGGCGCTGGCGCTCCTCGGCGGAAAGCGCGTCCGGGGCGGCAGCGCCCTCGGCACGACGACGGCGGACGATCACCGCGATCACGACAAAGCCCCCCAGCAGCAGGCCGGCCGGGCCGAACCAGAGCAAGGCGGTCTTGCCGCTCAGGGCCGGCTTATAGCGCACAAAGTCGCCATAACGGTCGACCATGAAGTCGATGATCTGCTGATTGTCCTTGCCCTCGCCGAGCATGCGGAAAATCTCCCGGCGCAGGTCGGCGGCAATCGGCGCGTTGGAATCGGCGATGTCCTGGTTCTGGCACTTGGGGCAGCGCAGTTCCTTGGTCAGGTCGCGAAAACGTTCACGCTCGGCGTCGTTGGCAAACTCATAGGTGTCGATGGCGGCATGGGCCACGCCAACCAGACTCAGGCCCAGGAGGACCGCGGCTAACCAGCGCTTCATGGCCGGCCCTCGTCCACCAGCGACTGATACACCGTCGCCAGTTGTTCACGCCAGACCGTCTCGTCGATCACCCCGACGTGCTTGTAGCGAATCACGCCCTTGCCGTCGATAAAGAAGGTCTCCGGCGCGCCGTACACCCCCAGGTCCAGGCCCAGGGTGCCCTGCTCGTCGCGGATATTCAGCTGGTAGGGGTTATGGAATTCCTTCAGCCACTTCAGCGCCTCGGCATTGTCATCCTTGTAGTTGATGCCGTAGATCAGCACGCCCTGCTGGGCCAGTTTGTTCAGCACCGGATGCTCGACCCGGCAGGAAATGCACCAGGTCCCCCAGACATTCACCAGCGCCGGCTTGCCTTGCAGGTCGGCCACGGTCAGCTTCTTGTCACCCTGCACGTCGGGCAACGCGAACGCTGGGAACGGCTTGCCGATCATCGCCGACGGCAGCTCGGACGGATCGAGGTACAAGCCGCGATAGAGGAACACCGCCATCACCAGGAACGCCGCCAGCGGCAATACCATCAACCAACGCTTCATGCAGTCGCTCCACTCATGCCCAGCGCTTCACGCACGCGGCTTTTCACCTTGACCCGATAACGCCGGTCCAGGGCCGCCAGTGCACCGCCCAAACCGGTCAGCAGGCCGCCGAACCAGATCCAGCGCACGAACGGCTTGACGTGTACCCGTACCGCCCAGGCGCCGTTTTCCAGTGGTTCGCCGAGGGCGACATAGAGGTCACGGGTGAAACCGGCGTCGATCCCGGCTTCGGTCATCATCGATTGCTGCACGGTGTACAGGCGTTTCTCCGGGTGCAGCAGCGCCACTTCCTTGCCGTTTTCAATCACCCGGATCGTGCCTCTGTCCGAGGTGAAGTTCGGCCCTTCGACATGCTTGGCGCCTTCGAAGATGAAGTGATAGCCGCCCAGTTCCATGGACTCGCCCGGCGCCATGCGCAGGTCACGCTCGGCGCTTTCCTGGCTCGACAGCACCACACCCAGGGCGCAGACCGCGATGCCCAGGTGCGCCAACTGCATGCCCCAATAGCTGCGGGTCAGGCTCGGCAAGCCCTTGATCAGGCCTTTGTTGCGTGTCTTGTCGAGGATGTCGCGTACCCCGGCCAGCAGCACCCAGGCCGCCAGCAGGAAGGTCGCCAGCACCGCCCAGTTGAAATCGCCGTAGACCAGCCCGGCCACCACCGCCAGGGCAACGCTGCCCAACAGCACCGGGGTCAGCATGCCCACCAGCCATTTCACCGGGGTGTCTTTCCAGCGCACCAGCACGCCGATCGCCATCACCACCATCAGCAAGGCCATCAACGGAATGAACAAGGCATTGAAGTACGGCGGGCCGACCGACAGCTTGGCGCCACTGAGGGCATCGAGCACCAACGGATACAAGGTGCCCAGCAGGATCATCGAGGCCGCCACCACCAGCACCAGGTTGTTGCCCAGCAGCAGGGTTTCCCGCGACCACAGGTTGAAGCCCACATGGCTTTTCACCACCGGCGCGCGCAGGGCGAACAGGGTCAGCGAACCGCCGACCACGAACAGCAGGAAGATCAGGATAAACACACCTCGTGCCGGGTCGGAGGCGAAGGCGTGTACCGAAGTCAGCACGCCGGAACGCACCAGGAAGGTCCCCAGCAAGCTCAGGGAAAACGCCGCAATCGCCAGGAGCACGGTCCAGCTCTTGAACACCCCGCGCTTTTCCGTGACCGCCAGGGAGTGGATCAGCGCCGTGCCCACCAACCAGGGCATGAACGAAGCGTTTTCCACCGGATCCCAGAACCACCAGCCACCCCAGCCGAGTTCATAGTAAGCCCACCAGGAACCGAGGGTGATACCCACCCCCAGGAACGCCCAGGCGACGATGGTCCAAGGCCGCGACCAGCGCGCCCAGGCCGCGTCGAGACGCCCGCCAAGCAAGGCGGCGATGGCAAAGGCGAAGGCCACCGAGAAACCGACATACCCCATATAGAGCATCGGTGGATGGACGATCAGGCCGACGTCCTGCAACAACGGGTTGAGGTCGCGACCGTCCGCCGGAATCTGCGGCAGGATCCGTGAGAACGGGTTGGACGTCAGGATCAGGAACAGCAGGAAGCCGGTGCTGATCATGCCCATCACCGCCAATACCCGGGCCAGCATCACCTGGGGTAACTGCCGGGAGAAGACCGACACGGCAAAGGTCCAGCCACCGAGGATCAGGGCCCAGAGCAGCAGTGAACCTTCATGGGCGCCCCATACCGCGCTGAACTTGAAGTACCAGGGCAAGGCGCTGTTGGAGTTGTTGGCGACATAACTGACGGAGAAGTCGTCGGTCATGAAGGCGTAGGTCAGTACCCCGAAGGCGAACACCAGGAAGGAGAACTGCCCCCAGGCCGCCGGCCGCGCCAGGCTCATCCACAGGCGATCACCGCGCCAGGCGCCGAACAGCGGGACGGTGGCCTGCACCAGGGCGAAGCACAGCGCGAGGATCATGGCCAGATGGCCCAACTCAGGAATCATCGATCAACCCTCCTTGGCTTGTGTCGGGGCGGATTGACCGCTGTCTTTCAACGCCTTGGTGACTTCCGGAGGCATGTATTTCTCATCGTGCTTGGCCAGCACTTCATCGGCCACCACCACGCCATCGGCGTTCAGCTTGCCGAGGGCAACAATGCCCTGCCCTTCGCGGAACAGGTCCGGAAGGATGCCGCGATAGGTAATGGTGACGGACTTGTTGAAATCGGTGACCACGAACTTCACGTCCAGCGAATCGCCGGAACGTTGCAGCGAGCCCTTCTCCACCATGCCGCCGGCGCGAATCCGCGTGCCATGGGGGGCGTCGCCATTGGCGATCTGGGTCGGAGTGTAGAACAGGTTGATATTTTCCTGCAGTGCACTCAAGGCCAGGCCCACGGCGGCGCCGACGCCGACCAGGATGGCGAGGATAATGATCAGGCGCTTTTTGCGCAGCGGGTTCACTTGGCATTCTCCCGGCGCAGACGACGCGCCTCTTGTTGCAGGTAACGCCGCCGAGCCAGGATCGGCGCCGCGACGTTCAAGGCCAGTACAGCCAGGCAGATACCGTAGGCCGACCAGACATACAGGCCGTGATGGCCCATGGCGAGAAAATCGCCGAAGGTGGCAAAACTCATCGAGCCACCCCCAGCTCGTTCAGGACTTCAGCCTTGACCCAACTGGCCCGGGCCTCGCGCTTGAGTACTTCAAGGCGCATGCGCAGCAGCACCACGGCGCCGAAGAAACAGTAGAACCCCAGCACCGTCAGCAACAGCGGCAGCCACATTTCAGCGGGCATGGCGGGTTTTTCGGTCAGGCTGAAGGTCGAGCCCTGGTGCAGGGTGCTCCACCACTCCACCGAGTATTTGATGATCGGGATATTGATCACCCCGACAATCGCCAGCACCGCGCAGGCCTTGGCGGCGCTGTCGCGATTGGTGATGGCGTTGCCCAGGGCGATCAGGCCGAAATAGAGGAACAACAGAATCAGCATCGACGTCAGCCGCGCATCCCAGACCCACCACGCGCCCCAGGTCGGCTTGCCCCAGATGGCCCCGGTAATCAGGGCCACGGCGGTCATCCAGGCACCGATAGGCGCGGCGCATTGCAACGCGACGTCGGCCAGCTTCATCTTCCACACTAGCCCCACCACACCGCAGACCGCCAGCATCACATAGCAGGACTGGGCCAGCATGGCTGCCGGCACGTGGATGTAGATGATGCGAAAGCTGTTGCCCTGCTGGTAGTCCGGCGGCGCGAAGGCCAGGCCCCAGACCACGCCGGTGCCGATCAGCAGCACGGCGGCCACGCTCAGCCAGGGCAGCAGGCGCCCACTGATGCCATAGAACCATTTGGGCGAGCCCAGCTTATGAAACCAAGTCCAGTTCATCACGGTACATCCAGGGTCTTCGCTGGTCATCAACGGACCAGACCTCATTATTCGCCGACGCTGATCTTCAGGCCAGCCGCTATTGCAAAAGGTGTCAGGGTCACCGCCAGGGCAGCCAGGCTGCCCAGCCAGAGCAGGTAACCGGTGGCCGGCATGCCCTGCAACGCAGCCTGCAAGGCCCCGCTGCCAAGAATCAGGACCGGGATATACAGCGGCAGGATCAGCAGGGCCAACAATAGACCACCGCGCTTCAATCCCACCGTCAGGGCCGCCCCCACCGCACCGAGCAGACTCAGTACCGGCGTACCCAAGAGTAGCGATAACAGCAGCACCGGCAAGCAAGCCGTTGGTAATCCGAGCATCAGCGCCAGCAAAGGCGCGAGCAGGACCAGGGCCAGGCCGGAAAAAACCCAGTGTGCCAGTACCTTGGCCAAAACCAGAAGGGCCAGGGGGTGCGACGAAAGGACCCACTGTTCCAGGGATCCGTCCTCGAAATCACTGCGAAACAGCCCGTCCAGCGAGAGCAGGACCGACAACAGGGCCGCCACCCAGACCAGTCCCGGAGACAAGGTTTGCAACATATTTGTCTCGGGACCGACCGCCAACGGGAACAGCGCAATCACAATGGCGAAGAACACCAGGGGATTGGCCAGTTCCGCCGGACGGCGAAACAGCAGCCGCGCTTCACGGGCGAACAACAGACCGAAGACACTCATGCGGCCCACCGTCCCAGGTCAAGATCACGGTAACCGGCCGGCACCCGGGTCAGCGTGTGATGGGTGGTCAGCACGACCATGCCACCGCGTTCGCAATGGCCGGCCAGGTGTTCTTCGAGTTGGGCGACCCCCTGCTTGTCCAGGGCGGTGAAGGGTTCATCGAGAATCCACAGCGGCGGGCTGTCCAGGTACAACCGGGCCAGGGCCACACGGCGCTGCTGGCCGGCGGACAGGGTATGGCAGGAGACGTCCTCGAAACCCCGCAGCCCGACCGCCGCCAGGGCCTGCCAGATCGCGTCGCGCCCGGCCGGCTGATGCAGGGCACAGAGCCAACTGAGGTTCTCTTCGGCGGTCAGCAGGTCCTTGATACCGGCGGCGTGACCGATCCACAACAAGGTGCGGGCCAGCTCGCTGCGCCGGGCACTCAGCGGCTGCCCGTCAAGCTGTACTACCCCGGCGGTCGGCTGCATCAGACCGGCCAGCAGGCGCAACAGGCTGGTCTTGCCACTGCCGTTGGGGCCGCTGATCTGCAAGAGGTCGCCGGGGCGCAGCTGCAACTCGAGGTGCTCGAAGAGCATCCGCCCGTCCCGTTCACAGGCGAGCGCCAAGGCTTCTAGAAGAGGGCTGGTCAAATAATCGAGGCCTTTTTACAGTTCAAGTCGGCACGGGCGCAGCCGTTAAAGTGAAGCAGAATAAATGCTTTTGCAGCTCGACCTACAGAGCTGTGTCAATTTTTGCGCTATTTTGGACACACTTTCGGAGATGGGCGGCATTATACATGCGATGCCCTACTCCAAAGAGGGCTATTTCGACAGGCTGCGACCCGATGACAGGCGAAATCAACATCCTCCCCCTGCCCCAGTTGATCCCGGCCAACAGCCGTCCGATGCAACTGGCCAGCGAACTGCTGCAGCTGACGCCGCCGCTGGAAGGCCTGATCGCCCCCGGGCAGAGTGCCGAGGCCGAAGTCCTCTCGCTCAAGCAAACCGACCAGACCTTCCAGATGCTGCTCAAGGTCACCACCGACAGCGGTCGCCAGACCACCGTGCAGGTCAACAGCAACCTGCCGCTGCCACAAGGCACCAGTGTCGCCGTGACCCAACCGACGCCCGGCAACCTGGCGATCACCGTGCAACAGGCCCTGAGTGCCAGCATCGCCGCCCTGACCCGTCTGGATACCACGCAACTGCCGGTCGGCACCTTGCTGCAAGGCAAGGTCATGACCGCCCAGCTACTGCCACAGACACCCGGACAACCGGCGGTCTATCGCTCGCTGGTGACCCTGCTCAACACGGTCCTGAGCGGCACCACCCTGACCCTCGACAGCCCGCAGCCGCTGCGTATCGGCAGCCTGCTGAGCGCCCTGGTGCAGGACGCGCAAAGCCTGAGCCTGGTGCCATTGGCCGCCCGTCAGGACCAATTGGCGGTGGCCCGGCAGTTGGTCACCCAGCAAGGTCGGCAAGGTTCACTCGACAGCCTGGTCAGTACGCTGCAGAACCTGTCCCAAAACGCCGACCTGCCCGAAGACCTGCGCGCGGCCATCAACACCCTGCTGGCGGACCTGCCTGACGTCAATCAGTTGAGCAACCCCAAAGGGCTCGCCCAGGCCCTGCAAAATAGCGGGCTGTTTCTCGAAGCCAATCTGTTGCAAGGGCAGAATCCGGCGCTGACCCCCGACCTCAAGAGCAACCTGCTGCGCCTGATCGCCCAGATCATGCCGCAGTTGCCCGGCAGCCCGAACTTCGACCCCGGAGCCGCCGCTGCGCTGCTCGCCCGCACACTGCCGGGCTTTGTCCGCAGCGCCCTGGGTACCCTCGGCCAGGTCGGCGAGCCGACCCAGCCGATCAGCTTTCCGCTGCCCTCGCGCCTGCTGCAAAGCCTCACCGACGATGGCGACCTGGAAGGCCTCCTGCGCCTGGCCGCGGCCGCCGTTTCGCGCCTGCAAAGCCATCAGCTTTCCAGCCTGGAGCAGACCGGGCGCACCCCCGAGGGCAATCTGCAGACCACCTGGCAGCTGGAAATCCCCATGCGCAACCTGCAGGACATCGTGCCTTTGCAGATCAAGATCCAGCATGAGGAAAAGGAGCCGCCACCCGAGCAGGAAAAACGCGAAAAGCGCGAGCAGAAGGAACAACTGTGGCGAGTGGAGCTGGCCTTTGACCTGGAACCGCTGGGGCCGCTGCAAGTCCAGGCACAGTTGGTGCGGGGCAGCCTGTCCAGCCAGTTATGGGCCGAACGTCCCTACACCGCCAGCCTGATCGCCAGCCAGTTGGGCGAGTTGCGTGAACGCCTGCGGGTCTCGGGCCTGAATGTCAGCGACCTCGATTGCCATCAGGGCACGCCCCCCCAGGGCAAGCAAACCCGACTGGACCAACGCTGGGTTGACGAAACCGCATGAAGAATCCCAACACCCCACGCCAGGCCATTGCCCTCAAGTACGACGGCCAACAAGCCCCGACCCTCACCGCCAAGGGCGACGAGGAGCTGGCCGAAGCCATCCTGAAGCTGGCCCGCGACTATGAAGTACCGATCTACGAGAATGCCGAGCTGGTGAAACTGCTGGCCCGGATGGAGTTGGGCGACAGTATTCCGGAGGAGTTGTACCGGACCATCGCCGAGATCATCGCCTTTGCCTGGAACCTCAAGGGAAAATTTCCGGTCGGCCAGGATCCCAATGCGCCGCCGGTAGAGAAGGATATTACCGAGCGCGGGGAGGATTACTGATCCGGCGTCCTGCAAGACCGATTCTATTCCCCCTACGTCGCCCTACAGCTCTCAAACATAGGGCGCTGTAGCCCGATTCTGATTTTGTTTTCCTGCGTTCAACACCACCACCGACGGGTCCACACTTCGTGCATTCCCCTTGCAGGAGGCACAACGGATGTTCACCTCGGCACCTCGCTTTACCTTCACTCTTCCGGACTTCGAACAGGGATTGGAAGTCCTGGCGTTCAAGGGTACGGAAGCTATCAGCCAACCCTACCGCTTCGAACTGGAGTTGGTCAGCCGGCAGCCGGACCTCAACCTCGACGAGCTGCTGCATCGGCAGGGTTTTCTCGCCTTCAACAACGACGGCGCGGGCATTCACGGCCAGATCCACGGCATCGGCCAGGGCGATAGCGGCCAGCGCTGGACGCACTATCAGCTCACGCTGGTGCCGCAACTGGCCTATCTGGCCCATCGCTTCAACCAGCGAATTTTCCAGAACCGGAGCGTGCCGCAGATCATCGCCCAAGTGCTCAAGGACCATGGCATCCTCAGCAATGCCTTCAGCTTCAATCTCGCCAATCCCTTCCCCGCTCGCGAATACTGCGTGCAATACAACGAGTCCGACCTGGACTTCATCCAGCGGCTGTGTGAAGAGGACGGCCTGCACTATCACTTCCAGCACAGTGCGCAGGGCCATCACCTGGCCTTTGGCGACGACCAGACCTATTTCCGTCAACTGCCCGACAGCGTGCCATACCGACCGGACAGCAGGATGGTCGCGCAACGGCCCTGCATCCAGTCCTTCGACCTGCACCTGGAAACCCGCAGCACCCGGGCAACCTTGCGCGACTACAATTTCAAACAACCCGGTGCCCGGCTGGAAAACAGCGCCTGCGTGCTCCACTCCCTGCCGCAGCCGGACCTTGAAGATTACCGTTATCCCGGTCGCTACCACCGCGACGAACACGGCCGGCAGCTCAATCGTCGCCAGTTGGAAAGCCATCGAAGCGACAGCCGACGGGCGTCGGGCAAGAGCAATGAACCCCAACTGGCCAGTGGGCACTTCCTGCTCCTGGCCGAACATCCACAGCCAGACTGGAACACCCTCTGGCTACTGACCCAACTGACCCACGAAGGCAAGCAGCCGCAGGTGCTGGAGGAGTTGGCAGCGAACCAAAGCCGTACCGACAGTGATTTCCGCCAGGGCTACCGTAATACCTTTCTCGCCACCCCCTGGGAGGTGTTCTTCCGTCCACCGCTGCAAGCGCGCAAATCCCGTCGGCTCAATACCCAGAGCGCCATCGTCACCGGCCCGCCCGGCGAAGAAATCCACTGCGACGAATATGGCCGGGTGAAGGTGAAGTTCCACTGGGACCGCTCGGACGAAACCGATGCCCAAAGCAGTTGCTGGCTACGGGTAGCCTCCAGCTGGGCCGGGCCCGGTCATGGCGCCGTGACCTTGCCCCGCGTCGGCATGGAAGTGCTGGTGACCTTTCTCGAAGGTGACCCCGACCAACCGCTGATCACCGGCTGCCTGCCCAATCAGCGCCATCCGCCGACCTACCCGTTGCCGGCGCACAAGACCCGCAGCGTGTTCAAGAGCCGCAGCAGTCCTGGCGGTGGTGGCAGTAATGAGCTGCGTATCGAAGACCGCAAGGGCGAAGAGCAGATCTACCTGCATGCCCAGCGCGATTGGCAACAACACATCGAGCGCAATCTCTCGGTCACGGTCGGCCATGAACGGCATGAGTGCGTGGAAGCCAACAGCTACTGCGAGCTCAAGGCCGAGGAACACCACACCGTTCACCTGGACCGCCGCGTCGAGGTAAAAGGCGATGACAGCCTGCTGGTCGCTGGTAGCCAACAGGTAAAGGCCGGGCTGGGTTACTTCATCGAGGCCGGGCAGGAGATCCACCTGCGGGCCGGGGACAAGGTGGTGATCGACGCGGGAGAGCAACTCACCCTCAAGGTCGGCGCGCACTTCATCAAGCTCGACGCCAACGGCATCACCTTGAACGGACCCGAGGCGAACGAGGACGCGGGTATAGGCTCGGGGCCGCGGATCAAGGGGCCATTGCTGCCGGGAGCGGTGGAACAGGCGCCGCCGTTGCGCCTTGAAACAGCCGTCGTCGACGGAGTGCCGGAACAACGCCAGAAAGAACTGGCGCTCGATACAGGTTTCTCCGACTGAGCCCCCCCCTTAACCCGGACAGGAGTTCGCCGACGAGTGTGCCGCGATGACAGAGATATTCAGGACTGAAAACTGGTCATTTCCCTTAAAGGACGGAAATCAGGCCCCTTATGATCCTCACCGTGACGTCAAGGCCTTGGCAAAGGCCGAAGGCGGTTACTACCCATTGGGACGGCGAGGGCTTTGGCACGGAGGCATTCATTTCGATGAAGCCACGGGCCTGATCTCGGATAAGCGCGAGATCTCTTGTTTAGCCGATGGCGAGGTGATCGCCTATCGCATTGATGAACGCTATCCGGCTTCGAGTTTCGAGGGGCGCTCGGCGGTGTTTTCCAGCGGTTTTGTGCTGGTCAGACATCGGTTGCAGCCACCACCGTTGACAGGAATCTCCTATGCACCTCCTGCGCCCACATTGACTGTTTACAGCCTGTACATGCACCTGCTGGATTGGGCGGGCTACCTGACCAGCTCGGGGTTGCGCCGTCCCACTTTCTGGGGCGGAGGCGTTTATCGGGTCAAGGACAGTGCGCAGGACAAGACACTCGGGTTGAGAATCCGGGCCGCCCCGAAAGATCATCCAGACCATGGAGTAATCCTCGCTGTCCTACCGCGGGGCACAACCGTCATGACCAAGGCTGCGTCTGCGGCGGATAAATGGCTGGAGGTTGTCAGCGTCAGCCCTGAAATCGAGGGGTTGGCGCCGTCCACTGGCTGGGTGTTCAAGCCAGAAATGACCGCATTGGGAACGGATCGGTACCTGATCGGTAATGCTGCCAAGGATGCGCCTGTCGAGCAAATGACCGGTGTGAACGTTCGAGCAACGGCCAATGCCAACGCCAACCCCCTGGGGCTACTGCCGATTGGCACCTCACTCAAGATCAGCAACGTGGGTGCAGTGGGCAAATTCCGCAAGCTGCTGAAGATCGTCAGCGGCAAGTGTGTACCACCTCTGGCGATCGATGAGAACGGACATCTACCGGGTTTTGTCTGGCTGGATGCACTGGAGGCCAACCGCGAACCCGAGGCGAAAGATCGCGTTGTCGTGCTGGATGAACCGATCAGGATCAAGGCGGGAGATCTGATCGGCCATGTCGGCAAATATCAGGAGCTCAGCGAGGACATCGCCAGAAACCTGCTGCACCTGGAAGTTTTCAGCTGCGAGGACGTGCCCGACTTTATCGCTCGAAGTCGTGAGTACGCCGCCTGTCTTCCCGCCGACCAGCGCACCTTGTTGAAACTCTACAAAGGCAGCAGCCGGGTGGTCCCCCACCGTGAAGACATCAATACCGATAACCCGCCGAGCATCAATGAGCCCGGAGCGGTGATCGGTGCGCCGGTGATTCTGCCGGTCGGGCTGCTGGAGTCGTTGCCGCCCGAATCGAAATTGAGCATTACCGAAACAGTTCCCGGAACCACCATCAGCTACACCCGTCGCTGGTGGCGCCTGGACGATCATTTGCCGAACGAGTCCGGCGAGACAGTCAGCGGCTGGGTGCTGGAGCAAGACCTGCTGACGACTCGTCATAGTCCGTGGGAATGGGAGGGTTATGAATGCATCACCGAGACCAGTCGAAATGCCGACAACCTTGCTCATCACCTTTCATCGCTGGCAGATCTGCCCCTAGAGCAACGTCGTCATTACCAGGCGTTGGCGAGCAGCGCAGGCAAAGGGCCAATCAGGTCACGGCTGCACACACTCCTGAATATCGGCGAAAACGAGCACTTGGGACACGAAGAGATCCGTGCCGCACGGGACAAACCTTGGCACGCGCAGGCGATAGGCAGGCTGATTACCCACTATGAAAGCGAGTGGTTCTGGAACCCGCAAAAGTGGGATGAACTGGACGCGCTCTGGGACCACACGGGACGCGTGAGGCCAGAACAATGGCAGATTTCAAAAGCACGGATAAAGAAACTGTCATGGTGGGCGGAATTGGCAGGGCTGCACGGGATCAGTTTGGAGGGCAAGGCGTGGCACTTTCATATAATCACGATCATGATGAACTTCCATAACTACAAGATCATCACCCATCAAAAACCAGGACAAATCACATTCAACGCCGAAGGCAATGATATTCCGGGCTCTCCTTATTACAGCCGCCATATCCATTGGCCCGGAAATGACCTATCGGGAGTAACGATAGGCCGCGGTTACGATATGGGAACAAGAAGCCAGTCTGAAATTCATAATCATATGCTTGCGGCAGGCATCCCCCATGTCCAGGCATCCAGACTCGCCGAGGCGGCTGGCCTAAAGGGCAGCCAGGCAGCTCAATTCGTCAATAATTACCGAACATCGATAGGAGATATCACACATCAACAAGAGCAGGCCCTCTTTGACTTGATTTACCCGTTTTACATCGATAGAGCGATAGCCAACTACAATAAATGGACAGAGAACCTGGCCGGACGGCAGCCGTGGGAATCGCTTCACCCCATCATCAGGGATATTCTTGTCGACTTCGTTTACCAAGGTTTTACCGCTGGTCCCAACCCGATGAAAGCCGGGATGAAAAACAACTTTTCCGAACTGATAAGTTATATAGAAAACACACCCGCAATCAGCCAATACGAGCCGGGCCGGCAGCGAGCGAACTATTTGAGAAAGTACCAGCAATGAACATTACTAAAAAAGCCCTGATTTTTTTACTCCCTGCTACTTTGTGGTCGATCGCAGGTGGCGCCTACGCACTTGATTGCGAAAACATCATCACCAGCGCACAGATTGACACTTGTGCAAAATCAAAAAAAGAAAGCACGGACAAAACACTTAACGAAATCTATAAAAAACTGATCATTCGAATCAAAGAGCAATACGCCCCTGATCCCGAAATGGGAGAGCGTTACCTTTCAAAACTCAGAAACTCCCAGCGCGCCTGGATAACGTTACGTGATGCGAACTGTGAGCTTGAATCCTTTTTAGCAGACCCGTCCTCTCCTGCCCATGAAACGCTCACCAACAACTGCATCACAAAAATGAGTCGGGAGCGATCAGCCTACCTGGACCAAACACAACCCTGACCCTGGCGGAAGCTGGCAAGAAGAAGCTTCCGCCATCGCCGATGGTGGCAATGCGCGGCCAACGCAAGCTTGCTCGCGATCCGCACACCCGCCCTTCACCTAGGTCGCCGGCCGAATCTCACCGATTAAGGTCTGCAACGAATACCCCAGGCGCGGCGCCAGCTCATCGGCCCGGCTCTGCAACCCACGCTGATCCAGTTCCTGGTCCAGGTCCGCCGGCACGATCAGGATGACATTGCCCTCCTTCACCGGCAGCTCCCAGTAGTGTCGGTGATAAAGCCCACGCAACAACGCCGCGCCCAAGGGTTTGCCGTCATCGGTGGCCCATTGGTTGATCACCAGCCAGCCGCCAGGATTGAGTTTCTTCTGGCAGTTTTCCAGAAAGCTCCAGGCCAGATGGCCGACACCGGGACCGACATCGGTATACAGGTCGACAAAAATCAGGTCCGCCGACTCCGCGCTCTCCAGCAGTTCCAGCGCATCACCGACGCGGATATACAGGCGCGGATCGTCGTCCAGCCCCAGGTACTCGATGGCCAGGCGCGGCACGTCCGGGCGCAACTCGATGGCCTCGACATCCTCCAGCGGCAGGAACCGCAGGCACGCCTGGGTCAAGGTCCCGGCCCCAAGCCCCAGGAACAGCGCGCTTTCCGGCTCTTCGTGGCACAAGGCACCGATCAGCATGGCCCGGGTGTAGTCGTATTCCAGCCAACTGGGATCGGCGGTGAACACGCAGCTCTGCTCAATGGCATCGCCAAATTCGAGAAAGCGGTAATCGTCCACTTCAAGGACTCGAATCATGCCGAAGGCATCGTGCACTTCGGCGAGCAGACGCTCCACGCGCTCCTCAGCCATTTCATATCCTTGCAAGCGGGAAAAGCGCAATTGTCAGCCAAGCCGACAGAGCAGGTCACGCACTAATTACTGCTAACATGGGCCTCCCACCGTCAAACCTCGAGTTCATGATGAGCCAACCCTGGAGCCCCGACAGCTGGCGCGCCCTGCCGATCCAGCAACAACCCCAGTACCCGGACGCCGCGCACCTGCTGCGAGTCGAGCAAAGCCTGGCCAGTTATCCGCCACTTGTGTTCGCCGGGGAAGCCCGTGAACTGCGCCGTCAGTTCGCCGAAGTCACCCAGGGCCGCGCCTTCCTGCTCCAGGGCGGCGATTGCGCCGAGAGCTTCGCCGAGTTCTCGGCGGCGAAGATTCGCGATACCTTCAAGGTGCTGCTGCAAATGGCCATTGTCATGACCTTTGCCGCCGGCTGCCCGGTGGTCAAGGTCGGGCGCATGGCCGGCCAGTTCGCCAAACCCCGTTCGGCCAACGACGAAACCATCAACGGCGTGACCCTGCCGGCCTACCGTGGCGATATCGTCAATGGCATCGGCTTCGATGAAAAAAGCCGCGTGCCGGACCCGGACCGCCTGTTGCAGTCCTACCATCAGGCCACGGCGACCCTGAACCTGCTGCGGGCCTTCGCCCAGGGCGGCTTTGCCGACCTGCACCAGGTGCACAAGTGGAACCTGGACTTCATCGCCAACTCGGCCCTGGCCGAGAAGTACAGCCAATTGGCCGACCGTATCGATGAAACCCTGGCGTTCATGCGTGCCTGCGGCATGGACAGCTCGCCGCAATTGCGCGAAACCAGCTTTTTCACCGCCCACGAGGCACTGCTGCTGAATTACGAAGAAGCCTTCGTGCGCCGCGACAGCCTGACCAACGATTATTACGATTGCTCGGCCCATATGCTCTGGATCGGCGACCGCACCCGCCAGCTCGATGGTGCCCACGTCGAGTTCCTGCGCGGGGTGAACAACCCGATCGGGGTCAAGGTCGGCCCGAGCATGAACACCGACGACCTGATCCGCCTGATCGATATCCTCAACCCGGACAATGATCCCGGTCGCCTGAACCTGATCGTGCGCATGGGGGCGAACAAGGTCGGCGATCACTTGCCGCAACTGATCCGCGCCGTGGAAAGCGAAGGCAAGAAGGTGCTGTGGAGCTCCGACCCGATGCACGGCAACACCATCAAGGCCAGCAGCGGCTACAAGACCCGGGATTTCGCGCAGATCCTCAGCGAGGTGAAGCAGTTCTTCCAGGTGCACCAGGCCGAAGGCAGCTACGCGGGCGGGATTCATATCGAGATGACCGGGCAGAACGTCACCGAGTGCATCGGTGGCGCGCGCCCTATTACCGAGGATGGGTTGTCGGATCGTTATCACACCCATTGCGATCCGCGGATGAACGCCGATCAGTCGCTGGAACTGGCGTTTTTGATTGCCGAGACGTTGAAGCAGGTGCGGCGTTGAGTCAGTAGGTTTTTTGTTGTCTGGAAGGGCCTCTTCGCGGCGGTGCGGCGATCCGACAAGCCCAGCTCCTACAGTCCATTTTGCGTACGACACCGGACTGTAGGAGCTGGGCTTGCCCGCGAAGAGGCCCTCACAGGCACCACCATATCCAGCGCTTACAGCAACCCACGCAACCGCTGCGCACTGACCCGCTGGCAATTGAGCTGAATATCCGCCAACCCTAGCCAATCGGCCAACCGCCGCAAATTGACGGCCAGCGCCGCCATCCCCGCCTCATCCAGCCCCTGCTCTTCCTCATGCACCGCATGCACGGCCAACCGCCCGAGCGCCCGTTCCGCACGCAGGTCGACCCGCGCGGCAATCCGTTCGTTGTGCAAAAACGGCAACACGTAATAGCCATACACCCGCTTGTGCTGCGGCGTATAGATCTCCAATCGATAACGGAAATCAAACAACCGCTCGGTGCGGCTGCGCTCCCAGATCAGCGAATCGAATGGCGACAACAACGCACTGGCCTCGACCCGGCGCGGCACCTTGATGTCCGGCAGGCAGTACACCGGCTGGCGCCAGCCCTGCACCTCGCCCACCTGCAACTCACCCGCCTCGACCAGTTCCGCCAGGCGTGCACGGCTATCGCCCGGGTCCAGGCGAAAGTAGTCACGCAGGTCCTTTTCCGTCGCCACCCCAAGGGCCGCCGCGGCCTGGCGTAACAAGCCGCGCTGGGCCTCGGCCTCGTCAATCAGCAGCTGTCCAAGTACCGCCGACGGAATCACCCGCTCCGGCAGATCATAGAGCCGTTCAAAGCCCCGGCGCCCGGCCACCGTCACTTCACCGGCGGCGAACAACCATTCCAACGCATGCTTCTCGGCACTCCAATCCCACCAGGGTCCGGCTTTTTCCTCACGACTCGACAGGCTGCCCGCGCCCAACGCGCCGCGCTCCTCGACCAAAGCCAGTACCCGGCGAATGGTCGCCTGCTCATCGCGACCGAAACGCGCCATCTGCTGGTAGATCCCTTCGCCACGGGACGCTCGCTGCATGCGCCAGCGCATCAGCGGATACAGCGACATCGGCAGCAACGACGCTTCGTGCCCCCAGTATTCGAACAAGGTGCGCCGTCGCCCCTGGCTCCAGGCGGCCTGGTCGAGCAAGTCGGAGGAGTAGTTGCCCAATCGCGAGAACAACGGCAGATAGTGCGAACGCACCAAGGCGTTGACCGAATCGATCTGCACCACACCCAGGCGCTCGATCAGCCGATTGACCTGCATCGGCTTGATCGATGTCGAGGCTCTACGCCCCTGGAAACCCTGGGCCGCGAGCGCCAGGCGGCGGGCTTGTTTCAATGAAAACGACAGGTCTGCGGGCATGCACGCCTCCTTGTGAACCCGCAAACTACCGCAGTCGCCCCCTGCTTGTGTAGCGCTATCAACGGCCCTTGCCCAGCGGATCATTCCAGAAATGCCGATGGGTTTCCTGCTCGACATCGGCGCGACTGAGGCCCATGTCCTTGAGCGCGTCGTCATTCAATGCCGCCAGTACCTGACGCTCGCGCGACACCTCATGCCAACGGACAACCCGCCGCCACAAGGCCCGCAGCGACAGCACCGAATGCGCGCCACCATCGATCAACAGATAACCTTTTTGACCTTTCATCATCCTACCCTCCAGTTGGGGATGACTAAAGTCTGTACCTGGCGCTAAGATCAATCCAACGAATGTTTCTTATGCAATACATCTCGGAGATTGATGAATTGTCCAGCTACCCGAGCATCGACACCGACGTTCTGCGCACCTTTGTCGCGATTGCCGATCAAGGCGGCTTTACCAAGGCCGGCGAGTTGGTCAACCGCACGCAATCAGCCGTCAGCATGCAGATGAAACGCCTGGAAGAGGATGTGCTCAAGCGCCAGTTGTTCGAGCGCGACGGACGCCAGGTGAGACTGACCGCCGAAGGCCAGGTGCTGCTCGGGTATGCCCGGCGCATCCTGAAACTGCACAGCGAAGTGTTCAACACCCTGCGCGAGCCGCATATGGTCGGCATGGTGCGGATCGGCGTACCGGATGACTACGTGATGCGTTTCCTGCCGGGCATCCTCTCGCACTTCGCGCAGTTCTATCCGCTGGTCAAGATCGAAGTGAACTGCGAATCCTCCACGCAGTTGCTGCAACGCCACGACCTGGACCTGACCATCGTCACCCGCAAACCGGGCAATGAACTCGGCCAGTTGCTGCGCCAGGAACGACTGGTCTGGGCCGAAGCCCAATGTTCCGCCAATCACGAACAAACGCCCTTGCCACTGGCCATGGACGGTATCGATTGCTTCTGCACCCAATGGGCCTGCAATGCACTGGACGCCCGTGGCCGCGACTATCGCCTGGCCTACAACTGCCCGAGCCTGTCGACGATCATGGCGGTGGTCAACGCCGGCCTGGCCATGACCGCCCAGTTGGAAAGCCTGATTCCCCAGGACTGGCGGATTCTGGGCGAAGCCGAAGACTTGCCCCAGTTGCCCCTGCTCAACATCATGCTGGTGCGCAACCTGAACAAGCCGTCGCCGATCACCGAATGCCTCGCCGAGCACATCGTCGAAGGTTTCAAACTTTGAAGCTGAGCAGCAGCGCGCCGAGCACCAGGTAAGCGCAAAACAGGCCGCGTAAGACTTTCTCGGGCAAGGCGTAGGCCACTTTCACGCCCCAACTGATGCTCATCAGGCCGCCGATGGCCATGGGGATGCCCATGCGCCAGTCCACCTCGTTATGCACCGCGTAAGTCACCAGGGTGACGCTGGTGCTCGGCAATGCCAAGGCCAACGACAGGCCCTGGGCCACCACCTGCGAAGTACCAAAGACGCTGGTCAGAACCGGCGTCGCCACCACCGCCCCGCCGACCCCGAACAACCCGCCCATGGTGCCGGATGCCGCGCCCAAGACACCGAGCCAGGGCCAAGGGTGACGCATCTGCGCCGACACCGGGGACTGCGCCATGAACAGGCGCACCAGGTAGAACAGCGCCAGTGCCAGCAGAAAGCCGACAAAACCCAGGCGCATACTGCGCGGATCCAGGCCCACCGCCCACAGGGCGCCGAACCAGGCAAAACAGAAACTCATCAGTACCAGCGGCAGCGCGTGGCGCAGTTGGATGCGATTGCGCTGGTTATAACGATGCAAGGCCAGCACCACGTTGGGTACCACCATCACCAGTGCCGTGCCCTGGGCCAACTGCTGGTCGAGGCCGAACAGGATACCCAGCACTGGAATCGCGATCATCCCGCCGCCAATGCCGAACACCCCACCCACTCCGCCCATCACGACGCCCAGCAGCAAGTACTCAATCAATTCGATCACAGCCGTCTCCCCACTCAATGGCCTTCATGCTACGCAGTCCGCTCTAGCGCGGAAACGCACAGCAACGCACAATGGCTATGCCAACTTCGCACAAGCAACCATTTATGAATCCCACGGCACTGACCGATCAGCTCGGCCTGTTTCTTGATGTCCTGGAAACCGGCAGTTTTTCCGCCGCCTCCCGCCTCCATCCGCTGACCCCATCCGCCGTGGCGCGACGGATCGACAGCCTGGAAAACTCGGTCGGCAGCCGCCTGTTTATCCGCAGCACCCATGCGGTCCGGGCCACGCCCGCCGGCCTGGCGTTCGCCGAACGGGCCCGGCGGATCGTTGCCGAACTGCGCCTGGCCCGGGCCGAGGCCGTGTCCCTGAGCAACGCCCCCGAGGGGCTGATCCGGGTCGATGCGCCCGCGGCTTTCGGTCGCCGCCACCTGGCACCGGCGATTGCCGACTTCCTTACCGGTTACCCGGGCCTGGATGTGCAGTTGCACCTGATCGACAGTTTCGTCGACATGCAGGGCTCCAACCTGGGCAAGGTCGACCTGGTGCTGCGCGCCGGGCAAATGGCCGATACCCGGCTGGTGGCGACGCCCTTGGCGAGCATCGTGCGGATCGCCTGTGCCAGCCCCGCCTACCTGAAAAATCGCGGCACGCCGACTCATCCGGGCGCGTTGAGCGAACATGACGGCCTGGACTGGGATGCCCTGGCCCCGTTCATGGCCTGGCGCTTTGTGCAGGACGGACAGATGCAACTGCACCGCCCGGCGCGTGTGCGCATGACCTCGAACAACGCCGAGGCGCTGCTGTCCGGAGCCCTGGCCGGCCTGGGCATCGCCCATTTGCCGACCTGGCTGGTCAGCGAATACCTGCTGCGCGGCGAACTGCTGCCGCTGTTCTGCGAAAACGGCCTGCCGGCGCCAGAGAGCTCCGGGGTCTATGCCCTGCGCCTGGAACAACCGGCCAACTCCCGCAGCCGCTTGCTGCTGGAGTTCCTCAAGGGCCGCTTCAGCCCCGTACCGCCTTGGGACCTGGCCCTGCAAAGCGGCCTGGGACGACACTAGGCTGGGAAAATTCTCTGGCGCATTAAAGATTCGACCGCTAGATTCATCGAACGTAACGCACAAGGCTTTAGTGATGACCAGCAACCGCGACAACTGTGACGACCTGCTCCTCGACAACCAGGTGTGCTTTGCCCTGCACTCCACCTCGTTGTTGATGACCAAGGTCTACAAACCCCTGCTCCAGGCCCTCAACCTGACCTACCCGCAATACCTGGCAATGATGGTGCTCTGGGAAAAGGACGGCCTGACCGTGGGCGAGATAAGCACGCGCCTGCTGACCGATCCGGGCTCCCTGACCCCCCTGCTCAAGCGCCTCGAAAGCGAGGGGCTGTTGAGCCGGACCCGGAGCAAGGAGGACGAGCGCGTGGTGATCGTCGAGTTGACCGAACAGGGCCGGGCCTTGCGCGAGCAGGCCCGGGGTATCCCGCAGTGCATTCTCGCCGCCAGCGGCGATTCCCTGGAACGCCTGCGCGCCCTTCAGGCCGAGTTGGTGGCCTTGCGCGGGCACCTGCAAGACAGCCTCTGACCCCGCCCCTTTTCAGCGCTTCGCGCTGATCGCCGGCAAGCCGGCTCCTACAAAAAAGCCGGATCGCTCCTAGCCACAGGAGCGATCCGGCTCGCCGAAACCCCTCGCGGTTACCGTTAGTCTCCCTCCCTGATCCAGCCCCAAAAAATCGAACCCTGTCTTTTTTGAAAATTTATCTTGCGCGCAAGATATTTGCGATATACATTTACCTCGCACTTAATTAACGCGCAAACAATTAGCGCACAACACACAACCCTGAAACGACGAGGCTCATCATGCAAACGCTCTATACCGCAATCGCAACCTCCACCGGTGGCCGTGACGGCCGTGCTGTTTCCAGCGACCAGATCCTCGACGTCAAGCTCGCCACCCCGAAAGAACTCGGCGGTGCCGGCGGCGCGGCGACCAACCCGGAACAACTGTTCGCCGCCGGTTACTCGGCCTGCTTCATCGGCGCCCTGAAATTCGTCGCCAGCCAGAGCAAGCGCCAGATCCCGGCCGATGCCGCGATCACCGCCCATGTCGGCATCGGCCAGATCCCCGGTGGTTTCGGCCTGGACATCGACCTGCACATCAGTCTGCCCGGCCTGGAACAAGCCGAAGCCCAGAGCCTGGTCGATGCCGCCCACCAGGTCTGCCCGTACTCCAACGCCACCCGTGGCAACGTCGACGTCCGCCTGCACGTCACCGTCTAACCACTTCGCCACTCAAGGATCCGAACATGAACACTTTCAGCAAAGTCCTGACCGGTACCCTGCTCGCGCTGTCCGTCCAGGGCGCCTTCGCCGGTGATGTCGAGCACAACACCCAGGCGTTTCTCAATGCCTTGAACAGCGGCGGCGGCAAGCCGATGGAACAGATGACGCCGACGGAAGCACGCGCCGTGCTGTCCGGGGCACAGTCGGGGGTCAAGCTGAACCTGCCCCGCGCCGATGTCAGCCAGAAGACCATCCAGGTCGACGGCAAGCCGCTGGAGCTGACCATCGTCCGCCCGGCCGGGGTCAAGGGCACGCTGCCGGTGTTCATGTTCTTCCACGGTGGCGGCTGGGTCCTGGGGGATTTCCCGACCCACGAGCGGCTGGTCCGTGACCTGGTGGTCGGCTCGGGTGCGGCGGCGGTGTTCGTCAACTACACGCCGTCCCCGGAAGCCCACTACCCGGTGGCGATCAACCAGGCCTACGCCGCGACGAAATGGGTGGCGGAACACGGCAAGGAGATCAATGTCGACGGCAAGCGCCTGGCCGTGGCCGGCAACAGCGTCGGCGGCAATATGGCGGCGGTGGTCAGCCTGATGGCCAAGGACAAGGGCACCCCGGCGATCAAGTTCCAGCTGCTGCTGTGGCCGGTGACCGATGCCAATTTCGAGACCGCGTCCTACAACCAGTACGCCGAGGGGCACTTCCTCAGCAAGAACATGATGAAATGGTTCTGGGACAACTACACCACCGATGCCAAGCAACGCGGCGAGATCTATGCCTCACCGCTGCGCGCGACCACGGACCAGCTCAAGGGCCTGCCGCCCGCGCTGATCCAGACCGCCGGCGCCGATGTGCTGCGTGACGAAGGCGAGGCCTACGGACGCAAGCTGGATGAGGCCGGCGTGCCAGTGACCAGCGTGCGTTACAACGGCATGATCCACGACTTCGGCTTGCTCAATGTGGTCAGCCAGGTGCCGGAAGTACGTTCGGCCATACTGCAGGCTTCGCAGGAACTGAAGGAACACCTGAAATAAGCCCCACCCTAGAAACAAGTAGACACAAAAAAGCCCGGCGCATGTCCGGGCTTTTTTGTTCGTGCGGCGAAAAGCAGTGCTTATTTAGCACGGCCTTTGTAGGAACCGCCTTCACGGGTATCGATCTCGATCATGTCGCCGATTTCGATGAAGTCAGCTACCGACAGTTCGGTACCGTTCTTCAGTTTGGCAGGCTTCATCACCTTGCCGGAAGTGTCACCGCGAGCCGAACCTTCGGTGTAGTCGACCTGGCGCACGATGGTGGTCGGCAGTTCTACGGAAACCAGGCGGTCTTCGAAGAACACGGCTTCGCAGACGTCGGTCATGCCTTCTTCCACGAATGGCAGAACAGCCTCGATGTCTTCGGCGTTCAGCTCGTACATGGTGTAGTCGGAGGTGTCCATGAACGTGTAGGAGTCGCCGCTGATGAAGGACAGGGTCGCTTCTTTGCGGTCGAGGATCACGTCGTCCAGTTTGTCATCGGCGCTGTAGACGATCTCGGTCTTGTAACCGGTCAGCAGGTTCTTCAGCTTGGTCTTCATGATTGCGCTGTTACGACCGGATTTGGTGAATTCAGCTTTCTGAACCAGCCAAGGATCGTTTTCGAGACGGATCACGGTCCCGGGTTTCAGTTCTTTACCAGTTTTCATTGCGAATATCCGAATTTGGATGGGATGTACATAAATCTAGGCCGCGTATCATATCCAATTTAGGTAAAGCTTCACCAGCGCCGTGGCAAGATCGGGCCGCGAAGCCTGTTCCAGACACCAGCGCTCGGCGTGTTCGGCCAACTCCCGCTCGTGTTCCAGCAGCGTTTTCCAGGCCGATGCCATGTCGCCCGGTGTATTCCAGGCCCGCCACCAGCCCTCGAACGCCGCTTTGGCCGGTGCTGACAAGCCCTGGGTGTACAACCCGAGAAAGGCCTCCAGCTTGTCCAGGTGAACGTCATCCTCCTGGCGATAGATGTGCCAGAGCAACGGCCTGCCCGCCCATTGCGCCCGCACGAACGAGTCTTCGCCGCGCACCGCGTTGAAATCGCAACTCCACAGCAGGCGGTCGTAATCCTCCTGGGGGACGAACGGCAACACCTGCACCGTCAGTTGGCCACGGACTTCCCGGGCCCCCACCGCCAGGCCCTCGGTCCCCAGCCAACGCTGGACATCGGCCAGGATACGTCCCACCGGCACCAGCAACTGCGTCGGCCGGGTATCCGCCGCCAGGGCATCGAGCCAACTGGCCAGGCTCGCGTTTTCATAGGCGAACAGCGAGATAAGCCGTGCACCGTCTGTCGGTTCAACGCCGAGTCCATGGAGGAAATCGCCACGCGCCCGCGGATCCTGGACAAAAGCCCGACGCTGCTCCAGCAAACCGGCTTCCCGCAGCAGGCCACCCGTTCCGGCCTGGAAGCCCGGGAAGAAGAAGAATTTCTGCACCTGCTTGAACTTGACCGACGGCAGTCCGTGGCAGCCGACGATCCAGTCCTCGGCGCTCAGGTAGTCGAGATTGAGCCATAACGGCACCTTGTCCCGGGCCGCCATGGCTTCCATGTACTCATGGGGCAATCCACAGGCAAAGGCGCCGATCACCACATCGGCCGCCGGCACGGGCAACCAGGGCGCCGACCAACGGCAGACCTCGACCCCACGCTGCGACTGCCGCTCGAGCCCGACATCAATCGCCGGGCACAGATGCTCGAAGGCTCGCAGATCATCGACCCACAGCCGCACGGCACAGTCGTGTTCGGCAGCCAGCTGCCGGGCCAGGCGCCAGGTCACCCCGATATCGCCGAAGTTATCCACAACCGTGCAGAAAATATCCCAGGTGGCCTTCATTCCGGGCTCCGTTTGGCAAAAGTACCGATTGTCCGCATAAATCCGTGCGCGCAGAAGAGCCGATGTCGATTAATCTTCATATGCGACAATGATCCTTTGCTCCGAATCGCCCTGCCAGGAGGTCACCATGCCTTACCGCCGACAAGCGCGCCGCCCCCTTTATGTCACCCTCAACCCACTGCAATTGACCGCCAGTATCGCCCTGGGCATCTGGCTGGGCGTCATGGCCCTGGCCCTGACGGCCTGGGTGGTGGCACGGATCTTTGTCCCGCAGCCCCTGGCACCGCTGGCCGAGGCCGCCCGCCAACTGAGCAACCCGGCTCCCGCTGTCAGCAGCACCCCGGCGCCACAAAGCGGCGGCGATTCGACGCAGATGTTCGAGCAGTACAAGCAGAACCTCTCCAAGAATGAAGAACAGCAGCGCCTGGAACAGGCCCGCAGCAGCTACCGCAACCTGTCCAACCCCAAGTGCCAGTTCTGGCTGCAACAGGACCAGACCGCGCCCACTGACAAGAGCCGCGCCAACGTGCTGCAGTTCTGCAATTGAGCGACATCACCGTGATGGACAAGCACGCCGTGCATCAACGGCTCCTGGATCTGCTGGACATCGACCTCGACGTCTTGCAGCGCGCGGCACAAACCGCCTACGAAACCGCGACCCACGAAGAAAACGTCGCCGAGAACAAGTACGACACCCTGGGCCTGGAAGCCTCATACCTGGCCACCGGACAAGCCCGGCGCATGGAGGAAATCCGCCAGGCCCTCAAGCGCTGCCGGGAATTGATCCCGCGCCCGTATGACCCGCAAACCGGTATCCAGCTCGGCACCCTGCTGGCACTCGAGGCCGAGAACGGCAGCGAACAATGGCTGTTCCTGGCACCCGATGCCGCCGGTCTCAAGGTCGAGGAAGCCGGCCAGTTGATCACCGTGATCAGCCCGCGCTCGCCCTTGGGCGGCGCTCTGCTGGGCAAGCAGGACGGCGACGAGGTGACGATCAAGGTCGGCGGTGTGACCCAGCGCTACAGCATCATCCGAGTGGAGTGAGGCCTGCGTTTACTTGGCCGCCGCCATCAGGCGATTGACCTCACTGCGGACCATGCTGGTGTATTCCGGCGGCGACAGGGTGTCGAGTTCCGAACGCACCCACTCCGCCCACTTGCCCTTGCGCTTGGCGCGCTCGCCGAACAGGCGCGCGGCCTCGCCCTTGGCCTTGCCCAGGTTGCTCTGCCAGAGATCGAACAGCCGGGACTTTTCGTCCTCGAGGGCGGCACGCTCAGCCAGGGACTTGTTAGCCAGATTGAAGCTCATTGGAAAATCCTGCGGTGTAAATAGAGGCATATCTTACACCGTCGATGGAAATATCCTGCCGTGGATTTTGTTTCGCCCCAGGGCCACGGTTGAAAAATTTGCAACTTTCACCGGCACAATCGACTCACAGGGTGAGTCCCATCATTCTCTTGAAAGGAAGATCATCATGGCCCGCAAATCCACCGTACAAGCCGCCGAAGACCAGATCAAGGACCAGGCCTTCAGCGAGCTGCAAGCGCTGATCCAGGACTCGGAAAAACTGCTGAAGGAAAGCGCCTCGCTGGTGGGCGAGGAAGGCGAGAACCTGCGTACCCAGATCAGCCACAAGCTCAAGCAGGCGCTGGACTCCGTGAGCCATGTGCGTGACAGCACCAAGCCGGTGGTCGAGGCGACCGAAACCTACATCGGCGGGCACCCATGGCAGACCGTGGCGATTTCCGCCGGCTTCGGCCTGGTGGTCGGCCTGCTGCTGGGCCGTCGTCACTGATCGGTCGCTGTTTGAACGCGCCCTTGCCGCCCGGCAAGGGACGCGGCCCCCGAAGCACTATCTACCACCCCATCTGCCCGCCACCCGATAGCGTTTTTGCCATTCTCCGCGAAGCCTGGCCTGCCAGCGCCCCGCGATTCGTCAGTACGTACGAAGGCAAACGCCATGACCCTCGATTCATATCCCTACGAGTTCTCCGAAGCCCTGGAAGCACGCGACGCACCCAATGAGCGGGAAAGCGCGCGCAACATCACCCAGGCAGACCGACTCTGGTTGAAGAACATCCTGCTTCCCAACCAGGACGCCCGCCAGGCGCTCGAAGATCCAATGACTGTCGAAAAAATCCTGCTCAGCGCCTACGGTGTGACACTGGTGGAGCTGGTGGGGGCCTTCCTGATGAGGCCCGGCACCCGGGACTGCGCGTATCTGTATACGCCGGGATTCGGCCTGGAGCATTTCGACACACAAGCCGCCGCCCTTGAAAGCGTGCTCGAGCGCCTGAGCGACAAGACCCGGCGCGACGAACTGCTGCGCTTCGTGTTCCTCGATATCAAGAGCCGAATCCAGTTCGGCGCTGATCTGCAAGTCAAGACAGAACCCATCGAAGGCGCGGTGTTCCTCGACCGGCGTCGCTCAATCGATCTCCATGAGAGGCTCAACCTGGAGGCCTTGGGCGAGGAATTGCTCAAGCTGCCCAGCCTCGCCGCGCTGCTCGACAAAATGCTCGGCGATGAACTGGATCGACGCTTTGCCAACGTCAACCTGACGACCGTCAGGATGATCAGCTATGTGAGCGATGGCCGAAACGACAACGATGACGACAGCAAACCGAAACACCCGCCCGCCGCGACTCACTCGCTGAGCGATGCGCTGCTGGCGCACTATCGCGCCGGGGCCTGGCCCGCCGACCAGCGCCGCGCCTTCGTCGCCCCCGGCTACAACGCGGTGCCGGCGGATGTCGAGGCCTGGGAAGGGGCACTCGCGAAAATCTCCGGCAGCCTGAGGATCCGCTTGCAAAACGAGCTGGAAAGCTACTGGAACGAGAAGATGGACAACGGCTACTCACGCCGATCTTTTTTTGCCGAGGTCATGGGCACCTGCTGGCGAACCGAACTGATCAAACAGTTGCAATGGGACAGCATCGGTTCCCGAACGCAGTACTGGCTGGCCGGGCTCTATCCCCACAGGCCGGCCCGATTGCCACGGACCCAGATCAAGAGCCTCGGCTACAGAACCACCAAGCCTTCCCAGGCCGCACTCGCCAATGCGTTCCTGGTCAGCGACGGGTCCGTCAGCCCAGGCTCGCTGTTTGTCTATGCCTTCGGCCGGCTTGTCGAACTCAACGGCCAGAATGCCCTGGACAACTGGCTCCTGCATGAGCTGCGCGGCAGCCAACGCAGTGGCGAACTCTTGGAAACCCTTTCGCTGACGGAGTTCACCGATCTACAGCAATACCCCACGTTGACCACGGAACTGGACCCCCTCGCGCAGCCGCTCTTCGAAAACGGGTTGGAATCGATCATCGCCAAACAACGGGAGAACATCGAATACGTCCTGGCTCGCTACAACAGGAGCAACGGGCAACTGAATCTCCCCGCGGCCTTCGAGGCAGCCCTGGACATACGCGCGATGATCAACAGCAAACTGTTGTCGATCAATACCCGTGAGCGCTGGAGCATCCGCCTCGATCTGTCAGCGGACGCCCATGCCCAGCCGTCGACCCAGCCCCCGATCACGACGCCGGCCAGCGCCAGTGAACAGTGGCACACGCTCAACACCTTGAAATTCCGTCTCGCCAACGAACTGGCCAAACGTCCGGATCTCCTGACTTTTGCGCAAAGCTCGCTGCACGATGAGTTGCTCAACGCAAAGCGGACAGACCTGGACGCGACGAACATTTACCTCAACCAGTACGAGAGCGCCTCCGACCAGCAGCAGGCACTCCAGCCGAGCACCTCGATCAGCCTGGCCAAACATCTGCTGGAGCGCTCGGTCGGCCTGGTCCTGCCACTGACAGAGCGTATCGACAGCGGCCTGTTCAGTCGCGGCGAGGACGGTTATTGGTCAAGGATTGCCAACCTGGACATGGCCACCGCCAACGAGTTCGTCGACGCCGCGCTGGTGGATTTCCTGCCACGTTTCCTGCACCAGCATCGAGCGATCTATTCACAACTCAGCCCCCTGATCGGCAAGGCCCTGGAGCAGGGGCTGCGCCACGAAGCACGGCAACGGGTGCTGACTGGAACACTGGATGACAGCGCCCGGGAACTGCTTGAAACGGTCCTCGACAGCCCGGACAGCGCACGGCGCAAAGGCTTGCGGGGGTTTATCCCGGATGCTTTCGGTCTCACGCTGAAAACCACCGGGCAGTCGCTGCAGCCCCACACGCTGTTCAACTGTTTCCTGATCACCGAGCGTGGCGGGCTGGATCCGCTCAATTCCGGAAGAGCACTGTTCTGGACGCCGGCCGGTGGACTCGAAGCATTCGACTCATTGCACAGGGCCGAAGCCGAGCTCAACCGACGCTTGCACGCCCCGGAGCAACGTCTGTCCCTGTTGGAAAACCTGATAGCCGCCCCGCCCCCCGCGCCGCTCTCGGCGGATCATCAGCTCAATGGCATCAGCATCGGCTTCGAACGTACCCGCAACAACTTCCTGAACGACCGAATCCACTCCCTGGTCGAGAAGGCTCTGGGAGACATCGCCGTGGCGGCCTCAGCGCAACTGCCGGCCGCCGGACTGCAAGGCCACGTGCAATCCTGCCTGCTACGACACGCCTTGCTGGCGCCCCTGGAAAAAGCCCTCGCAGCGACACGGCACGCCCGCTTCCATAGCGCGCTGCCCGCCTGGCTGGCGAGTGCCCGAGCCGACGAGCAACTGACCCTGGCCGAATTATTGGACCAGCACCGACAACACATCGATGCCCCTCTCGATTACCATCACGACATCCCCGACATCCGGCACTTCGCCCGGACAAAGATCGGCAGCCTGCTGATTCGCGACTTTCCGACATCAGGCTTGAGTCCGGATGACGTGCACCTCTCGGTACGCAGCAGCACGCAGCCCCTGACGGACTACGCCCTGCGCCATTTCGACGAAATCGACGGGGCTTCGGCGACACTGATAGACGCCCACAAACTTCCGGATGATTTGACGGTTGCGCGCCTCAATGCCCTGATCAAGGAAGCGCAGATCGGCACGCATTACGCGGCACTGCTGGAGTCCCATCTGTCCCACGGCGAGAACCGGGTGCCCGAGCGCCGAGCCCTGTTCACCCCGCACCTGATCTGGCAAAGCCTCGAACATGCCCTGCGCCAGTACCTGCAACGATCGATTTGCGCCCAGGCCCACGGCTTTATCACGCATCTGCTGGGCATGCCCGACGGCGTGGCCCGACTCCCCCTCGCCGGCAGCGACATCGTCGCACGCCCACTGGAACTGCTGCGCCAGGCCCGGGCGAGCGCGGACCGGGCCCTGGGCCTGTATCTGATCGGACGCTCCGATACCCAGGGGCCCCTGCTGCTCTTCAGCCCGTATGGCGAACAACCGGTCTTTCGCGAGTACGGCAACGAATCGCTGCTCATAAGCGAACTGGGTCGTCCCGGCCCCTTGCGACAACTCGTGCTCGGCAGGCTTTCCAGTACCGTGCGCCCGCTCTACAGCGAACAGGTTTTCAGTACCCAGACCGTCAGCGCTACCTGGAACATCATCAAGGGTCATTTCCTCAACCAGTTATACAACGACATGACCGCCCTGTTGAAAGAGCAATTGGGACTACAAGGTACCCAGGGGCAGCAGTCGGCCTGGAGCACGGTGGTTCACCTGCTCGGGAATCAGTTGCACCAGGACACCCGCCTCATGCTCGGCCGCTTGCGCATGCCCTGGGTGATCTGGCAAACCCTGCCGCGCTTCAAGGACGCCATGGACAATGCCTGGCAAGGTCGCTGGGCATTGGCGATGGAAGAATTCACTGGCGCCCTGGCGCAACTGGCATTGGCCCGTAAAGCCCCGACTGCCAGCGCTCTCGTCGAATGGCCGAAACCCGCGCAGACACCCGCCCCGCCAGAAACCCCGGTCGAGTCAGCGTTTCCACGCTGGCCTGCCTGGGGAGACATGCACCTGACCCGGGAACAGCAAAACCGCCTGCTCGGCTACGAAGCCCGGGATATTGCCTTGAGCGATCTGGAGCATGACGCCGCCCTGGGCATCTATACCGACCCAAGCACAAATCGCCGTTACGCAGCCGTACGCGGACGGGTGTTCCAGGTGCGGTCCGAGGACCGGCGCTGGCGGATCGTGACCGACCAGGAACCCGGACCGTGGCTGCGAAAAGACACCCAAGGCCAGTGGGAGATGGACCTCAAGGGGCGCTTGCTGGGAGGCGGGGATGGTAATCGCCTGCTGGACCGTATCACCACCCGGCAGACCGTGAACCGTGAAGTCAAGGTACTGGCGGCGGGCATGAAATCGATCAAACACCTTTATCCGGACAAGGCCCGACAAATCAAACAGGCCCATGCATTGGCCGTCACCTACCTGAGTAACGCCAGGCAACGCTTGAAATCGCTGGCATCCGGCACTCGACTCGACAGCCAGCGACAGCTTTACCTCCAGGAACTCTTCGGCCTCAAGAGCATCAGCCGGGGCCTGAACAACAGAATCATCAGAATGCTCGACAAGCTGCTTCTGGAGCTGCTGTCCCCGGAACGCTCCCCCGATCTCTCGGACCTCTATGTAATCGGTGCCGCCCGGATACCTGAGCGCAGGTGCCCGGCCTTCGTGGTGACCTGCGACCGCACCCGTAAAATCTATTTGAATGAGCTGTTCTTCGAGCCCGAATTGAAGGTCTATGAGCCCATCCGACCCAGGACCTTCAACAGCGTGTTGCACAACATGGCGACCATCTTCCTTCATGAGTTCAGCCATATCGTCCTCAATACCGTGGACATCGCCTACCTGGATTCCTTCCGCCCCTTCCACGACCTGCTCGACAACAGCACAAGCGAGGCGCGTGAACGACTCCAGGAATTGAAGGAGTTGCAGGAAAAGGCACTCTCCGCACGCACACCCAGCGAGCACTTGTTCAGGGTTGAAGACCGGGTCACCGGCACATGGCACGATATCGAAGATGACCCGTACAAGCGGGTTCTGGAACTGACCCGCAGCCGCCATCTGCAAGACGCCCGGCGAAAATTCCAGGACGACGAAGCCCGGAGAATCGATGTCATCCTGGCCAACGCGGACTCCCTGGCGCTGCTTATCAGCTACCTGGGGCGCCCCACGGAGTTCTATCCGATTTTCACAGGGGCACCCCAGCCTGGGCAAGCGCCCACCCCCACCAGCACTATCTAATGCAGCCTGTCGGGCCGCCCCCTGTAGCGTTGATGTCCTTCAAGCGCGATGCCCCGCCCCGGCGGGCCTCGCCCCTCGTCAACACGAACGAAGGCACAGCCTATGTCCGACCATCCCCCTGTCTATTATTTGTCCCAGGCCATGGAACTGCGTGATACCCCCAGCGCGCTGGAAATATCCTTGCGGATCGGAACCACTGAGCGCAACTGGTTGCGCAACCTGTTCCTGGCCAGCCAGGATGCCCGCCAGGCACTCGATACCCCGATGTCCGTCGATAAACTCTTCATCGTCGCCCAAGGCTCTCCGGCGACCGAGCTGGCCGGAGCCTTTCTGGTCAGCGGCCCTCGGGGGCAGCGGGTGTTCCTCTGTACCCCGGGGTTCGGCCTGGAGCCCTTCGATCATCGCGAGCTGGCGCTGAAAAAACTGCTCGAACGCCTGGGCCTGCCCCCGCAGCGCGACGAACTGCTACGCTTCGTCGCACTCAGGATCAAGGCGGCCATTCGCTTCGAGCCGCCGCCCATCCTGGTCTCGGAACCGATCCGGGGTGTCGTACTGGTCGATCGACGCCAGTCCATCGAAACCTGCCTCGACTACAGCCTGAAGAATCTGCATGACGAATTGCTCAGGTTGCCGACACTCAAGTCCCTGCTCAACCGACTGTTCGAGAACCATCTGGGCCGGCACTTCCCCCACGTCAACCTGACGGCCCTGAGGGTGATCAGCTACGCCACCCCCCTCTCCGGCGACGGCACGGCGACGCTCCCCCTCCAACAGCTCTCCACACGACAGCTCAGCGAAACCTTGCTGGAACACTACAACCGGGGTGTCTGGCCCGAAGGGCAAAGCCGCGAATTCGTCGCCCCCGGCTACTCCTCCTCGGCGACGGATACCGTCGTTTGGGAAGCAGCACTGGCGAGTCTCTCCGGCCAGTTGTACAGCCATCTGGAAAGCACACTGCGAGACTTCTGGAAAGAGCCCCTCGACAACGGGCAACCACGCCAGGAACTGTTTATCGATGCCATGGGTACGCGCTTTCGGGCCGAGCTGCTCCAGCAGGAACAGGACTGGAATACCCTCAGTCCCGAGGACTACTACCCGCTGTGCGGGTTCTACCCCCTGGAGGCTTCAAGACTGCACGAACTGACGCCCTACACCCTGAGCGTGAAAACCAGCCGGCTCACCGGCGCATTGGCCAATGCCTTTGTCGTACGCAGCGACCGCCAGCAACACCCGGCTTTTTTCTGTTATGCCGCCGGTCGACTGTTGGCCTTCGAAAGCGAGAGTTCACTGCTGGCCTCGGTCAAGCCCCTGCTTCAAGACCCGGACCACGGCAATGACCTGCGTCATGGCCTGTCACTGCGCGAACGCGCCGACCTGAAAGATTCGCAGCCCCTCGATATCGCACTGACAGTGGGCAACCCGGAGGTCTTCGAGGCGCTGTTCAATAGCGTCGTCGCCAAACAACTGGATAACGTGGCGTATGTGCTCGCACGCTATCGCAGCAGCAACGGCGCGCTGGCCCTCGCCGCGGCGTTCGAACGGGCACTGGATGTCCGCGCCTTGATCGACCCGCGATTGGTTGCGCTCGCCCCCCTGGGTCGATGGAGCCATCGCCTGGATCTCTCTCCCAGCGAGAGGTTCGTCACACCGGGCTCGCGACGGGTATTGACGCCCGTGCTGGACACCGTCAGATACCAGCTGAAAACCCTGAGCGAACTCAAGGAGAGTATCGCCGAAGTCCTGAAAAAGCGTCCGTCCCTCAAGGACTTCATCCAAAGCGAGCTGTCCAGGGAACTGAACCTCGTCCATCGAGGTAACCTGTCACCCGGCAATCTCTACATCAATCAGTATACGTCCGCCCTTCCGACCCTCGGCGATACGACGCTGCTGCCGAGTAGCTCACAAAGCCTGGTGGAACACTTTCTCGAACGTCTGACCCAGCACTCCGGCGCGCTGGTAAAGACCGCCCACAGCGGACTGTTCAGCAAGGATAGCGAGGGTCACTGGGCACGGGTTTCCGACCTGGACATCACGCGGCTCAACACGATCGTCGAGAAGGTCCTGCCGGATTTTCTCGGGCACTATCTGCGCCAGCAGCGCTCGGTGTACAGCGAGCTGTCCGAACGCTTGAGCGAGGCCGTCACCAGTGGGTTGCGCCGCGAAGCGCAGTTCAAGGCGCTGCAGAATACCTTGAGAGAAACCGACCTGGAGGTGCTCGACAACCTGCTCGACAGCCATCGACGGGACCAGCGTCCGGGCTTGCGCGGCTTCATTCCGGATGCCTTCGAGCTGACGCTCAAGACTGACGGGGCGGCCGCGCCGATCAAACTGCGCAACTGCTACCTGCTGACCGAACGCGGCGGCCTGGACAACGAGCATTCCGGGGCGGTGCAGCTATGGACCCCGGTTCAGGGGGCAGAAACCTTTCACTCCTTTCACGCCGCCGAAGTCGAACTGCAACGGCGCCTGCATGACCCCGTGGAACGTCTGTCCCTGCTGGAGAATATCGCCCGCAGCGAACAACCGGCCCATTTGCCCCTGCCCCAGAACCACCACACCAATCACCGGGCTTATCCGGCCCTGGGCTTTGAACTCATTCACAACGGTTTCCGCGGCAATCGACAAAACTCGCTGGTGGACAAGGTGATGGGCGATCTCGCGCATGCCGTGGCATCCCCTTACTCGGGCGAGCACTTTCACCAGCACCTGCAGTCCTGCCTTGATGCCCACTCGACGGTTCCGACTCTTGAGAAGGCCATCCAGGCCGCGCAGAACGCCACCCTGCACCTGGCGCTGCCAACCTGGTTGGCGGACGCCAGCGACAGCCGGCAGTTCGCCCTGGCGAGCCTGCTCGACCGCTATCGCCAGGATGCCGCGACGACGGGGGACTACCACCAGGACATTCCCGATATCCGCGACAATGCCAGGACCAAGGTCATGAGCCTGCTGTCCCGGGACTTTCCGGCGGCCCGCCTCGACCCCGACAAGATCAACGTCTCGCTGACGCTACGCAATGCGACCGAGATCATCCGTGAATCGCTGACCGACTTCGCCCTGCGGCACTTCGACCACATCGACCAAAGCTCGATCGTCGCCAGCACTCCGACGGGCTGGCTGCCCGAGGGCCTGACCGGCGACCGCCTCAAGAGCCTGGTGAAAGAGGCCGCCGTGGGCAGCCACTATGCAAACCTGCTCGACTCCTATCTGTCGGCCAGCGAAAGTGGCAGCGCACAACGCCAGCGCGCTTTTCAAAAACACTTTTTCTGGCAAAGCCTGCTGCACGCCTTCACCCAGGTCATCGGCAACAGCCTGTCCGCCACCGCCCACGGCTACATCAAGCACCTGCTGGCGATGCCGGACGGTCTTGCCAGGAAACCCCTGAACGGACAGAGCATCGACGTTCGCCCGCTGGAATTGATCAGCGGCGCCCAGGCGAAAGCCGACCCCGTGCCCGGTTTCTATCTGATCGGTCCCAAATCCGCCGAACGCGGCCCGCGAATTCTGCTCAGCCCACAGGGGCCGCTGCCGATTTTCCAGGAATACACCGATGAAGCCGCCTTGCTGACCGACCTCAAGGACTCGGACAGCCTGCAACAGCGAGTCCTTGAAAGACTGGCCCATGAGCGGCGCGCCCATTACGCACAACAGGTGTTCGGCGCACAGCTTAGGCCCCTGGGGATCAGCGACAATCCGCTGCGCGGCAATTTCTTCCAGCGGCTCTATCAGGACACCACCGCGCTACTCAAGAACATGCTCGGCAGGCAGAACGTACAAGACCAGCACTCGGCCTGGAGCAATGTCCTGTCCTGGCTCAAGGCGGGGCTTTACCAGGGCGCGATGTTCATGCTCGGGCGGTTGCGCTTGCCACTGCTTATCTGGCAAACCCTCCCGCAGCTCAAGGATGCGACGCAAAAGGCCTGGCAGGGCCGCTGGGGCGAGGCGATCGAGGAGTTCGTCATCGGCCTGGCGCAACTGGCAGTGGCACGCCGCGGCTGGAGCCGATCGAGCCTGACCGGCCCCATGCCAACAGAAACCGAAGCGCTCATCGAATCGCCCTTTGCCGACCCGGCCTGGGGCGACGCCCGCCTGACGCCCGGACAAAAGGCCGCGATCCTCGGCCATGAAGCCCATGAGGTTGCCTTGGCGGACATGACCCCGGATCTGGCCACCGGCCTGTATCGGGATACCGCGACCGGCAAGACCTTCGCGGCGGTCGGCGGAAAAGTCTTTCAGGTCCAGGAAGACAATCGGCGCTGGCGCATCGTCAAGGAACAGGCTCGGGGCCCCTGGTTGCAACAGAACCCGTACAAACAGTGGTCATTCAACCTGCAAGAACACTGTCTGGAAGGGCTGTCGCAATGAAACTATTCGACTCTTGCCTGAACCGAAGAGCGATCCGCGAGGAAATGCGCGTGCAGGCGATCGGGATTGACAGCATTCGCCGGCTCTATCCCAACCGGGCACGTATGATCCGCCATGCCCATGAACAAGCAGTGGCCTATCTGGCAGATACCCAAAAAAACATGGACAGGCTTTTTTCCGAGGCGCCCCTGGATCGGAAACGCCGTCAGTTCGTGGAAAAATTCTTCGATATCGCTTCAGTGAGTGAAAGCACGATCCAGAAAATCAAATTCCGCGCGGACATGCTGCTCGGGGAACTGCTCAAGCCATCGCTCAACCCCGAGACCTCGTCACGCTATATCGTGGGCTCGGCCCTGCACCCGGAGCACGGTATCCAGGCATTCACCTTGCCCAAGGACGCGACCAGGAGAATCTATTTCACCGAGCGTTTCTTCGATCCCGGCTTCGAACCCTACCTGCCCCTGCGCTCCAGGGCCTTCGACATGCTGGGTCACAACATGGCCACGGTCCTGTTGCATGAAACCAGCCATCTGGTGCTCGACACGATCGACCTCGCCTATCTGGAGTCGAGCCGGCCCTTCGTCGATCTGCTGGATACCCGATCGCTGCTGGGAAGGCTTCGTCATGACGACCTGGAACACATCCAGCAGCATGCGTTCTCCAACCGCACTCCCTCCAACGAATTATTCAGGGAGCGCGACGATTACGACCTGCACTGGTACGACGTGGTGGGCAAACCTTTCCAGCGGGTGTTGCAACTCACCGGGACGCAAAACCTGGATGAGGCCCGCAGAGTGTTCTTCTCGGACGAGAACAAAAGAATGGATGTCATGCTGAACAACGCCGACTCACTGGCATTGTTGCTCGCTCACCTGGGCAGACCGCCCGAGTACCATCCTCAGTACTAGACGGGGGTCCACCCCGCACCTGGAATGTTCCCATCCCAGGCGCAACGCTTACTGCTCGGCCAGTGCACGCAACTGTTGCAGATCGTGCTCGGCCAGGACGATCCCGTCGCGTAGCGACTCGGCCCGCTGCTGGTGACGCCGATCTCCCGGCAACCGCTGCTGGCCGACCCCCTGCATCTGGCTGACCAGCGTCCGGGCGCGCTCGGCGAAGTCCTGCCCCGCCGATTTGGCCGGGTCGATGACAATGATCAACTGCCCGGTCCAGGGAGTCTTGGCGCCGGGATGTTTCGACCAGTCGAACTCGAAGGAAAAATTGCCGCCGGTCAGGGCCGCCGCCAGCAGCTCGACCATCATCGACAACGCCGAACCCTTGTGGCCGCCGAACGGCAGCAGCGCGCCGCCGTCGAGGATCGCCTTGGGGTCGCAGGTCGGCTGACCGTCGCGGTCCACGCCCATGCCGGGCGGCAGGCTGCGGCCCTCGCGGGCGGCAATCTGCACATCGCCATGGGCCATGGCGCTGGTGGCGAGGTCAAAGACGATCGGATCGCCACCGGCCCGCGGCGCGGCGAAGGCGATCGGGTTGGTCCCGAACAGCGGGCGCTCGGCGCCATGGGGCACCACGCAGGTCATGCTGTTGACCACGCTCAGGGCCACCAGCCCCTCGTAGGCAAAGGGCTCGACATCCGGCCAGAGCGCGGCGAAGTGATGGGAATTGCGGATCGCCAGCACAGCGATCCCGGCACTGCGGGCCTTCTCCAGCAACAACCCGCGGGCGGCGGCCAGGGCTGGCTGGGCGAAACCATTGGCGGCATCGACCCGGACAAAGCCGGAGGCGACATCTTCAACCCGGGGAATGGCTTTGCCATCCACCCAGCCGCTGGCGAGGGTGGAGACATACCCGGGAATCCGGAAGATACCGTGACTGTGGGCGCCATCGCGCTCGGCGCTGGCGCAGTTCTCGGCCAGGACCCGGGCGACTTCCGCCGAGGTGCCATGGCGCTGAAAGACCTGGGCGAGCAATGCCACCAGATCGCTGTAGGAAATCGTTTGAGTAGCCGTCTCGCTGGGTACAGACATCCGAAGCTCCGATTCCGATTTATTTATTATTGGATCGATGAGAGAAAAGCAGTGCTTGGGCAGGCGTCCAGACTATCCGGCGACAGGGGACTCCTTGTCAAACAGGGCATCGAAGCGGCTGGCCAACTGCTGCTCGGCGAACTGCTCGCGGATGAAGTCGACAAAGGCCCGGGTCTTGCCCGGAAGCAATTTGTGTTCGGCGTAGTAGATCGAGATATGGCCGTCGTCGACGTACCAGTCGGGCAGCACCCGCTGCAAGGTCCCGGCCTGCAACCAGGGCACCGCGAACGGCATGCTCACCAGCGCCACGCCCAGGCCCTGGGCCGCCACGGCACAGGCGGCTTCCGAATCGCTCATGGTCATGCGCGGGCTCAGGTTCAGCGGTTGATGCTCGCCGTTGCGCGCGGTCAATTGCCAGGAACGCACCCGCCCGGTCTGCGGCGAACGGATCAGGATGCCGTCGCAGCCGCGCAGATCCTCGGGGGTGCTGACCCCAGGCTGGCGTGCCAGGTAATCCGCCGACGCCACCAGCACCCGATGGGCCACCGTCAGCTTTCGCGCCACCACCCCCTGGGGCAGTTCGAAACCGCCACCGATGGCCGCGTCGAAACCCTGGCCGATCAGATCCACCTGGCGGTTATCAAAATGCCAGTCCGGGCGGATATCCGGAAAACGCCGCAGGAACTCGCCGAGCAGCGGCACCACATAAAGACGCCCGAACACCGTGCCGACGCTGACCTTGAGGGTACCGGCCGGACGGCCTTCGGCACTGGCCAGATTGGCGACGGCATTCTGGATCGTCTGCAGGCTGGCACTGACCTCACCGAGGAACACTTGGCCGGCTTCGGTCAGGCTCAGGCTGCGGGTGCTGCGCTGGAACAGCCGTACCCCCAGCCGCGCCTCCAGCTTGGCGACACTTTTACCAACCGCCGCCGGAGTCAGGCTCAGGCGCCGCGCCGCCTCGGCAAAGCTGCCGACTTCGGCGCTGCGGACAAAACATTCGAGGCTGCTGAAGGTTTCCATGCTCACCACTATAAACTTTTAGTTTACACAGACTGTAGCAATTACCGTCTACACAGTCAGCAATCCGAGGTCGATACTCGGCTCCAACAACAAGGCCACCTCCCCACCCTTCCACGGCCTTGAACTTTGGAGAACGACATGACCGAACACAATCTGACTGGCAAAGTAGCTTTGATCCAAGGTGGCTCGCGCGGCATCGGTGCCGCCATCGTCAAGCGCCTGGCGGCCCAGGGCGCAACAGTAGCCTTCACCTACGTCAGTTCCGACGCCAAGGCCAGGGAATTGCAGGACAGCGTGATCGCCGACGGCGGCAAGGCCCTGGCGATCAAGGCCGACAGTGCCGATGCCGTCGCCATTCGCCATGCGGTCAGCAGCACCGTCGAAGCCTTTGGCCGAATCGACATCCTGGTCAACAATGCCGGCGTGCTGGCCATGGGACCACTTGACGAGTTCAAGCTGGAAGATTTCGACCGGACCCTGGCAGTCAACGTGCGCAGTGTCTTTATTGCCACCCAGGAAGCCGCCCGGCATATGGGCGAAGGCGGTCGGGTGATCAATATCGGCAGCACCAACGCCGAACGCATGCCGTTCGCCGGCGGCGCCGCGTACGCCATGAGCAAGTCCGCGCTGGTGGGCCTGACCAAGGGCCTGGCACGGGATCTCGGGCCACGGGGCATCACCGTCAACAATGTGCAGCCCGGCCCGGTGGACACCGATATGAACCCGGCCGACAGTGATTTCGCCGGCAGCCTGATCAGCCTCATGGCCGGTGGCCGTTATGGCCGGGTCGAGGAGATCGCCAGCTTCGTCGCCTATCTGGCAGGGCCGGAAGCCGGCTATATCACCGGGGCCAGCCTGACCATCGATGGCGGGTTCAGCGCGTAACACGCGGTTGCAGTGCCAACGCCTGCTCCAGCAACAGCAGAAATGCTGCGGCCGCAGGCGTCGGCGTATGCGACCACACCGCGTACAGGTACCGCGACGGCGCGTCGGACACCGGCAGCGTCACCACCCCTTCGAAGCCCTCGGCGATTTTCTTCGGCACCAGGCCCAACGCCAACCCCCGGCGTACGAACTCCCCCACCAGCATCACATTGCCCGCCTCGAACTGCACCCGATGGCGCAAGCCCGCCGCGGCAAAGGCCTCATCGGTCTGCCGGCGCCCCGCCGTGCCGGCCTGGAAATCCACCAGCGGCTGGTTCTCCAACTCCGCCAGCGGCAGACGCTCGAAGCGGGTCAGCGGATGCCCCAGCGGCAGCACCGCCACCAACTCCTCCTCCGCCAGCAGCCGCTGCGCCAGGCCCTCGATCTTTTCCCCCGGCCATAAACCGACAAACGCCAGGTCCAGCCGCCGTTCGCGCACATCGAGCATCAGCGACTCGCTCTTGCTCATATTCAGGTGGATATCCACCTGTGGATAAAGTCCGTGGAAACGCGCGAGCAAGCCCACCAGGTCGACTTCGGTCAGGGACGAAATCTTTCCGATGGACAGGCTGCCGCGCACTTCCCCTGAAGCCGCCGCCACTTCGGCGACAATCCGCCGGGTCGCCTCCAGCGCCGGTCGGGCGCTGCGGACAAAGGCCTCGCCGGCCGCGGTCAGGCGCACCTTGCGCGAACTGCGCTCGAACAGCGCCGCGCCCAGATCCTCTTCCAGACGGGCGATCTGATGACTGAGGGCCGACTGCACCACATGGCAGCGCTCGGCCGCACGGGTGAAGCTGCCCTCATCCGCCACCGCCAGGGCGTACTCGATCTGCTTGAGGTTCATCGGCTGTATCTCGTTTCAAGATGGATAGAATGAAAACAATGCATTGGTGTCATGCTAGGACATTCCAGATAATTCGTGCATCGAATTCCCATAACGAGACAGCCAATGTCCGACACCAACGCTGTACACAAACCTTTGAGTTCTGCCCTGATCCTGCTGATGTCGATTGCCACCGGCCTCGCGGTTGCCAGTAACTACTACGCCCAGCCGCTGCTGCACACCATCGCCCAGCACCTGGGCCTGAGCACCGGTACCGCCGGCACCATCGTCATCACCGCCCAACTGAGTTACGGCGCCGGGCTGTTGCTGCTGGTGCCGCTGGGGGACCTGTTCGAACAACGCCGGCTGATTTTCATCATGACCCTGCTCAGTGCCCTCGGCCTGTTGATCAGCGCGTTCTCGCCAAGCCTGCCCTGGCTGCTGTTCGGCACCGCGCTGGCCGGCCTGTTCTCGGTGGTGGCCCAGGTGCTGGTGCCGATGGCCGCCAGCCTGACCGCGCCGGAACAGCGCGGGCGGGTGGTCGGCACGCTGATGAGCGGCTTGTTGCTGGGCATTCTCCTGGCGCGCACGGCGGCGGGCCTGCTGTCCGACATTGGCGACTGGCGCAGCATCTACCTGCTGGCGGCCGGCCTGATGTTTATCTGTGCCTTCGCCCTGCTGCGTGCCCTGCCGGAAAACCACCAGCATGCGGGACTGAGTTACCCGGCCTTGCTCGGCTCTGTGTTTCGCCTGTTCGTCGAGGAGCCGGTGCTGCGGCTGCGCGCCGTCATGGGCCTGCTGACCTTCTGCCTGTTCGCGTTGTTCTGGACGCCCCTGGCCTTCCTGCTGGCGAGCCCGCCCTATGGCTATTCGGATGGGGTGATCGGCCTGTTCGGCCTGGCCGGTGCCGTCGGTGCCATGGCGGCGAACCTCGGCGGGCGCATGGCCGATCGGGGCAAGGGCGAGTTCGCCACCACCCTGGGCCTGCTGGCGTTGCTGTTGTCATGGCTGCCGCTGGGCTTTGCCGGACATTCACTGGCGGCGCTGCTGATCGGCGTGCTGGTGCTGGACTTTGCCGTGCAGCTGATTCACGTCAGCAACCAGAACGCCGTGTTCAAGATCCGCCCCCAAGCGCGCAACCGTCTGAATGCCGGTTATATCACCTGCTATTTCATCGGCGGCGCGCTGGGCTCGCTGCTCGGGGCGCAGTTGTACGGACCCTATGGCTGGAACGGCATCGTCACCGCCGGCGGCTTGATTTCCGCCCTGGCGCTGGGCATCTGGGTGGTGATGCAGCGCCGCAGCGGACTGTCGGTGTCCGCTGCCTGAAAGACCACGCCGTCAGACAAGGTCCCAGTCAATCGTCGGTAGCCCGACCGGCGCCAGCGGGAAATGCTTGAGCGACTGCACGATCCGATCCGCATGGTGGTATTTCTCCGCCGCCATCGCCGGATCGGGCACCGCCACCGCATACATGCCCGCCGCCTTGGCCGCCGTCACGCCAAACGGCGAGTCCTCGAACACCAGGCAGTCCTCGGCCGCCACTCCCAGGCGCTTGGCCGCCAGCAGGAAAATATCCGGCGCCGGCTTGGCTTCGCCGACTTCGGGGTCGTCGGCGGTGACAATGGTATCGAACAGCGCAAACCATTCCCGGTGCAGGGTGGTCTTCAACTCGAACGAGCCCCGCGAAGAACTGGTGCCCACCGCAATCGGAATCCCGTGGGCCGACAGATGCCGCACCAGCGCCTCGGCGCCGGACATGGAACCGGCCTTGGGGAAACGCTCGCGCATCAGCGGCTCGCGCACCTCCAGGAACTCCTGGGGGCTGATCGGCAACTCCATCGCCTCGACCACGTAACGGGCCAGGTCGCCGGCACCACGACCGATGATGTGCTGTTTGTGATCCCAGCCGAAGGTCCGGCCGTAGCGACCGACGATAAGCTGCGTCACTTCGGAATAGATGCCCTCGGTGTCGAGCAGCAAACCGTCCATATCGAAAATCACGGCCTTTACCGGGCCCGGGGTAGAGAGTGCTGCGGTCATCGCATCCGCCGTATACAGGGTTGAAAGCCTGCTAGCGTCGCAGAGCCGGGCGATTCTTTCCATCCGAGAGTGAAGCCGCTAGCATGGCCGCAGTATTTTCCAGGCCCACGGGCCCGCCGACGGCTTGCCGCCCGGCCATCCGACAGAGACGCCAGCATGATTGCCAAAGAATCCAGAACCGAGGTCGCCCTTGCCAGGTTCCTCGACGCCCACCCGCACCTGCGCGAAGAAACCCGCGACCTGAGCCCGAAGGAACAGCAGCAACAGTTCCAGTGGGCCTTCGAGGACGAAGCCGAAAACCAGGGGCTCGAACCCTGGGAACTGACCTTGCAACTGGTGGCTGAAACCCCTGAGGAGCTCAAGGCCATGCGCCTGGAAGTCCACCGCGAAGTGGCCGAGGCCCTGGGCATGGATTGGGACGAGTATTGCTCGTTCAACGAGATCAGCGAAGACTGAGTGGTTGCAAACGGGGACCGTTCGTCGCAGCAACGGCACTTGAGCCCATGGCTGGGGACCAATATCAGGTAAGGACTCTTTATCGACAAGGAAACTCGCCATGAATCCGTCCCCCCTTGCCAAGCTGGCCTTGGCCGCACTGCTGTCCTCCCTTTCCATGACCAGCTTCGCGGCCCAGCCCGGCACCGGCCCGACCGATCCGCTCGAGAGCCCGCAGCCGCCCCTGGCACCGGGCGGCATCAACCCTGGCAACAATCCGGTGATCAACAACGGTGCCACACCACCTGGTACCGAAAGCGGTATCGACCCTCGAACCCAGGGTAATGATCCCGGGCGTCAAGGCGGCATGAACACCGACGGCAACGGCCCCGTGGGTGATGAAGCCCGCAGCAACCCCGGTGGCTCCCGCAGTTCCGGCGGCACCGAAAACAAGCTTCCAGGTCTCGGCAGCGGTTCCCCACAGAAATGACCTGAAGTGAGAAGGGCCGGTTCAAGTCCTTGAGCCGGCCCTTCTGACAGGCGCCTAGAGCTTGGCGGGTATTTGCCTCGCCAGTTGTCCCCCTCCAATGAAGAACGCCTGTTGATTGGCCACCAGTTCGGAACGCAATTCGCCCACGAGGTTGGAAATGGCCCTGGCACTGGTCAAGCGGACCGTGGAAATCCCCGTCACCAGCAAATCCACCCTACCCGAATCCGGGTCGAAGACCTTCACCGTCAGCGAGCTGTCATGGCTCACCGTGCATTGGCAACGAAGGGGTAAAAAGCCGAGTTCAATGATGTTGCGCAGTTCAAGAATGGAAATCACATCAATACGTCCCTATAGAGTGATGGAAAAGCAACCGCGCAAGGCAATCCGTGGGTTCTTGTCGGCACCAGGAGCCTCGCGCTTCTGGCGCCGGCCTTCGATAGAGGCCCTGGCAGACATCGTAGCTATTTGACGCCACTTAGTCGTCAGCACCGATCACTTTTCCTTACGTACGCCATCTCTTACACCGACTCCATCATTCCGACAGCGCCCAGGGCACTCGCTCAATTGCCCTTGTGATGGCTCATTTCCAACTTCCTCGCCATGTCCAGATGCATCTGCAACTTGGGCAGGGTCTGTATGGCGAAGGCCTTCAACTCCGGGGACGCGGAATGTTCAGCTTCATCCTTGAACAGCTGGATCGCGTCCTCATGGGCCTTGATCTGGTTGGCCACATAGGCGATATCGAAGGATTCACCTTCCTGCACCTGCAACATCAGCTTGCGCGCCCGGTCGAGGATTTCCGCCTCCGGAGCCATGGGCAGGTCGTGATGGGCGGCGATGGCCTTCAGGTCGCGGTTGGCGTCGGTGTGGTCCTTGATCATTTCCACGGCAAAGCTGTTGATGTCCGTGGACGTGGTTTTCTGGATCGCCAGGCGGCTGGTCTCGATCTCGGCGATCCCGGACGCCGAGGCCGTATCGATGAACTGCGCGGGGGTACCGGCATTGACCGGCCCGGCGAGGCTCGCGCCCAGCAGCAGGACAAGAGAGGTGAGACGTAACAGGGGGGGCTTCCGGCTCATGGGCGTTCTCCAGCACTTTAAAAAAACAGGTGGGCTGAAGGATTGGAAATAATCGGGCGGGCAAGGTTTAGAAAAAAACCGCGGGACTGACGAACGGTGATCGGCACAGCAGGTATCCTGCAGGCTTGCGCCCCCATGACCCGCTCAATTCCCAGGCAAAAAAAAGCCCGCGGGAGGGCGGGCAAGGGAAGCTTTTGAACGAGCGCGATTACTATAGACGCTGCTTGGCAAGCGAATTATGAAACATTTTTCATCTGCGCTCGGCGGCTGACAGAAAGGAACAGGCATGCTTTGGGTGGTCATGCTCGGCGGAAAACATCCCCGGGCGAAAATAGAAGTGCACGATGTGGCCTTTGTACTGGCCGACAACCTGGAGGCCACCTATCCGCAACTGCGCCAGGAGTGGTTCGGCAGCCCCGCCGGCCTGCATATCGATGCCTGGATGCAGGTCGACGGCGTCGACGGTTGGAAGGTCGAACTGAGCAACCTGGCGCCCGCCCCCGACTCACCGCGCCTGTACTTTATCAACCTGGGCGGCTACGAAGCCCGGGCCTTTGGCGAAGCGCATCATTACCTGCTGGTGGTGGCCCGCGACAAGGCCGAGGCCAAGCGCCTGGGCATGCGGCAGATGCTGGCAGGCTGGGAGCAGGCGCACACCGATGCCCTGCTGGATATCGACGACTGCCTGCCCATCGACCTGGTCGGCGGGCGTTATATCGAGCTGGTGCAGGCGCCGAATCGCGGCATTGTGCAGGGTAATGACTATATCGTCCTGCCCTGAGCATCACCTGGTCCCGATCAACGAAACTCGATGCCCGGCAGATCCATTTCGGGCACGTCGCCCAACAGGAAATCGCGAAAGGCCAGAATGCGTTCCTTGCGCAGGCTGCTTTTCAGCCAGACCAGGTAGTAAGCCTCGCCCGAGCCGACGGCAGTCCTGAACGGCAGCCCGAGCAAACCGCCACGGACATCTTCGAGGATCAGGTACAGGTCACCGATCGAAACGCCGTGCCCGCGCATGGCGGCCGAGATCCCCTGGTCCAGGGTACTGAACAGCTTGCCACGCTCCACCCTCGCCCGCCCTTCCCATCCCATACCCGCCAACCAGCGCCGCCAGTCGCGCCGGTCCGTGGACGAGTGAATCAGTTCGTGCTGCTCCAGGGTGTCGAGACTCCAGGGTCCGGCCCCCAGAAGCTGGCTCGAACAGATCGGAATCAGCCACTCATCGAAGAGCTTGCAGCACTCGACCTGGGCACCAAAACGCCCGTCACCGAGCAGAATTGCACAGTCATAGGGTTCGGTGTGGAGGTCGACGGTGTCGATATCCATCCACACGCTGGACAGTTGCACCGGCAAGTCAGGGTTCACCTGCTTGAGGTTTTCCAGCGACTGCAACAGCCAGCGCATGGTCAGGCTCGACGGCGCCTTCAGCCGTAGCTGCTCGGCATTGGCGCGAAAAGGCAGGCAGGCCTCCTCGATCACCTTGAACCCGGTTTTCAAGCCATGGGCCAGGCGTTGCCCGGCTTCGGTCAATTGCAGCTTCGGGCCATTGCGCTCGAACAGATGACAGCCGAACAGCGCCTCCAGATTGCGAATATGTCGACTGATGGCGCTCTGGGTCAGCGACAGTTCCTCGGCGGCGCGGGTAAACGAAGAGGACCGGGCCGCCACCTCGAAAGCACGCAGGGCATAGAGCGGTGGGATACGTTCGGCCATGGGCTCGCCTCACTATGATTAATAATCATAGTGAGGCACAGATTTATCCATTTTTCAAACCCGCGGCACTCCCTCAGGCTTGCCGGACTCGATTCTCCCGCGCAGGCGCTCCTCTATGAACCTCTCGTTGCTACTGCTTTACCTGCTGAGCATTTCCCTGCTGATCGTGACACCCGGCCCGGTGGTCGCGCTGCTGGTCAACACCAGCCTGGGGGCCGGCAGTGGCCGGGCGCTGCTGACGATGCTCGGCACCAATGGGGCGTCGCTGGTACTGGCGCTGCTGGCGGCGCTGATTTTAAGCGGCGGCCTTTCGCTCAACCTGCAATTGATCAATGTCGTCAGCCTGAGCGGCTGTCTGTTTATCGGTTACCTGGGAGTAAAGAGCCTTCAGGAAGCCCTCTCGACAGCTGTCGACGACGGTGTGCAAGCCAACAGGAGCGAGCGGCGCACCGGTTTCGTCAATGGCTTCCTGGTGGGTATTTCCAATCCCAAGGAGATCATCTTTTTCGTCTCCTTCTTCCCCCAATTCATCCAGGTCACGCCGTCCTTCGGCCATAGCGTGGCGTTGCTCGCGGTGCTCTGGGCGGTGATCGACCTGGCGGCCATGACCTTCTATATCCTGCTCGCCCGCCAGGCCTTTGCGGTCCGGCACAAGGCCAAGATCACCTTCGCTTCCGGCATCCTGCTGCTGATGATGGCGATATTCGGAGTGCTGTACGCCGCCCGCGCGCTGCTCTCAAGCCTGAATTGAATGGCGTGTTTTAGTCATGATTCGGTCAATGAATGATGATTAGCAGCGCGCCGCCGTTCTGCTAGGGTCTTTTACCTGGGTCAGGGAGTGCGGCGGATGAGCGAATTCGAACAACAGATCTTGTCGGTCAATGGGATCGAACTGAGCGTGCATGTGGCGGGGCCGCTTGACGGCCGGCCGGTGTGGCTTCTCCACGGCTTCCCGGAATGCTGGCATTCCTGGCGTAACCAGGTGCCGGCGCTGGTGCAGGCGGGTTATCGGGTGTTTGTCCCGGAGATGCGCGGCTACGGGCGCAGCAGTGCCCCCGCCGATGTGAACGCGTACGACCTGCTGACACTCTGCGCCGATATCCAGGCCGCCATGGATGCCTTCGGGCACACGCAAGCCTGCATCGTCGGCCACGACTGGGGCGCGCCGGTGGCCTGGCACCTGGCGTTACTGGAGCCGCAGCGGGTCAAGGCGCTGGTCACCTTGTCGGTGCCTTTTGGCGGACGCCCCAAGCGCCCGGCGACCGAACTGATGCGCGAGCACTATGCCGATCGCTTCAACTACATCCTCTATTTCCAGGAACCCGGGGTCGCCGAACAAGAACTCGATGTGGATATCGACCGGAGCTTGCGGGCGTTTATGGGCGACACCGAGGTCTTCCTGCAAACCAAGGCCGTCGATGCACGTTTGTTTGACGACGTGGCAGTGGCCACGGAGTTACCCGATTGGTGCGCGCCCGCGGATTACGAAATCTACCGGCAGACCTTTGCCGGCCAGGGCTTTCGTGGCGCGCTTAACTGGTATCGCAACTTCGAACGCAACTGGCAGCGCACGGAGTTTCTGGCAGGTTTGCAGGTCCGGCAGCCGACATTGTTCCTGATCGGCGATCGCGACCCGGTGGGTGCGCTGGAAGCCCACACCATCAAACGCATGCCGGGGCTGGTGCCGCAACTCGAACAGCAACTGATCGAGGATTGCGGGCACTGGATACAGAGTGAGAAAGCCGAGGCCGTGAATGCGGCAATGCTCGGGTTTCTTGGGCGGGTTTATGCCGAAGGGGCCGGAACAGCGAGCTGAGACAACGGGCGACTGGCAATCAGGATAAATAGCACCGACAGCAGCGCACAAAGCGCTCCCAGCAGAATCGAAGCCACGTAGCTCTGATAAAGGTCAAACAGCAGCCCCGCGACACTCCCGCCGATCAGGGCAGCGACCCCGACGGACATGTACAGGGCACCCAGAATGGCGCCCAGGTTCGCCGTGCCGAACCAGTTGGCCGCCACCGCCGGGTAGAGGGAAATGCAGCCCCCATTGGCCACGCCGAAACACGCGGCGAACAGCGCCAGCGTGGTGAAGGAATGGGCACCGAGCCACAGCAGATTGAGCAGCACCAGCGCGAAGGTCAGCAGCATCAGCAAACGCCGTGCGCCCATCCGGTCACCGAGGCTGCCCAGGAACAAGCGGCCGGCGACGTTGCCGACGCCGATAAGGCCGATCAGCAAATTGGCTTGGGTAGCGGAAATACCAAACTGGCGCGCGTAGGGATTGATGTGTACCAGCGCGAGAAACAGACCGACCGAGCCAAAGAAAATCGCCCCGAAATACCACCAGAATCGCGCCGTTCTCGCGGCTTCGGCCAAGCCCATGCCGTTGGCGGCCACATGATGCTGGGGGCTCGAGGAAGAAGGCACGAGACCATCCGGAAAAAGTCCCAGCTCCTGTGGATGACTCCTGACCAGCGAAGCCACCGGCAGACCGACCACCAGAATGGCCGCGGCAAAGATCTGCAGGGTCGACTCCCAGGAGAAATACTGCATCAGCAATCCGGCGACCGAGGGGCCGACAAAGGTCCCGACCCCGGTGCCCGCCAGCGCAATACCCGAAGCCTGGCTGCGGTTCTTCACGAACCAGCGCTGCACCGCCGTCACCGTCGGCACATACACCAGACCGACACCCAATCCGACCAGCACACAGAAGCACACCAGGAACCACTGCAAAGAGTCAGAGGCCAGGCTGCTGAGGAAAAAACCCAGCGCCAGCAGGATGATGCCAAGGCCGATCACGACCCGGGCCGAGATGCGATCGGCCAGAGAACCGGAGAAGACCCCGACCGAGTAATAGATCAGGGCCGTCAGCGAAAACACCGAGGCCACGGAAAAACGTCCCACCTCGAAGTTGGACTGGATCTGTGAGAGGAACGCCCCGAAGGAGTAGGCACCGCCAAAGATAAGGGCCAGCAACACATGCGCCGCGAACACGACGTACCATCCCGGGAATACCTTGGTTTTCATCACAGTCCGCTCTCGGATCCTGCTTATGGTTAAGCGCAACATCCATTTCAGATCCGATCATGGCTGCCGCACGCTCTTGTATATACATGAACATGCAACTTTACAGCCAACCTGTATCCGCGCGTATCAAAAACCCATAAAAAACGTAATACATTGAATTTTATATAAAAAATATAAAACCACAGACCCGGTCGGCTTTTTTCGGCCGTCGCGTTCGGAATTCTTTTGCCGCACGACGATACATTCAGTAACAGCATGTCTAGGCTTGGGACAAGGTCGCTCGGATGGGCATCATTTCTTCCCAAGGACAAGTTGCCGCACCATCAGGTTTAATCCAGACTGCCGTATCAATAGTTGTTCCACTACTTCTCGGGAAGGCAAACGTGGCATACCGGTTTTCGCTCACATCCCGAATGACGCTGCTCATTGTCATCATGTGCACAGTGCTCGTTGGCTCCGATATCTGGCGCAGTTTTACCGCTCGCTCGGTGCAACTGGGCGAAGTGACAACCGCCACCGCGAACCTTTCCCGCGCGATGGCTCAACATGCCGACGACACGTTCAAGGAAGCCGACCTGGTACTGAGCGGAGTTGTCGAGCGTGTCCAACGCGACGGCACCACCGCACCAGCACTGGAGCGCTTGCACCAGCTCTTTGTCTCGCGGCTCAGCGAACTCTCGCAACTCGATGGCCTCTATCTGTTCGACCGCAATGGCGAGTTGCTGGTCAGTTCGTTACCCGGGCCTTTGCGCAGCTACAACAACTCTGATCGTGAGTATTTCATCTTTCATCAAAATCACCCTGATCGAGGCGTACGGATATGGCCTCCGCTGCGCAGCCGCTCTACGGGAAAGTGGACGATTCCGGTGTCGCGACGCATTGACGATCCAGACGGCAGCTTTGCCGGTATCGCCGCCGCCACGATCGATATTGATTTTTTCTCGCAGTTTTATAATCGCCTCGAGATCGGGCAGGAAGGGGCCGTTGCCCTGGAATTTGACTCAGGCGTCATGGCCGTCCGGCGTCCATTCGAAGAACGCCTGATCGGCGCAGACGTGACCACTACCCGGCTTTTCCAGGAGCACAAGCTACAACCGCAAGGCGGTACCTTTTCCATTGCCTCGGCTCAGGACGGCGTGGTCCGCCTGAATAGCTATCGCAGCCTGAATGACTATCCGCTGTTCGTCGCCGCGGCCCTCTCGAAGGATGAAAACCTCGCCTCCTGGTGGTCGGATACGCTGTGGCATGCCGCGGGAGTGGGGTTGCTGGTCTGCGTGCTGATCATTTTCGGCCTGCGCCTGATTCGCCAGGTGAACCTGCAAAGCAAAACCGAAAAAGAGCTGGCCGCGAGCCTGGAAACCACCCGGGCGATCCTGGAGACAGCCGCCAACCCGATTATCACGGTCGATGGCGCGGGCAAGGTACGATCACTCAACCCAGCCGGCCAACGGGCGTTCGGCTACGACACAGAGGAAATACTCGGGCGCAATATCAGGACGCTTGTCCCGGAATCTCACCTCGCGGCGTACAACGCTTATACCGCAGAATTCTCACAGCAGAGCTTCACTGAAACCGGTAGCAGCGTGGAATTGTCCGGCTTGCGCAAGGACGGGTCGACCTTTCCACTCTACGCCTCCACCAGTGCAATGAAAGGTACCGACGAACGCTGCTTCGTCTGTGTCATGACCGATATCACCGAACAGAAGAAACACCGCAGCGATCTTGCCGCCACCCGTGACCACCTCCTGTTGGCCGCCGATATCGCCGAGCTCGGCATTTGGTCATGGAACCTGTGCGACGGTACGCTGCATTGGAATGATCGTATGTTCGAGATCTATGGCTACTCACAGGCGCTGGTCGAGAATGGCCTGAACTTCGAACATTGGCGCTCGCGTTTTCACCCGGATGACCTGGAGATCGTTATCGCCGCACTCAACGCGGTGATCGATGATCGCGAACAGCGCCTGCCATCGTTCCGGATCGTCCTGCCCGACGGGCGAGTGCGCTACCTGGAAACCCGCGTCCGGGTCGAACGTGATGCCAGCGGTACACCGACCCTCATGACCGGGATCAATCATGACGTGACGGCCCAACATGAAATGGAAGTGAGCCTGCGCCATGCCAAGGAGCAGGCCGATGCGGCGAGCGCAGCCAAATCATCCTTCCTGGCGAACATGAGCCATGAAATCCGCACGCCCATGAACGCCGTATTGGGGATGTTGCATCTGGTGCAGTTCACGCCGCTGAACCTGCGTCAGCGCGACTATGTGAGCAAGGCCCAGACAGCCGCCCAGTCGCTGCTTGGGCTGCTCAATGACATTCTCGATTATTCGAAGATCGAGGCGGGCAAGCTCCAGCTGGATCCGCATCCATTCGACTTCGAACCCTTGATGCAGGACCTGGGTGTCGTATTGGCCGGCAACCAGGGCCAGAAGGATATCGAAGTGTTGTTCGATATCGATCCGGCCCTCCCCAGTGGCCTGATCGGCGACAGCCTGCGCTTGCAGCAGGTCTTGATCAATCTCGCCGGCAACGCCCTCAAATTCACCTTGAAAGGACAGGTCATCGTCAGCCTTGAGCTCCTGGAGCGCACGGCCTCCAAGGTCCAGGTCCGAATTGCCGTAACGGACAGCGGCATCGGCATGAGCCCCGAACAGATAGAACATATCTTTGAAGGTTTCAATCAGGCCGAAGCCTCGACCTCACGCCGCTTCGGCGGCTCGGGTCTCGGCCTGGTCATCTGCAAGCGCCTGGTCAAACTGATGGGGGGCGATCTGCTGGTGGAAAGCCGCCCTGATGTGGGCAGCCGGTTCTGGTTCGATGTCTGGCTGAAGGTGGACGCAGGCGCAACGACAAGGACCCTCCCCGCCAACCATTCAATGCGGGTGCTGGTGGTCGACGACAACCCGATTGCCGCCGAGTTGCTGATGCGCACGGTGGCCGCCCTGGAATGGCAGGCCGACCTCGTCTCCTCGGGTGTCGAGGCCGTGAACAAGATAAGCAAGGCCCTCCATGAGGGAGAGCGTTATGACGTGGTCCTGATGGATTGGCGGATGCCGGATCTGAATGGCATGAGCGCGGCCAAGTTGATTCGCGAACTGAAAGGACGGCTACCGCCGCCCGTGGTCGTCATGATCACCGCCTATGGGCGCGAAGTCCTCGCCGAGAGCCATGATCGCGGCGATGCCCCTTTTGCCGGGTTCATTACCAAGCCCGTGACGCCCCGACAGCTGACCGAGGTCATTTTGCGGGCGTTGCAAGGCATCGACACACCGACTGAGACTCCAGCGCTTGAGCACAAACCTTCAAGGCGTCTTGCGGGTCTCAACTTCCTGGTGGTGGAAGACAACGCCTTGAACCGTCAGGTCATCGAGGAGCTGCTGAAATCGGAGGGCGCCTCCGTGCAATTGGCCGAAGGCGGTTTTGAGGGGGTCAACTGCGTGATAACGGGGAACACGTCCTTCGATGCCGTGCTGATGGATGTGCAGATGCCTGACATCGATGGCTACGAAGCGACCCGGAGAATTCGCGCCAACCCCCGCTTTACCACGCTGCCCATCATTGCGATTACCGCCAATGCGTCCTCTTCCGATCGGCAGGCCTGTTTGCAGGCGGGGATGAACGGGCATGTCGGCAAACCGATCGATATCGAGCATCTGGTTTCGGTGCTGCGGGCACAACTGGATGGAAAAGAGCCCCCGGCGCCAGTCGCGCGCCCTGTCGCAAATGATCCGGTCATGGAACAAGACGAACTTATTGAAGACCCTGCTTCGATCGTCAAGCGGCTGGATGGAAACCTGAACCTGATACGCAGTGTCCTGAAGATCTTTGGTGCCGAGACGGAAAAGCAACTCCAGAACCTGGACGAGCAGATAGCGCAAAAAAACCGGGTGGGCGCCGCCAGTGTATTGCATGCCATCAAGGGCAGCGCCGGCACCATGGGTGCCCTCGCGCTTTCAAGAAGAGCCGGCCAGCTTGAGCAGGCGCTGAACGCTGGCGCGGCATCGGCAGCCGACGATCCTCTGGTCAATGGCTGCAGTGCTGAACTGCGGCAATTGATGCAGGCCAGCCTTGAGCAATTGACCGTAGCGTTCGCCGAGCCCGCGGGTCCGGTTGAGCCGGCTGGAGAGGCGTTGCCTTTGACTGAATGGCGGCTGCATTTAAACGAAATACTCACGCTGCTGAATGCTTCGAACCTGCAAGCCATTGCGGCGGCGGAAGCACTTCTTGCCCAAACGCCGGCGGAACGACTGGCCCGATTCAATCCGTTTATCAAACAGGTCAGGGCATTGGACTTTACGGCCGCAGCACTGAGTGCCTATGAAATGCTGGAGCAAGCCTGACCATGGAGCAAACTCTCGAAGATTGGCTACTTCACACAAACCGACGTCCCAAGATTCTGATTGCGGACGATCAGCCCAGCAATATCCGGGTGCTGTACGAGCTGTTTTCCGCACAGTGCGACATCTTCATGGCGGCCAACGGCGAGCAGGCGCTGAAAATATGCCAGGCCGAGTTGCCGGACCTGATTCTGCTCGACGTGGTGATGGAGGATATCGATGGCCACGAGGTGTGCCGCCGACTCAAGGCCGATCCGCTGACGAGCACGATACCGATCATCTTCATAACCGCGCAGAACCAGGCCGCGGATGAAGTCATTGCACTGGGGCTCGGGGCGGTCGACTTTATTGTAAAACCCATCAACTCGGTGATCGTCCGCGCCCGGGTCCAAACTCACCTGACCTTGAAATTGCAGGGTGACTTGTTGCGTGCGCACGCCTTTCTGGATGGCTTGACCGGTGTGGGCAATCGACGCAAGTTCGACGACGACTTGCTCACCAACTGGCGCCAGTGCTTGCGCGACAAGGTGCCCATCTCCCTTATCTTGCTGGATATCGACTACTTCAAGCGTTACAACGACCGCTATGGCCATCAGAGTGGGGACAGCTGCCTGAAGTTGGTCGCCAAGACGCTTTGCGAGTCGCTCCGGCGTCCCCATGACAAGGTGGCGAGGTATGGCGGCGAGGAGTTCGCCTGCATTCTGCCAAAAACGAAACGTGAAGACGCGGTCAGGATCGCCGAGAGCATGCTGGGGCGTATTCGGGCGCTGAATACCGAGCATCTCGACTCGGAGGTTGCTCGCGTGATCACGGCTTCCTCGGGGGTGGCGACGCTGCTGCCCTGCCTCGGCGGCGGTCCGGAGGCGCTGTTGGCGGCGGCGGATGTGCAGCTTTATGAGGCGAAGCGTGGCGGCCGGGCACGGGTTTGTGCGGCTGGAGATGAGTGACGGGCGGCCTTTCGGTCACCCGCGCCACCTTGCTCCGTCAGACCTTGAAATGGCTGACCATCATCTGCAACTGATTGCCCAAGCGTGCCAGCTCGACGCTGGAGGCGGCGGTTTCGTCGCTGGCGGCGGCGGTCTGCTCGGAAATGTCGCGTACGTTGATGATGCTGCGACTGATCTCGTCGGCCACGGTGCTTTGTTGCTCGGCGGAGGCGGCGATCTGCTGGTTCATCGACTGGATGTCAGACACTGTGCGGGTGATATTTCCCAGTGAGACACCGGCCTTGCGCGTCAGCGCAACGCTGTTATCGGTCAGGCTACGGCTGTTGCTCATGACGTTGGCCACCTGCTGGGTACCGCTCTGCAAGCCGGCGACCAGGCCTTCGATTTCCTCGGTAGACTTCTGGGTGCGCTGGGCCAGGCTGCGAACTTCGTCGGCGACCACGGCAAAACCACGACCGGCCTCACCGGCACGGGCGGCTTCGATGGCGGCATTGAGCGCCAACAGGTTGGTCTGCTCGGCCACGGCCTTGATCACATCCATGACGCTACCGATCTTGTTGCTTTCCTGCTGCAGGAGGGTCATGGCCTCGGTGGAGCGCAGCACTTCCGCCGCCAGGCGCTCGATCTGCGCGATGGCCTCGGCAACCACCTTGTCACCTTCACGGGCCTGGCCGTCGGCATCCGCGGCGGCTTGCGAGGCTTGTTCGGCGTTGCGCGCGACAGCCTGCACGGTGGTGCTCATTTCGTGCATGGCGGTGGCGACCTGATCGGTCTCGACCTTCTGACTGTTAACCCCGACGCTGGTCTGTTCGGTCACGGCCGACAGTTCCTCGGCGGCACTGGCGATCTGCGTGACACCATCGCGAATACCGCTGATCAGGTTGCGCAGGGTCTCGCCCATGAGCTGGATGCCTTGTTGCAGCGTGCCCAGTTCATCACGGCGAGTGACCACCTGGTTGTGAGTGAGGTCGCCACCGGCAATGCGCTCGACGACGCCGAGGGTTTCGCGGATCGGTCGGGTAATCTGGCGGGTGATGATGACCGCGGCCAGGATGCCGAACAGCAAGCTCAACAGGGTGCTGCCCAATTGCATCATGCGCGTCTGGCTGACCTCGCTATCGCGGCTGTCCACCTGCCCCTGGTAAAGGGCCTCGCTGCGAGCCGATATCTCCACCACTTGGTCGGCCAGTTCCTTGCCCGTCTGGGTAACGACATCATTGGCCGTTTTGTAGCCCAGAAAGGCGGTTCGGTAATTGCCCAGGGCGGTTTCCAGCTGGCGCAATGCATCCGGCAGGGGCGAGCCGAAATGTTCGCCAAGCTGTTTCAGGCTGCCAATGGCTCCATTTAATTGGTTGATGGCCTTCTGCTCGGTATCCGCGTTAGCCCCGGCAATGTAACCGCGTACTTCGAAACGGCTGAGCAGGAACTGCTCCCTGGTCTGGGCGACGGCCTGGAAGCGTTCGATACGCTCTGCGTCGCCTGGAGGCATTTGCAGCACGCCACTACTGACCGCATCGATCAGTTTCAAGGCCGCCGCGCCGTTATCACTGAAGGTTTGTCGGGCACTGTTGCGGGCGCGATAGGCGTCATGCATTTTATTCAGGGACTGCTGGAATTTGCCGATAATGACTGCCTGTTCTCCAAGCAGTTTCACAAAATCCGGGTTCTTGAACGTCTGGGTCAGTTTTTGATCCTGGGCACTGAATGCGTCCAGGGCGGACTGCACGTTCTGTGCCGCTGCTTCATCGCCATTGCTCAGCATGTACTGCAGGCGAGCCACGCGCACCTTGTTCAGCAAGGTATTTAACAAGGTGATATCGCCCATCCGATCACTGCGCCAGATCAACTTGTCCAGGCTGGTCCAGCTGGTCAGGGCAAGGACAGTGGTCAGTGCCAGTACCAGGCCGAAGCCCAGGGCCAGCTTGAGGTTGACGCTGATATTGCCGAACCATTTGTTCATTCAATCCTCCACAATGCATGCGGTTTTTGGTTTTCGGGGCAACAGAGAGCTGTCCCCGGGGACCACCGGTGATCTTTCCATGGCAGGTACAGGCGCGATATGGCTTCGAAGGAACGTTTTTATTGGTTTTTTCTCGATGTTATCCACAGCTGTTTGATGGCAATAAGAACAGCCGTTACTTTCCTCGACATATCCATACGGATGGAATGGCTGAGGCGAGTTATTCGGGGTTCTCGGAAACCGCTCTTGGATAGATCGAGAGCAAGGCAAGCCCCGCTGGGATAGGGGCTTTTGCTCAGGATACTCAGAACCGGAGCCGGATGATAGCGCTAGGCCACTATCACCAAAAAGGTTTCACGCGAATCAGGGATCCCGGAGTCAGTCAGCGAGTCCGCCGGTTGGCTACAGGCCATTGCGCTCCTGCAACTCCCCCTCGTCCAGCATATGGCACAGCACACCCTGGCATCGCTGCTGACCAGCGGAGAGTGCGTGGTGAGAGCTTTAAAGGCTCGTCCATGACTGGACCTGAACCTGTTGATCTGTCCCCCAATCAAAACAACGCCTTTTCTTACAGAATCCAGCTCCATTTCCCCTCTTGCCCAGTTATGCATCAGGCGTTAAGGTTCATTCATCGCTGCACATTCAGCGATACAGGATTGGCGTCCTGTGAATACGAGGCGGCCCTAGATAACCGCTTACAGCGGTTTTTTTGTGTCCGCAGCATAGCTCCCCCGTTATGGGTGGAGCTGTGCGTGGGCATCTTCGGATGCACCGGTTCTCGTATCCGGCACGCCAACCCGCACGGCTCCGCCCACCCGAATTGGCGTTCGGGTGGCGGTATCAACACCGCTTATACGAGAGTTACATCATGACCGAGCACTTCGAACCCACTCGTTTCACCCGCCATAACCGTTTTATCCATGCACTGATACTGGAATCACAAGCCTGGTTCAGCCTGACCGACCTTGGTCGCCTGATGGGCCGCCCACTGGACGAGCGCCTGGCTCGCAAGCTCGACAGCGATCAGCGCCGCGTGCTCTGGCTGAACTACCACGGAAAAATCCAGGAAACCCTGATGGTCAGTGAGTCGGGCGTCTACGCCTTGATGGTTCACCATCACATCCCGGAAAACCAGAGTCTGCGGCAATGGCTGACGCATGAAGTCATTCCTGCATTGAGAAATATCCAGACAAGCATCCCCGATCAAGGTCCTAGCCTTAGTTCGCTACACTGGGCAGGTCATGCGGTCAGTCTGCTGCATTGGCAGAACGAGGCGTGGGTCAGGTGGCGAGATATGCCAGGGCTAATACAGCCGACGGAAAAAATGCCGGTCTAACCGACCCGGAAACTAAGCCGCATCACCACAGAAAAATGATGGTGCGGCTCACTCAAAAAAGCAGCCTTTTGAGATAGCGCACTAGCATGGGGTGCTAGGGGTCGAGTTGTCCCTTGATGACCCGCGTCGGGGTGACGGGTTTAGCTAGCGAGAGGGATGGGTGACGGTGCAACAGGATTGGATCAGAGATCCCAGGGCCGCCTCGCACCTGAATACCGTTCAGACCTTAATTCAACAGTCAGTTGACATCATCATTACGATGCCAAAAGATGACAAAGCAGCGATGACTGCTGCAAGGAAATGCCAATGGCAATCAAAAGTGACACCTTCAGCCGCGTTGAGCTGAGTGATAACGACGCTGTGCGTTTTGTTCAACACATGCGTGAAGACAAGCCCAACGCACAAGCCAAAGCCTCGTATGCACGCGGCCGTACTCTCCTGAACCAGGTTTTCAGTAGCCAAGCTGCACGCGCTCGCTGACCTGAGTAAACGCCGATGCAGCCAGGTCTTGATTACTTCATAGAAAAGCTTGATCCGCTTCACCAACCGAACAAATTCTCTATAGGCCCAGACGAAGATCTGCGCCCCCTGAAGTCGTTCATCCAAGGTAACGCCATGGAATATCAGGCGGCGAACGTAGCCGTCACCTATGTGGCGGCGCTACCTCCTGCCGATCCTAAAGCGCGGCCCCGGGTGATTGGATATGTAACTCTGACCTGCAGCGAAATTGAGCTGCATGACACCTATGCCCTGGATGACTGCGAGCACGCCAATCGCTATTCGTCCATGCCAGCACTGAAGATCGCTCGGCTTGCAAGCCATGCTGAATATGCGGGTAAAAAAATAGGCACGGTACTGATGGAGTTTGCCATTGCCATGGCGGCAGACTTCGTCGCCCAGCATGTCGGGTGCAGGTTCCTGGTCACTGACTCCAAGGCAAAATCAGTCTCGTTCTACGAAAAGGTGGGCCTAACGCTTCTGGACACCGAGGAAAATCGAGCTCGCAAAGAGCCGGTTATGTTCCTGGACCTGAATAAGCTTGTACTGGATCAAGGTCCTGGGCCAGATGAGCCCCTGTCAGCAAAAAAACAAACAGAAGCCGTCCAGCGCAAGGCCATCGTATAACGCCGTTGCCTATCCATCGTAAAACAGGTGGGTTGCGAGAGGTACAGCAGACATGCACGATGCTATCGCGCAGTACGTTGAGCACGAGGAAAACGTGAAGCGTTCCGACAGGACACGCTGAAGGCATGGGCAGTGTTTCAAGCCAACGACCTGCACACGACGACTGGTGAAGTCGAGAAGTGGCTTTCAAGTTGGGGCACTGAAAATGAATTGCCTGCGCCTGTATGCCACAAGTGATATTCGCTGCTGCCCTTGGTTGCTGGAGTTCTTGCGTCCGTAGAACACCGACGCCACCAGTCGGGCAAGTGCCACAATCAGCTAGCAGCTACAAACCCGAGTCTTATGTTCATATTTCCAGCCTCGGCACGCCAGCCCCAAATGCTTGGGAATCAGCGCGGAACCCTGTGATGGTCTGGAGTGTAAACCCCAGCGCCACCGCCGCCGCAGATAGCGAAGGTTGTTGTTGACGAGCCAACGCTTGAAATCCTTCGCTAACGTTACTCACCCGCTTGTTCAAGCGCCAGTCGATGCAAGGTCATAGCTGGCAGTTCAAGATCGTCCCCCCAGTTCACATCAAAGCCCCATTTTCCCACCTCGGCTTTTTCAAACAACGCAAGATCTTCCAGAGGTTTGAGTACAGGGAATGCACGAATATGCGCCACCAAGTCAATGGTATGGCGCTTGCCGTTGCTCCAGTCGACAGCCAAAGCCAGTTTGCCAGCGACAGGATGCACAGCTGTGATACGAAACTTGCTGATCATTTTTAAGTCCTCCGGTTCTGCTCGCTCCACGCACGCTATAGCTCAGCGGTGTTAGCTCTTGCCCACAACAGGGCAGCTGAAAAACCCAGTGAATACGGAGCTTTCAGCGATCCCCTCACCCACAAAGTACTAAATTATCTCTTTCCGGTGGCGTTCCTGAAAATTGGAACGCACGTGATCAAGCGAGGGGATACCACTCCAGCCACACCACCACCTTTGCGTTTTACTGACCTTTGCAGGGACTACACCAGCATTTGCGACCAATGCGGCAAGTGGCGCGCCCAGGGCAATCATCTGAAATGCAGCCGGCGGCGCCAGTTGCATAACGCCCATCTGCGCAACCACGAGCCTAAGCGGTAAGCCGCGTCCACCAGAAGATGCGCTTCCAGATACTTGGCCCGGAAACGGGCCTTTTTGTTTCCGATCGTCAGACTGTCGATACACGAGCACAGTGTTAGGGGTTTATATGAGTGGGGTCGAAGCTCGCGGGAATTCCGTGAGAATCTATTTTCAACACAACGGGGAAAAGTGCCGGGAATCAATCCCGGGGGGGCAACACACCGGCCATCGTGGCCCAGGCAAGGCGCCTGGTCGACATCATCGAATACGAGATCCAGACCGGCACGTTTGATTACGCGCGGCACTTCCCCAACTCGGCCAAGCTGGTCGAAAGCACCTTCGGCCACTACCTGGACCTGTGGTTAAAAATCAAGGCCAACAGCGTGGCGGCGTCGAGCTATCGAGGCTACGTAAACAAAGCAGAGGTCCATGTGCGGCCGCGCTGGGGGAAGGTACAGATCAATAAGATCGATCACCTGGACCTGCAAGAATGGATTCAGGGCACCCTGTCTAAAACGCTCAAAAACAAGACCATCCGCGACATCATCAGCAACGTGCGGCAAGTGTTCCGGCTGTATCGCACCAGGATGAAAGTCGCGCACGACCCAACCGAGGGTTTGATGGTGCGTCTGCCAGATCCCGAGGCGCCGGACCCGTTCACTAGGGCGGAAATCAAACAGATCCTCGAAACACCGACCAGCCGTACGCAAGAGCTGTTGATGGTTCAGTTCATGATTTGGGCCGGCCCCCGGGTATCCGAGACCATCGCCCTGGCCTGGGAGGATGTAGACCTGGAGCAAGGCACAGTGACCTTTCGCAGGTCCAAGGTGCGCGGGGCGTACAGGGTGACGAAAACCCGGCGATCGACGCGCAGGGTCCGACTACTCGCACCCGCCTGGGACGCACTGCAGAAGATCGATGCGTTGAATCGGAAAAGGAAAGCGGAAACCGTTGATATCGTCGAGCGGGACAACAAGACGGTGCGCCAACACAAACTGCACTTTGTCTTCCTGAACACCAAAAGCGGTCTGCCACACGTCAACGACTTCGTGGTACGGGACAGGTTCTTCAAGGCTCACTTGCTCGCGGCCGGGGTTCGTTACCGTGGGCCTGGCCAGTGCCGACATACGTACGCCAGTCAATTGCTCACCACCGGTGTGGCGTCGATCGACTGGATAGCCGAGCAGATGGGGCATACCAACGGGAACATGATCCGCCAGCATTACGGGACGTGGATCAATGAGGATGGGCCAGATGTAGTGGGGATGCTGCAGTTAGCGTTAAAGCTATAGCAAACCAACCTGCGGAGGGTCGGTATACCAGTCCATGGAGTGCTGGTCTCCGTGGATCAATGAAAAGGCCCCCAAGCTTAGACAAAGCGTGAGGGCCTTTTCACATATAAGGCGTTATGCGCAGCCAGCTACGTGAACGATATCGCATCACGGCTTTACCGATTTGACCAGGAGCTCGTAGTCTTTATAAATTCTGTTCAAGTGTGTTCTGACGTTTTGCGCTAAAACTTCAAAGCATCTTGTATGTTGCTCTCGATACATTTTCCGCTCAGCTGGTTCGATTGCTTCCAGCGTCTTGGCAAGTTCCGGGTGCTGGGTTGGGCCCGAGAGAATAGCTTCGACCGCTGTACCAAGAAACACCATCTGATCGGTCAGGCTAAGCATGGCGAGGACCCCATTTGTTGAGCCAAGTTCATGCATAGGAACCCCTTGAAGGGCCTTTACTATGCCATCGATTATGACCTTGTGATAAACATCATATATACGAGGATCAACATGTCCTTCACTAAAATCCGTCTCAGCGATAACTTTACGTATATTGCACGCATGCGCATAGGCGGCTTCAGCAACAGCCAAAATCGCCTTGCGCTTTTCTGATAGAGCTTTCTTGACCTGAAAGCGTGGCACTAAGATAGCAACCACTAAGGCAAATAGCGCGCCAATAGCCTGAACCCATGCGGGTGCTTCGGCTTTGGATAGGTACCCGCCGAACCGATCAAAAAGTACGTACATAAGTAATACCAAGACCATACTTCCGCCAATAAAACGTATAGCCCTTAACCCTTTTTTCATAACTTCACTCCTGAATGGCTATTAAATTTTAAAATTAGCGGTACATCTCGCGGCGGTTGCCAAGCTGTAGAACCAGGATTCGCAGTGCCCTGCCCTGAATGTCGCAGATCAAGCGAAAATCCCCGACGCGATAACACCACAGACCGCCGAGTGGGCCTGTGAGTGCTTTTCCGGTACTACGAGGATCACCTCTGCCCTCAATCCGCTCATCCATGAAATCAAGGATGCGCTGGGCCCGGCCAGTTTAGCTGCCGGATGGGGACTCCTTTCCGTGATTCATTCTCCGCAGCGGTATACCGTTCCAATGGCTGAAGTCCAAGGCACCTGGCGGCACCTCCTGCACATCGGCCAGCTCGTAAGTGCCATCGGGCCGAGGCACCCACACCCGCTTACTGCCAGGTGAAGCGGACGAGGTGTCATTGAGCAATTTCGGCTTCGAATCGTTGAGGTTTGGTAATGCCATATCAAGGCCCTCCAAGGACTGCATCTGAATGAGCAACCAGACTAACTCAGCTTTTTCAGGCCATTTGACAGGGGTTTGCTAGGCCCTCGGTAGCCAGCTGGAAGGCCAAAACGGGTTTCCCTTTCCAGGCGAGAAAACCACCCTCCAGTCCCATATCTGTCCCATATCGCCCTTTTTCAGACACCAAAAACCACAAACCCCCGACTTTCTCTAGGAAAATCAGGGGTTTGTGTTTGCAGAATGTGGCGGTGAAGGAGAGATTCGAACTCTCGATACAGTTTCCTGTATACACACTTTCCAGGCGTGCTCCTTAAGCCACTCGGACACTTCACCGTATCTCGTCAAACCTATTCAGTCTGTCGAGGCGCGCTAATGTAGTCGAAAGCTTTTCCGATGGCAAAGGTTTTTTTCAGAATTTTCATGCGGTTAAGTCGATCAGTCGCACTCCCCCAGCCCCTCGGCCCGCGGAGCAGGGCAAAACCGCCAATCTCCGGCCCGGCGCGCAGCGTTCTATCCTCTCCCCGGCAGGCCCGCCGTAGCCCTCAGCCCGGCCCTTGGGTGGAAAAGGCTGACTCACCAGTCAGTCACGGCGCTTTACCTGACCCCAGCGGCTGGGTAACGTCTGCCCCACTTCTATATAAGGAATTGCGTCATGAGTGAATTGATCTCTTACCACCTCGACGACGGTATCGCGACCCTGACCTTGAGCAATGGCAAGGTCAATGCCATTTCCCCGGACGTGATTGCCGCATTCAACGCCGCCCTGGACCAGGCCACCGCCGACCGCGCCATCGTGATCATCACCGGCCAGCCCGGTATCCTGTCCGGCGGCTACGACCTGAAAGTGATGACCGCCGGTCCCAGGGAAGCCGTGAGCCTGGTGACCGCCGGTTCCACCCTCGCCCGTCGCCTGCTGTCCCACCCTTTCCCGGTGATCGTCGCCTGCCCGGGGCACGCGGTGGCCAAGGGGGCTTTCCTGCTGCTCTCGGCCGATTACCGGATCGGCGTCGAGGGGCCGTTCAGCATCGGCCTGAATGAAGTGCAGATCGGCATGACCATGCACCACGCCGGGATCGAACTGGCCCGCGATCGCCTGCGTCGTTCGGCGTTCCATCGCTCGGTGATCAATGGCGAGATGTTCAACCCGCAGGATGCCGTGGATGCCGGCTTCCTCGACAAGGTGGTAGCCGCCGATGCGCTGAAGGACACCGCACTCGCCGCCGCCCAGGCGCTGAAGAAGATCAATATGACCGCCCACAAGAACACCAAGCTGAAAGTGCGCAAAGCGCTGCTGGAAACCCTGGATAACGCGATCATTCTCGATCAGGAACATATGGGCTAAGCCTCGGGTGTAGGCCTTCAGCGCACAGGCACGCTCAAGGCCGCCAAAAGCTTCGCGAGCAAGCTCTGCTCCTACAGATTTTTGGTGTATGCAGAGTTTGTGTATGACGACCAACTGTAGGAGCCTGGCTTGCCAGCGAAGAGGCCTTCAAGGCCGCCAAAAGCTTCGCGGGCAAGCCCTGCTCCTACAGGATTGTGGTTGTATCCAGCATGTGTGTTCGGGCGAGGTATCTCTGGAGCGACTCCCCGTTTTGCAAGGCACAACCTCGCAACCGCTCTAGCCCGCACCTGTCGCCAGCAAGCGGAAACATGCGCTAAAACATCGCCATCTCCCGGCTACAGACGGCAATTGCCGAAAACAGTGCACATCCGTACACTGCGCCACCTTTTGTCCGGGCGGGACCTGTAGATGTTGTTTTTGCTGCGTATGTTGTTGATGGGACTGCATTTTGTGCTGGCCGGGGTGCTCGGTGTATTGCTCGGGCTGTGTCGCCCCTTCAATCCGGACAACAGCCGGCTGTGTGCCCGCCTCTATGCCTTGCCTGCGATGTGCATCCTGCGCCTGCGGGTCAAGGCCGAGGTCAGCGCCTTGACGGACAACCCCCACAACTGTGTGATCGTCGCCAATCATCAATCCAACTATGACCTGTTCGTCTTCGGCAATGTGGTCCCCCGCCGCACCGTGTGCATCGGCAAGAAAAGCCTGAAGTGGGTCCCCCTGTTCGGCCAGCTGTTCTGGCTGGCCGGCAATGTGCTGATAGACCGCGGCAACGCCCACAAAGCCCGGCGTTCCATGCTGACCACCACCGAAACCTTGCAGCACAAGGACACCTCGATCTGGGTCTTCCCGGAAGGCACGCGCAACCTGGGCGAAGAACTGCTGCCGTTCAAGAAAGGCGCGTTCCAGATGGCCATTGCCGCCGGCGTGCCGATCGTGCCGGTGTGTGTCAGCAGCTATATCAAGCACATGCGCCTGAACCGCTGGCGCAGCGGCAAGATCCTGATCCGCTCGCTGCCGGCGATTCCCACCGCCGGGCTGACGCTGGACGATATGCCCATGCTGATCGCCGAATGCCGGGAACAGATGCGCGCCTGCATCGAAGCCATGGATCGACAACTTTTCCCCGAACTCCCACGCGTTTGCTGACTCTGATCAGGCACGGCGGGATAAGCTGCACCCCGCCCCTCCCTCAAAAAAGAAGAAGTGATCAGCACTATGGGTAGAGTCGTTGCCTCGGCGGTTTACAGTGCCGGCAGGAAAGTCCGGGATATCACACTCGATGAAGGCAGTGCCTGGGCGGCCAAGCCCGACCACTTTGTCTGGATCGGCCTCGAAGAGCCCAACGCCCAGGAACTGGCCAACCTGCAAAAGCAGTTCAATCTCCACGAACTGGCCATTGAAGACGCCCTGGAAAAACACAGCCGACCCAAGCTTGAAAGCTTCGGCGATGCACTGTTTATCGTCACCTATTCGCCGGTGCGCCATGAAGGCAAGCTGGAGTTCATCGAAACCCACATCTTTGCCGGCAACGGCTACATCATCACTTGCCGCAACGGCCACTCCAAATCCTACGCCCACGTCCGGCAACGCTGCGAAGCACGGCCGCTGCTGCTGGAGCACGGCGAGGACTTTGTGCTGTATGCCCTGCTCGACTTCGTCACCGAGAGCTATCAGCCCGTCAGCGAAGCCATCCACGCCGAGATCGACGAGCTGGAAAAGAATGTGCTCGGCAGCGCCCTGAACGAAGGCGATATCCAGCGCATCCATCATCTGCGCCGGGACGTGCTGCGCCTGCGCCGCTACGTCGCGCCGATGGTGGAGATCAGCGAGGAGGTGTCGCGCCTGGACTTCCCGTTCATCGACAAGAACATGCGCCCGTATTTCCGCGACGTGCAGATCCATGTCACCCGCCAGATGGAAGACCTGGCGACGCTGCGCGATATCGCCAGCCAGACCATCGAGATCGGCGTGCTGCTGGAGGCGGCGCGCCAGAGCGTGGTGCAGCGCAAGTTCGCCGCCTGGGCGGCGATCCTGGCGTTTCCGACGGCAGTGGCCGGGATCTACGGGATGAACTTCCAGAATATGCCGGAATTGAGCTGGCACTACGGCTACTTTGCCGTTCTGGGGTTTATCTCGGTAGGCTGCGTGACGTTATGGGCCAGCTTCAAGAGATCCGGCTGGCTATAACTCAACGCCGCTGATGGCGCCGCCCAGGCCCCTGAAGGCACCCGTCGACGCCCTCACCGATTCAGGCCGATGCCGCCTCTGGCTTATGCGCCACAAAACGCATCATCCATTCTGCAACAGTGGTGCCGTGGTGCTCGTGCACCAGGCTCGCCACGCCGTTGGAGTAGATCTGCTCGCCAAGAAACTCCTGGCGGATCTCCAGCAGCGCCCGGGAGTAGTCGTGGATAAATTCCGGATGCCCCTGGAAGCACAGCACCTGGTCGTTGATGTGGTACGCGGCAAACGGGCAGAAATCGCTGGAGGCAATCACCGTGGCATTTTCCGGCAGTGCGGTGACCTGGTCCTGGTGGCTGATCAACAAGGTCAGTTCTTCGCGCACCGGGCTCATCCACGGCGCCTTGGCGGCCATCTTGTATTGATGGATGCCCACGCCCCAGCCCTGGGTCGCCCGCTCGGTCTTGCCGCCCAGCAGCAGCGCCAGCAATTGATGACCGAAGCAGATGCCCAGCAGCTTGTCACCACGCTCGTAGCGGTTGAGCAGGTAAACCTTGAGGGTCTGGATCCACGGATCGCTGCCGAAGGAGTCGGCCTTGCTGCCGGTCACCAGGTACGCGTCGAAACTCAGCTCGTCACTCGGGTAGTTGCCCTGCATCACATTGTAAATACTGAACTCGGCCGCGATCGGTTGCCGGGAGAACAGGCGCTCGAACATCTGCCCGTAGCCCTGATATTGATCGACCAGTTCCGGGCGCAGGACATCGGTTTCCAGAATGCAGATGCGTAACGACATAAAAATACCTGACACAAAAAGATAAAGAATGAAACCCGAGCCTGCCTTGAAACCTGCTTTCAAGGCAAGCACAGAACGCGCGCTCGCAAGCTCCGGTTCAGCTTGCCGGCAAACCGACGAAAGGGAGGCCGAACGGCCGTGCCCCTCACACTCGGACGAACGGTAGTCTGCTAAGGGACAGTCGCTTTTCACCCTTGCACGTGTCTAGCAAAAGGCCCGCTAGCCGGCTGGCGATATGCCTCATGCCTTTTTAAAAAGACTTCCTGATCTAATGATACGAAATGGTTCTAAGCCAAGTGTGACGCGGGCTCTAAGGTTAAGCCTGTAGCGATGGCCGTCGGGTTTTGCCGGGGCATCGCCTACGTCACCTTTAACATTGTTGTCAGTAGTCGTCGTCAGGAATAACAACAAAAGGCAGTCCGCCATGTTCAAACATTCGAAAATCCGTCAAGCCGGTCTCATCGTCATCGCCACCACATTACTATTGATCCTGCCGAACCTCACCAAAGTGATCGGCTAGACGCTCTGTGGCGTGTTTCCCGGCAACCCCGCACCGACCTTACGGGTTCACTACCGAAGTGCGGTTTTGTGTGCCAATCTTGAGCCATGACTCGATGGAGGGTGACTCATGCGCTACTGGATCATCATTACCGCGCTGCTCATCAGCTTTTCCGCCCAGGCCGGCATCATCGATGTGAATCGCGCGGTGGACGAAATCCGCGACGGTGCGCTGATTCTCGATCTGCGTAATAACGCCGATTTCGCCGCCGGCAATGTGCACAACTCGCTGCAAGTCGACCTGGCCCTGGAGGACGGCACCGGCAACAACGCCGAGGGCCTGGCCTACCAATTGCGCCAGGTGGTGTTCGATCCCAGCGCCACGGTGGTCATCTATAGCGACACCAACCAGCACGCCCTCGATGCCGAAGACACGCTGATCAAGCATGGCTACCTCGGCATCGTCAACGGCGGTAATTACGAAGAATTGCGCGACGCGATCTTCGACCATGTCGAAGACACCCCGAGCTGGGTCTTCGAAAACGACGACAACACGGCCGACGAGGCCGCACCATCAGGTCCTCCTGCCGAATGAAACCGCTGATACTGCTCACCTCCCTGCTGTTCTGCCCTGCCCTTTACGCCGCGCAACTGGAACTGCCCCAAGGCACCGGCAGCCGGACCTGGCAAACCGAGGAACTGCTGGGCCAGGCCCAGACCATCACCGTCAAGGATGATGTCTCCTACAAGCGCGATATGACCTATCGCGCCGTGCCGATGGCAACATTGCTGCAAGGCATCAAGGCCGACGATCATCTACAGGCGGTGGCGCTGGATGGTTTTGCCGCCGAGATGGGCGCCGCCCCACTGTTGAACCGCCAAGGCGCCCAAGCCTGGCTGGCGGTGGAGGATCCGGCTCAGCCATGGCCGCCACTGGCTGACGGCAAACCGAGTGCCGGGCCGTTTTACCTGGTCTGGACAGACCCGCAGGCCGGCCATATCAGTCCCGAGCAATGGCCCTACCAGATGGCCAGTATCCAACGCCTGGCCCCGGTGGCCGAACGTTTCCCGGCCCTGCGTCCGGACCCGAAGCTGGCGGCCAATGATCCGGTGAACAAGGGCTTTGCCCTGTTCCAGAAAAACTGCATGGCCTGCCATCGACTCAACGGCGCCGGAGACGCACAAGTCGGACCGGACCTGAACGTGCCCTACAACCCCACCGAATATTTCGCCGCGGGCTACCTCAAACGCTATATCCGCGACCCGCAGAGCCTGCGGCACTGGCCACAGGCGAAAATGCCCGCGTTCGCCCCGGCGGTGCTGCCGGACGGCGAACTGGATCAGTTGGTGGCGTACTTGAAACATATGGCCAAGCGCAAACAGCCGCTCTAAGACGTTATTGCTGCTGCACCGACAGGACCGGCAACACCGGCGTCGGTGACACCAGCACCTTGGCGTGCATCTGCTCACAGCCGCCGCCCCGGCGCATGCCACGGACCGGACAGGCATCAAGGTAGTCCAGGCCCACCGCCAGTTTCAGATGGCGCTCGGGCCGGGACAACTGATTGGTCACATCGAAGCTGTACCAGGCGTCGTCCAGCCAGGCTTCGGCCCAGGCGTGACTGGCCAGGTGCTCGCTGTTCTCGCTGTACAGATACCCCGACACATACCGCGCCGGAATCCCCAGGCTGCGTGCGCACGCCAGGAACGCGTGGGTATGGTCCTGGCACACCCCGGCGCGCCGGGCAAAGGCCTGGGCGGCGCTGGTGTCGACTTCGGTGGCACCCGGCGTGTAGGTCATGTGCTGGTTCAGCGCCTGCATCAGGTCGATCAGCGCGCTGCGATCACGCCGCTTGCGGCATTGCTTGTCGGCGAAGCCGCGCAGGGCATCGTCCGGCTCCGTCAAACGGGTCATGCGCAAGAACGGCAAGGCCGACTGGCTCTCGTGTTCGGCCTCGCGCTGCTCGTCGATATCCACCTGGCCCCGGGCGCCGATGATAATGGCTTCATGGGGCTCGTCGAGGGTCAGCACGTGGAGGATATTGCCGAACGGATCGAGCTGCGCCCGCACCGGACGCGGCAAGGTCAGTTGCCAGCTGAGCACGTGCTGGCGCTCGCTGTCGTGGGGGGTCAGACGCAAATACTGGATGCTCGCCCGAACCTGATCCTCGTAGTGATAGGTGGTCTCGTGGCTAATGGAAAGTCTCATGCAGCCTCCAGGTAGGAACTGTGGATGGCGTTGCCCAGTTCGGCAACCAGGGGAATGAACTCGATCAGCCAGGTGTGCAGGCCTTCATCGAGGATTTCATCGATACCGGTGTAGCGCAGTCGCGCGTCCATCTCGGCGGCCAGGCGCTGGGCCGGCCGGCCGTTGATGCCCGGCAGGCTGGCGAGGATCTGGTCGATTTCTTCGGTGCAGGCGCGCAATGAGCGCGGCACATCGGCACGCAACAACAGCAGTTCGGCGACCTGCCGCGCGCCCGGGGCGTCACGGTAGATCTCAGTGTAGGCCTCGAACGACGACAAGGCCCGCAGCAACGCACTCCACTGGTAATAGGCGTGGGCCGTGCCGTCGCTGACCGCGTCAGCCTGGTCGCCGGCCATGTCATAGCGGGCATCCAGCAGGCGCAGGGTGTTGTCGGCCCGTTCGATAAAGGTACCCAGGCGAATGAAACGGAAGGCATCGTTACGCATGATGGTGCCGTAGGACGCCCCACGGAACAGGTGGGAACGCTCCTTGATCCACTCGCAGAAACGACTCATGCCATAACGCCCCAGGCCCTGGTCGGCAATGCCGCGAATCTCCAGCCAGGTGGCGTTGATGTTTTCCCACATGTCCGCGGTAATCCGCCCACGTACCGCATGGGCACTGGCCCGTGCCGCCCGCAGGCAGCTGAAGATGCTCGCCGGGTTGGCCGCGTCCAGGGCGAAGAAGTGCAGCAGCCGGTCGGCATGCAGCTCGCCATGGCGCTCCAGGTAATCGTCCAGGGTACCGGTGATCAACAACGGCATGGCCATTTCATGCAGGCCGTCACCCCGACCGTCCTGCGGCATCAGCGACAACGAATAACTCACGTCGAGCATCCGCGCGAGGTTTTCCACGCGCTCCAGATAACGCGACATCCAATACAAATCCGAGGCAGTTCTACTTAGCATGTCAGGCTTCCTTAATCCTCGACCACCCAAGTGTCCTTGGTGCCGCCGCCCTGGGACGAGTTCACCACCAGGGAGCCTTCGCGCAGTGCGACGCGGGTCAGCCCGCCCGGCACCACGCGGGTCTCGCGACCGGAGAGGACAAATGGACGCAGATCGATATGGCGCGGGGCAATGCCGCTCTCGACAAAGGTCGGGCAGGTCGACAAGGACAACGTCGGCTGGGCGATATAGGCATGGGGCTTGGCCTTGAGCCGGGCACGGAAATTCTCGATTTCCGCGGCGCTCGCCGCCGGCCCCACCAGCATGCCGTAGCCGCCCGAGCCCTGGGTTTCCTTGACCACCAATTCAGGTAGATGCGCCAGCACGTGGGAGAGTTCCTCGGGCTTGCGACATTGCCAGGTCGGCACGTTCTTCAGAATCGGCTCTTCGTCCAGGTAGAAACGGATCATATCGGTAACGAATGGGTACACCGACTTGTCGTCCGCCACCCCGGTGCCGATGGCATTGGCCAGCACCACATTGCCGGACCGGTAGGACGACAGCAGGCCCGGCACACCGAGCATCGAATCGGGGTTGAAGGCCAACGGATCGAGGAAAGCGTCGTCGAGGCGGCGATAGATCACATCCACCTGTTTCGGGCCGTCGGTGGTGCGCATGAAGACCTTGTCGTCACGCACGAACAGGTCGGCCCCTTCCACCAGTTCCACGCCCATTTCCCGGGCCAGGAACGCGTGCTCGAAGAACGCACTGTTGAAGCGCCCGGGCGTCAGTACCACCACGCTCGGGTTGTCCAGGGGACTGGAGCTTTTCAGTGTGTCGAGCAACAGGTTGGGGTAATGGTCGATGGGCGCGATGCGTTGGGCGGCGAACAGCTCGGGGAACAGGCGCATCATCATCTTGCGGTCTTCGAGCATGTAGCTCACGCCGCTGGGAGTGCGCAGGTTGTCTTCGAGAACGTAGTAGCTGCCGTCGCCATCACGAACCAGGTCGACCCCGGAAATATGCGAGTAGATATCGCGGTGTAGGTTCAGGCCCTGCATGGCCAGTTGGTACTGCTCGTTGGCCAGCACCTGTTCGGCGGGGATGATCCCGGCCTTGATGATTCGTTGTTCGTGGTAGAGGTCGGCGAGAAACATGTTCAGCGCCTTGACCCGCTGGATGCAGCCGCGTTCCACGACACGCCATTCACTGGCGGGAATGCTGCGGGGAATGGTGTCGAACGGAATCAGCCGTTCAGTGCCTTGCTCGTCTCCATAGAGGGTGAAAGTAATCCCGGCGCGATGAAACAGCAGATCGGCCTCACGTCGCCGTTGTGCCAACAACTCCTCGGGAGTGTCGGCCAGCCAACGAGCAAATTCCCGGTAATGCGGGCGGACCTGTCCGCCGGCATCGTACATCTCGTCAAAATAGGTGCGGATCATGCCGTGCTCCTTGTCACCCGGTCACAAGAGCCTTCGCAAGGCCCGTGCCATCGGCATAAACGCTTTAATATCAACAGGTTGGATAATCATCCAACTTGCGCCGCACCATCACTGTGCAGTAAACGCCCCAATGTAATCAGCAGCGCCTCATTGCGAAGCAGGCTTTGCCTATCCACCAGCATAGTCAGAGTTTGTCCGCCTGCGCGGGCGGTCCTTTTTTGTGCGTGATAAACAAAAACGGCCAACCCTTGGGTCAGCCGTTGCTGGTTGAAAGAAGAAGTGCACTCAATTGAGTGCCCGCACCGGGTGCTTGACGCCCCACCCTTCGATCGTACCGCCCAGGGGCTCGACCACCGCCCCGAAGTTCTGCTCGAAGTCACCGATACCGCCATAGGTGGCGTACATCACCTTGCTCAGTTCCAGGTACCAGGCGCCGTCGTCGCGGACACTGACCTGGGCATTCAAGGATTCACCGCGAAACTTGCCTGCCGCCCTGCGCGCCCGCTCCTCGTCCGGGAAAACGGCATAGAACTCGATGGGATGGATGCGTGCGAAATCAAAACCGCCTTCTTTCATGCGGCGCAGCACGTTGCTGCTGATGTCTTCTTGATAGGCTGTGCTCATGAAACGTCCTCCTCAGCAAGCGTTGGATAGACTTTCCGTACTCCCGAACCAGGCACCGAACGGCGCTGGCGATACGACAAACGGGAAACAAGCATGTAGCTGACAAGACCAGACCTATAGCGAATCATTCGCTGATCTCCCTTGCAGAGTAGCGCGATGACATCGCCTCTGCCAGAGGGAATGCAGAGGAAAAAACGCGGTCAGGGTAAAGGCGTGATACTGAGGATCTCGATGCTGTTCTGATCCTTCAGGCTTTTGACTGTCGGGTCCGGGGCACGGCCTTCCAGGTCATTGAGGTCCAGTGTGGCAGGAACCGGCAACAGCTTGGCGCGAATCAATCGCGCGGCCTGTTCCAGGTCCGGTTGGCTGGCGCATTCGAACTGTTCGGTGTCCTGCACGCCATGATCGTCGACGAAGGTAACTGCCCACTTGCTCATCGGTGCCTCCTCGGTAAAGCCCATGGATGGGCTTATAACATCTGGACTGTGGGGCACAGGAGATCGTTCAACCTGCTTTGAGCCGCACAAGCCCTGGAAAACACTGCATAACCTTGTAGGAGCAGGGCTTGCCCGCGAAGAGGCCCTCAAGACCACTAAAAACTTCGCCGACAAGCCAGGTTCACAAGGTCCGTGAATATTCCGACAAGGTTTCAGCCCCTCACTTCTCCGCGCGTTCCTTCAGGGCCTTGAGGGTATTGAACGGCGCATCGACCACAAACTTGTTGGCCAGCCACGATGGCACGCTGCCGCCCGGCTCGGTATGCACCTGGTAGGTCACTTCGGTCATGCCGCCGTCCTTGGGCACCAGCTTCCAGAAGCCTTCGACCTGGGCGACACGGACATAACCTTTCTCTTCCGGCAGGTAGGTCGGCACTTCCTTGAGCGTGCGGGTCAGGCTGCCGTCAGCGCCCTTGGTGGTGGTGATCTGCAAGATCGAGTCACGATCGGTGACCGGGAACGGTGCCTTGAACTGGGTGTAGGTCCAGCTCAGGTCACCGTCCTTCTTCAGCAGCTTCTGCGACTTGCACTCGTGAATCCAGGCACAGGCGCCGACCACGTCTTCCTGCAGCGCCTGGATCTTCGCCACGGGCGCCTTGATCAGGGTCACGCCACGGTAGGCCTTGTACTGGGAGTTGGCCACTTCACTCAGGGAAACCTTGATGCCGTCCTGATCCTTGGCCGTTTCCCAGTTTTCCGCGTAGGCAGTACCGCTCAACAAGACAGTCAAACCACAAACCACAGCCATTCGATGCAGCGAACTCATTGTTTTATTCCTTATTGTTGAAGTTCCGGTCATTGAACACACCTTAAGCCGCTGTCATTTGCTCCCACCAGCCGATCAAGCGGATAGCCTCTTCACTGCTGCTACCGCACACCTCGGGATCGGCCTGGAAAGCCCCGCACACAGAGGGCCGTTCAGGCTTGCCAAACAGGCCGCACAGACCTTCGACCGAGAGTTGCACGCAACGTTCTCCCGCCGGCTTGCCGTTGGGCATACCCGGAATCGGTGTACTGATGGAAGGGGCGATGCAACAAGCGCCACAGCCCTCACGGCACTTCATGACGACAAGCTCCTGACAAGGGAAACGGTGTGTGGAAGACAGAGTAACCGCTAAAACGGCTGTTTAAAATTGATCGCATAATTGTTTTTCACCGATAAGCCCCATGACCGGGCAGTCACCGACGAAACGTTGTGCAGGGAGAGGCCGTTTTACTGTTTGAATTCAAAATCCAGGGCCGCACCGTCGACTTCCTTGCGGTTTTCGTTACGCAGCTGCAGGTCCATCTCATTCTTGAGCAAGCGCCCGTTGAGCTGGAAAGGTGTCTGTTCAGGCGTTTTTTCGAATAGCTGCGGTAACAACGGCCGACTTTTCGACAACGGCACTGCGCCCACCGGTTCAAGACGCTTGACCATCTCCTGGGGCAGACTCAGATCCAGCTGGGCCGGTGGCAGCTTGGTGTTCAGCGCGTCACTGGCCGGCACGGCCTTGGCGGCAATCGGTGCACGTCGCTTGGCCTTGCCCGGCTGAGCCTTCCGGGTTGTTGCCCGTTTACTCGGCAGCGGCTTTTTCTTCACCAGCTTGACGCTGCTGGCCGGGGTCCCGAGCGGCTTCTCCGTCGTCGCGGGCACGCTGCTGGCCTGGGCCTGCGCCGTCACAGCCCCCCCGGCGCCCATGCCTGTCAGCAGGATCATCAACAGCAAACGAATGGAAAAAGTCGCTTTCATAGGCTCTACGACGTGGACGACAGAGGGCGCATATGCTCGCCTGTTGAACGCCTCCTGACAAGCAGGCGATCATCCAGGGCCGTCCATTCCTGTAGCCATCCCGTTACAAAAGCCCCGCCGCGGTCTCCTGGCACAGCTGGCTGGCCAGCATGCCGAGGGTCATCAATGCCCGTTCGGCCTCGCGGTTCCAGGGGATCCCGCAGTTGAGCCGGATACAGTGGTTGAATTGCTCGGTGTTACTGAAGATCAACCCCGGGGCGATACTGATGCCCTGCTGCAGCGCCCGCACATGCAACTCCTGGGTGTTGACCCGTCCGGGCAGGCTGACCCACAGAATGAAGCCGCCGGTGGGCCGGGTCATCTGCGTCCCTTCCGGGAAGAACTGCTGCACCGCCAATTGGAAGGCACTCAGGTTCTTCCGGTACTCCTGGCGGATATAACGCAGGTGTCGGTCATAGCCGCCGTTCTCCAGGTAGGCCGCCACCGCCATCTGCGTCACGCTGCACGCCGAGTGGGTACTGAAGGTCTGCAAGCGCTGGATTTCCTGCTGGAACTTGCCGGCGATCATCCAGCCGATGCGCACGCCAGGGGACAGGGTCTTGGAAAAGCTCGAACAGTAGATCACCCGGTCCAGTCGGTCATAGGCCTTGAGGGCCTTGGTCCGGCCGACTTCGAACATCAGTTCGCCATAGATATCGTCTTCGACGATCTGGATATCGAAGTCCGAGGCCAGGCGCAGCAACTGTTTCTGCCGCTCTTCCGGCATGGTCCCACCCAATGGATTGCTCAGGCGGGTAGTCAGGACCAGGGCCTTGATCGACCATTGGTTGGCCGCCAGTTGCAGGGCCTCCAGGCTCATGCCGGTGGACGGGTCGCTGGGAATCTCGATGACTTTCAGGCCCAGCAGATCGGCCAGCTGCAGCAGGCCGTAATAGGTCGGCGATTCGGCGGCGATCAGGTCGCCCGGCCGGGTCAGCACCCGCAACGACATTTGCAGGGCGTCCACACAACCGTGGGTGATCACCACTTCCGAAGGGTCGATCACCACCCCGGCATCGCGCATGCGAATCGCCACCTGGCGGCGCAAGGGTTCGAAACCGGGACTGAACATATAGCTGAAGGCCCGCGGGCTGTGGAAGCGCGTGACCTTGGCCAATTGCTGGTGCAGGGCGCGCACCGGCAGGTAATCCACCGACGGCACCGCCGCACCGAAGGGAAACACCCCTTCACGACGGGACTCGACCAGCACCTGCTGGATGATGCTGCTGCGGGTGACCAGCCCTGGTCGCTCGACCCGGGCGATGTCCGGCGTAGGCGCGGTCAGGGCCGGGGTCTGGTGGACGTAGTAGCCCGATTGCGGACGCGCGCGGATCAGCCCCTGGTCTTCCAGGTTGGCATAGGCCTGCAGCACCGTGGCGTGGCTGACATTGAGCTGCGAGCTCATCTTGCGCACCGACGGCACCCGCTCACCCGGCTGATAGACGCCCCGCCGGATATCCTCGGCGAGCTGCTGCGCAATACGTTGGTAGAGCAATAGGTTGGTCATGAAGCGGCACTCGGTTTCAACGGCATTTTTATTCTTGGAAGCAACGATACCGGAACAGTTCAAAAGTGTACTGGCACAGTTTCTACAATAGTCGACAATACAGTGACAAGAGAAGTAAAACTGTACGGGCATCTGCATTGCGGTCTGCAAGCCATTGAACGTGTTCTGCCAACGCGGGTGCTCGTCCTGGTAAATCTGATTACCGCTTACGATTGCGGCGTACTGCCCCGGGTACGCCGCGCGAACTGCTGACCCCTGCTCTGCACCTGAAATGCCAGCCCCTGTGCTAGCGTGATGAAGCGCGACGCTAGCGTCCGGGCCGCATGCGTTAGCTGCCTAAGCGCAACCCACCATCACAAGTGATGATGTCCCCGCTGATGAAACTATTGGAGATGAGGAAAGCGATGGCCTGCCCAACGTCTTGCGGTTGCCCCACGCGCCCGACGGGCGTCTTGGCGGCATAGTCGGCAAAAACGGGAGCTTTCTGCTCGTCCGTCAGGAAATCCCACCAGGGCGTGTCGATCACACCAGGAGAAACTCCATTGACCCGCAGAGGACGCAACTCCGCGGCGAGGATAGGGACCAGTGCGGCAACCGCTGCGTTAGCTGCGCCGATCCCGGCTGTCCCAGGCATGGCGGACTGAGCGGTCACCGCCGAGATGAAGGTGATACTGCCGTCCTTGCGCAACGAGGGGAGCGCAGCCTGTGCCGTGGCAAAGTGAGGGAAAACCTTTTCCTCGAAACCTTGCCGCACTTCGTCGAGGCTGACAGATGCGAATGGTCCGGCCCCTTTGCCGCTACCAAGCGACAGTACGAGGTGATCGAATGCGCCGATGCCCGCGAAGGCATCGGCTAGGCTGCCCGTGTCAGCGGCATCAAGAACGAGGACGGTAAGATCACCGCCCAATTCAGTCTTCGCCACTTGCAATCGCTGTTCGGTACGGCCTGTGATCGTGACTTTGTGGCCCAGGGCAAGAAGCTGGCGAGCGGTCGCAAAACCAATACCGGTCGATCCTCCGATGATGACTGTGTGTTGTTGAATTGACATGATTTTTCCTTTTCTAATGGTTGAGAGATGAAATGCGTGACGACGGTGGGTCAGACCGGTTGCCTGACTGAAGTCGTTATGCGCCGCTTGATGTGCCGGGATGGGCTTTCGGCAAGCCGACAAGTTCGAGACTGATCGACCGCAGGCGCTCACGCGCGGCAGCGTCATAGGCTTGTGGGTTGGCCCGTCGTGGCTGAAGTCCAGCGAAATACAGACCGCTCACTCCTTCCGTCTCGCCGGCAACAGCAAGATGGAGGATTGCATTGGCCCCTTCGTCAACGGTGCTGATCGGTGCGATACCGTCTTTGCGCACCATGGCGGTATCCATGTAGGTCGCCGGATGCAGGCTGTTTGCCGCGACCCCAGATCCGTCCAGTTCACGGGCAAGATCGAAGGTGAACATGATCTGCGCGAGCTTGCTCTGGCAGTAGGCTCGCGCACCGCTGTAGCCATTCGTCAGCATGATGTCGGCGAAATCGATGGACTGCTGGCCCACCGATGCAACATTGACGATTCTGGCGGGTTGGCTCTTTTGCAAAAGCGGCAGTAGAAGGCGCGTTAGCAAGAAGCCGGAAAGATAGTTCACGGCAAAACGCAACTCGTAGCCATCCCGACTTACCTCCCGCGACGAACCGGGACCGCCAACGCCGATTCCAGCATTGTTGATAAGTACGTCAAGACGGCCATGGTCACGTTGAATGGCTTCTGCCAGTGCACGCACCTGTGATCGCGAAGAAAAATCGGCCGGATAGAAAGTTCCGCTGCCGCCTAAATTGCGGATCTCTGTCAGCAGACCCTCGGCCCGCAATCGGTCGCGGCCATGGATCAATACGGTCGCACCTGACTTTGCGAGCCGTTGGGCAACCCGACGCCCGACGCCATCCGTAGATCCTGTAATCAATATCGTCTTTTCTTTTAGCTCCATGCTGCCAACCTCTATTGAACTTAATAGCGTTGCTGGCATTGTTCCCCGATCCCGATACCACAAACAGTTCCCGACCTATCATGGTATCGATACTGCTATGCTGAGGAGATGAGCGATCTTCCGACCACCTCTGAAATTCGTCGCCGCGAGTTCGGAGCCTTCCTGCGTTCCCGCCGCGAAAAGCTGACGCCTGCCAACGTCGGGCTGGCTGAAGGATTCCGCCGGCGAACACCAGGGCTGCGGCGCGAAGAGGTTGCATTGCTCGCGGGCGTAGGAACCACTTGGTATACGTGGCTCGAACAGGGACGTGATGTGCATCCCTCGGTTGAAGTGCTATCGGCACTTGCCGACGCGCTCAAGCTCGATCCCGCCGAACGGAGGCATCTTTTCGTCCTGAACAACCGGCCGCCGCCGGAGGCCGCCTTGACAGGTCCCGAACGGGTCGAGGAGCCGTTGCGACGGATGCTCGATAGCCTGACGGGGCAACCTGCCTATGTATTGGGCCGTCGCTGGGACGTGCTCGCCTGGAACCGTGCGGCCGAGGTACTGTTTGGCGACTATGGCAAGCTTCAAGGCGACGAGCGCAACATCATGCATCTCGTCTTTGCCAACGGGGCGCACCGTCGTTTGCTGGTCGATTGGGACAAACTCGCACCGGCGGCGCTGGCCATGTTCCGTGCCGACAGTGCCCGTTATGCCGGCGATCCCGAGTTCGAGCGGTTGATTGCCACGCTGATGAAAGCCAGCCGCGAGTTCCGAGACTGGTGGCCCAGGCACGACGTGCAGCGGCCCTTTACCGGACACAAGCGCATCAAGCACCCGGTGGGCGGTCGCATGACGTTTGAATACACCAGCCTGGTCGTTTCCGATCAGCCAGACATGAAACTCATCGTGTACACGCCACTCGACGAGGCGAAGACGGCCGTGAAACTGGCTGACTTGCTTCAGACGCCATCTCGGAGCAATAGGAATGCAAGGGTTGAGTAGCCAATGCCCCTTGCCTCTGGCTAACACTTCCCCTTGCCGGGCGTGTAGAGGACGTTCGCCTCCAAGCCACCAGCGAGGCCACCACAGCCAAGCGGGTTGCGCTTGCGCGCAACGCGCCATGCCTGGCGCACAATAAAAAACCCGGCGTTTTTGTGGACGCCGGGTTTTCGGGGGAAGCGTCCCGCCGTCAGCGCGCCGCGCCCAGCTGGCCTTTCTCATCGGAAAAGACAATCTCGACCCGACGATTCTGCGCCCGTCCACGCTCGGTGGCGTTCACATCCACCGGGTACTGGTCGCCATAACCTTCAACCTGGATGCGCTTCTCGTCGATCCCCAGGTCCACCAGCATATCGGCCACCGACTGCGCGCGCTCGCGGGACAGTTTCAGGTTGCCGTCGGCATCGCCGGTGCTGTCGGTATAACCCTCGATACGCACAACGCGCCGTGGGTTGAGCTGGAGAAACTGCACCAACTTGAGCACCGTGCGGTTGGCCGAATTCTTCAACTCCGCCTCACCGGTGTCGAACAGCACATCGCCGAGGGTCATCACCAGGCCGCGATCCTTCTGGTTACTGGTCAGGCTGGCGATCTGCTCTTCGACCCACTTGCCCTGCTGCTGCACGCTGAGCAATTTGCTTTCGCGCAACGCCAGTTGCAGGCGCTGACGCTCCAGTTCCAGCTTGGCCGCCCGCTCCTGGTTCAACGCGGTTTCGGTGTGTTCACGGGCAATGTCGGCGTAGCGCTCACTCAGGTAGGCGTAGTGCTCGACGTCACCGGCGCTGCCCAGATAGCCGGACAGGCGCTCGGCCCGGGACAGGGATTCACCGGCACGGATCACGTCCTTGGGCGCGTAACGCAGCACATTGGCATCTTCCTTGACCTTCTGGAAGCTCGCCGACGCCGCCTGCAAGGCCGCCTCGCTGTCGTTCTGGCCGGCGCAACCGTACAAGCCGACACAGGCCAGCAACAACAGGCCGCCCACCCTTGCGCTCGAATAGATCATTGAGCCGCCTCCAGCTGCTTGTTCAGGCGCGTGATGCGGGTGTTGAGCAGCGTGACCTGCTCCTGGCTCTTCTCGGTCAGGACCTTGGCTTCGGCCAGGCGTGCATCCAGCTCGGCCTGTTCAGACTTGCGCCGGGCACCACGGAAAGCATCCTCGAGCATATTGGCCTTGGCCCGGCGGAACTTGTCCTCGGCCATTTTCAGCTCAGGGACATCGTTGGCGTTGGCCCCGACGGCATGGGCCTGCGCGATGGCGCGCTCGGTCAGGCGCATCTGCTCGTTCGGCGCCGGGTCGGTGGCACAACCCGCCAGCGCCAGCACGGCCAGGGCCGCAAATAGAGGTCGAATACTCACAAAAAAATCCCTACGGTTTTGGGGCGCTGACCGGTTGCAACTGCGCCTTCCAACGCTCCAGATTGCGCTGCAGCGCGGCTTCGGTCAGGCCGGAGGCGGGCAATTCTGTCATCTTTTTCGCCAACTGTCCGCGCAACCAGGGATCATTGCAGGCCGAGTTGTGGGAAACGGCGAGAAACAGACCGGGCTGGTCGACCGGTTGCGGATAGGCCTTGAGGTCGTTGGCCATGCCCAGGGCCTGGGTCGTGACCATGCCGGCATAACGCCCGGCCAGCACGTAGTCGACCTCGCCCAGCAGCAGCTTATGGAAAGCCGGGGTCAAGGCCGGCGTACGTTGGAGGGTCAGGCGCTCCTTGCTGAAAGTGCTGAACGGCTGGGTCAGCCGGGCCTTTTCCGAGATCGCCCCGGTGTGCCCGCGCAAGTCCTCGGCGCTGCTGTAGAGCAGCGGCGAATCCTTGCGGGTCCAGACCAGGAAGTCGTTGCGCACCAGCGCCGGGTGGACGTAGTCCAGCGAATCCAGCTCATCGAGGGCGATGGGCGCATCCACCAGCAGATCCATACGCCCACTGCGCACCTCTTCCTGGGCCTGGGCACGTTTGCCGCCGTAAAGCACCTCGACCTTGAGTCCCAACTCCCCCGCCACCTGGCGCAGCAGATCGGCACTGGCGCCGATCAGGTGCACCGGGTCCTGCGGATCGCGCCACAGGTACGGCGGCGAATCCGGGCTGCCGGTGACGATCAGGCGCTCGCATTTGCCCAGTGCCTGGGCCTGCGGGGCCAATACGGGCAAGCCCAGCAGCAGTGACAGCGCAACGGCGCGAAGCCTGTCCATGAAGTGAATCTCCCTTGCAAAAAAAACCCGGCCAAAAGGCCGGGTTCTTTTATAAGCCAAGCCGCTGGATCAGACCAGCTTCTCGAACTCGGGTACGGCTTCGAACAGGTCCGCCACCAGGCCGTAATCGGCGACCTGGAAGATCGGTGCGTCTTCGTCCTTGTTGATCGCGACGATCACCTTGGAGTCCTTCATACCGGCCAAATGCTGGATCGCGCCGGAGATACCGACGGCGATGTACAGCTGCGGCGCGACGATCTTGCCGGTCTGGCCGACCTGCATGTCGTTCGGCACGAAACCGGCGTCGACGGCGGCGCGGGAAGCCCCCACCGCAGCACCGAGCTTGTCGGCCAGGGCGTACAGGTGCTTGAAGTTGTCACCGTTCTGCATGCCACGACCGCCGGAAACGACGATCTTGGCAGCGGTCAGTTCAGGACGATCGGACTTGGCCAGCTCTTCGCCGACGAACGACGATTTGCCTGCATCATGAGCCGCGGCGACGGCTTCAACCGCGGCCGAACCGCCTTCAGCGGCAACCGGGTCGAAACCGGTAGCACGCACGGTGATGACCTTGACGGCGGCGTTCGATTGCACGGTGGCAATGGCGTTACCGGCATAGATCGGACGCTTGAAGGTGTCAGCGCTTTCCACCGAGATGATCTCGGAGATCTGGTCGACGTCCAGCTGCGCGGCAACCCGTGGCAGGATGTTTTTGCCGTTGGAAGTGGCAGCAGCCAGGATGTGGCTGTAGCCCTTGCCCAACTCGACAACCAGCGGAGCGACGTTTTCCGGCAGTTGATGGGCGTAGGCGGCGTTGTCGGCCACCAGCACTTTCGACACGCCAGCGATTTTCGCGGCAGCTTCAGCCACGGCACCCACGCCCTGGCCTGCAACCAGCAGGTGAATATCGCCACCGATTTTCGCGGCAGCCGCCACGGTGTTCAGGGTGGCCGGAGCCACGACCTTGTTGTCGTGTTCGGCGATTACCAAGATAGTCATGATCAGATTACCTTCGCTTCGTTTTTCAGTTTCTCGACCAGTTCTGCAACCGACTTGACCTTGATACCCGCGC
>NZ_JALLJA010000029.1:0-50826 GCF_023242385.1 Pseudomonas sp. MWU12-2345 | reverse complement strand
ACCGCAGCGCACCCTGAGCTGATTCTTCCGACAATTTGCCCGCCAGGCTGCATGCTGGCGGGCTTGCATTGTATCTTCCAGAATCAAGGGAGCTCTCCCATGCCACATGAAGGCAGCCTGCTGCAGGCCTCGGTCATTCTCCTGATGGCCGCCGTCATCATCGTTCCCCTGGCCAAGCGCCTTCAACTCGGTGCCGTGCTCGGGTACTTGCTGGCTGGCGTACTCATCGGCCCACAGGCGCTGAAATTGCTGGGCAACGCGGAAAACGTCGCGAGCTTCTCCGAGATGGGGGTGGTATTCCTGCTGTTCATCATTGGCCTGGAGCTATCGCCCAAGCGCCTCTGGCTGATGCGCAAGGCGGTGTTCGGCGTCGGGCTGGCCCAGGTGCTGCTCACCGGATTGGTGATCGGCACGCTGGCCATCGTCGCCTTCGGCCAGACCCTCCAGGCGGCGGTCATCCTCGGCTTGGGCCTGGCACTGTCATCGACGGCACTGGGATTGCAGAGCCTCGCCGAGAGCCGCCAATTGAACAGCCCCCATGGTCGGCTCGCCTTCGCCATCCTACTGTTCCAGGACATCGCCGCCATCCCCCTCATCGCCCTGGTACCACTGTTGGCGGTCACCGGCGCGCAGGCCACCGGCGAAAGCGTCCTGGCCCACGGGCTGAAGGTGCTCGGCAGCATCGCCGTAGTGGTGGTGGGGGGTCGCTACCTGCTGCGCCCGTTATTCCGCGCCGTGGCTCGCACCGGCCTGCCGGAAGTCGCCACCGCCACCGCACTGCTGGTGGTGCTCGGTACCGCCTGGCTGATGGAACTGGCGGGAGTGTCGATGGCGCTGGGGGCATTCCTTGCGGGCCTGCTGCTGGCCGACTCGGAATATCGCCATGAGCTGGAGTCACAGATCGAGCCATTCAAGGGTCTGCTGCTGGGCTTGTTCTTCATGAGCGTGGGCATGGGCGCCAACCTGGCGCTGCTGTTCGAGAATCCCGGCCTGATCGTCGGCCTGACCCTCCTGCTGATCGCCCTCAAGCTGCCCTTGCTGATGTTCGTCGCACGCATGGCCGGTGGTCTGTCGCGCATCGCGGCACTGCGCCTGGGCCTGGTACTGGCCGCCGGCGGGGAGTTCGCCTTTGTGGTATTCAAGCTTGGCCAGAACCTGGGGCTGTTCGATGCCCGCACCTACGATACCCTGATCATGACCATCACCCTGTCGATGGCCGTCACTCCGCTGCTGCTGGCCTGCGCGCGAGGGCTGAAGACGCGTCCACAGCCGACCAGGGAGGTGCCGGAAAGTCTCAAGGCGATCCAGAGCGAAGGGCCGCGAGTGGTCATCGCCGGCATGGGTCGCGTCGGCCAGATCATTGCGCGGATCCTGCATGCGCAGGACATTCCCTTCGTCGCGCTGGACACCTCGATCGATACCATCGAGATGACCCGCAGCTTCGAGCACGCGCCGGTGTTCTATGGCGACCCCCTGCGCCCGGAAATCCTGAGTGCCGCCAAGGTCGGCGAGGCCGAATATTTCATCGTCGCCCTGGACGACCCGGAGAAAGCCGTGAAGACCGCGCAAGCGGTGCAGCGCCTGTATCCACAGGTCAAAGTCCTGGCCCGGGCCCGCAATCGACAGCACGTACACCAACTGCTCGATGCCGGTGCCGAGCCCGTGCGAGAGACCTTTTATTCGAGTCTGGAGATGACCCGCCGCACCCTGGAAGGACTCGGTATCTCCCCAACCCAGGCCGAGCACCGGATCCAGCAGTTCATGGCACATGATGAACAGGTGCTGGCCGCCCAACGGCTGGTACGCGACGACACCTCGAAGATCAGGCAGACCGCGCAGGAAGCCCGCCTGGAGCTGGCCCGGCTGTTCGAAAGCGATACAGGCGAGCCGGAACAGGCGGTGCCACTCGATGTCCGGTAGATCGGCGCAAATAAATCAGCCGTGGACCAGACGGCAAGATGTTCCCCATATGCTGCCGGAGGGAGAACAGCCACGTAGCACGCGAAACGCGCCGTGGTGGAAACGAACGTCACGCCTACTTCCATCGTTGTCGTAAGGTTGGGGCTCTGGGGTCTCCTCGATGCGCCGCAGGACTGCACAGAGCCACCGGCACCAGCTTTCACACCCAAGCCATTGTCAAAATTGTTAGCCTATAGGCATACATAAATCATAAAAATGTATGCCTATACGCATACAAAATCTTTATTTTTGTATGCCTATGGGCTATCAAAAACATTATTTTGTTAGCCTACAGGCTAACAAAAATGATAAATTGTTAGCCTATAGGCATACATAAATGCCTATTTTGACAGCTTATAGGCTGTCAAAAAGGAGATCTCATGCGTAATTCCTCACTCAGCAACCTGCGTCTGGCTCAGGTGGAACGGGCTCTCGAGCCCTTCGTAACCCTCAAAGGGAAAACTACCCCTCGTGGTGGCTGGCTGCGCTCGATTCGAGAATCCCTGGGCAGAACTGTACGCAGTCAGGCTGCTCTGCTCGGCGTGGCGCCCGCCACGCTTCAAAAATCCGAGCAATCGGAGGCAGATGACCGAATTACCCTCGGTCAACTGAGAAAACTGGCCAACGGGCTGGACTGCGAGCTGGTCTATGCACTGATACCGAAGAAGCCTTTGCATGACATGGTCGAAGAGCGCGCAGAATCGTTGGCCCGGAAAGAGGTCATGGGGGTTTCGCACATGATGGCCCTTGAAGACCAGCGCCCGTCCGACTCATTCATCGAACGCAAGGTAACTGAACGACGCCAGGAACTGCTGGCAGGAGCGTGGGCTCGACTATGGCGGTAGAACTCGAACTGAAACCCGGGCAAACCCCTCTCGACCATGACGAAGCCGCAGGTATCAAGCCAAAACACATCAGTACCCAGGGCGAGCTTGACGAGTGGGAAGCGGAAAACCTGCTCAAGGCCAGGCAGTGGCTGAATCGCCAGAAAAAGCTTGATGTGCTTAACGAACACTTCTGCCGCGACCTTCACAAGAAAATGTTCAGTGACACATGGAACTGGGCTGGCACATTCCGCAGAACTGAAAAAAATATCGGCTGCGATCCGATACAGATCTCGATCAAGCTGAATCAGCTTCTAGGCAATGTGGCGTACTGGGTAGAGAACAAGACCTTCACACCTGATGAGATAGCGGCTCGTTTTCATCACCAGCTCGTGTCGATACACCCCTTCCCAAACGGAAATGGCCGCCATGCTCGTTACATGACCGATGCTCTTCTCAGGCAGTGCGGTTGCCTTGATTTCTCCTGGGGTAATGGGAATCTGGTTTCAACCAATGAGGTCCGTGATCGCTATATCCGGTCCCTCCGTGACGCCGATGCCGGCGATTACGCCCCACTTATGGTCTTCGTACGTAGTTGAGCCCCCCCTTGGGAACTACGTATCAAGCGCAGTGAGCGCCGGCCCGCTGTTGCCATCACTACCAAGAGAAAAAAGATTCCAATACAATTTCTTCGCAGCCCTGGCCATTCCACTCCCGGGTTACTGAAACGGTGAAGAACCTAGGTATATATGGCCCCGCTATGCGGGGCCTACTCGTTTCTGACGACCTCGCTGGCCGATGCTAACCCTGCTTCCCGCCCCCCACGAACAGACATCGAATCGTCTGGACACATAAAAGCCCCCAAGCCCCTCCCCCGCTCAACTAATCTTCCAGAACCGCAGGAAGCGGCCCCTTCGCGTTCAAGGAAAGAACATGTCCCTGGCCATCGTCCACAGTCGCGCCCAGGTGGGCGTGGAAGCCCCCGCCGTCACCGTCGAAACCCATCTGGCCAACGGCTTGCCGATGCTGACGCTGGTCGGGCTGCCCGAAACCGCCGTGAAGGAAAGCAAGGACCGGGTCCGCAGCGCGATTCTCAATTCGGCCCTCGATTTTCCGGCACGACGCATTACCCTGAACCTCGCTCCGGCGGATCTGCCCAAGGACGGAGGACGCTTCGACCTGGCAATTGCCCTCGGTATCCTGGCCGCCAGCGTGCAGGTGCCCGCCCTGACACTGGACAACCTGGAATGCCTGGGCGAACTGGCCTTGTCCGGCGCCATTCGCCCGGTGCAAGGCGTGCTGCCGGCGGCACTGGCCGCTCGCGCCGCCGGACGTACGCTGGTGGTGCCACAAGCCAACGCCGAGGAGGCCTCGCTGGCCTCCGGGCTGACGGTGATTGCCGTCGACCATCTGCTGCAACTGGTGGCCCATCTCAATGGACATGCGCCGATCAAACCCTTCGAATCCAACGGCCTGCTGCACTTGAGCAAGCCCTACCCGGATCTGAGCGAAGTGCAAGGCCAACTCGCCGCCAAACGCGCCCTGCTGATCGCCGCCGCCGGGGCGCATAACCTGCTGTTCAGCGGCCCACCCGGCACCGGCAAGACCCTGCTCGCCAGCCGCCTCCCCGGATTGCTACCGCCGCTGGACGAACAGGAAGCCTTGGAAGTCGCGGCCATCCAATCGGTCGCCAGCCATGTGCCGTTGAGCTGTTGGCCCCAGCGGCCTTTTCGCCAACCGCATCACTCGGCCTCGGGACCCGCGCTGGTGGGTGGAGGATCGCGGCCACAGCCCGGTGAAATCACCCTGGCCCATCACGGCGTGCTGTTTCTCGATGAACTGCCGGAATTCGACCGCCGGGTATTGGAGGTCTTGCGCGAACCGTTGGAGTCCGGCCATATCGTGATTTCCCGCGCCCGCGACCGGGTGCGCTTCCCGGCACGCTTCCAGCTGGTGGCGGCGATGAATCCCTGCCCCTGTGGATATCTTGGCGATCCCAGTGGACGTTGCCGCTGCACCCCGGAACAGATCCAGCGCTACAGCAACAAACTCTCCGGCCCGCTGCTGGATCGCATCGACCTGCACCTGACCGTGGCTCGCGAAGCCACGGCGCTCAGCCCCAGCCGGCAAGACGGTGACAACACCGCGCAGGCCGCCGCCAGAGTCGCCGAAGCTCGACAACGTCAGCAACAGCGCCAGGGATGCGCCAACGCGTTTCTCGATTTACCGGCATTGCGCGTGCACTGCAAGTTATCCACAGGCGATGAAAAATGGCTGGAGACAGCGTGCGAACGACTGACGCTTTCTCTGCGGGCAGCCCATCGGCTGCTCAAGGTAGCGCGCACTTTGGCGGACCTGGAGCAGGTGGAAAATATCGAGCGCGGACACTTGGCCGAAGCACTCCAGTATCGGCCAGCGTCCCAATAGACAAGAGATCGCTTGAACAAGGCCAAGCCGAAACATTGCGTTATCGGCCAGCCCATCCCAACCGGGTTATTCCTTGCTCAAATCCACCAACGGCGTGCCCCGCACCTCCGTCTTGCGCCCGTCCTGAATCTGCGTCACCCGCTGCACCGCCTTATCCACAGCCGCCTTGTCCGCCAGCAGACTGTAGCTGATCTGGAACTGGCGTTTCTGCCCGGCCTCGATGGTCGGCACCAAGCCCAGCGGGCGCTGGTAATGGCGGTTATAGGAGAAGCTGGTTCCCGGCTCCAGCCCGGTGACATAACCCTGCCCCTGGGTATCGGTGTTTTTCCACAGGGAGAACACCGGCAACTGTTGGGTATTGAACCCGAGCGAAACCCCGAGACTGCCGGCCTTGTTGTGCAACACCGCCAAGGTGTCGCCCTTGGCATCGGCATACGGCACGACGTTGTAGACGGTCTCGTCATAGTCCTTGGTCGGCGCGCGATAGGTCTGCCAGTCCGGCAGGTCGCCCTTGGCCTTGTCGTTGAACGGCGAGACCTGCTTCACCGGCGCCACGAAGCGCGCGCCCTGCTCCAGGAACGGAGTGCTGAAGTTGCTGTGGTACAGCGCCTGGTATTCCTTCGGATAATCGCCGTTGTTGGTCAGCGTGTCGTTGAGCGCAAAACTCACGCTGCCCGGCACCGTCAACAGTTCGGTAACCACCGAGAAGTCGACCTTCTTGAACGCCTGCTCCTTCAGCTCGCCTTGCAAACGAATGGCATAAGGCGGCTTTTCATCGATATGCAACGTGACCTTGCTGGCCGGAATATTCGCCGCCCGCCCGTGCAAGGTGAGCAGTTCACCGTTATCGAGCCCCGGATGCCCGACCCACTCATAGCCGCAACGCACCACCAACTCGTTGAAGCCCTCCAGCCAGCCCAGGCCGCCACGGCCGTTGAGCTCGATAAAGGCCGGGTTGACCACTTCCTTGACCGGCGAGTCCCAGCCCAGGCGCACATTGCCCACGGACGCGTGCAGGACGTTCATGCCCCGCGTCGGGACCACCGAGAGTTTCATCGTGCCGTTGTCGATATCGACGATGCTGACCCCTTCCTGGCGGCCGCCATGCAAGGTGCGCATCGTCACGGAAAAAGGTTTGTCGGTCTTGATCCCCAGTTGTTGGCTGGTGATCTGCCGGTTCTGCGCGGGCGTGTCGCTGTCGAGCAGCACGTAGTCCCAGGCCATGGCGTGGGAAGCAGCGGTCAGGGCGGTGACACCGAAGAGCAAGCGGAGGGAAGTCATGGGCGGTCCTTGTTGGAATTGTCCGACTTTTATAGCGCTGATGAAACGATTCAGCAAGTCGACCAGAAAAATTCCCGTCAGCTCGATGAGCGCATGTACTACCACCCGTATTTCAGCGCCTGTGACGAGGCGCCGCCTCAGCGAAACTGATCCACTTCCTGGCGCAGCTCCGTAGCCAGGGTCTCCAGCTCCCGGGCCGTGAGCGCCAGGTTGGAGACGACTTCGCGCTGCTCGCTATTGGCCAGGGCAATACCCTGCAGGTTGCCGCTGAGCTGGGTCGCGGTGTTGCTCTGCTCCTGCGTTGCACTGGTGATGACGGCGAACTGCTGCCCGGCCGACCGGCTCTGCTCGTCGATCTGCGCCAGGGCCGACGCCACATTGGCATTGCGTGACAGGCCTTCCTGCATCAGCCGATTGCCCTCTTCCATGGTGCTGATGGCGTGGCCGGTCTGTTGCTGGATGCTCTGGATCATTCCGGAAATCTGGTCGGTGGCTTCACGGGTACGCCCCGCCAGGCTGCGCACCTCATCGGCCACCACGGCAAAGCCGCGACCTTGCTCGCCGGCACGGGCCGCTTCGATAGCCGCGTTCAGCGCCAGCAGGTTGGTCTGGTCGGCAATCGAGGTAATCACCCCGACAATCCCGCCGATTTCCTCGGAACGTTGCCCCAGGGCGTTGATCACCTCTGCCGTGCCACCGAGGGAGCCGGCGATCTGCTCCAGGGAGGCCGAAGCCTCCTCCATGGCGGTGCGACCGATTCGTGTCTGCCGGGCATTTTCCTGGGCCAGCCGCTCGGTATTGCCCATGTTGTCGGCGATATTCAGCGAGGTGGCACTGAACTGCTCCACGGCACCGGCCATGCTGCTGATCTCGCCGGATTGCTGTTCGATCCCTTCATAGGCTCCGCCAGACAAACCGGTGAGCACATGGGCACGCGCGCTGACCTCGGCAGCCGCCTTGCGAATGTGCTCGACCATGGAGGACAACGCCTGCCCCATCTGGTTGAAACTCTCGGCCAACTGGCCGATCTCGTCATGGCTGGACACGTTCAACCGTACACTCAAATCCCCCGCCCCCAGGGCTTGCGCCTGGCGTACCAGATCGCCCAGGGGCCGCAACTTGCTGCGCAACAGCCAGATCGCCGCGCCGACCGCCAGCAGCATCGCCAGCAGGCTGCCGATCACCAGTTGAATGCCGACGCTCCAGGTCACGGCGCGGATCTCGGCCTTGGGCATGCTCGCCACCACGGTCCACGGCCCGCCGTCAAAGGTCGCCGCGACGCTGTAGAAGTCCTCGTTCTTGTCACTCCAGAAGCGCCCGTGGCCCGGTTGCCGGACCAGATCGACAATCACCGGGATCGCCTGTGCAGGGTCCGTCACCCCGGCTGGCGGCACCAGCCAATGCTTCTGCTCATCGAGCAAGGCCAGGGAGCCGGCCGTGCCGATACGAAAGCGCTTGAGGTTGTCGAACTGCGCATTCTGCGCATCGGTGTAGTCGAAACCGACGAACAATACCGCAATCACCTTGCCGCCGGCATCGCGTACCGGTGTGTACTGGGTCATGTAGGATCGGTCGAACAGCAGCGCCCGCCCGACGTACGCCTGGCCCGCCAGCAAACGCTGGTAGGCCGGATGCTGGTGATCGAGCAAGGTGCCGATGGCGCGACTGCCGTCCTGCTTGGTCAGGGAAGTGCTGACCCGGACGAAGTCCTCTCCACTGCGCACGAACAGGGTCGCGACACCCGCGGACATCTGTTTGAACGCATCCACCTCGGTAAAGTTGTTGTTCAGCAGTTCATTGCCCAGGTACAAGCCCGGAGCTTGCACGCTGCCCACGGCGATCATTTGCTCGGGGCGCACGCTCATGCCACTGCTGAAACGCTTTTCGAACAACCCACTCAGGCGCTGGGTACTGTCGCGCAGGGTGCTGTGGAAAGTGTTCAGTTGATCAGCGAGCAAACGCGCTTCACTGGCCAGGTGCTCTTCACGGGTGTCGAGGTTGGCGGAATCCAGCGAACGCAGGGCAAACACGGTGCTGCCACTGATCACCAACGCCAGGATAACGGCGAGCGCCAGCCCCAGTTGCGAGGCGATTCGAGCACGGGGTCGAGACATGGTACGGCTCCTGACCGGGCGGCGAATCCTGTGGAGACTGTCAGACCGCGCGGAAACATTTCCAATGAACAAAGTATGAGCAAACCGTTTTTTGACGCCGGTTCCCTGTCGGTAGATTCGGCGGCGCCGACGAATACTTGAGTCATTTGGGCGGATATCAGTGGCCCCCCAAAAACAGCGTATCAGCCCAGACGCTCGACTTCGGGCAAGACCATGGCCGCGACCTCACCCTGGAGGAAATCACTGAGCCGCCGCAGACGCTCCCCACCCGGTCGGGTTTTCGGCCAGACCAGGTAATATTTCTCACCGCTGTCGACGGCGGTCGGCCACGGCAAACTCAGACGCCCCTGGGCTACATCCTCGGCCACCATCAGCAAGTCGCCCATGGAAACCCCATAACCCCGCGCAGCGGCAATCATCCCCAGCTCCAGGGTATCGAACAGTTGGCCGCCCTTGAGGGAGACCCGTTCGGACAGCCCCATGCGCCCCAGCCAACTGCGCCAGTCGCGCCGATCGGGCGTCGGGTGCAGCAGCTCGACGCTGGCCAGACGCTCGGCATCCCAAGGCTGCTCATTGAGCAGCGTAGGTGCTCCCACCGGAATCAACCACTCGGAAAACAGGTAGCTGGCCTCCCAGTCGGGCGGGAAATGGCCGTTGCTGAGCAGCACCGCACAATCGAACGGCTCCTGGTTGAAGTCCACGCTGTCGATATCCATCCAGGCGCTGGTGAGCTGCACCTCATTGCCTTGCTGCAAATGCCGGAAGCGGCTCAGCCGCGCCAGCAGCCAACGCATGGTCAGGGTCGAAGGGGCCTTCATGCGCAGGATGTCGTCTTCGGCGCGCAAGGTATTGCAGGCCCGCTCCAGGGCACCGAAGCCCTCGCGGATACCCGGCAGCAGCAAACGCGCGGATTCGGTCAGTTGCAGATTGCGCCCGTTGCGCTGGAACAGCCGGCAGGCGAAGTGCTCTTCGAGCGTACGAATATGTCGGCTGACCGCACTCTGGGTAATCGACAGTTCCTCCGCCGCCCGGGTAAACGAGCTATGGCGTGCCGCCGCTTCGAAAGCGCGCAAGGCATACAAGGGAGGCAGACGACGGGACATGGGAAGCGCTCCGATAACGCAATGCGCCAACCCTAGCAGAAAGCGCCTTGCATGAGTTTTTATCATGCGAGCAATCGGTTTTATCCCTTTGTGCAAATGCCCGGGAACCCTGAGAATCAACGGTCCTCACTGCCTTGCACCTGTCGAGCCTGATGATCATGAAGCATTCAGCACGCACCGAACTCTGGGCCATCCTGCGGCTATCCGGGCCGCTGATCGCCTCGCAGTTGGCGCATATGCTGATGGTGCTGACCGACACCCTGATGATGGCCCGGCTCAGCCCCGAGGCCCTGGCCGGCGGCGGCCTGGGGGCGGCGAGTTATTCGTTCGTGTCGATTTTCTGCATTGGCGTGATCGCGGCGGTCGGCACCCTGGTCTCCATTCGCCAGGGCGCCGGCGATATCGAAGGCGCCACCCGCCTGACCCAGGCCGGGCTCTGGCTGGCCTGGGCAATGGCCCTGCTCGCCGGCCTGCTGCTGTGGAACCTCAAGCCGGTGCTGCTGATGTTCGGCCAGACGCCGAGCAACGTGCACGCCGCCACGCAGTTCCTGACCGTGCTGCCGTTCGCCCTGCCCGGCTACCTGAGCTTCATGGCCCTGCGCGGTTTCACCAGCGCCCTGGGCCGCGCCACCCCGGTGATGGTGATCAGCCTGTGCGGGACCCTGGCCAACTTTGCCCTCAACTACGCCCTGATCACCGGGATGTTCGGCCTGCCCAAGCTGGGCCTGGTGGGGATCGGCCTGGTCACCGCGCTGGTCGCCAGCTGCATGGCCCTGGCGCTGGCCTGGCATATCAAACGGCATCCGGCGTACCGCAACTACCCTTTGCTGCGGGGCCTGTCGCGACCCAACTGGCAGTATCTGCGCGAGCTCTGGCGCCTGGGCCTGCCGATTGGCGGCACCTATGCCGTGGAAGTCGGGTTGTTCGCCTTTGCCGCGCTGTGCATGGGCACCATGGGCAGCACGCAACTGGCGGCGCACCAGATCGCCCTGCAGATCGTTTCGGCGGCCTTTATGGTGCCGGCGGGGATTTCCTACGCCATCACCCTGCGCATCGGCCTGCACTATGGCGCCGGGCAATTGCTGGACGCACGCCTGGCCGGCCGGGTCGGTATCGCCTTCGGCGCGGCCGCCATGCTGGCCTTTGCCGCGCTGTTCTGGCTGGCACCGAATCAATTGGTCGGGCTGTTCCTGGATCGCAACGACCCGGCGTTCCAACCGGTCATCGAACTGGCCGTCAGGCTGCTGGCGGTGGCCGCCTGGTTCGAGCTGTTCGACGGCACCCAGACCATTGCCATGGGCGCGATCCGGGGCCTGAAAGACGCCAAGACCACCTTCCTCGTCGGTCTTGCCTGCTACTGGCTGATCGGCGCTCCGGCGGCGTGGTTGCTGGCGTTCGACTTCAACGGCGGACCGACCGGTGTCTGGTGGGGCCTGGCGCTGGGCCTGGCCTGCTCGGCGGTGAGCCTGACACTGGCGTTTGAATGGCGGATGAAGCGGATGCTCGGACGCCATACGGCGCAAAGCCCACAGCCTGGCGTCATGGATGCAGCCTGAGTCGACAGGCTGCCTCCAGCGGCGTCAAACCACTTCCTGCACCGCCGGCTGGGCGGCGTCAAAGGTCAGGTATTCCACCAGTTCAGCCAGCGGCAACGGCTTGCTGATCAGGTAACCCTGGACCTGGTCACAGCCGAACTCACGCAGCAAAGCCAGTTGCCCTGGCGTTTCCACCCCTTCGGCCACCACTTCCAGATGAAGGTTGTGGGCCAGGTTGACCATGGCATGCACCAGCTTGCGGTTTTCTTCGCGCTGCTCCATGCCGCCGACAAAACTCATGTCCACCTTGAGCAAGGCAATCGGCAGGCTGTTGAGGTGCACAAAGGAAGAAAACCCGGTGCCGAAGTCGTCCAGGGAAAAACGCACCCCCAGCCGCCTCAGGGCATCCATGGTCTGCTTGACCAGGTCGCTGCGACGCATCACCGCGGTTTCGGTGAGTTCAAATTCCAGCCATTGCGCCTCGACACCGCGCTCGCTAATCAACCGGCTCAAGGTCGGCAGCAACTGGCTGTCCTGGAACTGCCGGAATGACAGGTTGACCGCCATGTGCAACGGCGCCAGGCCACGCTCGCGCAGGGCCTGCATATCCCGCAGCGCCCGGGAAATCACCCAGTAGCCCAACGGCACGATCAGGCCGCTTTGTTCGGCCAGGGGCACGAACTCGCTGGGCGGCAGCAACCCGCGCTCGCCATGGCGCCAGCGTACCAGGGCTTCGAGCCCGACGATCTTGCCGCTGCCCAGATCGAGGCGCGGCTGGTAGTGCAATTCCAGTTCATCGCGGCGCAGGGCCCGGCGCAGTTCGCTTTCCAGGTCGGCGAGGCTGCGGGCGTTGCGATTGATCCGTTCATTGAAGATATGAAAGGTGCAGCCCTGGGTGCTCTTGGCCTGCTGCATGGCGATATGCGCATGCCACATCAACGGGTCGGCCCCGGCGTTGGCACGGGTATGGGCGATGCCCAGGCTGCAACCGATCAGCAGGCTCTCGCCGTCGACCCAGTAAGGTTCGGCCATGGCCTCGACAATCCGTTCGGCCACCCTCCCGGCCCGTTGGGGCGCGCGACGGGTGTCGATCAGCAGGGCGAATTCATCGCTGCCCAGGCGCGCCAGCTGGTCACCGGCCTCGAGCTGGCTCTTGAGCCGCGCGACCACCTGCAGGATCAGCCGGTCGCCGGCCTGGTGACCCAGGGCGTCGTTGGCATGGCGGAAATTGTCCAGGTCCAGGTGCCCGAGGGCCAGGCCGCGCCCCTCATTCTCGGCCAACCGCGCCGCCAGCAGGGTCTGGAACCCCTGGCGATTGGCGATACCGGTCAGCGGATCCTGCTCGGCCAGGCGTTGCAAGGTGTTTTCCAGCACGCCCCGTTCCCGCACATGACGCAGGCAGCGGCGCAAGGTCGGCGCATCGAGGCCCTGGCGAACCAGCCAGTCACTGACGCCCAACGGCGCGATCAAGGGTTCTTCGTCCAGCAACAGGATGGTCGGCAGGTGACAGCGTCCCGGCGCCGGCTGCAGGTTCGGCACCGTCAACAACAGTGCCGTGCGGTCAGCCTCGAACAGGCGGCTGACCACCTCCCAGGACGGCGCATGGATCAGCACGGCCGAATCTCCCAACGGAGCCAGACACTCGCGCAACAAGGCCGCCCACTCCGGCTCATCGGCCAGTAGCAGCAAACGCAAGGGTTCCACAGGCGTAGACAAGCTGACTCCCTAGACTCTGCAAATAACGTTGACGATCAACATTGCGACACGCTTCAGGGCGACTCTAAATACGAATGATTATCAAGTGCTTTGCTGTGTAGCACAAAGGTGAACAATAGCTGTAATTACGCCGCGCATCCTGCGTGAAAGTAACAAAACCGGCAAATTTAGATAGCGCGGCACGTCACAGTGTCGGAGAGTCGCGGCAGAATCCCTCCAGCCTGTTAAAATGCCCGCCCTTTTCGCAACAGACTCCTGACTCCGTCATGTCCCGACTCAATCCCCGGCAGCAAGAAGCCGTGAACTACGTCGGCGGCCCTCTTTTGGTGCTCGCCGGCGCCGGCTCCGGCAAGACCAGCGTGATCACCCGCAAGATCGCCCATCTGATCCAGAACTGCGGCATCCGCGCCCAGTACATCGTCGCCATGACCTTCACCAACAAGGCCGCGCGGGAAATGAAGGAACGTGTCGGCACCCTGCTCAAGGGCGGCGAAGGCCGTGGCCTGACGGTGTCGACCTTCCACAACCTGGGGCTGAACATCATCCGCAAGGAGCATGCGCGGCTGGGCTACAAGCCGGGTTTCTCGATCTTCGACGAGGCCGACGTCAAGGCCCTGATGACCGACATCATGCAGAAGGAATACTCGGGCGACGACGGCGTCGACGAGATCAAGAACATGATCGGCTCCTGGAAAAACGACCTGATCCTGCCGCCCCAGGCCCTGGAGAATGCGCGCAACCCCAAGGAGCAGACCGCGGCCATCGTCTACACCCACTACCAGCGCACGCTCAAGGCGTTCAACGCGGTGGACTTCGACGACCTGATCCTGCTGCCGGTGAAGCTGTTCGAGGAACATGCCGACATCCTCGAAAAGTGGCAGAACAAGGTCCGCTACCTGCTGGTGGATGAATACCAGGACACCAACGCCAGCCAGTACCTGCTGGTGAAAATGCTCATCGGCACGCGCAACCAGTTCACCGTGGTCGGCGACGACGACCAGTCGATCTACGCCTGGCGCGGCGCGCGGCCGGAAAACCTGATGCTGCTCAAGGACGACTACCCGTCCCTGAAAGTGGTGATGCTGGAGCAGAACTACCGCTCCACCAGCCGTATCCTGCGCTGCGCCAACGTGCTGATCTCGAACAACCCCCACGAATTCGAAAAGCAGTTGTGGAGCGAAATGGGCCACGGCGACGAGATCCGCGTGATCCGTTGCCGCAACGAGGACGCCGAGGCCGAACGCGTGGCCATGGAAATCCTCAGCCTGCACCTGCGCACCGACCGGCCCTATAGCGATTTCGCCATCCTCTACCGGGGCAACTACCAGGCCAAGCTGATCGAGCTGAAGCTGCAACACCACCAGATTCCCTATCGCCTGTCGGGGGGCAACAGCTTTTTCGGCCGCCAGGAAGTCAAGGACCTGATGGCCTACTTCCGCCTGATCGTGAACCCGGATGACGACAACGCCTTCCTGCGGGTGATCAACGTTCCGCGCCGGGAGATCGGTTCGACCACCCTGGAAAAACTCGGCAACTACGCCACCGAACGCAAGATCTCGATGTACGCCGCCACCGACGAAATCGGCCTGGGCGAACACCTGGACAGCCGCTTCACCGACCGCCTGGCGCGCTTCAAGCGCTTTATGGACCGGGTGCGCGAGCAGTGCGCCGGCGAAGACCCGATTGCCGCGCTGCGCAGCATGGTCATGGACATCGACTACGAAAACTGGCTGCGCACCAACAGCTCCAGCGACAAGGCCGCGGACTACCGGATGGGCAACGTCTGGTTCCTGATCGAAGCGCTGAAGAACACACTGGAAAAAGACGAAGACGGCGATATGACCGTCGAGGATGCCATCGGCAAGCTGGTGCTGCGGGACATGCTCGAGCGCCAGCAGGAAGAAGAGGACGGCGCCGAGGGCGTGCAGATGATGACCCTGCATGCGTCCAAGGGGCTGGAGTTCCCCTACGTGTTCATCATGGGCATGGAGGAGGAAATTCTCCCACATCGCTCCAGTATCGAAGCCGATACCATCGAGGAAGAACGGCGCCTGGCCTACGTCGGCATTACCCGTGCCCGTCAGACCCTGGCCTTCACCTTTGCCGCCAAGCGCAAGCAGTACGGCGAGGTCATCGACTGCGCGCCGAGCCGTTTCCTCGATGAGTTGCCACCGGACGACCTGGCCTGGGAAGGCAACGACGACACGCCGACCGAAGTGAAAGCCGTACGCGGCAATTCGGCGTTGGCGGATATACGCGCGATGTTAAAGCGCTAGAATTGAGCATTTTTTAATCTATCTTCAGCGCAAAAGCGCTATTCGAGGACGTTCCGTGGAAGCACTGCACAAGAAAATTCGCGAAGAAGGCATCGTGCTTTCCGATCAGGTCCTGAAGGTCGACGCCTTCCTGAACCACCAGATCGACCCGCAGTTGATGAAACTGATCGGTGACGAATTCGCCGCGCTGTTCGCCGACTCGGGCATTACCAAGATCGTCACCATCGAGGCCTCGGGGATTGCCCCGGCGATCATGACCGGGCTGAACCTCGGCGTGCCGGTGATTTTCGCCCGCAAGCACCAGTCCCTGACCCTGACGGAAAACCTGCTGTCGGCAACGGTGTATTCCTTCACCAAGCAGGTGGAAAACACCGTGGCGATTTCCCCGCGCCATCTGACCAGCAGCGATCGCGTGCTGATCATCGACGACTTCCTGGCCAACGGCAAAGCGTCCCAGGCGCTGATCTCGATCATCAAGCAGGCCGGCGCGACCGTGGCCGGCCTGGGCATCGTCATCGAGAAATCCTTCCAGGGCGGCCGCGCCGAGCTGGATGCCCAGGGTTATCGCGTGGAATCCCTGGCCCGGGTCAAGTCCCTGGCCGGTGGGGTCGTCAGCTTTCTCTGAGCCGAGCCCGGAAATCAGAGGCCTATCGCGCTCGAGTCCCGCAGCGAACCGGATAACTTGAACAGTTCGCTGTCGGTCTTGATCCCCAGCTTGCGGTAGGCCGACTGTTTCTGCGTGCTGATGGTATTGGCGCTGCGGGAGAACTTGGCGGCAATCCCGTTCACCGACATGCCATCCAGGAAGCAGCGCAACACTTCCCGCTCCCGCGGCGAAAGAATCTCATCGTGCGCACAGCCGCACGTGCGCTCGGCGGCGACCGACACCTTGCACAACGCCGCCTCCGACACCCCCACCTCCCGGGCCATGGCCGGGTGCAGGTAGATCTTGCCGCGGGCCACGGTACGGATGGCGGCCGCCAGTTCGTCCAGGCGCTGGGACTTGCCGAAGAAGCCCCAGCTTCCCGCCTGCAGCGCCAGCGACACCGTCGCCGGCGTATATTGCGCCGACAGCACCAGGGTCCGACACTCGGGATAACGTACCCGCAGCGCGCGGATCAGGTTGACGCCATCGATCTCCAGCGGACCGAGCATGAAATCGACGACCACGACATCGGGCCGTCGCTGGGCCAACGCGGCGAACAGTTCCCCACTCGTGGAAAAGGAACCGATGATCTCAAGATCGGACTCCTTGGATAACCACAAGGCCGTGCCCACCCTTATCACCTCATGGTCATCCAGCAGCATGACGGTGCGGGGACCAGGAAATACGCTACTCATCTTGGATCAGACCTCCTGAACGATAGAGCCAGGCCGGCAACGGGAGGGGCCCGGCTAAGACCTACAGAACTTTCAGACTTATAGCAGCCAGCACCGGGAGCACAAACGACAAACCATTCGAGAAATCACGAAACTGCCAGGGTTCGAGTTATCTCGATATGTCGGAAGTTTGGTTTGCACGAGAGTGATAACCCTCATCCGACAGGCTAGTACCTTCCCTGCCAGCCTGTCGGAAGAGACATCAACTGAAACCATTCAAGGTAATCCGATGAAAATCTCTCAAGTCTCTGCCGCCGTTTCCCTTGCCCTCGCCGCCCTGATCGCCCTGCCGGCTTCCGCAGCCAACGACGGCATCATCAACTTCAACGGCTTGGTGACCGACGTGACCTGCACCATTGAAGGCGAAGCGCCAGGCGGCGGTACCGTGGTCAAGAACGTCGACCTGGGTGGTGTGCCCGCCTCTCTCCTGACAAACGCCGGCGATCGTCGGAACCTCACCGGCTTCACGATTCGCGTGGGCGCTCCAGGCGAAACGGCCTGTACCAACGGCCGCACCGCCATGGTCGCATTCGATCCGAGCAGCCCGGCGATCGATGTCGCCACCGGCCGCCTGAACATCGATGCAACCGCGAACGCCGCCAGCAACGTCCAGGTCGAGGTGACCAAGCGCGACGGCACACCGATCCACGTCTACAGCGAAAAATCCGAAGGCGTGGTCATCGCCAACAACCAGGCACTCATTCCCCTGGCCGCCCAGTACTACGCCACCGGCGCCGCGGGCGAAGGCGAGGTCGCCACCCGGGTCGGCTTCATGGTCGAGTACGCCGACTAAGCATCATCCAATGGACCTGCGCCCTGTCGTGGGTCCAGCCTTCAACACGAGAGCTTCGCCAATGAACAACCTGACTCGTTCGGGCATGGTCATCTGTGCCCTTCTGACGGCATCGCTGCACGCTACGTCCTCGTTTGCCGCCGTGATCATCCATGGCGCGCGCGTGATCTATCCCGCCGAACAACAGGAAGTCGTGGTCCGACTGGAGAACAAGGGCGAACGCCCCGCCCTGGTCCAGCTCTGGCTCGACGACGGCGACAAACGTGCGACACCCGCAACCGCGAAGGCACCCTTCACCGCGCTACCGCCGATGCTGCGCATCGAACCGAAAAAGCAGCAGGCCCCGCGCCTGCGTTATACCGGCGAGCCGTTGCCCACGGACCGCGAAAGCCTGTTCTGGCTGAATGTGCTGGAAGTGCAGCCGACCGCAGCCGACGCCAAGGACAAGAACCTGCTGGAGCTGTCGTTTCGTTCCCGTCTGCGGGTGTTCTTCCGACCCGAGGGGCTGCCCTATTCGAAGGCCGCCGCAGCACCGAAGCTGAGCTGGAAGCTGGTGCGCCACGAAGGCGGTCACGCCCTGGAAGTCGTCAACCCGACGCCTTATCACGTCTCCCTGGGCTCGGTCGAACTGGTGGGCAAAGGTGGCAACGAACGTTATCCGAAAGCCCCGAACAAGGAGGCCAACGACAGCCTGTTGCTGCCGGCCGGCGATATCAAGCGCTTCGCCCTGCCCGCCCTGCGGACCCCGCCCCCGGGAGCACTGAAGGTCGAGTTCAGCGCCATCAGCGATTTCGGCGCACGGGTCAGCCATACCGCCGACATCCCCTCTTGAACCGGACCGACGATTGCCCATGAACACCCTCAGATCCCAGCACACCGCCCGTTTCACTCGCCTCGCCGCCCGGCTCGTCCTGGCGACCCTGACGTTGATCACCTGCTTCACGGTGCAGGCCAGCGTCGTTATCACCGGCACCCGCGTGGTGTATCCGGCGAACCAGAAGGAGATGAGCATAAGGTTCGAGAACAAGAACCAGAAACCGGCGCTGGTGCAGGTCTGGCTGGACAGCGGCGATGAGGAGGTGACGCCGGAACGGGCCAAGGTTCCGTTTGTCGCCACGCCACCGATCTTTCGGATGGAGCCGGACAAGCAGCAGGTCGTGCGCCTGACCTACACCGGTGAACCGCTGCCCAAGGATCGCGAGAGCCTGTTCTGGCTGAACATGCTGGAAGTCCCGCCCAAGGCCCCAGATTCGGAGCAGAGCAACCAGCTGCAACTGGCGTTCAAGACCCGCATCAAGGTGTTCTTTCGACCCCAGGACCTGCCGTACGAGGCGGTACAGGCCACCGAAAAACTGCGCTGGACGCTGGTGAAAACCGAACAGGGGCCGGTCCTGGAAGTGCATAACCCGACGCCCTACCACCTGAACTTCGATTCGGTGGAGCTGCTGGCGGCGGGCCAACGCCATGCCAAGCCGGTCGGTGAGACGGCAGTCGCGAACATGGTCAATCCGCAGGCCAGCAACCGTTTCCCCCTGCCCAGCCTGAAGTCGACGCCGAGTGCCGGCGCCCAGGTCGAATTCCAGGTCATCGACGACTACGGCGCCCGCCACACGCACAAGGCCCAGGTCATGCTTTGACGGGCTGAATCCAAAACCGGCGTCCCTCGAACGCCCACCCGTAACGACACCTCCGGCCCCGTCGCGATCCACAACGCGCGACGGCAGGGAACGGCTTGCCCGAATCCGGCAATACACAAGGTTTGGAACGTTAGTGATGAGATCGAAGACACAACCTGTAGCCGGCGGATCGCACCCTGCGCGCAGCCGCCTGGCCCACGTCATTCACAGCCTCCTGCTGCTGGCCGCCGGCAGCGTCCTGGCCGCCGACGAGGTCGAGCAGGTGGAGTTCAACCCGGCCTTCTTTCCGGGAGGTGGCGGGCAGATCGACATCTCGCGCTTCAACGAAGGCAATGTGGTCCTGCCGGGACATTATCGTGCCGATATCAGCGTCAACGGCGGCTGGATCGGCCGCGACGAACTGACTTTCGCCGGTGTCGAGGGCCAGAAAAACGCGCAGCTGTGCCTGGATCGCGCCCTGCTGATCAGGCTCGGGATCGACCTCGACGGGGTGGCACAAAAGGCCGCCGACGCTGGCGAAACCGTTCCGCCGCCGTTACCGAGTACACCGGCCTGCGGCGATATCAGTACCTATCTACCCGGCGCCAGCGCCCGCTTCGATGCCGGCGAAAGCCGCCTGGACCTGCAAGTCCCGCAGATCTACCTGTCACGCAAGGCGCGCGGTTATGTCAGTCCCGAGCACTGGGACACCGGCGTGAACGCGGCGTTCGTCCGCTACGACGCCAACGGCTTCATGAACAACAACCAGGGCCGCTCATCGTTCTCCAACTCCCTGCGGCTGAACACCGGTCTCAATCTGGAGGGTTGGCACCTGCGGCACAACGGCGCCTACAGCAGCAACGATGCCGGCAGCAGCTACCAGAGCAGCGCCACCTATGTGCAACGGGAACTGCCCGGGCTGCAATCGCAATTCATGACCGGCGAGATCTACACCACCGGCGAGTTGTTCGACAGCCTGCGCATGCGCGGCGCCAGCCTGGCCACCGACGATCGCATGCTGCCCGACTCGCAGACCGGCTATGCGCCCATCGTCCGTGGCGTGGCCGAGACCAACGCCCGGGTCAGCGTACGCCAGCGCGGCATCCTGCTCGACGAAACCACGGTGGCCCCCGGGCCGTTCGTGCTCGATGACCTGTTCCCCACCGGCTACGGCGGCGACCTGGAAGTCACCGTCACCGAGGCTGACGGGCGCCAGCGGCAATTCATCGTGCCTTTCGCTTCCGATGTGAAACTGCTCCGACCGGGTTACAGCCGCTACTCGTTGAGCGTGGGCGAAATGGCCGAGCTCGGCGTCAACAGCAATCCCTGGCTGAGCCAGGGCACTTTCCAGTACGGCCTCAACAACCTGCTGACCGGCTATGCCGGGGCCCTGGCCTCGGAAGGCTATAACTCGCAAATCCTCGGCACCGCCCTCAACACCCCGGTGGGAGCGATTTCGCTGGATCTGACCACCTCCCATGCCGAGCTGCCGGGGAATGGCAAGCGCCGGGGCCAGAGTCTGCAGGCCCGCTACAACAAGAACTTCGCCGACACCGGGACCAACTTCGCCCTCGGGGCCTTCCGTTACTCCACCGACGGTTTCCTCACCGCGCGGGATACCGCGCGACTGCGCGAACTGGCCCGCGACGGCGGCAACCTGGACAATATCAGCCGGGTACGCGAACGCCTGGATATCAGCATCAACCAGAGCCTGGAGCGGGGTTCACTGTTCCTTACCGGCTCGTCGCAGAACTACTGGAACCGCAAGGGCGGCAGCCTGAGCTTCAGCGCCGGCTACAGCAGCAACTGGCAACGCCTGAACTACACCCTTAGTGCCCAGCGCACCCGCGACCTGCTGACCGAGCGCAGCAGCAACCAGATCGACCTCACCGTCAGCCTGCCGCTGGGCTACTCGAACCGTGCGCCCAACCTGTCGAGCACGCTGACCCACGGCGACCGGCAAAACAGCATCCGCACTGGCCTCAGCGGCACCTGGGGCGAACGCAACGAGATCAACTACGGCGCTTCGGCCAGCCACGCCGACAATGGCATCGGCAACAGTTTCAACGCCGACCTGCAGTACCGCAGCCGCTACGCCCAGGCCTCCACCAGCTACAGCCAGGGCAACGGCTACCACTCGCAATCCCTGGGCCTGTCCGGCGGACTGGTGGCCCATGCCGACGGCCTGACCCCGGAACTGGGCGACACCTTCGGCCTGGTCAACGCGCCCGGAGCCAAGGGCGCCTGGGTCGGCGGCAATAACGCGCAGGTGGACGATAACGGCTACGCGGTGGTGCCACACCTCACGTCGTACCGCCAGAACGTGGTCGAGCTGGACCCCAGGGACATGTCCCACGACGTGGAGCTCAAGTCCGCCTCGCACAACGTCGCGCCCCGGGCCGGTTCCGTGGTGGTGATGAAGTACGAGACCAGCAGCGGGCGGGCCTTGATCATCAATGCCCTGCGCGAGGATGGCAGCCCGTTGCCCTTCGGTGCCGATGTGTTCGATGAAAGCGGCGTCAGCACAGGCGTGGTCGGGCAGAGCAGCAAGGCGTTTGTCCGGGTACCGCGCGATAGCGGCCAACTGACGGTCAAGTGGGGCTCGGCCAGCACGGACGTCTGCCGGATCACCTATGACCTGGGCACGCTCGCCGACTCGAACGGTTTACGTCAGATGGATGGTGAATGCCGGGCCGCCATGACCGATACGCCTCGGTCGGGTCCGTCGGATACCGCTGCGGATGAGGCTTGATCATGGTCGCCCATACCTGCTCCGCAAACGCCCCTGCCGACAGATTCCAGCCCCTACTTCACGCGAGAAAGAAAATGAAACGCCCCCTCCAGTCAGTTTGCGCATTGCTGATCCTTTCACTGCCGGTGGCGGCTCAAGCGGCGTGCAACTATTACCCAAACAACCCGCGCAACGGCGCGACTTTTCCAGCCACCATCAGCGTGCCGTCAAGCCTGGCAGTGGGAGCCCTGATAGCAAGAGCCTCCTTTGGTGGTACATACCCCAGCGGCGTCAGCACCTGCAGCCCTCCCATCATGCAGCAAACAACCGGGCGATATACAACCGCCGATTCGGTGACGCTTCCTGGTGTGGGAGGTGTCTATCGAACCAATGTTCCAGGGATTGGCATACGGGTCTATGCGACGCTCAGGGGAGGGACCCCCTACTTGCTGCCCCTCCACAGCAGCTCGACTTCACTGACCTATACAAGCTTTGAACACACCATCGTGACGATGGAGGCCCAGTTCTACAAAATAGGGAACGTATCAAACGGTACGGTCCCCGGCGCTAACCTCATGGTGAACAGCTGGGATGGGCGCACCATCCACACGGTTCTACTGAACAACCCCGTCAGCTTCGTCACCCCCACCGCCACCTGTGACCTCGCCGCTGGCGACGTCAGCCGCGTGATCGCACTGGACCCCGTGCGGATCTCGAACTTCACCGGCATCTCGATCGGCACCAAGAGTTTCGACCTGACCGCCAACTGCAGCAATGCCTCGAACGTCACCTTCAGATTCACCGGCACGCCGGATCCCGGAAACTCCGCGCTCTTTGCCAATAGCACCGGTTCGGCTCGCGGTGTTGCGCTATGGCTGCATACACCGGGCCAGACGGTAAGCAACAACAGTACTCGCACCGTCGCGGTTTCAGGCAACCGGGCCGTGCTGCGCATGGGCGCGGAGTACCACAAGACCACCGGCACCCTGACCAAAGGCACGCTGGTGAGCACCGTCACCGTCAACATCACCTACAACTGAGCCAACAGACCGCTCGCGGCAGCGCTCGTCGAATGCAATGCGTCAATCAACGCTTTACCTGACAAGGATACCTGTAATGAAAAAACCTCTTTTCGTATTGCCCCTACTGGTTGCCGCTGCAACGATCACCGGCACGGCTCAAGCTGTCCAGACCGGCAGTCTGCGGTTCACAGGTGAGATCCAGGGTGGCACCTGCCACCTGGCCACCGGCGATGTCAGCCGCTTGATCGAGCTGCCTCCGGTCAAGGTCAGCGATTTCGATAGCGCCACTTGGGCCGGGCTCAAGACATTCGACCTGACCGCCAACTGCGACTCGGATATCAGAAGTGTCACCTTCACCTTTAACGGCACATCGGACGCCTTAGCGCCTGAACGCTTCGCCAATACCGGCACCGCCCGCGGCATCGCTACCGTGATTCAATCGCGCATCGGGGGAACTGCCTACAACTTCCCTGCCAACGGCAACCCTACCGCTCGCTCGCGAACCATTTCAACAACCGCCGGCCGTGCGGTACTGCCCATGGGCGCGCACTACATAAAGACCGTCCTCTTCGGCGTCTCCAAAGGCACGCTGATCACCACGGCCTCCGTGACCATTACCTATAACTGACGCCACAAGCCTTACCAGGCCGCCACCTTCCGTCGGCCCGCCAGAACGGACAACACCCGATGAAGACCTACCTGATACCCCTGGCGCTGGCGCTCGCGACCATCGCCCCGGCTTCGGCCACGGAAACCCTGAACCCGGGCAATCTGCGCTTCGAAGGCACTGTCGAGGGCGGCACCTGCAACCTGATTGCCGATGACATCGAACGCGCCATATCCCTGCCACCGGTCAAGATCGATGACTTCGCGGGCGTCGACTCCGCAGGCCACAAGCCCTTCGAGCTGAGCGTCCGCTGCGACGCCGATATCACCAGCGTCACCTTCACGTTCCATGGCACGCCGGCCTCCTCGGATGGCGCCCGCTTCGCCAACACCGGCGATGTCAGCGGCCTGGCGCTGTGGCTGTACTCGCAGCTGGGGGGCGTGCGACAGACCATCCGCGCCGACGGCAACGACAATACCCGCACCCTGACGCCGAGCGGCGGCCAGGCGGTGCTGCCACTGGGGGCGGCCTACTGGAAGTCCGGCGCGGTCAGCGAAGGCAAGCTGGAAAGCCTGGCGACGGTGGACGTCACCTACAACTGAGGCATGCGCCCTGCGCCAAGGCCTTGTCCGCTAGCCGGCAGTGGCCTGCAGTCCCGCCAGCAACAGGCGCTGGTACAACTCGTCACGCAGGCCCTGGGGCTGCGCCAGCCCCATGCGCTCCAGATGTGCCGGAAACGCCGACGGCTCGGGCGCGTCGAACGTCGCCTTGCCCAACTCAAGTGCCTCGGTGAGCTTGAATTTGCTCTTGAGCCAGTTCAGCGCCCGCAGCAGATCCCGCTCCTCCACGCTGAAATCACAGCCCAGCGGATACTCCGGGAACAACTGCGGGTGACGCGCGCGAATCGCCTGCAAACGTTGCGGGCTGTTATCGGCAAACCGCGAATCGAGACGGAAATTCCCCGGCAGCTTGCCGACTTTTTGCGCCTGCTCGATCAGCTCCGACTGAAAGCGCGAATCGGCGATATTCAGCAACGCCTCGATGACCTGGACGTCGGTCTTGCCGCGTAGATCGGCAATGCCGTACTCGGTCACCACGATATCCCGCAGATGCCGGGGGATGGTGCAATGCCCATACTCCCAGACGATGTTCGAACTGACCTCGCCGCCCGACTCGCGCCAGCTGCGCAGGATCAGGATCGAGCGCGCGCCCTCCAGCGCATGCCCCTGAGCCACGAAGTTGTACTGCCCGCCGACACCGCTGAGCACTCGACCGTCTTCGAGCTGATCCGCCACCCCCGCGCCCAACAACGTCATGGTGAAGGCGCTGTTGATAAAGCGTGCGTCGAGACGCTGCAGGCGCTTGAGTTCTTCCTGGCCAAACAGCTCGTTGATATAGCTGATGGCGGTCATGTTGAACTCGCCCAGCTTGTCCCGGGACAGCTCGTGCAGGCGCTGATAAAAACTGCGCGGGCCGAGAAAGAAGCCGCCATGCACCGCAATGCCGCCCGTCTGCCGGGCACTGTCGAGGGTTCCGGCATTGGCCTGGCGTTGCTGCTCAAGGTCGGCGTAGACCTTGCGCCGCACGATACCCGCGTCCACCAGCACCAGCAGGCCATTGACGAACATCTCGCTGCAACCGTAAAGCCCCTTGGCAAACGACTCGATGCCGCCCTCCTTGTCGAGCAGCGCTTTCCAGGGGGACAGGTCGATATCCGCCAGCAAGGCCTGGTAACCCTCGTTGTCCGCCTGACGGGCCAGCAAGGCACCGGTCAAGGCATCGCCCATGGAGCCGATGCCGATCTGCAAGGTGCCACCATCGCGCACCAGGGTGCTGGCGTGCAGGCCGATAAAGTGGTCCTGGGTGTCCACCGGCATATTCGGGGTGGAGAACAGGGTGCTGCGTTCCGGCTCGTCGATCAGCAGGTCGAAGGCATCACGGCTGAGTTCGGAATCCCCGGGCATATACGGCAGATCGCTGTGAACCTGCGCCAGCACCAGGATGGTTTCCCCGGCGGCGCGGCGGCGGGCGATCATCGGCAGCAGGTCGAGGGTAATGTCCGGATTGCAGCTCAGGCTCAGATGCCCGGGATGTTCCGGCGCCTCGGCCACCAGTTGCGCGATCAGGTTCAGGCCGGCGGCGTTGATATCGCGGGCGGCATGGCTGTAGTTGCTGCTGACGTAGTCTTGCTGGGCCTGCGTGCTGTGCAACAGGCTGCCGGGCTGCATGAAGAACTGCTGGACGTGGATATTCGGCGGCAGGCTGTCCCGGCGCAGGTCGGCGAGGAAATCCAGTTCGGGGTAGTCGCCGAATACTCGTTCGACAAAGGGTTCGAGGAAACGCCGCTGCAAGCCGTCGCCCAGGGATGGGCGACCGAGACTCAAGGCCGTATAGATCGTCAGCCGCCGCTCCGGCAATTGCCTGATGCGCTGGTAGAGCGCGTTGATAAACCGGTTGGGTTTGCCCAGGCCCAACGGGCTGGCCATGTGGATATGTGCCGGCAGCCGTGCCAGCACCTCATCGACCGCACGTTCGATAGAACAGGATTGCACCATCGGATCCTCCTCGCCTTTCCGTGAATTGAGGTTCGACCGAGCTTGCCGGGAATTTGCTGAAAATGACAGCCCACAGACACAGGATCGGGTTTTCACCAGATGCAAAAAAGCCGCTCGTAAGCGGCTTTTTCAGAGACGATCGGTCTTATTTCAACCCAGACATTTTCTCGATCGCACCTTTGAGCTCGTCATCGGAGCAATCGGCGCAGGTGCCTTTTGGCGGCATCGCGTTAAGGCCGGTGATGGCCTTGGCCAGCAGGCCACTGAGGCCGCCTTGGTGATCGGCGCGATCTTTCCAGGCCGCGGCGTCGCCGATTTTCGGCGAACCCAGCAAGCCGGTGCCGTGGCAGGCGTTGCAATGTTTGGCAATCACTTCATCCGGCGCCTTGGCACCACCGCCACCGCCCACGGTAGCCGCCACTTCCATGCCTTTACACTCTTCGCCCTGGACACACACCTTACCCACCGGCTCCAGGCGCTTGGCAATGTCGTCATTGATGGTCGAAGCCTGAGCGCTGATGGCCCACAGGGCGACTACGGTTGCTGGTACGGCCAGCATTTTCATAATTGGATTCACGCGTACACCCTCAATGGTGGCTAATCACGCCCGCAACCACGGTTTCGCAGGCGGCGTGAGTATAACGGTTCGATTGCCACTGCGAAACAACCCTAATAGTCACAAGGGTATTAGCAAGTGGCCAATCAATACTACCGGGCGCCTTGAAATCCCTGACCTGACGCCTCTCTGTTAAAAATTCGCCGGTGTCGCTGCGCTGATTAGTCGCGCGGGGGTATCGAACGGGTTGCGGAAGCGATGCGGCTTGGTGCTTTCAAAATAGTAGCTGTCGCCCGCTTCGAGGACGAAAGTTTCTGCACCCACCACCAATTCCAGTCGGCCTTCCAGCAAAATGCCAGTCTCTTCGCCCTCATGGGTGAGCATTTCCTCTCCGGTATCGGCACCTGGAGGATAGATCTCATTGAGAAAAGCGATAGCACGGCTGGGATGAGCACGACCGACCAGCTTCATGGTCACGGCACCATCGGAGATATCGATCAGCTCGTTGGCCTTGTAGACGATCTGGGTCGGTTTTTCCTGGAGGATTTCTTCGGAAAAGAACTCGACCATGGACATGGGAATGCCGCCAAGCACCTTCCTCAGCGAACTGATCGAGGGGCTGACACTGTTTTTCTCAATCATTGAAATGGTGCTATTGGTGACGCCCGCGCGTTTGGCGAGTTCACGCTGAGACAGACCTTTCAGTTTACGGATGGATTGCAGTCGTTCACCGACGTCCAATACGGCAGCCTCCCAGGGATTCAGGCGATGTTGTAATTGAGCGATATCATGGCATAGCGTTCAGTATTTACAACACTCAGGGCCGAATCCTGGTCGGCGGGACGATCTGTGGCGCGGCGGGTTGCCCGTTAGCTCCCGGTGTAGAGCAGTGGCACCCGGCGCAGGTTGCAGAAGATCTGATAAGGAATGGTCTCGGCCCGGGCCGCGACCTCGCTGGCCAGGATGTTCTTGCCCCACAACTCCACCGTCGAGCCCAACCCGGCCTGGGGCACGTCGGTCAGATCGATGCACAGCATGTCCATCGACACCCGGCCCAGCAGTTGGCTCGGCTGGCCCGCCACCAGCACCGGCGTGCCGGTCGGTGCGTGACGCGGATAGCCATCGGCATAACCCATCGCAACCACGCCAACCCGCGTCGGCCTGGACGTCACGAACAGGCCGCCGTAGCCCACCGGCTCACCCGCCGGCAGCTCGCGCACGCTGATGACTTTCGACTCCAGGGTCATGACCGGCTGCAAACGCGCGGCGACAGGGTTTTCTTCTTCGAAAGGCGTCGAGCCGAACAGCAGGATGCCGGGACGTACCCAATCGCTGAAAATCTGCGGCCACCCGAGCACCGCCGGAGAGTTGCGCAGGCTGACCTCAGCCGACAAACCCTGGCGCGCGGCCTCGAAGGTCGCCACCTGTTCGGCGCTGCGCTGGCTGCCCAGCTCATCGGCGCGGGCGAAGTGGCTCATCAGGACGATTTTCGCCACTTTGCCGCTGGCCTGCAGGCGCTGGTAAGCCGCCTGATAATCGGCCGGTTCCAGCCCCACCCGGTGCATGCCCGAGTCGAGTTTGAGCCAGACATTGATCGGCTTGGCCAACACCGCCTGCTCGATGGCCTCCAGCTGCCAGAGCGCATGCACCACGCACCAGAAGTCGTGCTCGACGATCAGTGGCAGTTCGTCGGCCTCGAAAAAGCCCTCCAGCAACAGGATCGGCGCGCGAATACCCCCGGCCCGTAACTCGAGGGCCTCCTCGATACAGGCCACGGCAAAACCATCGGCCTCGGCTTCCAGGGTCTGGGCACAGCGCAGCGCGCCATGACCATAGGCATCGGCCTTGATCACCGCGAGGGTTCGGGCACCCGAGACTTCGCGGGCCAATTGGTAGTTGTGACGCAGAGCTTGGAGGTCGATCAGGGCACGGGCAGGACGCATGGCGGCAAACTTCTGGACGGTCAACGGGGAAAAAAACCGGTGCGAAAAGCAGTGAGACCGCCATCACACCGGGAGAGGGATCGTACTTAAGGCAGAGCGGCCACGACCGACAGCTCGACCAGGATTTCCGGTTCGCACAGCTTCGACTCAACCGTGGCACGGGCCGGCGCGACGCCTTTGGGCAGCCACTTGTCCCAGACCGAATTCATCCCGGCGAAGTCGGCATCGATGTCTTTCAGGTAGATCGTCACCGACAGCAACCTGCTCTTGTCGGTACCCGCCAGATCCAGCAAACGCTCGATATTGCCGAGGGCTTCACGGGTCTGGGTTTCAATCCCGGCGCTCATGTTGTCGCCAACCTGCCCCGCCAGATACACGGTACCGCTGTGAACAACGATCTGGCTCAGACGTTCATTGGTGAGCTGGCGCTGGATTGCCATGTTTTGCAGTCTCCTGGGGCGTTTTGCCGTAACGGGAAATATCGAGGCCTTCGGCACTGATCTGCGGCTTTTTCTTCGCCATCAGGTCAGCCAGCAGGCGACTGGAGCCACAAGCCATGGTCCAGCCGAGCGTACCGTGACCGGTGTTCAGGAACAGATTGCGGAATGAGGTCGCCCCCACGATCGGCGTGCCGTCGGGAGTGGTCGGACGCAAACCGGTCCAGAAACTGGCTTGCTCGAGGTCGCCGCCCTGAGGATAAAGATCGCCGACGATCATCTCCAGCGTTTCGCGCCGTTTCGGATTCAGCGACAGGTCAAAACCGGCGATTTCCGCCATGCCACCGACGCGGATGCGGTTGTCGAAACGAGTGATCGCGACCTTGTAGGTTTCGTCAAGGATAGTCGAAGTCGGGGCCATGGCCGGGTTGGTGATCGGCACGGTCAGCGAATAGCCCTTGAGGGGGTAGACCGGTGCCTTGATCCCCAGCGGCTTGAGCAACTGCGGCGAATAACTGCCCAGCGCCAGTACGTAGCGGTCGGCGGTTTCCAGCTTGCCGTCGATCCACACGCCGTTGATGCGGTCACCCGCATGGTCAAGCCGTTGAATGTCCTGGCCGAAGCGGAATTCCACACCGAGCTTGATGGCCATTTCGGCCAGGCGGCTGGTGAACATCTGGCAGTCGCCGGTCTGGTCGTTCGGCAGGCGCAGGGCGCCGGCGAGGATATCGGTGACGCTGGCCAGGGCCGGTTCGACCCGGGCAATGCCGGCGCGGTCGAGCAATTCGTAAGGGACGCCGGACTCTTTCAGTACCGCGATGTCTTTTGCCGCGCCATCGAGTTGCGCCTGGGTGCGGAACAACTGGGTGGTCCCCAGGCTACGGCCTTCGTAGGCAATCCCGGTTTCGGCGCGCAGTTCGTCGAGGCAGTCACGGCTGTATTCGGACAGACGGACCATGCGCTCCTTGTTCACCGCATAACGACTGGCGGTGCAGTTGCGCAGCATCTGTGCCATCCACAGGTACTGGTCGATATCGGCGGTGGCCTTGATCGCCAGCGGTGCGTGACGCTGCAGCAGCCACTTGATGGCCTTCAGCGGCACGCCCGGGGCGGCCCAGGGCGAGGCATAACCGGGCGAGACCTGGCCGGCGTTGGCGAAACTGGTCTCCATGGCCGCGGCCGGCTGACGGTCGACCACCACCACTTCGAAACCGGCCCGCGCCAGATAATAAGCACTGGTGGTACCAATGACGCCGCTACCCAATACCAGAACTCGCATGTGTCTATTCCTCAATCCGCGGCCAGGCGCCGATGTTTAATGTTCAAAGCCAAGATGCGTGCAGTGTAAAAAACAATAGCCAGTGCTTTTCACTATATAAGTGCCTATATTTGGCGAGAATTCTCGGCACTATCGCTTTTGACGGAGGGGCATTCCCTAATGAGAACCAACCATCAGACCAAGCGCGAGCTGGACAAGATCGACCGCAATATCCTGCGCATCCTGCAGGCCGACGGGCGCATCTCGTTCACTGAGCTTGGCGAAAAGGTCGGACTGTCCACCACGCCCTGCACCGAGCGGGTTCGCCGGCTGGAGCGCGAAGGCATCATCATGGGCTACAACGCCCGGTTGAACCCGCAGCACCTCAAGGGCAGCCTGCTGGTGTTCGTCGAGATCAGCCTCGACTACAAGTCGGGCGACACCTTCGAAGAATTCCGACGTGCCGTGCTGAAATTGCCCCATGTGCTGGAATGCCACCTGGTCTCGGGGGATTTCGACTACCTGGTGAAAGCACGGATTTCCGAGATGGCTTCCTACCGCAAGCTGCTCGGCGACATCCTGCTCAAGCTGCCCCACGTTCGGGAGTCCAAGAGCTATATCGTGATGGAAGAAGTGAAGGAGAGCCTGAACCTGCCGATTCCGGATTGAGCCTAGACCAGTACCTGACGCGTGGTAGCGATGTATTCGTGCACCTGCTGCTCGGCCCGTGGATGAATCATCTCCACGGGACGTCGGCCATTGGGGCAAGGCAACGTCGGCGTCGTGCCGAACAAACGACAGATCAGCGGGCGCTCGTCATACACCGTGCAGCCGTTCGGTCCCAGGTGCACGCAATTGAGCTCGTCCAGCGCCGCTTCCTGCTCGGCGGCGGTCTTGCGCGGCAGGCGGGCCATCTCCTCGGACGAAGTGGTCACCGGCCCGCAGCAGTCGTGACAGCCCGGCACGCAGTCGAACGACGGAATTTGCTGACGCAGAAAGCGGATTTTCTGACTGTTGCAACTCATCGAACGACGACCGGAAAGAAGAACAAGCGCGTATTTTGCCTGAAAAAACCACTCCCGGCAGCAAACCTGCTCATCTGAAGGAACGCGGTCCCCTGTAGGAGCCGGCTTGCCGGCGATCAGGCCCTTGAGTCATGCGCCCGCGGGCAAGCCGGGCTCCCACAAGTTTCGCGTCAAGAACGCCAGAACGGTTTCAAACCTTCTTTCCGGGCCTGCTCCGAGCTCAATCCGATATCGCTCAGTTCCTCGGGCGTAAGTGCAAGCAAGGTCTTGCGGGTACGCAGACGATGCCAGAACAGACCCATGGCACCGAAGGCCGGAGCGCCGCCACGGGCGGAAGACGCCATGACTACCCGCTCGTGCTCGATCACCAGTTCCTGACTGCGCAACACCAGACGCACATCGCTCATGCCGTTCATTACCTCTGCTCCTTTGTTACTCGGTTGCCATGAGTACATAGAATGGGTGAGCGGCCAAAACCATTACAGATTCAATCAATTTTTATTAATTCAATACAGATCTCGCCAAAGCGCGACTGAATCCTGTATTTTCTCCCTATCTGTACCGTCCAACGCTTTCCACCGTCGCCGAGAACTGCGCCATGACCCTCTACGTCAACCTTGCCGAATTGCTTGGAACCCGCATAGAACAGGGTTTCTATCGCCCCGGAGACCGCCTGCCTTCTGTACGGGCGCTGAGCGTGGAGCACGGTGTCAGTTTGAGTACGGTGCAGCAGGCCTACCGCGTCCTGGAAGACAGCGGGCTGGCCCAACCAAAACCCAAGTCCGGCTACTTCGTACCCGTAGGCCGCGAACTACCGGCGTTGCCGGTCATCGGCCGACCGGCACAACGCCCTGTTGATATCTCGCAATGGGAACAGGTGCTGGAACTGATTCGCGCCGTCCCTCGCGAGGACACCGTACAGTTGGGCCGCGGCATGCCCGACATCGACAGCCCGACCCTGAAACCGCTGCTGCGCAGCCTGGCGCAGATCAGCCGCCGCCAGGACATGCCCGGCCTGTCCTACGACAATATCCACGGCAACTTCGGGCTGCGCGAACAGGTGGCGCGCCTGCTGCTCGACTCCGGCTGCCAGCTCGGCCCCCAAGATCTGGTGATCACCACCGGCTGCCACGAGGCCCTGTCCACCAGCATCCGCTCCATCTGCGAGCCGGGGGACATCGTCGCGGTGGACTCACCCAGCTTCCACGGCGCCATGCAGACCCTAAAGGGCTTGGGTATGAAGGCCCTGGAAATCCCCACCGACCCGATCACCGGCATCAGCCTCGACGCCCTGGAACTGGCCCTCGAACAGTGGCCGATCAAGGCCATACAGTTGACCCCCAACTGCAACAACCCGCTGGGCTACATCATGCCGGAGTCGCGCAAGCGCGCCCTGCTGACCCTGGCCCAGCGCTTCGACGTGGCGATTATCGAAGACGATGTGTATGGCGAACTGGCCTACACCTACCCCCGTCCGCGCACCATCAAGTCCTTCGATGAAGACGGTCGCGTGCTGCTCTGCAGCTCCTTCTCCAAGACCCTCGCCCCGGGCCTGCGCATCGGTTGGGTCGCACCCGGTCGTTACCTCGAACGGGTGCTGCATATGAAGTACATCAGCACCGGCTCCACGGCCCCGCAGCCACAGCTGGCCATCGCCGACTTCCTCAGAAACGGGCACTTCGAGCCGCATCTGCGACGCATGCGCAGCCAATACCAGCGCAACCGCGACCTGATGATCGACTGGATCAGCCGTTATTTTCCCGCCGGCACCCGCGCCAGTCGCCCCCAGGGCAGCTTCATGCTCTGGGTCGAACTGCCCGAAGGGTTCGATGCCCTGCGCCTGAACCGGGCGCTGCAGGACCAGGGCGTGCAGATCGCGGTGGGCAGCATCTTTTCCGCCTCGGGCAAATACCGTAACTGCCTGCGCATGAACTACGCTGCCAAGCCGACGCCACTGATCGAAGAGGCTGTGCGCAAGGTCGGCGCGGCCGCGATCAAATTACTGGCACAAAACGAGAGCAGTATCGATTGACCTTTACCCGCCGGATAGCGTCCATATGCCGACACCTACCGACCCGGGGCGATGACCATTGAAAGCCTGCTTGCTGCTCATTGCCCTGCTGTTGAGCGGATGCGCGACCCTGGATGCTCCACGGCTTCCCAGCCAGGCCCTGGCGGCGAGCGAATCGAGCTTCGGTCGTTCGATCCAGGAACAGGCCGCACCCTGGCAGGGGCGCTCGGGCTTTCGCCTGCTGCCCAACGGCAGCGAGGCGTTCAGGGCCCGGGCCGAATTGATCCGCAATGCCCAGGTCAGCCTGGATTTGCAGTACTACATCGTCCATGACGGCCTGAGCACCCGCATGCTGGTGGATGAACTGCTCGAGGCCGCCGATCGCGACGTACGGGTGCGCATCCTGCTGGACGACACCACCAGCGACGGGCTCGACTCGGTCATCGGCACCCTCGCCGCCCATCCGAATATCCAGATTCGCCTGTTCAATCCGCTGAACCTGGGCCGCAGCACCGGTGCCACGCGTACCCTGGGCCGTTTGTTCAACCTGTCGCAACAACATCGGCGGATGCACAACAAGCTGTGGCTGGCCGACAACAGCGCGGCCATCGTCGGCGGCCGCAACCTCGGGGACGAATATTTCGGCGCCCAGCCGGACCTGAACTTCACCGACATCGACCTGCTCGGCTTCGGCCCCGTGGCCGAACAACTCGGACACAGCTTCGACCAGTACTGGAACAGCGCCCTGAGCGCGCCCATTGGCGACTTCCTCTCAAACCCACCGTCCGCGGTGGAACTGGCCAAGGCCCGACAACAGCTCAAGGACTCGCTGGGCAGCTATCGCCAGCACAATACCGCCCTGTACCTGAAGCTTCGGGCCTACAAGAGCGAGCCGCACATGGATATCTGGCGCCGTGAGCTGATCTGGGCCTGGAGCGAGGCGCTGTGGGACGCACCGAGCAAGGTTCTGGCCAGGGACGAGCCTGATCCACGCTTGTTGCTGGCCACACAGTTGGCGCCGGAACTGAAGAACGTCCATACCGAACTGATGATGATTTCCGCCTACTTCGTGCCTGGTCAACCGGGGCTGGTCTATCTGGCCGGGCGCGCCGATGCCGGGGTCTCGGTCAGCCTGCTGACCAATTCGCTGGAGGCCACCGACGTGCCTGCCGTGCACGGCGGTTACGCGCCTTACCGCAAGGCGTTGCTGGAACACGGCGTGAAACTCTTCGAACTGCGGCGCCAGCCCGGGGAGCGTGGCGGCAGCGGGCCGCACCTGTTTCATAGCGCGTCCTACAAAGGCTCGGACTCCAGCCTGCACAGCAAGGCGATGATTTTCGACCGGCAGAAATCCTTTATCGGTTCATTCAACTTTGACCCGCGCTCGGTACTGTGGAACACCGAAGTCGGCGTCCTGGTGGACAGTCCGGAGCTGGCGGAACACGTTCGGGCCCTGGCCTTGCGCGGCATGGCCCCGGCCCTGAGCTACCAGCCGCGCCTGGAGCAGGGACAGATTGTCTGGGTCACCGAGGACCACGGGCAGCTCCACGAGCTGCACCACGAGCCGGGCAACTGGTGGCGTCGGTTCAACGCCTGGTTCGCCAACCATATCGGATTGGAGCGCATGCTCTGAAGGTTCACGAGGCCTGACCTGTGGGAGCAAGCTTGCTCGCGATCAGCCGGCAGGCTGATGTTTCGGCGGTGCCCGGAAGCCCGTCATCGCGAGCAAGCTTGCTCCTACAGGGAGGTGGCCGACTGTGCCGTGCCGAAGGCCCCTTGGCGCAACAGCAACACCAGCAGGCCCAAGGCCCCGGCCGCCATGAACAACGGCAAGGCATGCCCGCTGATCCACTGGCTGCCCGCACCCGCCACCAACGGCCCGATCAGGCAGCCGATGCCCCACAACTGCGCCACATGGGCGTTGGCCCGCACCAGCGCGTCGTCGCGATAACGCTCGCCGATCAGGATCAACGACAAGGTGAACAGCCCGCCCGCGCTGGCACCGAACAGCACCCACAGCGGCCAGATCAGCAAGGTGTCGAGCAGCAGAGGCACCGCCAGGCTCGACAACATCAGCGCCAGGGCGCAACCGATGAACAACGCGCGCCGGGACAGCCGATCGGCCAAGGCGCCAATCGGCAACTGCAACAAGGCATCGCCCACCACCACGGTGCTGACCATCGCCAAGGCGATATCCGCCGTGAAGCCTTGGCGCAGGCAGTACACCGGCAACAAGGTCAGAATCATCGCCTCGAAAGCAGCAAACAGCGAAATGGCCCAGGCAATGGCCGGCAAACCCCGGCAGAAGCCCAGCAAGTCCGCCAGGGTGACGCGATTGGACTCCGTGGTTGGCGCACCGCTGCGCCCCAGCAACAGGAATGGCGCGACCACCAGCAAGCCCACGCCAACCCAGAAGCCGTAATCACCTTCCGTGCCCACAGCGGCCAGCAGCAGCGGGCCGGACAGTTGGCTCAGCGCATAGGTGCTGCCATAAAGCGCCACCAGGCGTCCGCGCCATTGTTCGACCACCAGTTGATTGATCCAGCTTTCGCCGAGGATGAAGACGATGGTCAGGATCACCCCGATCATCAGGCGCAGCACCAGCCACACCGGGTAGCTGGGCAGCAGCGCCAGCAAACCGATAGACAGGGCTCCCGCCCATAGGCAGAGGGCCATCAACCGGGCAGTGCCGAAGCGCGCCGCCAGATGGCTGGAGATACTGGCACCGAGCAAGACCCCGATGGCCGGCATCGCCGCCATCACGCCAATGGCAAAAGAGCCATAACCCCAGCTTTCCAGCCGCAGGGACACCAACGGCATGCTCACGCCCAGTGCCAGCCCGACACTGAGTACCGAAGCCAGCACGGCGAAATAAGTCGCCCAACGCATGTTCCACGCTCCTGTGGATAGTTTCTGTTCAAGACGACACAGCCGGACTTCCTTGCGGAGAGTCCGGCTGTGTTTATTGGGGATACCCGATCACAGACACAAAATTCTGATCAACCCCCGACCTGTAGGAGTTGGCTTGCCAGCGATGAGGCCCGCAGACCTTGCATTGCCCTTACAGACGCCATCGCCAGCAAGCCGGCTCCCACAAGTTTCGCTGCGGTCTCAAGAGCCGAGGCGTTACAACTTGATCCAGGTCGCCTTCAGCTCGGTGTACTTGTCGAACGCATGCAGCGACTTGTCACGGCCGTTACCCGACTGCTTGAAGCCGCCGAACGGTGCGGTCATGTCGCCGCCATCGTACTGGTTCACCCACACGCTGCCGGCCCGCAGGGCCTTGGCGGTCAGGTGCGCCTTGGAGATGTTCGCGGTCCAGACCGCTGCCGCCAGGCCATAGGGCGTGTCGTTGGCAATGCTGATCGCCTCTTCCACGCTGTCGAAGGCAATCACCGACAGCACCGGGCCGAAGATTTCTTCCTGGGCGATCTTCATCGCGTTGCTCACGCCATCAAAGATGGTCGGTTCGACGTAGGTACCACCGGTTTCCTGCAGGGTCCGCTTGCCACCGGCCACCAGCTTGGCGCCATCGGCATGACCCGATTCGATATACGACAGCACGGTGTTCATCTGCTGGGTATCCACCAGGGCACCGACATTGGTCTCCGGGTCCAGCGGGTTGCCCGGCTTCCAGGCCTTCAGCGCTTCGATCACCAGCGGCAGGAAGCGGTCCTTGATCGAACGCTCCACCAGCAGGCGCGAACCGGCGGTGCAGACTTCGCCCTGGTTGAAGGCAATGGCGCTGGCCGCGGATTCGGCGGCGGCCTGCAGGTCCGGAGCATCGGCAAAGACGATGTTCGGGCTCTTGCCGCCGGCTTCGAGCCAGACGCGCTTCATGTTGGACTCGCCGGAGTAGATCAGCAGTTGCTTGGCGATCTTGGTCGAACCGGTGAACACCAGGGTGTCGACATCCTGGTGCAGGGCCAGGGCCTTGCCGACGGTATGACCGTAACCCGGCAGCACGTTCAGCACACCCGCCGGAATACCGGCTTCAACCGCCAGGGCGGCAATGCGGATCGCGGTCAGCGGGGACTTTTCCGAAGGTTTGAGAATCACCGAGTTACCGGTGGACAACGCCGGCCCGAGCTTCCAGCAAGCCATCATCAACGGGAAGTTCCACGGCACGATGGCCGCGACCACGCCCACCGGCTCACGGGTCACCAGACCCAACTGATCGTGGGGAGTAGCAGCCACTTCGTCATAGATCTTGTCGATGGCCTCGCCGCTCCAGCTCAGGGCCTGGGCCGCGCCGGGTACGTCGATATGCAGGGAGTCGCTGATCGGCTTGCCCATGTCGAGGGTTTCCAGCAAGGCCAGCTCCTCGGCATTGACCTTCAGCAACGCGGCAAAACGAATCATCGCCGACTTGCGCTTGGCCGGGGCCAGGCGCGACCAGACACCGGAGTTGAACGTCGCGCGGGCACTCTCGACCGCACGCTGGGCATCGGCCGCATCGCAACTGGCGACGCTGGTCAGCAGGCGGCCATCGACCGGGCTGATGCACTCGAAGGTCTCATTCGAGACCGCCGCGGTGTATTCACCATTGATGTAGGCACGGCCTTCAATCTTCAGCTCACGGGCACGTTGTTCCCAGTCAGCACGAGTCAGGGTGATCATTCGAGTGTCCTCCTCTTATTGAAATACTGGAACCGTGCGCTCTTGCGCCAGCACCGTTCGGAATTCTGCCCAACGAGCCTCGATTCAGGCCCATGGCACCCACCACCCTAAACCAGCGGCACCTGAAGTTTCAATATATTTGACAAAGACTCGTCAAACGCCGTTGCCATGTTCGTTTTAATAAACATAGACTCGGTGCTTGCGACCCAAGGCCCGTCACCGCAGAGGAAGAGCACCATGAGTATCCAGGACATCGTCGATTTCAGCGAAGCCACCACCGTACCGGAACGCTTTCGCCCGGCAGAGGAGAAAGTGTTCAAGGGCGATCCCGAGCAAACCATCTACAACCACTATGGCAGCCCCTGCGGGCAGATGAATGCCGGCGTCTGGGAGGGCGCGGTGGGCCAATGGACGGTGAACTACACCGAACATGAATACTGCGAAATCGTCCAGGGCGTCTCGGTGCTGCGCGACGCGGACGGCAACGCCAAGACCCTGCGCGCCGGCGATCGTTTCGTGATCCCGGCGGGCTTCAAGGGCACCTGGGAGGTGCTGGAGCACTGCCGCAAGATCTATGTGGTGTTCGAGCAGAAAGCCTGATCAGACCTGGACGCACCAGATACGCGGATCCTGGGCAGGCTGGGCCGGGTAGGGAATATCCACCTTGATGTCATCGCGCTCGAAACGCATCCGACTGTCAGCGGTTTTCTCGAACTCGTCCCTGGTCAGGGCCAAGATCCAGTAAAGATCCAACTGACCACAATCCTCGCTCACATGGGTAGCGACCGTCGCTGCCCTGAGGTCAATGCGGCCATCGCTCAAGACGAAGGCGGCATCAATCCCGACTTCAATTTTCTCGGGCTGTGTAGCCAGACGGTAGGAATGCGTGGGATTGAAGCTCCCTTGCATAACCTGGTTCGGCACCAGCAAACGCTTCCCTGCCGGGTCGTTGAAACGCGGCAGGAACGAATCGAAAACTTGCGCTGTCTGTCGATTGGACTCGGCAATGACCTCCCGAATACGTCGCCCCATCAACTCGTCAGGGGGAGTATCCAGAGGCGGCACCGAATCCAGCAGCATCGCTACGGGCGTTTCTCCCCGGGCGACGCGCGGCAGCCAGTCCACACCCTGCTGCTCAAGCAGATAGCCGGCTAAAGCACCCAACGCATAGCTTTCATGATCGGCAGCCAGATAATCATCTCGCGCCAGCAGGCTCAGTTCCTCAAGCATGAGTACCGACCACTCATGGGAGAGTGGACGCGCGCCCAGCACCAGCGGCCGAACAATCGCCTCCACATAACGCGCACTACCTTCGGAACGATCAGTGCCATGAATGTGCTTCAACTCGTCGGCATACCCGCTTGACCATTGGCGATACCAATAACTGGCCCGCCGCAAAGCATCGGCCCGCCCCTGAGCCGCCGCCAGCAGGTGACGGATCAACTGGTTGCGATGCATGCGCGGCTCGGCGGCGGCAGGGTACAAAGTGCTGCGATCCGATCCCGGGGAGAATGCCCAGCTCTTTTCGTCCTCGGCGTAAAAATGAAAGGCTTCGTGGGTTGCCAGACTGAACACATCGGGAATCGCTCGCGGATCTTCCAGCCGCTGCAGTTCGTCCGCCGGCAGTTCCTTTCCCAGACCGATAAAGACAGACGGACGCCCCCGCCAGAGGATCTTGTCGAAGGATTTGTATTCGTAGGAAACCCCAAGCGTCCTGACCGCCTCCATATCGATCTCGCTCCCCCCCTGCGCGTTCATCAGCCAGGCCCGCTGCCCGTCGCTGGTCAACAACTGGACATCCGCAAACACACGGGTGATTTCATTGAACGCGGCCAATGCGGACCAGCCGATCCGAGTGGCCTCGATCATCCTGCGTACGTAGGCATCGGTACTGGTTTCGGCCTTGGCCGACTGAGCCGCCGAAACCGCAATACTCCCCGCTGCCAGGACCACCAGCAGCAGAATTCCAAACATCCTCGCAATCATCATGAGCGTTCTCCACATCCGCATCCTTTCGGTGTTCACCCCAGTCTAGGAAAGGCGCAACGGGAAAAATGTAGGAATCAGCCATGCAATAGGCAGGAGCCGGCCGAAAAAAGGCGAAAAAAAACCCCGAACCAGTCGGGGTTTTTCTCGAAAAACAAAATCAATTACTTGATTTTGCCTTCCTTGTAGATCACGTGCTTACGAACAACCGGATCATATTTCTTGATCTCGATTTTGTCCGGAGTAGTGCGCTTGTTCTTGTCAGTCGTGTAGAAATGACCAGTACCGGCGCTCGAGATCAAACGAATCAATTCACGCATGATTTAGCTCCCTTATACCTTGCCATCGCGACGAAGTTCGGCCAGCACGACATCAATGCCGCGCTTGTCGATGATACGCATGCCCTTGGCGGATACGCGCAGACGCACAAAACGCTTCTCGGACTCGACCCAGAAGCGGTGATGCTGCAGGTTCGGCAGGAAACGACGACGGGTTTTGTTGTTTGCGTGGGAAATGTTATTCCCAGTCACCGGACCCTTACCGGTAACTTGACAGACTCTAGACATGCCTCAGCCCTCTAAAACCACATGCCCAACCCGGCATGGGTTGGCCGCTTAATCTCTCAGTCATTTGGCGCCAGGCGCCGCGTTTCTTTAAGGGTCTTACCGGCTACACCTACAAGCGAAGGAACCGGGCCCCTAGAAAAGAGCGCTGCTTTATACCAGAAAGACTCAGGTGCAACAACATCAAGTGTGATTAAAACCTCGACGGTGCACCGTCAATGACCGGCCAGGACGCCAGCAACCTGGGCTGGCGCCCTGAAAGGCCGCTCGTCGCACAACACCGGCCAGCGGCGCAAAAGGCCCGGCAAACCGTGCGGTGAAAATATCGGGGGAAGCAGGCAAACTGAAAAATCCGCTAAAAACGGGATAGTCAATTACCGTCCATACCTCTAGGGTAGGACTTTTCCAGACTGCACTCGCAGATGGGACAACGACCTGCAAAGGATACTGAATATGCGTCTCGCTGCCCTACCGCTATTGCTCGTCCCCTTCCTCGGGGTATCGGCCCAGGCCGCCACCACCCTGAGCGTCTGCACCGAAGCCAGCCCCGACGGGTTCGACGTGGTGCAGTATAACTCGCTGAGCACCACCAATGCCTCGGCCGACGTGCTGATGAACCGCCTGGTGGACTTCGACGCCGACAGCGGCAAGCTGGTGCCCAGCCTCGCTGACAGCTGGACCGTGTCCGACGACGGCCTGGTCTACGAGTTCAGGCTGCATCCGGGGGTGAAATTCCATCACACCGACTACTTCAAGCCGACCCGCGACCTGAGCGCCGCCGACGTGCGCTTCAGCTTCGAACGCATGCTCGACCCGGCCAACCCATGGCACCAGATCGCCCAGAGCGGCTTCCCCCACGCCCAGTCGCTGCAACTGCCGAGCCTGATCAAACGAATCGAGGCGGTTGATCCGCTGACCGTGCGCTTCACCCTCGACCACCCCGACTCGACCTTCCTCGCGGCCCTGAGCATGGGCTTCGCCTCGATCTATCCGGCGGAATACGCCGACAAGCTGATGGCCGCGGGCACCCCGGAAAAACTCAACAGCCAGCCCGTCGGCACCGGCCCGTTCGTGTTCGGCCGGTTCCAGAAAGATGCCTCGATCCGCTACAGCGCCAACCCGGACTACTTCGCCGGCAAGCCGGCGGTCGACAACCTGGTCTTCGCCATTACCCCCGATGCCAACGTCCGCCTGCAGAAGCTGCGGCGCAACGAATGCCAGATCGCGCTCTCGCCCAAGCCCCTGGATGTCACGGCTGCCAGTAAAGAGCCGACGCTCAAGGTGGAAAGAACCGCGGCCTTCATGACCGCTTTCGTAGCCATCAACAGCCAGCATCCCCCCCTGGACAAACCGGAGGTACGCCAGGCGATCAACCTCGCCGTCGACAAGACCAGCTACCTCAAGGCCGTGTTCGAAGAAACCGCCGAGGCCGCCAACGGGCCGTACCCGCCCAACACCTGGAGTTACGCCAAGGACCTGCCCGGCTACGCCCATGACCCGGAAAAAGCCAAGGCCCTGCTGGCCAAGGCCGGGTTCAAGGACGGTTTCCAGACCACCATCTGGACACGTCCGTCGGGCAGCCTGCTCAATCCCAACCCGAGCCTCGGTGCCCAGCTGTTGCAAGCCGATCTCGCCGAAGTCGGCATCCAGGCGCAGATCCGCGTGATCGAATGGGGCGAACTGATCCGCCGGGCCAAGGCCGGTGAGCACGACCTGTTGTTCATGGGCTGGGCTGGCGACAACGGCGACCCGGACAACTTCCTGACCCCACAATTCTCCTGTGCGGCGGTGAAATCGGGCACCAACTTCGCCCGCTACTGCGATGCGGGCCTGGACAAGCTGATCAGTGCCGGCAAGACCACCAGCGAGCAAGGGGTGCGCAGCAAGCTGTACGAGCAGGCCCAGGCGCAGATCCAGCAACAGGCGCTGTGGGTGCCGCTGGCGCATCCGACGGCCTTCGCCTTGCTGCGCAAGAACGTCCAGGGCTATGAAGTGAGTCCGTTCGGGCGGCAGGATTTTTCCAAGGTCAGCCTCAAGCCTTGAAACCGGCACACCCTCTGCAGGAGCCGGCTTGCCGGCTCCTGCAGGGGATCGTTCCCGGACCGCTACATCCAGCCCCGCTCCATCATCGACAAGGGCTCGCCCTCGCCGACGATAAAGTGATCGAGCACACGCACATCGACATATTCCAGTGCCGTTTTCAGCCGCTTGGTCAGCACGTGATCAGCCTGGCTGGGCTCGGCAACCCCCGAAGGGTGGTTGTGACACAGGATCAACGCCGCCGCATTGTGCGCCAGCGCCCGCTTGACCACCTGCCGAGGATAGACACTGGTGTTGTCGATGGAGCCGTGAAACAGCGGCTCGAACGCCAACACCCGGTGCTTGCTGTCGAGAAACAGGCAGGCGAACACCTCATGAGGCTCATGACGCAGCATCGCCTTGAGGTAATCGCGGACCGCCCGCGGGCTTTCCAGCACCGAGTCGCGGCGCAGGCGCTCGGCCAGATGCCGTCGGGCCATCTCCAGCACTGCCTGCAATTGTGCAAATTTGGCCGGCCCCAGGCCCAACTGGCGACCAAACGCCTGCTGGTCGGACTCCAGCAGATTGCGCAGGCTGCCGAACCGACTCAACAGGTGCCGGGCCAGGTCCACCGCGCTCTTCCCGGAAACCCCGGTACGCAGAAAGATCGCCAGCAACTCGGCGTCCGACAGGCTCGCCGCCCCCTGCTCCAGCAATTTCTCCCGGGGCCGCTCCGCCGCCGGCCAATCACGAATACTCATTCCACCTCCCTGTCCTTGTGGCGCCGCTGTTCCCTGGCGGTCGCTGTGTTATCTTAGCCCATCATTTTTACCCCTGATCTGGCCTGGGGAGGCGTCGTCAGGGGGTCGCCATCACCGGACTAAAAGGCAGGTCTATGCAGCGGCTGTATCGGAAACGCATCGTTCTCGGCGTCGGCGGCGGCATTGCTGCCTACAAGAGCGCCGAGCTGGTTCGCCGACTCCTCGACCAGGGCGCCGAAGTGCGCGTGGTCATGACCCGTGGCGGCAGCGAGTTCATCACCCCCCTGACCATGCAGGCGCTGTCCGGGCATCCGGTGCACCTGGACCTGCTCGACCCGGCCGCCGAAGCCGCCATGGGCCATATCGAGCTGGCGAAATGGGCCGACCTGGTGCTGATCGCCCCGGCCACCGCCGACCTGATCGCGCGCCTGGCCCAGGGTATCGCCAACGACCTGCTGACCACCCTGGTGCTCGCCACCGACGCCACCGTGGCCATCGCCCCGGCGATGAACCAGGCCATGTGGCGCGACCCGGCCACCCAGGCCAACACCCAATTGCTGCAAAGCCGCGGCCTGAAAGTCTTCGGCCCGGCCTCCGGCAGCCAGGCCTGCGGCGACGTCGGCCTGGGGCGCATGCTCGAAGCCACGGACCTGGCGCAATGCGCCGCCGATTGCTTCCAGCACCTGGCCATGACCGGCAAACACGTGCTGATCACCGCCGGCCCGACCCAGGAAAACATCGATCCGGTGCGCTACATCACCAACCACAGCTCCGGGAAAATGGGCTTCGCCCTGGCCGAAGCCGCGGTGGAAGCCGGTGCCCGGGTGACCCTGATCACCGGCCCCGTGCACCTGCCGACCCCGGACCGGGTGACCCGCATCGACGTGGTCAGCGCCCGCGACATGCTCGCCGCCTGCGAAGCGGCCATGCCTTGCGACCTGTTTATCGCCTCGGCAGCGGTCGCGGACTACCGCCCGGAAGTCGTTGCCCCGCAAAAACTCAAGAAAGACCCTACGAACGGCGACGGCCTGCTGCTGCAGATGGTGCGTAACCCGGACATCCTGGCCACCATCGCCAGCCGCGTCGACCGTCCGTTCAGTGTCGGTTTCGCCGCCGAAACCGAACATCTGCTCGACTACGCCGCGCGCAAGCTCAAGGACAAGAACCTCGACCTGATCGTCGCCAATGACGTGGCCAACCCCAGCATTGGCTTCAACAGCGAGGAAAACGCCTGCAGCGTGATCGACCGCGAGCTCCACGCGACGCTGTTTGCCCAGACCAGCAAGGGCAAGATTGCCCGCCAGCTGGTTTCCTTTATCGCCGAACGACTGAACCAGGTTTAATTTTCATGCACGCTTTGCAAGCCAAGATCCTCGACCCACGCATCGGCGGCGAATTCCCGCTGCCGCAGTACGCCACGCCCGGCTCCGCCGGTCTCGACCTGCGCGCCATGCTCCAGCAGGACACCGTACTGGAACCGGGCCAGACCTTGCTGATCCCCACCGGCCTGTCGGTGTACATCGGCGATCCGGGCCTCGCCGCCCTGATCCTGCCGCGCTCCGGCCTGGGCCACAAACACGGCATCGTGCTGGGCAACCTGGTGGGCCTGATCGACTCCGACTACCAGGGCGAACTGATGGTGTCCTGCTGGAACCGCGGCCAGACCGCCTTCAACATCGTCGTCGGCGAGCGGATTGCCCAACTGGTGCTGGTGCCGGTGGTCCAGGCGCACTTCGAACTGGTTGAAACCTTTGACGAAAGCCAACGCGGTGCCGGCGGCTTCGGGCATTCGGGCAGCCATTGACCTAAGCTGGTCCAGGCCCGGTCCGAACGGTGCGCGTTGAATTTCAGGATGACCCTCTCGGAGGCAGTATTTGAAAGGCTTCAAGCGCAGTGCAAAGACCGCCGGCGGTCATGAAAGCAACGGCCATGCGCCTCCAGGCGACGCCACCAGACCCCTGTTACCGGGATTGCAGATTGCCTTGGGCGGGTTGGCCCTGGCCGCCGCGCTCCTGTGGCTTGGCGTAGTCGCGCCCTGGAACCAGGCGCTGCGCGGCAGCCTGGTGCAGACCCCGGGTGCCGTCGCGGCCGCGGGCCTGAGCCAGGCCAGCAGCGACCTGATCGCCCAGACCGAGGCGACGGCCCTTGATCCTTCGCTGCTCAAGGCCCTGCAAAGCCAGAACGCCGACCAGGTCAAGGCCGCGGAAGCCGGCTTGCGCTTCGCCAGCGGCCTGGTGGACGCGCAACTCTACCTGCCCGGCCAGGCCCAACCGAGCAATGACCGCGCCGCGCCGCTGAATTTCTCGGCGCTGGACCTGATCACCCGCGCCGAGCGCGGCACCCGACCCGCACCGGAAGCCTACAAGATCGGCCAGCGCTGGCTGGTCTACAGCGTGGCCTCACTCAAGGCACCCGCCGCCACCCAAAGCAGCGGCACCCTGCTGCTGGTCTTCGACCTGCAACGCCTGCTCCAATCCCTCAGCACATTCCACCCGGAGACCGGCGAACTGCGCCTGACGCAAAGCGTCCTCGGCAGCCCGGAACAGGTGCTGGACCAGCGCGGAACGGCGGCAACCGACGAAAGCGTTGCCTTTGGTACCGGCAACCCCAACTGGACGCTGAAATTCAGCCCAGGCCCCTCGCTCAAACTGTCCTATCCCCTGAGCGCCTACGCCCTGACAGCCCTCGCCGCCCTGCTCGCCCTCGGCGGCGCCCTGCTGGGCACCTACCTGCCGTACAAACGCCTGCAGAACCGTCTCGACGGCGATGCCCGACAGCTGGAGCAACTGTTTCGCGAACTCTCCGGCGGCAAAGCCGTCAAAGCCTTCAGCTTGAGCCTGCCGGCCCTCAATGGGCTGGCCCAGGAACTGGCGCGCTTTTCCTTGCGCAATGGTCATCCCGAGCCTGTCGGCAGTGATCCAGGCACCGCGATCCGCAGCGCCCCCGCGCCGATCCAGTCCACGACGCCAAGTACCGTCTGGGCCGATCCGCTGTTCCAAGACACCGACATTCTCGATATCGATATTCTCGACGAACACCAGGATTTCCTGGGAACGGAGCCCACCCACACCATGAACAGCACCGCACCTGCCATCCCGAGTTTCCCTGACAGCATCTTCCGCGCCTACGACATCCGTGGCACGGTCCCGGAGACCCTGAACGGCGAAACCGCCTACTGGATCGGCCGCGCCATCGGCGCCCAGAGCCTGGCCCAGGGCGAGCCCAACGTGTCGGTCGGCCGTGACGGTCGCCTGTCCGGGCCGGAGCTGGTCCAGCAGTTGATCCAGGGCCTGCACGACAGCGGCTGCCACGTCAGCGATGTCGGCCTGGTGCCGACCCCGGCGTTGTACTACGCCGCCAACGTGCTGGCCGGCAAGTCCGGGGTGATGCTCACCGGTAGCCACAACCCGTCGAACTACAACGGTTTCAAAATCGTCATCGCTGGCGACACCCTGGCCAACGAGCAGATCCAGGCCCTGCACACCCGCCTCAAGAACAACGACCTGAGCAGCGGCAAGGGCAGCGTCGAGAAAGTCGACATCCTCATCCCGTACTTCGAGCAGATCCGCAACGACATCGTGCTGGCGCGGAAACTCAAGGTGGTGGTCGACTGCGGCAACGGCGCCGCCGGGGTCATCGCCCCCAGGCTGATCGAAGCCCTGGGCTGTGAAGTGATCTCGTTGTTCGAAGAGGTCGACGGCCACTTCCCCAACCACCACCCGGACCCGGGCAAGCCCGAGAACCTGGTGGACCTGATCGCCAAGGTCAAGGAAAGCCATGCCGACCTTGGCCTGGCCTTCGACGGCGACGGCGACCGCGTCGGCGTGGTGACCAACACCGGCAGCATCGTCTTCCCCGACCGCCTGCTGATGCTGTTCGCCAAGGACGTGGTGGCGCGCAACCCTGGCGCGGACATCATCTTCGACGTCAAGTGCACCCGCCGCCTGACGCCCCTGATCCGCGAATACGGTGGTCGCCCGGTGATGTGGAAAACCGGTCACTCGTTGATCAAGAAAAAAATGAAGGAAAGCGGCGCCCTGCTCGCCGGCGAAATGAGCGGCCATATCTTCTTCAAGGAACGCTGGTTCGGTTTTGACGACGGTATCTACAGCGCCGCGCGCCTGCTGGAGATCCTCAGCCAGGAGAAATCCAGCGCCGAGGAGCTGTTCGCGACCTTCCCGAACGATATTTCCACGCCGGAAATCAATATCAATGTGACCGACGAGAGCAAATTCAGCATCATTGATGCACTGCAACGCGACGCCGACTGGGGCGATGCCAACCTGACCACCATCGACGGTGTGCGGGTCGACTATCCCCAGGGCTGGGGCCTGGTCCGCGCCTCCAACACCACCCCGGTGCTGGTCCTGCGCTTCGAAGCCGACAGCGAAGCCGAATTGCAGCGCATCAAGGACGTGTTCCACGCCCAATTGAAACGTGTTGCGCCTGATCTCCCACTACCGTTCTGACCTCTGGAAGGTGTAAAAGCGTAGTCTTTGCACCGTCCGACCACTTGTTCCACCGGAGCCCTGAATGACCCTCGAACGCGATGCCGCTGCCAATACCGCCAAGGTTCTTTCCGAAGCGTTGCCTTACATCCGCCGATACGTCGGCAAGACGCTGGTGATCAAGTACGGCGGCAACGCCATGGAAAGCGAAGAGCTGAAAACCGGTTTTGCCCGCGACATCGTGTTGATGAAAGCGGTGGGGATCAACCCGGTGGTGGTCCACGGGGGTGGCCCGCAGATCGGTGACCTGCTCAAGCGCCTGTCCATCGAGAGCCACTTTATCGACGGCATGCGCGTGACCGACGCCCAGACCATGGACGTGGTGGAAATGGTTCTCGGCGGCCAGGTAAACAAGAGCATCGTCAACCTGATCAACCGTCACGGCGGCAGCGCCATCGGCCTGACCGGCAAGGACGCCGAGCTGATCCGCGCGAAAAAGCTCACCGTGACCCGCCAGACCCCGGAAATGACCCAGCCGGAAATCATCGACATCGGCCAGGTCGGCGAAGTGGTCGGGATCAACACCGATCTGCTGAACCTGCTGGTCAAGGGTGATTTCATCCCAGTGATCGCACCGATCGGCGTGGGTGCCAATGGCGAGTCCTACAACATCAACGCCGACCTGGTGGCGGGCAAGATCGCCGAGGCCCTGAAAGCCGAGAAGCTGATGCTGCTGACCAACATTGCCGGCCTGATGGACAAGGAAGGCAAGGTCCTGACCGGCCTGAGCACCACCCAGGTGGATGGACTGATCGCCGACGGCACCATCTATGGCGGCATGCTGCCGAAGATCCGTTGCGCACTGGAAGCGGTACAGGGCGGGGTTGGCAGCTCGCTGATCATCGACGGTCGCGTGCCGAACGCGGTGCTGCTGGAGATCTTCACCGATACCGGCATGGGCACCCTGATCAGCAATCGCAAGCGTCACTGATCAAGCCGAAGCACGGACTCGAAAACGCAATACCCCCTGTAGGAGCCTGGCAAGCCAGGCTCCTACAGGGATCGTGTCGGCCGTCGCTACGAGCGAGGGTCAAGGCAGTATTTACAGGCTCGTGCCGACCACACCTCAGTGCGTCAGCTGCTCCACCCGCGCCCGATCCACCGCGAAGTCCTGCTGCGCCTGGACCCGTGCCGCCTGGTAGCGGGCAATATCGGCCCTCATCCGCGCCTGCTCATCCCGTAGCCCCGCGAGTTGCCCGAGCAATTGCGGCGACACCTCGTGCCCCGCCCGCTCCTGCTCCGCCGCCTGGCCTTGCAAACTGGCCTGCTGCGCCAACAAGGCGTTGAGGTTGGTCTGGATACTCGCAATCATCGCGTCCAGCTCAGCGAGTTTCCGAGCCTGGGCCTTGTCGACCTCGCCGACGCTGGAATAACGCTGCAACAGCTGCGCATTGGCATCGGCCTGGGCTTTCTGCGCCTGCAAGCGCGCCAACTCCTCGGCCGTCGGCGCCGGCGCAATCGTCTGCACCACCCGACCGCGCGAGTTCAGCACCTGATAACCCTTGCCCGCGTACTCCGGGGGAACCTGGCGGTCGAGCACCGTGACGCCCTTGCCATCGACATAGCGATACAGCAGCACGCCGGATGCGTCCTCGGCCTGAACGGCAAAGGACACACAGAGCATCAGGGGCAACCACCGATACCCACGGCGCAAGGGAGGTCAGATTCCGTATTGCGCGCGATAAGCCTCAACCGCAGGCAAATGCTGCTTGAGCTGCTCATCGTCGGCCAGGAACTGCAGGACCTGGGTCAGGGACACGATGCTGACCACCGGGATCGCGAAGTCACGCTCGACTTCCTGGATCGCCGACAGCTCGCCGTTGCCGCGTTCCTGGCGGTTGAGTGCGATCAGCACGCCGGCAGGCTTGGCGCCCTGGGCCTGGATGATCTGCATCACCTCGCGGATCGCGGTGCCGGCGGTGATCACGTCGTCGATGATCAGCACATCGCCGGCCAGCGGCGCGCCGACCAGGCTGCCGCCTTCGCCGTGGGCCTTGGCTTCCTTGCGGTTGAAACACCAGGGCAGATCACGCCCGTGATGCTCGGCCAGGGCCACGGCGGTGGCCGCCGCCAAGGGGATACCCTTGTAGGCCGGGCCGAACAGCACGTCGAACGCAATGCCGCTCTCGACGATCGCCGACGCATAGAAACGCCCCAACTGGGCCAGGGCCGAACCGCTGTTGAACAGACCGGCATTGAAGAAGTAAGGACTGGTACGTCCCGACTTCAGGGTGAACTCACCGAAGCGCAAAACCCCGCGATCGATGGCAAAACGAATGAAGTCGCGTTGATACGCCTGCATGAAAAAAGCCCCAAATACCACGGATTTAGCTAATTAGGTAGACCTTGGGGTATCATACACGCACGTGATTTTTGGGGCCATTTATGCGGATCATCAGTGTGAACGTCAATGGTATTCAGGCCGCAGTCGAGCGTGGTTTGCTCAGTTGGCTGCAAGCTCAGAATGCCGACGTCATCTGCCTGCAGGACACCCGCGCCTCCGCCTTTGAACTGGACGACCCAGCCTTCCAACTGGATGGCTACTTCCTTTATGCCTGCGATGCCGAAGTCCCCGCCCAGGGTGGCGTGGCTCTGTATTCGCGGTTGCAACCGAAGGCTGTCATCAGCGGTCTCGGTTTCGAGACGGCAGACCGCTACGGGCGCTACCTGCAAGCCGATTTCGACAAGGTCAGCATCGCGACCTTGCTGCTTCCCTCGGGGCAGAACGGCGATGAAGACTTGAACCAGAAGTTCAAGCTTATGGACGACTTCGCCCGCTATCTGGACAAGCAGCGGCGCAAACGTCGCGAATACATCTACTGTGGCTCGCTGTACGTCGCGCAACAGAAGCTGGATATCAAGAACTGGCGCGACAGCCAGCAATCCCCGGGCTTCCTGGCGCCGGAACGGGCCTGGATGGACGAGATTGTCGGCAACATGGGCTATGTCGATGCCCTGCGCGAAGTCAGCCGCGAAGGCGACCAGTACAGCTGGTGGCCGGATAACGAACAGGCCGAGATGCTCAACCTCGGCTGGCGTTTCGACTATCAGTTGCTGACCCCGGGCCTGCGTCGCTTCGTCCGTAGCGCACGCCTGCCGCGCCAGCCGCGTTTCTCGCAGCACGCGCCGCTGATCGTCGACTACGACTGGACACTGACCATCTAAGGGTCTTTTCGCAGCGACAAAAAAGCCGACTTTGC
>NZ_JALLJA010000028.1:0-51064 GCF_023242385.1 Pseudomonas sp. MWU12-2345 | reverse complement strand
AAGCCAGCTCCTACAGGGGGCAGTGCGCTTCTACCGGCTACGCAAGCTCTCCAGCAGCTTGTGATTCGGATAGCCATCCGCCGGCCAGCCCAACACTTGCTGGGCCCCACGAATCGCCTTGCGGGTATTCGCCCCGATAATCCCATCGGGATTGCCTGCGTCATAACCCTTGGTGCTGAGCAGGGTCTGCAACTCGATCCGCTCGGAACGGCTCAACGGCAGGTCCTCCTTCGGCCAGTCGCCACGAATCAGACCCGCACCACCGAAGCGTTGGGACAACAAGCCCACCGCCAGCCCATAGGACGACGAATTGTTGTACTTGAGGATGGCGCGGAAGTTATCCAGCACCAGGAACGCCGGGCCGCGATAACCGGCCGGCAGCAGCAGGGCGGCGGACAGCGACGCCGAGCCATTTGGCAATACGGCGCCCGCTGGCAAGCGAATACCCATTTGCAGCCACTCGTTCACCGTCTTGCGGATCGTGCCGTCGGCCTGGGCGTAGTCGAAGGCCTGTGGCAGCACCACTTCCAGTCCCCACGGCTGCCCACGCTGCCAGCCGGAGCTTTGCAGGTAGTTGGCGGTGGAGGCCAGGGCATCGGCCGAGTCATTCCAGATATCGCGGCGACCGTCACCGTCGAAGTCCACCGCGTAGCTGTTGTAGGTGGTGGGGATGAACTGGGTCTGGCCCATGGCTCCGGCCCAGGAACCGAGCATCTGCTCAGGCTGGATATCGCCATGCTGGATAATCTGCAGCGCCGCCAGCAACTGGGCCTGGGCGAATCCCGGGCGGCGGCCTTCATAGGCCAGGGTCGCGAGTGAACGGATCACCGACTTGTCGCCCTGGAACTGGCCGAAATTGCTTTCCATGCCCCATACCGCCACCAGGGCCTCACGGTCGACACCATAACGTTGTTCAATGCTCGCCAGCAGCGCGCTGTTCTGTACCAGCAGGGCCTGGCCCTTGCGCACACGCACGGGGGACAGGGCGCCGTCGAGGTATTCCCAGACCGGACGGGTGAATTCCGGCTGGCTGCGGTCGGCCTTGATCACGCTCATGTCCGGGGTGACACCGGCAAAGGCGGCGTCGAAGATGGCGGGCGTGATGCCGGCTCTCAGGGCTTCGATACGGAAGGCGGACATCCATTCATCGAAGCTTTGCGCAGGCTGGATCGTCAGGTCGTCATTGACCTGTGGCTGGGTGGTGACCGGGGCTGCGGGGAGGGTTTGCAGCGGCTCGGCGTCGGCGGCGGTCGGCTTTTCCGCGCAGGCAACTAACAGGATGAAGCTGGTGGCGGCGAACAGTCGACGTAGGGGACGACGAAGGGTAAGGCAAAAGGGCATGCGCGGGTCCGGATAATGCGAATCAGGTGCTGACCTTACCATGCTTGAGGGGGTGGAGTCGTGATGGCGCTCTATGCTTTCAGGCCGCCAGAAAGTAAGAAGCCTCCCAGCTTTTAGACTGGAAGGCTTCGCGGCGGTAGCTGCCTTTGCCCTTCGCCGGTTGTTCCTGACGGCTGCGGAACAGTGGCTGGGCGATGATGGATTTGGCTTTATTGGGACGCTGCCGGGACGGCTTGCTCATGGACGTGCACTCTTGAGGTGTGTTGAAGAGTGCGAATCATCGGGCAGATGTGGCTGTCTGTCCAGTGGGGGCATTTGGCTATGCTGGCGGTTATTCCGCTGGCAATGCCAGGCGTTGTCCACACATCAACAGGCTCAGCCGACTCAGGCTGCTCCATGGGGAGCCCGCCGCCTGGCCCTTGATCTGCGCGTCGATGCGTTGCGCGTCCAGCAACAGCTGGCTCCAGCGTTGCGCCGAGTGCCGTTGCAGGGCCTTGCTCATCAGCGGCTTGCGTTTGTCCCAGACCGGAGGGCGGGCCTGGCTGAAGGCCTTGTCCAGCGGTGTGCCCTGGCTGTATTGCAGCGACAGGTTGGCCAGCAGCCGCAGTTCCCGGGCCAGGGCCCAGAGAATCACCGGTGGCTCGACCCCTTCGCCACGCAACCCTTCGAGCATCCGCAAGGCATGGGCCGCTTCGCCGTTAAGCACCGCATCCACCAGGCCAAACACATCGAAACGAGCACTGTCGGCCACAGCCGCCTGCACCGTTTCCACAGTGATCTGTCCACCCTCGGCCATCAGCTTGAGCTTTTCGATTTCCTGGGCAGCGGCCAGCAGGTTGCCTTCGACCCGCGCGGCAATCAGTTCCACCGCGTCCTGCTGGGCCGAAAGGCCGGCCTGGGACAGGCGCTGGCGAATCCACTGCGGCAGCTGCGCGGCGTCCACCGGCCAGATCTGAATGAACTGAGTGGCCTGGCCTTCGACCAGGGCCTTGCCCCACTTGGTCTTCTGCGCGCTGCCATCGAGCTTGGGCAGGCTGATCAGCAGCAGGGTGTCTTCGGCCGGACGCGAGCAGTATTCGATCAGTGCCGCGGCGCCCTTGTCCCCGGGCTTGCCCGAAGGCAGGCGCAGTTCCAGCAGGCGTTTTTCGGCGAACAGCGACATGCTGGCACCGGCTTGCAGCAGCGTGCCCCAGTCGAAGTTGGCGTCGGCGCTGAACACCTGGCGTTCGTCGAAACCCTGTTGGCGAGCGGCACCACGAATGGCGTCGGCGGCTTCCTGGCACAGCAGCGGATCGTCGCCGCTGATGACGTAGACCGGCGCAAGGCTGCCTTGCAGGTGTTTGGCGAGTTGGGCGGGGGCGAGTTTCATAGGCGGGCAACGGCGGGGCGCCCAGGGCGCCCCGACAGGCTTATTGCTTAGGCAGTTGCAGCGGCGATTGCTGCGGCTGCGACGCTTCGTACTTGCGCGCGGCTTCCAGGGCGTCGGCATCGGCCTTGGCCTTGTTGTCGGCGGTCTGTTGCAGGGCGTCCAGTTGCTCCGGTGTCAGCAGTTGCAGGCGCAGGACCATCTGTTGAATCAGGTCACGACGCATTTCCTTGCGCAGCTGACCCGCCTCGGCGTCGCCGGCAGTGATGTTGTTGCCGTCGTGCACGTAGTACTTCTGTATTTGCAGCTTGCCGGTCAGCAGTTGCAGGTCGTGGTCGCCACGGATTTCATAGTACAGCGCGGTATTGAGCTCGTACTCGGCGTTGCGGCCGGAGCCCGAGTAGGTCGCGTCACGCTGGGTTTCCTGCTCGTCGGTCAGGACCAGCTTGTAAGGCGCGCCGCTGTAGACCTTGACGCCGCTGTGCTCGAGGACCTGGGTCAACTGCTTGACCGTGTCGCCATAGGCGTTACGGGCACTGACCGACAGTTCCTTGATGGTCAGTTGGTTGGTGCCGGTGCCGCGCAGCTGGAAGCCGCAGGCGCTCAGCAGCACGGCGAGGCCCATTACCAGCAAATTGCGTTTGATCATCTTGTTGCTCCCCTTGAAACCCTGTGGGTCGACGGTGCGACCGCGGAAGTCTTGCAAGGCGCCCGCAACAGCAGGCGCCCGATCCTGTTCAGCTGGCGACAATATTGACCAGTTTGCCGGGCACGACGATCACTTTACGAATCGTCAGGCCATCGGTGAAGCGCAGTACGTTTTCGTTGACCCGCGCCGCCGCTTCGATTTCTTCACGGCTGGCGCTGGCCGGCATGTCGATCTGGCCACGCAGCTTGCCGTTGACCTGGATCACCAGTTGCAGGCTGTCCTGGACCAGCGCGCTGTCATCCAGCACCGGCCAGCTGGCGTCGATGATGGCGCCATCGTGCCCCAGGCGGTTCCACAGCTCGTGGCTGATGTGCGGGGTGATCGGGGCCAGCAGCAGGGCCACGGTTTCCAGACCTTCCTGGACCAGGGCTCGATCCTGCGCGGTGCCTTGCGGGGCTTTTTCCAGCACGTTCATCAGCGTCATCACCTGGGCGATGGCGGTGTTGAATTTGTGGTGCTGGCCGACATCCTGGCTGGCTTGCTTGATCGCCAGGTGGATCGAGCGACGAATGACTTTCTGCTCATCGCTCAGTGTTGCCAGCTCCAGCTTGCCCGGCAGGCCCTGGGTCACATGGGCCTGAGCCAGGCGCCAGACGCGCTTGAGGAAGCGGTGCGAGCCTTCGACGCCTGAGTCGGACCATTCCAGGCTCATGTCGGGCGGCGAGGCGAACATCATGAACAGGCGGCAGGTGTCGGCGCCATACTGCTCGATCATCGACTGTGGATCGACGCCGTTGTTTTTCGACTTGGCCATCTTCTCGGTGCCGCCGATTTCCACCGGCAGGCCATCGCTGATCAGCTTGGCGCCAATGATCTTGGCCTTGCTGTCGCGCTCGAGTTCGACGTCCGCCGGGTTGAACCAGGTGTAGCCGCCGTTGGCTTCGCGACGGTAGTAGGTCTCGGCGACCACCATGCCCTGGGTCAACAGGTTCTTGAACGGCTCGTTGGAACTGACCAGGCCTTCGTCGCGCATCAACTTGTGGAAGAAGCGTGCGTAGAGCAGGTGCAGGATCGCGTGTTCGATACCGCCGATGTACTGATCCACCGGCAGCCAGTGGTCGGCGGCTTTCGGGTCGACCAGGCCACCCTCGTAGTGCGGCGAGGCGTAGCGGGCGTAGTACCAGGACGACTCGACGAAAGTGTCCATGGTGTCGGTTTCACGCTTGGCCGGTGCGCCGCATTTCGGGCAGCTGCACTCGTAGAACTCGGGCATGCGCGCCAGTGGCGAACCGGCGCCGTCCGGCACCACGTCTTCCGGCAGTACGACCGGCAGCTGGTCTTCCGGGACCGGCACGTCACCGCAGGTGTCGCAGTGGATGATCGGGATCGGGCAGCCCCAGTAGCGCTGGCGGCTGATGCCCCAGTCGCGCAGGCGGAACTGGGTGCGCGAGGCGCCGAGGTTTTTCTTGATCAGCGCGACTTCCATGGCGTCGAACGCGCCGGCGAAGTCCAGGCCGTCGAACGTGCCGGAATTGATCAGGCTACCATGTTCGGCGTAGGCGTCCTGCCACGGTGCCGGGGTGGTATCGCCCGAGCTGGTGCGCACCACCGACTTGATCGGCAGGTTGTACTTGTGGGCGAACTCGAAATCACGCTCGTCGTGGGCCGGTACGGCCATGACCGCGCCGTCGCCGTAGTGCATCAGCACGTAGTTGGCGACCCACACCGGCAGTTGCTCGCCGGTCAGCGGGTGCTCGACGAACAGGCCGGTCGGCAGGCCTTTCTTTTCCTGGGTGGCGACGTCGGCTTCGGCGACGCTGCCGCCCTTGCATTCGGCGATGAACGCCTGCAGCTCGGGGTTGTTGCGCGCGGCCAGGCTCGCCAGCGGATGCTCGGCGGCCACGGCGACGTAGGTCGCGCCCATCAGGGTGTCCGGACGGGTGGTGAAGACTTTCAGGCTGCCGGCTTCGCCGATGGAATCGACGTGGTACGGGAACTGGACTTCCATGCCACGGGACTTGCCGATCCAGTTGCGCTGCATGGTCTTGACCTGTTCAGGCCAGCCCGGCAGTTCGTCGAGGCCTTCCAGCAGCTCATCGGCGTAGGCAGTGATCTTGAAGTAGTACATCGGGATTTCGCGCTTTTCGATCAGCGCGCCGGAACGCCAGCCGCGGCCGTCGATCACTTGCTCGTTGGCCAGTACGGTCTGGTCCACCGGGTCCCAGTTGACGGTACCGTTCTTGCGGTAGATCACGCCTTTTTCGAACAAACGGGTGAACAGCCATTGTTCCCAACGGTAGTAATCCGGCTTGCAGGTGGTCACTTCGCGGGACCAGTCCACCGCCAGGCCCAGGCTGCGCAGCTGGGTCTTCATGTAGGCGATGTTTTCGTAGGTCCACTTGGCCGGTGCGACATTGTTCTTCATCGCGGCGTTTTCCGCCGGCATGCCGAAGGCGTCCCAACCCATGGGTTGCAGGACGTTCTTGCCTTGCATGCGCTGATAACGCGCGATCACGTCACCAATGGTGTAGTTGCGCACGTGCCCCATGTGTAGCTTGCCGCTGGGGTAAGGGAACATCGACAGGCAGTAGTACGTCTCCTTGCCTGGCTGTTCACTGACTTCAAAGGACTTTTGCGCATCCCAGAACGATTGGGCGGCGTTTTCGATTTCACGGGGCTGATAGTGTTCGTGCATGGCTACTTGTACTGGAAAGGGTGGCCTAATCCTCTTCAACGCATCCGTCAGGCGGTGCTGGAAGTGGAGTTACAGGAAGCGCCGTAGCATACATGACGCCGCTCTATCGAGGGAAACCCTGATTGCACCGCCCAAGCCGTTGGTCGCGGCGGTCGGCTGGTTTGCCGGACACCGCTAAGCTTGGAAGAGGGGGAGTGATTCTTATCTTCAATGAGGTGAGCGGATGGTGGAGTCGCAGCGATATGTCATGAAACCCGAGTTGTACGAACGTTTGATCGTCCGTCTGGGGCATGCCCTGGACGCAGCCAGCACGGCGGCGCGCTTGCGTGATGAGCGGCCCGCCGAGTTGGAGTTGCGTGGCTTGAGCCATGCCGAGTTTGAATTGATCAGGGCCTACCTGGATCTCAGTGGGCAGGATGTGCCTGTGCCGTTTTCCGTTTTGGAGTACAAGGTGCCACCCCGTTCGGCCGAGATCATCTGGTTGAAAGACAAAATGCCCAATCCCGGTTCGGCGAAGTTCAAGTCCGCGGGGGTCAAGTAAGGTTCGCCCGGCGGCGTGCTGTTGTCTGTCGCTAACCTGGCTTCGGTTTGAAGTCATTGTTCCAGAGGTTGTTGATTGACCCCGATGCACTTAGGCTTCGGGCATCTTCTGGAGGTGCCCGATGCCTGTTCGTTACATCCTCAAACAATTGTTCATGCCTCCCGGCCTTCTGTTGCTGTTGCTGTTGTGCGCCTGGTGGTTTCGACGCACTCGGCCGCGCCTGGCGGGTGTGTGTTTTGCACTTGGCCTCGGCGGGTTCTGGTTGATGAGCCTGCCGGTGATGGTGGAATGGGGCGCGCGGGCGCTGGAGACGGTGCCGCCGCTTGAGCGCAGTGAGTGGGCGGGGCTGGCGCAGCGGGCCGATGCCATTGTGGTGTTGGGCTCGGGGCGTGAGCGCGGTGATCCGGCGTGGGGCGACGATCAGCCGACCGGCATCGGTCTGGAGCGCCAGCGCTATGCGGCGCGCCTGGCCAAGGCTTCGGGACTGCCGATGCTGACCAGTGGCGGTTTGCACTACGGTACGCCGCCGAGTGAGGCGGCGTTGATGGCGGCGTCGATGCAGAGTGATTTCGATGTGACGGTGCGCTGGCAGGAGGGGCGTAGCACCACGACCTGGGAAAATGCCCAGTTCAGTTATGAGCTGCTGGCACCGCTGGGGATCAAGCGCGTGGTGGTGGTGACCCATGCCGCGCATATGTCGCGGGCGATGTGGAGCTTTGAAAAAGCAGGCTTTACCGTGGTGCCGGCGCCAGTGGGCTTTTTCGGGCAGGACAATGCGAGGCCGGCGGGAGGCTGGATGCCGGAGTTCAAGGCGATCTGGCGCAGTGGGCAGTTGATCAATGAAGCGGTGGGGCAGGTGGGATACAGGCTGTTCTACCGTTAGATCGCAGTATTGAAGAAAACACCGAACCTGTAGGAGCAGGGCTTGCCCGCGAAGCTTTCAGCGGTCTTGAGGCCGCCTTCGCGGGCAAGCCTTGCTCCTACAAGGTTATGCGGTGTTTGGTCGGGTTCAGACCGTCTTGGCAATGCGGCTGGCCAGCAAGGCCCAGCCGAACAGCAAGCCACACAGGATGATCAACGGCCACGAACGCCACTGCAGGTAAGGCGTCAGCTCGTGCATCGGCACCACTTCGCCATACAGGATGCCCTGTTCGAACTGCGGGATGCGCGTGGTGATCTCGCCAAATGGGTTGATCAAGCCGGTGACACCGTTGTTGGTCGCCCGAATCATCCAGCGTCCGGCTTCCAGGGCACGCATCTGGGCCATTTGCAGATGCTGCAAGGGGCCGATCGAGGTGCCGAACCAGGTGTCGTTGCTGATGGTCAGCAGCAGGTCGCTGCGCGCCGACAGGCTGGCGGCGAACTCCGGGTAGACCACTTCGTAGCAGATGAACGGGGCGATTTGGTAACCCTTGGCCTGCAACAGCGGCTGGTCAGCCGGGCCACGGGCGAAATCGGACATCGGCAGGTTGAAGAAGTCGATCAACCCACGCAGCAGCTCTTGCAGCGGCACATATTCACCAAACGGCACCAGCTTCTGCTTCAGATAGGTGCCATCACCTTCGCCGGTCACGGTGATGCCGTTGTAGTAGCGCTTCTCGTTGTCCACCACCTGGCGGATCGGTACGCCGGTGATCAGCGCCGAATGCCGGTCCGCGGCAAAGCGGCCCATCATCGCCAGGTAGCCCTCGGCCGACTCCTTCAGTATCGGCACGGCGGTTTCCGGCCAGACCAGCAGGTCCACGCGCTTGGAGCGAAAGCTCAGGTCGCGGTATAGCGCCAACTGGGCATCGACCTGTGCAGGATCCCACTTCATGCTCTGCTCGATATTGCCCTGCACCGCCGCCACCGTCAGCGGTTCGCCCGCCGGGCTGGTCCAGGCGTGATGCTTGAGCGCGATCCCCGCCACCCAGGGACCGAGCAGCAGTACCACACCCACGGCGATAAAGCCCTTGCGTCCGGCCTGGAGCAGTCGGCGGGCGTTGTACAGCAGCGCCGCGGTCAGGGCCAGGGCAAAGGAGATCAACCAGATGCCACCCAGCGGCGCGAGCCCCGCCAGCGGGCCGTCGAGCTGGCTGTAGCCGGAATAAAGCCAGGGGAAACCGGTCAGGAACCAGCCGCGAAAGGCTTCCTGGCCCACCCACAAGGCGGCGAAGGCCAGGGCATCGGCCAGCGGCGCTTCGTTGCGGCGTATCCAGCGTGCCCAGAGCCAGGCAGGCAGGGCAAAGAACCAGGCAATGGCTGCCGTGAACGCGAGCATCAGGAAACCCGCCAGCAACATCGAAGCATCGCCGTAGGTATGGATACTCACGTAGATCCAGCTGGTACCGGCGCCGAACAGGCCGAACCCGAAGCACCAGCCGCGCCCCAGTGCCTGGCGCGGCGACAGCTCGCGCAGGCCGGCGTAGAACACGCCCACCGCCAGCAACGCCAAGGGCCAGATATCGTACGGCGCCAGGGCCAGGGTGGTCAGTGCGCCGGCCACCACGGCCAGCAGATTACCGGGCCAGCCGGGGCGGGTTAAGCGCAGCATGTGAATCCTTAGCGACTAATGGGGGTCAGGCGGATCAGGTGGATGCGACGGCTGTCGGCATTCAGGATGCGGAAACGATACGCCCCGATTTCGGTGATTTCATTACGCTTGGGCAGGTGCCCGAACGCACTCATCACCAGGCCGCCAACGGTGTCGAACTCATCATCGGAGAATTCGCTGTCGAAGAACTCGTTGAAGTTCTCGATCGGCGTCAGCGCCTTGATCAGGAAGTCGCCACTGGGCAGGGGCTTGATGTAGCTGTCTTCCTCGACATCGTGCTCGTCCTCGATATCGCCGACGATCTGTTCCAGCACGTCCTCGATGGTCACCAGGCCCGCCACACCACCGTACTCGTCGATGACGATGGCCATGTGATTATGGTTGGCGCGGAACTCGCGCAACAGCACGTTCAGGCGCTTGGACTCGGGGACGAAGGTCGCCGGGCGCAGCAGGTCCCTGATGTTGAAGGCGTCGCCGTTTTCCTGCAGCACCAGCGGCAACAGGTCCTTGGCCAGCAACACACCCATGACATCGTCATGGCTTTCGCCGATCACCGGGTAGCGTGAGTGCGCGGCGTTGATGACCGACGGGAGGAATTCGCGGGGTGTCTGGGTCGCCTTGATGCTGATCATCTGCGAGCGCGGGACCATGATGTCCCGGACCTGCAGGTCTGCGACCTGGATGGCGCCTTCGACGATGGCCAGCGCTTCGCTGTCCAGCAATTTGTTCTGGTGGGCTTCGCGCAGGAGCTCCAGCAGCTCCTGGCGGTTTTTCGGCTCATGGGCAAAAGCCTGGGTCAGTTTACCCAGCCAGGACTTCTGCCCGTTGCTCGATCGATCTTCGCTCATAGCGATTTACTCGTATCCCTTGGTGGTGGAGTGATCAGTGTTCATCATCGATATAGGGGTCGGGATGACCCAATTCGGCAAGCAACGTTCGTTCCAGTGCTTCCATTTCCTCGGCTTCCTCGTCATCTATGTGGTCGTAGCCCAATAGATGCAGGCAGCCGTGAATGACCAGATGGGCCCAATGGGCCTCCAGTGCCTTGCCTTGTTCGCCGGCTTCACGCGCGACCACCGGAATGCAGATCACCAGGTCGCCCAGCAGCGGGATATCCAGCAATTCGTCCGGCACGTCGGCGGGGAAGGACAGCACGTTGGTCGCGTAGTCCTTGTGCCGCCAGGTGTGGTTGAGCTCGCGGCCTTCGGCTTCATCCACCAGGCGGATGGTCAGCTCGGAGTCGGCCGTGCGCTGGCGCAGGGCCAGTTCGCACCAGCGGCGAAACTCGGCGTCGGTCGGAGCGGGGGCGTCAGAGGCCCGTTGCAGATCAAGCTCAAGCATCGCGGCGGGCACCCGGGGTGTCTGCTTCGGCACTGTTTTCAAAGCGCTCGTAGGCTTCGACAATCCGCTGCACCAACGGGTGGCGGACCACGTCCTTGGGCATGAAATGGGTGAAGCTGATGCCCGGTACGTCCTTGAGGACCTTGATCACGTGGGCCAGTCCGGATTTCGTGCCCTTGGGCAGGTCGACCTGGGTGATGTCGCCGGTGATCACCGCCGTGGAGCCGAAGCCGATACGGGTCAGGAACATTTTCATCTGTTCGACGGTGGTGTTCTGGCTTTCGTCGAGGATGATAAAGCTGTTGTTCAGGGTCCGGCCGCGCATGTAGGCCAGCGGCGCGACCTCGATAACCTGGCGTTCGATCAGCTTGGCCACGTATTCGAAGCCGAGCATTTCATACAGGGCGTCGTAGAGCGGGCGCAGGTACGGGTCGATCTTCTGGGCCAGGTCGCCGGGCAGGAAGCCGAGTTTTTCACCGGCTTCGACCGCCGGGCGCACCAGCAGGATGCGGCGTATCTGCTCGCGCTCCAGGGCATCCACGGCGCAGGCCACGGCCAGGTAGGTCTTGCCGGTACCGGCCGGGCCTATGCCGAAGTTGATGTCGTTGCCGAGGATTTCCTTCACGTAGAGCTGCTGATTCAGGCCGCGGGGGCGAATCATGCCTTTCTTGGTGCGCAGGGCCACGCTGGCTTCGGCCACCGGGTTGTTGCGCAGGTCTTCGTCGCCCGATTCCTGCAGGAACAGGTGGACCATGTCCGGCGACAGCTCGGTACCCTTGGTTTCCCGGTACAGGCGGCGCAGCAGGTTTTCCGCGGAGGAGGTGAGCTTGGGTTCGCCGATCAGTTCGAACTGATTGCCGCGATTGCGGATCTCGATGGCCAGGCGTTGTTCGATCAAGCGCAAATGCTCGTCGAACTGCCCGCACAGATTGGCGAAGCGGCGAGCCTCGAAAGGCTCGAGGATGAAACGATGAGGTTCGATGGGTGCGTTCAAGGTCGTTTTTAGCCGCCCGACGGCAATTGAGATGAAATCAAGGATAACGCTAGCAGCCCGGGGGTGAAAGCTCTCATTGCAGCATCGAGCCGCGCAGTGAATGGGGTTGTGCCGCATCGATGTGCACGTCGATAAACTGCCCGATCTGCTGGGGATTGTCGCAGCGGAAGTTGACGATACGGTTATTCTCGGTGCGGCCCTGCAATTCTCCGGGGTCTTTCTTCGAATAATCGGTCACCAGGATGCGCTGGATCGTACCGACCATTTGTCGGCTGATCTCGAATCCCTGCTGGTTCAGGCGATGTTGCAGGGTATTGAGGCGCTCTTTCTTCACCGCTTCCGAGGTTTCGTCCGGCAAATCCGCCGCAGGCGTACCGGGGCGCTGGCTGTAGACGAACGAATAGGAGAAGTCGAAACCGACGTCTTCGATCAGTTTCATGGTTTGCTGGAAGTCTTTCTCGGTTTCGCCGGGGAAGCCGACGATAAAGTCCGAGCTGATGCAGATGCCCGGCACGGCGGCGCGCAATTTGCGCAGCTTGGACTTGTATTCCAGCGCCGTGTGGTTGCGTTTCATCGCCGAAAGAATCCGGTCCGAGCCCGACTGCACCGGCAGGTGCAGGTGCTTGACCAACTGCGGAACCTCGGCGTGGGCCTGGATCAGGCTGTCGGAGAACTCCAGCGGGTGCGAGGTGGTGTAGCGGATCCGCTCGATACCGTCGACGGCGGCGACCACGCGGATCAGCTCCGCCAGGTCCGCCAGGCGGCCGTCATGGGTGGTGCCGCGATAGCCGTTGACGTTCTGTCCCAGCAGGGTCACTTCGCGCACGCCGTGCTCGGCCAGGTGGATGATCTCGGCGATCACGTCGTCGAACGGCCGGCTGACTTCTTCGCCACGGGTGTAGGGCACCACGCAGAAGGTGCAGTACTTGCTGCAGCCTTCCATCACCGAGACATAGGCGCTCGGGCCGTCGATGCGCGGTTCGGGCAGGTGGTCGAACTTTTCGATTTCCGGGAACGACACGTCCACCTGCGGCAGCCTGGTCAGGCGCGCGGCGTCGATCATTTCCGGCAGACGGTGCAGGGTCTGGGGGCCGAAGACCACATCGACATAGGGCGCGCGGTCGCGAATGGCGGCGCCTTCCTGGCTGGCGACGCAACCACCGACGGCGATCACCATCTCCGGGTTCGCCAGTTTCAGTTCGCGCCAGCGGCCCAGCTGTGAATAGACCCGGTCCTGGGCGCGCTCGCGGATCGAGCAGGTGTTGAGCAGGATGACGTCCGCGTCTTCGGCGCGGGCGGTGACTTCCAGGGCCTGGTGTTCGCCCAGCAGATCGACCATGCGCGAGCTGTCGTACTCGTTCATCTGGCAACCGTGGGTTTCGATGTAAAGCTTCTTGGCCATGGAGTTTCATCAGGTGGTTCAAAGAACCGCGCATTATAGTGGTCATCGCGCTTGCTTCCTAGCGCTGTGCGTTCGGCGGCTATGCTATAGTTCGCGCCCTCTTTTTTATCCCCCGATGTGTTGCCCGCCCACCATGACCAAACGTGAAGCCCCCATCTACAAGGTGATTTTCCTCAACCAGGGCCAGGTGTTCGAAATGTACGCCAAGCAGATCTATCAGAGCGATCTGTGGGGCTTCCTGGAAGTCGAAGAGTTTGTCTTTGGCGAGCGCACGCAACTGGTGGTCGATCCCGGCGAGGAAAAGCTCAAGGCCCAGTTCGAAGGCGTGGTGCGCAGTTTCGTGCCGATGCATTCGATCGTGCGCATCGACGAGGTCGAGCGCCTGGGTACGCCGAAGATCAGCGAGGCGAGGGGAATGAGCAACGTGATGCCATTCCCGATGCCGATGCCCGACAAATAAGGCTCAGGGCAGCGGCGAGAACGGTGTACGGCCGTCAGCCGTCTGCAATTCCAGCAGGTACTTGCGGAAAATCTGCCCCAGCACCTGGGTTGCCATCTCCAACTGGTCACGGGGCATCTGCGCCGCGACCTCATCCGCCGTGTCCAGCGCGTCCTCTGCGCCGTTGACCGCCGCCATCTTCAGCACGATATAGGCCTGGACGTTGTTGGCCGGCACACCCTCACCCTTGTAGAACATGATGCCGAGCTGGTATTGCGCCTGGGCGTGACCTTGCAGGGACGCCTGTTCGAAATGACTCAGGGCCTTGTTGAGGTCGTGTTGCGGGTTTTTCTCGTCGTGATAGAACGCGCCCAACTCGTATTGTGCCTGGGCATCGCCGCCCTTTGCCGCTTCTTCGCAGGCGGCCAGGGCCTCGGCGAGGTCCTGTGGCTGGGAGTTGAGGGTGCAACGGCCCATCGCCGGGATCAACAACGAGTTACCGCCTGCATAGGCCAGCAGCGGCTGAAGGAGCAACAGGCAGCCCAAGGCAAGGGCGCGGCCGGTGCGGTTCATGGGAATCGACGTACCTCTGAAGGGCGGGCGGACCCGGCCAGGGGATGACTATGGCGCGCATTATGAAATAAGCGGGGGCCACCTTACAAAGTCTTTACTCGTTTTTCTGCTGCACGGGCGCTATATGGCCTTGTTTTGCAAGTATCTGCACAGAGGACGGTAGGAAACAGGGGAAGTTTAGGCGGGAAAACCGACGTCGGCTGAAACCGACGTCGGGGACATCGGTTACTTCAGTGCGGCAAAAGCCTTTTCAGCCGCATCCAACGTCAGCTTCAATTCGGTTTCGCCATGGGCGATGGAGGTGAAGCCGGCTTCGAAGGCACTGGGCGCCAGGTACACGCCGCCGTCGAGCATCAGGTGGAAGAAACGCTTGAAGCGCTCGGCGTCGCTGGACATCACGTCGTCGAAGGTGACGATGTCGTCGGCACCGCTGAAGTACAAGCCGAACATGCCGCCGGCCTGGGTGGTCACGAACGGGATGCCGGCCGCGTCGGCGCGTTCCTGCAGGCCCTGGAGCAGGCGGCTGGTGTAGTCGCTCAGTTCGGCGTGGAAGCCCGGGCGGCTGATCAGGCGCAGGGTGGTCAGACCGGCGGCCATGGCCAGCGGGTTACCCGACAAGGTCCCGGCCTGGTAGACCGGGCCCAGCGGGGCGATGCAGGACATGATTTCGCGCTTGCCGCCGAAGCAGCCCACCGGCATGCCGCCGCCGATGATCTTGCCGAAGGTGCTCAGGTCCGGCTTGACGCCGTAATGGGCCTGGGCGCCGCCGAGGGCAACGCGGAAACCGGTCATCACTTCGTCGAAAATCAGCACCACGCCGTGCTGGTCGCACAGGGTCCGCAGGCCTTCGAGGAAACCTGGCTCCGGCGGCACGCAGTTCATGTTGCCGGCCACGGGCTCGACGATGATGCAGGCGACTTGCTGGCCGACTTCGCCGAGCATCTTCTCGACAGCATTGATGTCGTTGAATGGCAGGGTCAGGGTGTGTTTGGCGAAGTCCGCTGGTACACCGGCCGAGCTCGGCACGCCCTGGGTCAGGGCGCCGGAGCCGGCCTTGACCAGCAGGCTGTCGGAGTGGCCGTGGTAGCAGCCTTCGAACTTGATGATGCTGTCACGGCCGGTGAAACCACGGGCCAGGCGGATGGCGCTCATGGTCGCCTCGGTGCCGGAGCTGACCATGCGGACCATTTCCATCGACGGCACGATCGCGCAGACCAGGTCGGCCATCTCGGTTTCCATGGCGGTCGGCGCGCCGTAGGACAAGCCGTGTTCCAGCTGCTTGCGCACGGCATCGAGCACGTCCGGGTGGCTGTGGCCGAGGATCATCGGGCCCCAGGAACCGACGTAGTCGACATAACGCTTGTCGTCTTCGTCGGTGACATAAGCGCCTTCGGCGTGCTTGAAGAACAGCGGGGTGCCGCCAACGCTCTTGAACGCGCGAACCGGCGAGTTGACGCCGCCGGGGATGTGTTTCTGGGCACTGGCAAACAGGGTTTCGGAACGAGACATGGGCAGGCTCTCAGGAGTCATGAAGTGAAGAGGGCATTGAAGGCTTGGGCGCGGCGGGTCACTTCCCGGGTGCTGTCGGCACCGAACAGGCCATGGATCACCGCCAGCAGGTCGGCGCCGTGGGCCACCAGCGGGGCGGCGTTGTCCAGGGTGATGCCGCCGATCACCGCGATCGGCAGTTGCAGCCGCGGGCGGGCACGCTCCAGCAGCGCGACGTCGGCGGCCGGTGCTCCGGGCTTGGTCGTGGAATTGAAGAAGCGCCCGAAAGCGACATAGCTGGCGCCTTCCCGGGCCGCCTGTTCGGCGAGCTCAAGCTGCGCGTGGCAGGTGGAGCCGATAATGGCCCGGCTGCCGAGCAGCGCGCGGGCCGGCGTCAGCGGGCCGTCGGTCTGCCCCAGGTGCACGCCGACCCCCAGCCGTGCCGCCAGTTCGGCGTCGTCGTTGATGATCAGGCGGGTCTTGTAGCGTTCGCAGAGCACCCGCAGGGCCTCGGCCTCCCGCAGGCGGCGGGCCTCATCGGTGCTTTTGTCGCGGTATTGCAGCAAGGTCACGCCGCCCTCCAGCGCCGCCTCGACATAAGACAGGAACTTGCCGGCCAGCAACTGGCTATCGGTGATGGCATACAGGCCGCGTAGTTTCATCGGGTCAGCCTCGGGGTGTTGGGTAGCGCTGAAAGTTACGAGCAGAAATCCAGGGGCAGGCGTCGGGGCACGAACTGGCCTTTGCCCAGTTGCTCGGCATCACGCAAGGTCCGCCAGGTGTAGTTCAGCGCGGTCTGTACGGCGCTGACCAGGCCTTCGCCCAGGGCCAGGCGTCCGGCCAGGGTGCTCGCCAGGGTGCAGCCGGAGCCATGGTAGCTGCCGGGCAGGCGTTGGCACTTGAAGGTCTGGCGGGTGCCGTCGCGGCTATACAGGCGGTTGTGGATTTCGTCTTCATCGCCATGTCCGCCGGTGATCAGCAGGTGTTGGCAGAACGGCAGGAGTTTTTCCGCGCATTCGTCGGCGCTGCCCTCGGGCAATTCGGCGAGGATGCGGGCTTCCGGGAGGTTGGGGGTGGCAATGGTCGCCAAGGGCAGCAGGCGTTCGCGCATGGCATAGCCGACTTCGTCCTTGCCCAGGCGGCCGCCGCCGCCGGCGCGCAGCACCGGGTCGCAGACCAGCGGCAGGTGCGGGTGCGCCAGGAGCAGTTCGACCACGGTGTCGACCATTTCCAGGGAGCCGAGCATGCCCAGCTTGACGGCCGCCACGGTCGAGTCGTTGAGTACGGCATTGGCCTGGGCCAACACCCACTCACGATCGAGCACGCGGAAGTCACTGACATTGACCGTGTCTTGCACGGTCAGCGCGGTGACCGCGGGAGCGGCATGGCAACCCTGGGCGAGCAGGGCTTCTATATCTGCCTGGAGGCCGGCACCGCCACTGGGATCGTGGCCGGAGAGACAGAGGACAACGGGACGGGAGCTGTAGGTATTCATGGAGCGCGAGCTTACCACCAAACGCTTTTTTCGGGATCGTCCGCCCGGCGTTGAATTTGTCCCCTGAAGGTTTTTTCAGGGCGGCCGATAACCCTTCGTCATACAGCCAGGTTTTGTGCTGGGACGCCCGTTCTAGAGCCTTTGGATAAAATGTTTCAATGGTGTGTTTTAGCCATTAGTGGCTATGCTAGAGTGGATCCAAACGAATAACAGGTCATGAAGTTTCACGTCGTCTCAAAGGGAAGGGGGGCTCCTGACGCGACTTGATTGGCCATGCTGGGGCTGTATGCGCTATTTGCTGCTGATTTTGTTGAGCTGGCTGCCGCTGTCGGCGAGCGCGGTCGAGTTTGATGAGTCCACCCAGAGCCTGCCTCTGGGCCGGGTCATGCAGGTGTTCGAAGACGCGAGCGGCCAGGCCGATATCGCGCAGATCGCCTCGCCCGCCATGGCCCCACAGTTTCATGCGCACAACAAGGCCTCGCTGAATGCCGGCTATACGCTCTCGGCGTTCTGGCTCAAGGTCGACCTGACCTACCTCCCCAAGGATCCCAGCGCCCGGCGCATCTGGTTGCTGGAGTTGGCCTATCCGCCGATGAAACACATCGAACTCTATGTGCCTGACGCCAAAGGCAGCTACCGCCTGGCCCAGCGCACCGGTAATGAATTACCGTTCGCCAGCCGGCCGATCAAGCAGAACAACTACCTGTTCGAGCTGGCGTTCGCTCCCAAGGAAAGCAAGACCGTCTACCTGCGTCTGCAAACCGAAGGCTCGATGCAGGCGCCACTGACCCTCTGGTCGATGCAGGCCTACCTCGAAGACGAACCGGTGCGTTTGTATGTCCTGGGGCTGATCTATGGTGTGCTGCTGGGGATGCTGGTCTACAACCTGTTCATCTACCTCAGCGTGCGCGACACCAGCTACCTCTACTACATTTTCTACATCGCCTCGTTCGGCTTCTACCAACTGTCGGTCAATGGCGCCGCGGCGCAGTATTTCTGGCCGAACAACCCCTGGTGGGCCAACGCATCGACGCCTTTCTTTATCGGCCTGGCGGGTTTCTTCGGTTGTCAGTTCACCCGCAGCTTCCTGCACACGGGTGCCCACAGTCGCTGGCTGGACCGGCTGTTGCTGCTGTTGATGGCCTATAGCGCGGTGGTCACGGCGATGTCGCTGTTGACCGGTTATGCCCTGGCCCTGCGCCTGGCGACCGTCCTCGCCCTGGCGTTCACCGTGACTATTTTCGTTGCCGGGATCAGTGCCTGGTATTGCGGCTTGCGGGTGGCGCGCTACTTCATTATCGCCTGGTCGGCGTTCCTGCTCGGCGGCCTGGTCAATACGCTGATGGTGTTGGGTTATCTGCCGAACGTGTTCCTGACCATGTACGCCAGCCAGATCGGCTCGGCCCTGGAGGTCGGGCTGTTGTCCCTGGCCCTGGCCGACCGGATCAATACCATGCGCGAGCAGCAGGCTCAGACCTTGCTCGAGTCCGGGCAGAAGCTGGAAGTGCTGAACCGTGAGCTGGCCAACAGTAACCGGCTCAAGGATGAATTCCTCGCCACCGTCACCCATGAACTACGCACGCCGATGAATGGTGTGATCGGCTCCCTGGAACTGATGCAGACCCTGGAACTGGACTCGGAACTGGCGCAATACCAGCAGACGGCGGCCGGTTCCGCGCGGGACATGATGCGCATGGTCAATGGCATCCTGACCCTGACCGAGTTGCAGGCCGGCCGGCTCAAGGTCACGACGCAGTCGTTCGGCCTGCGGCGCCTGTTGGATGGTTTGCAGGAGCAGTTTGCCGGTCGCGTCCAGGGCAAGGGGCTGCATTTCGCCATTGAAGTGGACGACAACGTGCCGGACAGTCTCCATGGCGACGCGCAGAAAATCCTGCAGTGCCTGGAATGCCTGGTGGACAACGCCATCAAGTTCACCCGTGAAGGCGGGTTGGTGTTGCGGGTGCACGGCCGGCAGGTCGCGGAGCAGAAATGGGCCCTGTCGTTTGCGGTCATCGACAGCGGTATCGGTTTTATCGATCTGGATGAAGCCACGCTCTATCAACGGTTCTTCCAGCTGGATGGCTCGATGACCCGTGAATATGGCGGCCTGGGGATTGGCCTGGCGATCTGTCGGCAATTGATCGATCTGCTCGGCGGTCACCTCACCCATCAGTCGGAGCCGGGGATGGGCAGCCGTTTCCAGCTTGATGTCGAAGTCGAGGCGCTGATCCCGCGGGCGTTGCGGCCCTCGGCGCTGTCGGTGGCGCGTTATCCCTACGACTGCACCCTGTTGCTGGTGGATGACAACACCGTCAGCCAACTGGTGGTGCGCGGCATGTTGCTCAAGCTGGGGTATCGGGTGTTCACCGCGGTCGACGCCCGGGCCGCGCTCGATGTCCTGCATGGGCAGGCCGTGGATGGGCTGTTGCTCGATTGCCCGGCGCAGCCGGCGGACGAGGTATTGCTCTGTCGACAGTTGCGGGCGATGCCCGGCGGCGCCGACCTGCTGATCCTGGCCCTGGTCAGCTCGACCGAGGCCAGCGAACGCGAGCGGTGCCTGGCGGCGGGCGTCACGGACACCTTGTCCAAGCCGGTGCGTTTCGAGGAGTTGAAGAGCCTGCTGGCCCGTCGTCTATTGACGCCTGTACAGGGTGAAAGCGCCGGTACTTAGGCGCTTATGTCGCTTTTTTCGCGACGGTACGCGTGATTCACTGGGTTCCCTGGCCTTTCTCTGCGAAGCCATTTCTCAAAGGAGCCCGACATGAACCTCCATCAATACGCCGAAACCCACGAGGTCACCAACCAGCCGCCGTCGCTGGACGGGACCAACCTCTATCGCATCGACCTGCCGCTGCAAGAGTGGGCGCGGCGTTTCGGCGCCGGTTGGGCCGAATCGCGGATCGACGTTTATGGCGCCCTGGCCGGCGGGCCGCTGATGGAGGCGGGGTTTCTCGCCAACCAGAACAAACCGGTGTTCGTCAGCCATGACCGTTACGGCCATCGCCAGGACCTGGTGGAGTTCCATCCGGCTTATCACGAGCTGATGCGCACCGCCGTCGAACACGGCCTGCCGTCGTTGCCCTGGACCGATCCGCAGGACGGCGCCCATGTCGCCCGCGCCGCCATGACCTACCTGCACAGCCAGGCCGAGGCCGGCACCGGTTGCCCGTTGACCATGACCTTCGCCTGCGTGCCGGCCTTGCGTCTGCAAGCGGATATCGCCGGGCAATGGCTGCCGAGCATTCTCAGTACCCAATACGACCCACGCAATATCGGCATCGCCCACAAGACCGGGGCAACCATCGGCATGGCCATGACCGAGAAGCAGGGGGGGACTGACGTGCGCGCCAACACCACCCGGGCCTATCCCGTCGGCGCTGGTGGCCCGGGACAACCTTATGAATTGGTGGGGCACAAATGGTTCTGCTCGGCGCCGATGTGCGATGCCTTCCTGACCCTGGCCCAGACCGACAAGGGCCTGACCTGTTTCCTGCTGCCGCGCCATCGCCCGGATGACAGTCGCAACCAGTTCTATATCCAGCGCTTGAAAAACAAGCTGGGCAATTGTTCCAACGCGTCGAGCGAAGTGGAGTTCCGTGGTGCTTTAGCCTGGATGATCGGCGAGGAAGGGCGCGGCGTACCGACCATTATCGAGATGGTGGCGATGACCCGTTTCGATTGCATGGTCGGCTCCAGTGCCTTGATGCGCCAGGCGCTGACCCAGGCCAGCCATCATTGTGCCCATCGGTTGGTCGGCGGTCGCGTGCTCAGCGAGCAGCCGCTGATGCAGAACGTGCTCGCCGACCTGGCGCTGGAGAGCGAGGCGGCGCTGGCCTTGAGCCTGCGCATGGGCCGGGCGCTGGATCATCTGGGGGATGAGCATGAGGCGAAGTTCGCCCGGCTGGTGACGGCGGTGGGCAAATACTGGATCTGCAAGCGTGCCCCGGCGATGATCAACGAGGCCGCCGAATGCATGGGCGGCGCCGGGTATGTGGAAGACAGCATCCTGCCGCGGCTGTACCGCGAAGCACCGGTCAACTCGACCTGGGAAGGTTCGGGGAACGTGCAGTGCCTGGATGTGTTGCGTTCGTTGTCCAAGGAGCCGGGCGTGCTGGAAGTGCTGTTCAGCGAATTGGGCGACGGCCATGGCGACAAGCGCCTGGCCCGGCATATCGAACATTTGAAGCTGGCGTTTACCGACACCCACGATATCCAGTACCGCGCCCGGCAACTGACCGAAGACATCGCCCTGGCGTTGCAGGCCAAGTTGCTGCTGGAGGCGGGCAATGCGGAGGTCAGCGACGGCTTTATCGCCAGTCGGCTAGAGGGTAGGGGACGGGTCTACGGCACCTTGCCCCGTGGAGTGAATGTCGAGGCTATTGTCGCTCGTTCGACGCCGCAGGGTTTTTGATGGCTTGGCATTGAACGATAAGCCACTGTTCCCGTCCGACGATGTTGCAGGCAAGATGAAGGTCTGCAACATCAGAAGACAGGATGCTCTCCGTGACCGAAGCTTTTATTGTCGTGCAATCCCCCGAAGAAGCCGTGGACCGTCTGGCCGAACTCCACGAGCGTGCCACCAGCGCCCTGAGCCAGGCCCTCAAGCGTTACCTCAAGGACCGCGTCGAACCCGACGCCGAACAGCGTGCCGTATTCCGCTACCCCGAATTGCGCCTGACCTACACCTACCAGGGTGAAGTCCCCGCCACCACCCGGGCCTACGCCAAGGTCCAGTTGCCGGGCACCTACAGCGTTACCGTCACTCACCCGGCGGCATTCCGCAAATACCTGCTGGAACAACTGGTACCGCTGATGCGCGATTTCACCGTCACGGTGGAAGTGGGCGTCAGCGAACAGAACATCCCTTATCCCTACGTGGTCGAGCAGGGCGATGAACTGGCCGGCTCCGGCGTCACCGCCTCGGCCCTGGCGCGGGTATTCCCGAGCACCGACCTGTCGGCCGCCACCGATGACATCGCCGATGGCCTGCACGACTGGGAAAACACTTCGCCCTTGCCCTTGGCCCTGTTCGACGCCGCCCGGGTGGACTTCTCCCTGCGCCGCCTGGTGCATTACACCGGCAGTGACTGGCGCCATGTGCAGCCGTGGATCCTGCTGACCAACTACCACCGCTATGTCGACCAGTTCATCCTCCATGGCCTGCAACAGCTGCGTGATGATCCGCGTTTCGTGCGCATGGTGTTGCCGGGCAACGTGATCATCGACCAGAGCATGGAATACGGCGAGGCCCAGGCCGTGGCCGCCGGGGTGGTCTGGCACCGCTACCAGATGCCGGCTTACCACCTGCAGGCCGCCGATGGCCATGGCGTGACCCTGGTGAATATCGGCGTCGGCCCCTCCAACGCGAAGAACATCACCGACCACCTGGCGGTGCTGCGTCCGCACTGCTGGCTGATGATCGGTCACTGCGGCGGCCTGCGCCAATCCCAGACCATTGGCGACTATGTGCTGGCCCACGCTTATATGCGCCGCGATGGGATTCTCGACCGGGTAGTGCCGCCGAATATCCCGATCCCGGCCCTGGCTGAAGTGCAGATGGCTTTGCAACAGGCGGCGGCGAACGTCACCGGCGAACGTGGCGACGATTTGAAGAAGCGTCTGCGCACCGGCACCGTACTGACCTACGACGACCGTAACTGGGAGCTGCGCTGGGCCCAGGAGCGGCCGTTGATCAACCTGTCCCGAGCCGTGGCCGTGGACATGGAAAGCGGCACCATCGCCGCCCAGGGTTATCGTCTGCGGGTACCGTATGGCACCTTGCTTTGTGTGTCGGACAAACCGCTGCACAGTGAGATCAAGCTGCCTGGTTCGGCGAACGCCTTCTATGAACGTGCGGTCAGCCAGCATTTGAAGATCGGTATTGCGGCGGTGGACCTGCTGCGCACCGAGCTGCATTCGCTGCATTCGCGCAAGCTGCGCAGCTTTGATGAGCCGCCGTTCCGCTAAGGGTTCGGATTTTTAGCGATCTTGAGGGCCTATTCGCGGGCAAGCTCCGCTCCCACAGTTGGATGTCGATCACGAGTTTTGTGTACGACACGAAACTCATGTGGGAGCGGAGCTTGCCCGCGAAGCTTTTGGCGGCCTTGAGAGTGTCATCGCCAGCAAGTCCATGGATGCGCTTGTGGAAATAATAGCCGGCACGCCCTAGCATGGCGGCTCCTGATCCTCAGATGTCCTCTTTGCCATGTCTCGTCCACCCCGTCCCGTCGTGCGCCATTCGGCCGCGAAAACGCCTGTCGCGCCGCGTCGGGTCGCCAAGGCCCCGCCGGCCGAACCCAAGCTGATCCTGTTCAACAAACCCTTCGATGTGCTGACGCAGTTCAGCGATGGTGAAGGGCGCGCGACCCTCAAGGATTTTATCGACGTGGCGGGCGTCTATCCCGCCGGCCGGCTCGACCGCGACAGCGAGGGCCTGCTGTTGCTGACCAACGACGGCCAACTCCAGGCACGCATCGCCGACCCCAAGCACAAACTGGCGAAAACCTATTGGGTACAGGTCGAGGGTGTGCCTAGCGCCGAGCAGATCGAGCAGTTGCACAAGGGTGTGGAATTGAACGATGGCATGACCTTGCCGGCCCAGGCGCGGCAGATCGACGAGCCCACTCTCTGGCCGCGCAACCCGCCGGTGCGGTTTCGTCAGAGCATTCCCACGGCTTGGTTGGAGTTGATCATTCGCGAGGGACGTAACCGTCAGGTTCGGCGCATGACGGCGGCGGTGGGCTTGCCGACCTTGCGCCTGGTGCGGGTGCGTATCGGCGACTGGACCCTGGACGGCCTGGATCAAGGCCAGTGGCGAGAAGTGCCGGCGCGTCTGTAGCTTGTGGCGGCGTTAAAGCGAGCCCGACTCGATCAGCCCGATCACCACGCTCTTGATCACAAACGCGACGATGCCAAGGCCCAGCACGAAGAACAGGATAAAGGTGCCGAAGCGCCCGGCCTTGGATTTCTTAGCCAGGTCCCAGACGATAAAGCCCATGAAAATGACCAGGATGCTGACCAGGCCGGTCATCATCCACTCTTCGAAAACGGCAGGATCCATCAGACCTCTCCAGCACGAGCGGGGTGGAAAACCGTCCGATTATACGCCATGGGCGAGAACTGATCTGATCTCGGGCAATAAAGCACTCGATCAATCCCACGCGGACCTGTAGGAGCCGGCTTGCTGGCGATGCGATCTGATAGCTGACATCGTTGCCGCCTGGAAAACCGCTATCGCCAGCAAGCTGGCTCCTACAGGTGGTCGCGTTCGCAGCCATCAACTGCGCAAATGGGTCAACGGTAATTCCGTGCTGTTGAGCACCTGGTTCAGCACAAAGCTGGAGCGTACGCTGGTCACCCCCTCGATACGCGTCAGGTGCCCCAGCAGCAGTTTCTGGTAGTGATCCATGTCCGGCACCACCACTTTCAGCTGATAGTCGGCGTCCATCCCCGTCACCAGGCTGCACTCCAGCACCTGCGGCAGGGTGCGGATCGCCGCCTCGAAGTTTTCGAAGCGCTCCGGCGTATGCCGGTCCATGCCGATCAGCACATAGGCGGTCAGGCTCAGGCCGAGCATCTTGCGATCAAGCAAGGCCACCTGGCGGGAAATATAACCGTCGTCCTCCAATTGCTTGACCCGCCGCGAACAGGGCGAGGGCGACAGGCCGATACGCTCGGCCAGTTCCTGGTTGGAGATGCGGGCATCACGCTGCAATTCCGCCAGAATGCTCAGGTCGTATCGGTCGAGTTTGCTCATCGTCAGGGCCTTTCCAAGAACTATTGCGGTAAATTATCTATCTGAAGTTAAAAATTGCGCAAGAGATGTTTATTTGAGCAATGTTCGCAATCCTCTGCCGTCGCCCCGGGCCTATGCTTATTACCAGAATCACTGCCCGGACAAGTGTCCTGTCTCGCAAGCCTGTTCACATTCGAGACAGACACCCCAGTCCACTGCGGCCCGCCGAATCAGGCCAGCCGCGGCCGACAATCCCACAGGGTTGCGCCGGCCACCGGGCTACACGCTGTCCAGAAGACGGTGTGAGGTGAGCCGGCGTCAAAAGCGCCGAGCACGGACGAAGTTCTCAAGGGGAGGCCGACGGGTCTCCCTTTTTTAATGGGCGAAAAATAAGTTGTGCGACTGGTAGAGTGTCACAGAACCGGAATCCGCTTTCCCAGTCTTATGGTTAAGCCCTGAACCGCAGTGAGGAATGGAATGAAATCGCGCATCTGGCGTCTGGCAGGTGTTGGCTTGCTCTGTATGAGTGTTGGTGCGCAAGCACTGGCTGAAAACCAGGGTGATGAAAATCAGAAACATGAGGGCGAACATCGCCCTGAAGGGCGCCCGGGAGGTAACGAGGCGCATCCGCAAAACAATCAACCGCGTCCCCAGGCCCCGGCCCCACGGCCAGCCGCGCCGGAAGTCCGTCCCCCGGCACCCGCTCCGCGGCCACCAGCACCCGAAGTCCACATCCAGGCGCCGCGTCCACCGGCTCCTGCTCCTGCGCCCCAGGTTCGCCCGGAGAACAATCAGCATTTCGAGCGGCACGACCAGAACCCAGGCGGCCAATGGCAAGGCCGGCCGCCGCAGAACGAGCCCAATCAGGCGCCGCGTCCGGCACCGCAGAACAACCTGCCGATCCAGCCTCATCCCGACAGCGTACGCCAGACCCAGGAACCGTTGCGTGGCAACTATTCCGACATTCCCCGGCGCAACGGCAACAACCCGAACTGGCAGGGTGGCAACAATAACAACCGTCCCGGCGGTAATTTCGAGCATCACGATGATCGTCGCTGGCCGGGTCGTCCCGACGGTCATGGCAATGGCTGGGGCCCGGGCCCGCAATATCGCCCCGGCTATGTGGTCGATCGCTTTCCGGATCGCAACTGGCGGGTGCCTTACCGTGGCCAGGACTATTTCTTCTCCGGTGGCTACTGGTATCGCCCGCAGGGCGCACGTTACATAGTCGTCGCTCCGCCACGTGGGATTCGCACCACCTACCTGCCTGACTATGCGCGGGAAGTCTGGATCGGTGGCTCGCTGTTTTTCCTCGCGGCCGGTGCCTATTACCTCTACCAGGAAGATACCCAGGACTACGTGGTGGTCGATCCACCGGCCGCCGCGCCACAGGTTGCGCCCGAGCCGCAAGGCAACGGCTACGATGTGGTGGCTTATCCGGCCAACGGCCAGAGCCCGCAGCAGGTCCAGCAGGATGGCGAGGATTGCTATCGCTGGGCGGTGCAGCAAAGCGGCTTCGACCCGGCCAACGTGACCTACGCGCCGGCACCGGCGGTGGTCCAGGCTTACCGCCAGGCCCAGGGTAACTGCCTGAGCAGTCGCGGCTATCAGGTCAACTACTGACGGATCAGTGGCGCGGCGTTACCACTTCCCGCGGGTCGGCGTGCACCAGCACCTCGGCCTGCGGGTAGGCGGCCTGGATGGCATCGGCGGCCTGGTCACTCAGGTCGTGGGCCACCGATAGCGTCAATTCTCCCGGCAACTCCAGGTGCAACTGCACAAACCAGCGGTTGCCGGAGATCCGTGTCCGCAGATCGTGGGCGCCCAGCACCCCAGGCACACTGCACGCCAGTTCCAGCATGTGCTGGCTGATATCCGGCGACAGCTCCTCATCCATCAGCACGGCGAAGCTTTCCCGGCCGATCTGGATCGCGCTCCAGAGGATATAGACCGAGATCCCCAGGCCGAACCAGGCGTCCACCTGCGGCCAGCCGAAGCCGGCGAGCACCAGCGCCAGCAGGATACTGGCGTTGAGCAGCATGTCCGAGCGGTAGTGCAGGGAGTCAGCGCGCACGGCGGTGGAGCCGGTCTCGCGGACCACCTTGTGCTGCAACAGCAGCAACCCGGCGGTCAGGAGCAGCGACAACACGATCACCCCGATGCCGATCCACGGGGCACCGATCGGTTCCGGGTTTTTCAGGCGCTCGAAGGCCTGGATCGCAATCAGCACCGCACTTACCGCAATGAACAGCGCCTGGGCCATGCCCGACAGGGATTCGGCCTTGCCGTGCCCGTAGCGGTGATCGTTATCCGCCGGGCGCAGCGCGTAGTGCACCGCCAGCAGATTGAGAAACGAGGTGACGCCGTCGAGCAGCGAGTCGGTCAGCCCGGCGAGCATGCTCACCGAACCGCTCAGCCACCAGGCGGCGGCCTTGGTCAGGATCAGGAGGCTCGCCACCCCGACCGAGGCCCGGGTAGCCAGACGTAACAGGCGGGCGTGTTCCGGGCTGCTGGTCATGAAGGCCGCGATCCTTTTTCAGTGTCCCTGGGCTCAGGCCGCGGGGCGCAGGTTGTACATCGCCAGTTGTTGCAGATTGCCTTTTTGCTGGATCAGGCGCGGGTCGTTCAACGGCAGGGTCTGGTGCAGTTCGGTCTTGAGAATCGCCTGCAGCTTGAGGTTGTCGACGTGGCCATCGGCGGTGATGGCTTCCTGGAGTTTTTCCGGGGCGATCTGTGCGGTCTTGCCGTGGGGCAGATAAATGGCGCCCGTGGCGAAGTCGATGCCGAACGCGATCAGGCCGGGGATAACGAAGAACAGGATGCCGATGGCGTCGAGACCGGCGATCAGCGGGTCGATCCGGCCTTCGATCTGGCCACGCCGGTCCGGGTAGAAAATCGAGCCGCAAGCGCTCAGTTGGGTCAGCAGGGTAGCAACCAGAACGGTGCCGATAACACGGGAAACAATGCGCATGGATATCTCCTGAAGGAAACGTGAAGCCGCTGGGGCCGCGTCTGGATCAGTTGTTAAGACCGCGATTAAGACCGGGCAGTTCGCCGTTATACCCGGCTCTTTGTCCGGGAGCCACCCTGAATGCGTTGCTGATTGATGAAGTCTTGCCGGCTTTGTACCCGGCGCCGGGCCAGGCGCGTGATGAGCTGACAACCGCTTGCAAAGCCTTTGGCTTTGGAGGCCCGCGGGGTTCACCGTATAATTCACGGTCAGCCTGGGAGCCACCATGAATTCGTTGCCGATTGATGAAGTATTGCCGGCTTTGCGCCAGGCGTTGAACGAACGCCATGAGGCAGTGCTGGAAGCGCCGCCCGGTGCCGGTAAGACCACCCGGGTGCCGCTGGCGTTGCTGAACGAGCCGTGGCTGGCCGGGCAAACCATCCTGATGCTTGAGCCGCGGCGTCTCGCGGCCCGTGCGGCGGCCGAGCGACTGGCCAGTGAGCTGGGGGAAAAGGTTGGTGAAACCGTCGGCTATCGCATTCGCCTGGAAAGCCGGGTCGGCCCCAAGACGCGTATCGAAGTGGTCACCGAAGGTATTCTTGCCCGTCGTTTGAATGACGATCCGGCCCTTGAGGGGGTCGGGCTGGTGATCTTCGACGAATTCCACGAACGCAGCCTGGATGCCGACCTGGCCCTGGCCCTGAGCCTCAACGGGCGGCAGATGTTTCGTGACGAGCAGCCGCTGAAGATCCTGCTGATGTCCGCCACGCTTGAAGGCGAACGCCTGGCCGGTTTGCTGGACGACGCGCCGGTGGTACGCAGCGAAGGGCGGATGTTCCCGGTGACCTTGCGCTGGGGCCGGGCCTTTCAACCCGGAGAATTTATCGAGTCGCGAGTGGTGCAAACCGTGCACGAGGCGCTGGACGCCGAGCACGGCAGCCTGCTGGTATTTTTGCCGGGTCAGGCGGAGATTCGCCGGGTGCACCAGCAACTGGAGGAAAGCCTGGGCGGGCGGGCCGATGTGCTGCTGTGCCCACTGCATGGCGAGTTGGACCTCGCGGCCCAGCGCGCCGCCATCGAACCGGCGCCGGCCGGCAAGCGCAAGGTGGTGCTGGCGACCAATATCGCGGAAACCAGCCTGACCATCAACGGCGTGCGGGTGGTGATCGATGCCGGGCTGGCGCGGGTGCCGCGTTTCGACCCCGGCAGCGGCATGACCCGCCTCGACACACAGCGCATTTCCCGGGCCAGCGCCACCCAGCGCGCGGGCCGTGCCGGGCGCCTGGAACCGGGGGTGTGTTATCGGTTGTGGTCCGAGGCCCAGCATGAGCAGTTGGCGGCCTATGGCAGCGCGGAAATCCTTCAGGCGGACCTGGCCGGGTTGGCCTTGCAGCTGGCGCGCTGGGGCGTGGCGCCCGGCGAGCTGGTCTGGATGGACGCGCCGCCTGCTGCCGCTTATGCCCAGGCCCAGGATCTGTTGCAGCGGCTTGGGGCGTTGGCCGGTAAGGCCGGCGCCGAGTACGCATTGACGAATCACGGCCAGGCCATGGCCGAGTTGCCGGCCCATCCGCGTATTGCCCATTTGCTGTTGCGCGGGCAGGCGCTGGGGCTGGCGGCCATGGCCTGCGATGTCGCGGCACTCCTGGGCGAGCGGGATATCCAGCGTGGTGGCGGGGCTGACCTGCACACGCGATTGGCCTTGCTGGCGGGTGAAGAGCGGGTAACCCGTGGTGCTCAGGGGGGCGTGCAGCGTGCGCGGCAACTGGCGCGGCAGTATCGCGGCTACTTGCGCGGTTCGGCGAACGAACCGGTGGCTGATCCGGATCATCCGCGCTGGCTCGGGGCGCTGTTGGCCCTGGCCTATCCGGATCGGGTGGCGCAACAGCGCCGCGACGGTGGCGCGGAATACCGGCTGGCCAACGGCCGGGCGGCCTTGTTCAGCGAAACCGACAGCCTGATGAAACAGCCCTGGTTGGTGGTGGCCGATCTGGGCAGTCGCCAGGGCCAGCGTGAAGAACGTATCTACCTGGCGGCGGAGTTCGATCCGGGCCTGTTCGACAGCGTGCTGGCCGAGCAGGTGAGCACGGTCGACCAACTGGACTGGGATGAGCGCGAAGGTGTGCTGCGTGCCGAGCGCCAGCGCAAGGTCGGTGAGTTGATCCTCAGTCGCGAACCCCTGACCGGGCTGGACGAGGCAGCGCGTAGCCAGGCGCTGGTCAACCTGGTGCGGCGCAAGGGCCTGGAACTGTTGCCCTGGACCCCGGAGCTGCGCCAGTGGCAGGCGCGGGTAGCCTTGTTACGCAAACTGGACCTGGATGAGAAGGGCGAGAGCGAATGGCCGGATGTCGGCGACAAGACCTTGCTGGCGACCCTGGAACAGTGGCTCAAGCCCTATCTGGGGCGGGTTTCTCGGCTCAGTCATTTCGCCAACCTGGAACTGGCCGGAATTCTTCACAGCCTGTTGCCCTGGCCGTTGCCGCAACGTCTGGAGGAATTGGCACCGCATCATCTGAGCGTGCCTTCGGGCTCGTCGATCCGCCTGGACTACAGCGAGCAGCCGCCGATTCTGGCGGTGCGTCTGCAGGAGTTGTTCGGCCTGGCCGAGACTCCGCGGATTGCCGGTGGCCGCCAAGTGGTGAAACTGCACCTGCTGTCGCCGGCTCGGCGCCCGGTACAGGTCACCCAGGATCTGGCGAACTTCTGGCGCAGCACCTACGCCGAAGTGAAGAAGGACCTCAAGGGGCGTTATCCGAAGCACTACTGGCCGGATGATCCCTTGGTAGCCGAGGCGACGGCACGGATCAAACCACGCAAGTAAGAGCCCGCCCAAACCTGTAGGAGCCGACGTGCTGGCGATGCGATTTTTCAGGCGACAGAGATTTCGCCCTTCACACCGCTATCGCCGGCACGCCGGCTCCTACAGGGGCCGTGTTGGCCGCAGTAGCGCGCCCGGGGCTGGATGGCGACTACTGCGCCGCCGGCAACAGAAACCGCGCCAGCACCGGCAAGTGATCGGAAATCGTCAAGGTATCGTCCTGCCGCACTTGGGCCTCGACCCGCTTGAGCTTGGAACTGTAGAAAAAGTAGTCCAGGGTCCGATCCGGCCCACTGACGTCGGGATCGTTCGGGTAAAACGTCAGCCACCGCTCACGGTCGATGCCGCTGGCTTCGTTGTTGCTCGGGATCATCGGGTATTTGTCCCACAGCAGATGCAACTCACTGTCCGCCGAGTAACCGCCGCGCAAGCGTGGTGGCAGGCGCAGATACTGTCCCAGCGGCAGCAGGTTGAAATCACCGCCGATCAGCCACGGCGTGCCCTGGCTCTCGAACTTGTCGAGCAATTGCAGGGTTGCCGCTGCTTGCCTGAGTTGGGTGTCGTTCTGGGCAAAGGCCCCCAGTTGCGTATTGACCACCGCCAACTGTCCGCCGTCACTCAGCGGCAGGTAGTTCACCAGCAGCGCCGGCCGGGGCTCGAACTGGCGCTTGAGCAGATTGCCCGAGGCCAGCGGCAGTTGCTGGCGTTCGGCGTGTTCGACCTGATAGCGACTCAAGGTCGCCAGCTTGCGCCCGACACTGCCGAAAATATGCAGGTTCGGGACAAAGTCGGCTTTCCAGTTGAACGCCTGGGAGCTGCAGGGATACAGGTCCGCAAGCCGTTCCTGAAGCAACTTCAACTGGTCCTGGTAGTCGCTGGCCTTGGCATTCTCGTCGACTTCCTGCAACAGCACGATGTCCGGCTGTTCGTCGCGGATCACCCGGGTCACCTCGTCCAGGCTGAAAGCCATGTCTTCCGGGGTCGGGCGATCGTCCGGGCCGCTGCCGTCGGGCAGGTCGTACCAGAACACATAACGTTTGCCCGCCAGGTACTGGAGGTTCCAGGTCATCACCTTGAGGGCCTGGCCGGGAACCAGCACCGGCGCCTCGGCGGTACAGCGCACGGGCAGGGTCTCGCGCTCTTCCGGGCGCCAGGTCAGGCTGTAGACCAGCAGGGCGGCCAGGCCCGCGACAATCAGCAGGCCTGCCACCAGGTAACGTAATAGACGGGTCATGGGCCTCGGTTCAGTCTTTGGCGGAATTTTCACCGATCAGCATGTAGATTCGGAACAAGACGACGCAGCTGAACAGTTGCAGGAAACTGTGGGCGCTGTCGATGATCAGCATCAACACCGGGTTCTGCGGTGCCGGGTAGACACTCAGGCTCAACCCCTTGAGCAGCCAGAGTGGACCCATTACACACAAGATGCAGGTGAAGGTTAGCCAGAAGTGGCCACGGCTCAAGGCGAAGCTCTCCTTCATCGCCCGCAACGGCTCGCGCCCGCGCAGCACCAGCAGGTATTCGGAGAAGGCCAGGATCACGGTCAGCCAGATACCGGGAATGAAATACAGCGACAGGCCCAGCACGATGGCAATGGTATTGACCGCCGAGAGCAGCGCAAAGCGTGGCCACAGGCGCAGGGACATGGCCAGCAGATCACGATTGGCTGGCGCTTCGCCACGGCTGCGGGCATCGAGAAACAGGATCAGCGCTGCCGTGTAGAGCGGATAGACCAGCAGTCCGGCCACCAAGCCATAGGCCGGTGAAGCATCCGGGCCCACCGCGTTGTCCAACACCTGCTGGAGCAAGGTTTCGAAGATCACCAGCGGCAGGCAGAGCAGGGCAATCTGGCGCAGGTTGCGCTGGAAAAAATACAGGGAATCGCGGATTACATTGAACGGGTTCATCGGTTGTCTATCGCGCAGGCTGAGGCAGAGCCACACTTTAACCGATGGCGCGGGCCGACACTCAAATGTAAACGTTAGGTAAGGACTATTGAAACTTCCAGTAACAACCCCATAACTGAGGGACGCCTGACCCGGTTGGGTCGAGGCGATCGATTTCTACCCGGCAATCTAATGAGGTCGCCATGAACAGCGAAGAGCAAACCCTGATCGATGGACTGTTTTCACGGTTGCAGCAAGCCGGAACGGACTCAGCCCCGCGTGACGCCCTGGCCGAGGCGCGGATCAAGGAACACCTGACTCGCCAACCGGCTGCACCGTACTACATGACCCAGTCGATCCTGGTGCAAGAGCACGCGATCAAGAGCCTCGACGAACAGAACAAGCAACTGCAGGCGCAGTTGCAGCAGCTTCAGGACGAGTTGCAGCAGGCCCGTGCCCAGAGCGCCGCGCCGGCGTCGAGCAGCGGTGGTTTCCTGTCGAGCATTTTCGGTGGCAGCCGCGATCCGGCTCCAGCGCCTGCACCGAGCAATTCCGGTGGCGGCTGGCGTGAGCCGGGGCGTCCTGGGTTCAATGCTCCGCCACCGCAGCAGAACTACAACACCCAGCCCAACTATCAGCAGCCTGCCTACGCCCAGCCCGCGCCACAGCAGGCGGCCCCGGCGGCGCCCATGGGTAGCGGTTTCCTTGGTGGCGCGCTGAAAACCGCGGCCGGCGTGGCCGGTGGCGTGATGCTGGCGGAAGGTATCAGCAGCCTGTTCCATCACAATCAGCAGCAACCGCAGATCATCGAAGAAATCATCGAGCCGAGCCCGATGAGCAACAACGGTGGTGGCGGTGGTTGGGGCGATGATCAGCGCATGGCCAACAACGACTCCTGGGGCAGCAATAACAACCAGGGTGGTTTCGCTGATACCGACTTCGATGACGACGGTTCCTCCATTTCCGGCGACGACGATTCCTTCGTCTGACCGAGGAAGGAGGGTTACGCATAACCTGTGGGAGCGGAGCTTGCCCGCGAAAGCGTCCTCAAGGCCGCCAAAAGCTTCGCGGGCAAGCTCCGCTCCCACAATGGGTATTCGGTTGTATGTGGATTTTTGGTTTGACCGGTAATTGTGGGAGCCGGATTTATCCGCGAAAGCGCCCTCAAGCTCGCCAAAAGCTTTGTAGACAAGCAGGCTTCTGAAAATCTGTTCCTCCAGCCCACCCTCGCCCCGCCGAATATTCGCTGAACTTCTCCCCGGGCTGGCATACTGCGCACCTAATCGCTTCCGAGCGCTCGTCATCACCCGCCAGTGCGCTTTTGCGCCATGAGGATTCGCGGTGAAGAAAATCGCTGTGTTCGCCGATGTGCAGAACCTCTACTACACCGTTCGCCAGGCCTATGGTTGTCACTTCAACTATGCCGCCCTGTGGGCTGATATCAGCCAGCGCGGGGAGATTGTCGAGGCCTACGCCTACGCCATCGATCGCGGCGACAGCAAGCAGCAGCAGTTCCAGCAGATCCTGCGCAACCTGGGCTTTACGGTGAAGCTCAAGCCTTATATCCAGCGCAGTGACGGCTCGGCCAAGGGCGACTGGGACGTGGGCATTACCATCGATATCATGGACGTGGCGCCCCATGTCGACGAAGTGGTGCTGGCTTCCGGCGACGGCGATTTCGACCTGCTGCTCACACGCATCATCGACAAGCACGGCGTCGAAGCCGTGGCCTATGGCGTGCCGGGGCTGACGGCCAACTCGTTGATCCGCGCCGCAAGCCGCTACGTGCCCATCGAAGGCGCGTTGTTGTTGAAAAACTGAAACCGATTTTGCAAAGGGCTGGGCTTTTGGAACGTATTGCGGTCATCGACTTTGAAACCACGGGCATCACACCGAACGCGGGGTGCCGGGCCACGGAAATCGCCGTGGTCATCCTGGAACAAGGGCGCATCGTCGACCGTTACCAGAGCCTGATGAATGCCGGCGTGAGAGTGCCGGCCTTTATCGAACAGCTGACCGGCATCAGCAACGCCATGTTGCGCACCGCACCGTCGGCGGAGCGGGTGATGAACGAGGTCAACGAGTTTGTCGGTACGACTCCGTTACTGGCGCACAACGCCGCATTTGACCAGAAGTTCTGGGATTACGAATTGGGGCGGATCAAGCGTACGCGTTTGCAGAATTTTGCCTGTTCGTTGTTGCTGGCGCGGCGCTTGATGCCGGCGGCGCCGAATCACAAGCTGGGCACGCTGACCGCCTTTGCTCGCTTGCCACACACGGGGCAGGCGCACCGGGCCATGGCCGATGCAGAGATGGCGGCGAACCTGCTGGCGCATATGGCCGGCGAGCTGCGCGATAAACATGGGGTGCAGGTGTTGTCCCATGATTGGTTGTGCAAATTGCAGAAGGTGCCGGCGGCGAAGATCGGCGAGCATTTGAAGCGGTATCGGGCCTCTTGATTTCTATGGGACCGAACGGGCAGGTTTAGCTTCCGATTAGCGCCGGACTCGCTTTGTTTTTGAGGGGGGGGCGGTATTTTTTGAAATGAAGCCTGTTCAGATTTGAGTGTTTTTACCCTTGAGACCTGTACCCGGATCAAAGATACTCGTGTGAATTGCTAACCACTAGCTCGACGACAGAGAGCGCCTATGCTTACCAAACTCGAAGCCCATGGCTTCAAAAATCTTCTAAATTTCTCAGTTTCCCTCGGCCCTTTCAATTGTATTGCGGGCCTAAATGGTGTGGGGAAATCAAATATTTTCGATGCGATAAAATTTCTTTCTCTGTTGAGTGATAAGACTATTGTTGAGGCCGCTATTGCGGTTAGGGATTCTGAGTCGAATGATCCGTTGGATGTCTTTTGGACCAATGGTGACTATCGAGCGGAAAGTTTGACTCTTGCTGTGGAGATGATTGTACCTCTAGATATTGTTGATGACTTCGGTCGTAAGGCTCAAGCAACCTCTACGTTTTTACGCTATGAAGTAGAAATTGCGCGAGATCCTCTAGAGGAAGACTCCGGAACGTTGGGGTTATACCTTTCTCGGGAAACGTTATCTTATATAACTAAGGGGGAGTCTGCTAATTTTTTGCATTTCCCATTAAGTGCCTCTCAGTTTCGCAATCAAGTGGTTGTGAATGATCGTAAAGGTGCTGGTTACATATCAACGAAGCAAATGGACGATGGCATTGTTGAAATTAGCTTGCACCAAGATGGCGGGAGTAGTGGTCAGCCGCAAAAATTTCCGGCAAGACGTGTTCCAAAAACCGTCGTAGCAAATACAAATAGCGCCGCATGGCCGACAATTCTTGCTGCTCGTAGAGAGATGCAGTCATGGCGCTTTTTGTCTTTGGAACCGAGTGCAATGAGACGCTCGAACAAAATGCACGAGGAAAGCAGCGTTGGGTCGGATGGCGGCAAGTTGGCTGCTGCCCTTTATAAGCTCTTCCGAAAAGATCATAATGTTTATTCTCGGATTGCGAGTCGTCTTTCTGAAATTGTGCCAACTTCAGATGTTCGAGTTGATGTGGATCAAGTGCGACAGTTATTAACAGTAGAAGTCAAAGAGCGTTCAGGAGCCTTTCTGCCTGCCCGAGCCTTGTCAGATGGCACGTTACGTTTTATGGCCTTGTGCATTATGGCAGAGGACCCAGAGTTTAAAGGTCTTCTCTGCTTCGAAGAGCCTGAAAATGGGATTCATCCGGCAAAAATGGGAGCAATGCTTGATTTGTTGAAAGAGCTGGCCGTTGATACAAGTCAGCCGGTGGGTGAAGATAATCCTATGCGGCAAATTTTAATTGCGACCCATTCTCCTGTACTTGTTAAATTAGAAGGGCGGGATGATTTGATCTATGCGGATGTTGTTAAAGTGCGAGGGCTTGATGGAATGCCTGCTTCCACCATTCGCTGTAAAAGTTTGCAGGATAGCTGGCGTTTCAAATCAGGAGTCGAGTCAATCAATCAAGGTTCTATAGTTTCATATTTGTCACTTCCTCCGGGTAACCAAATATCGATTTTTGAAGACTGAGTCCAAGGAAGAATTATGAAAGTAAGGTTTATTCTAGTTGGGGAAGGTAGCTCAGATCTTCGCTTGGTTGAACATATAGAAAATCTTTTGATCCAAGAGGGCTTCTCCGAAGTCAGTGGTGAAACTCCAGATCTTGGCATGTTTAAGACTCCTGTTGGGCGTTCTGTTCGGGAGAAACTTGTTGCAATTTTAAAATATTATCCTCATGCGGACTTGATATTTGTTCACCGCGATGCTGATAATGTTGGCGTTTCTGTCCGGGAACAAGAAATATCTAGTGCCGCAAACGGATTGATTGAGTCAGATAAAGTAATTCCGGTGGTTCCTGTGACGATGTTGGAAACGTGGTTGCTGGCTGACATCGAAGAGGTTAAACGGGTGGCGGGAAACCCTAGCTATAGAGGGAGTTTGGATTGTGTACCGCCTCCTCGCCGACTAGAAAGTGTAAGAGATTCTAAGCAGTTACTACTGACTGCATTGTGTGAGGCTAGTGAAACTCAAGGCGCACGCTTGACGAAGTTTAAAAAGCGATTCTCAGAAATGCGTGCGAGGTTAACGTTAGGCCTTGACCCAGAGGGCCCTGTCAGGCAGTTGGATTCTTATCAGAATTTTCGACGGCAGATAACGTCTTTTGCTCAGCGTAATCTTTTTGAATAGGTTTGAGTATTTTCGGTGTTTGCGTGGTTTTGAGCTTGTTTGGAGGCGCAGAACCCACCTATTTACGGCCTTTGTCTGACGAAATCGAGGAAAAATCGTACTCCGTCTGGCGACTTATGCTGTCTTGCTCGAAATGTATTGTGCCTCTAGCCTTTCTCCTGTCATCGCCAAATCGGTGACAGGGCGTAGGAACCCTTGCAGAGCTGGACTAGGCGCTTTGCGTCCACCTTCTGATTGCGGCGTTTTTTTTATGCCGGGATAATCAGTCATGGTGGCCGTGCGCGGGCACGCTTCTGCGTGGCCGGGTAGCCTAGGACCCGGTTCCTACTCCGCGTACGGCTGCCACCCAAGCTCGTAGGAAAGCTTTTCTGGCAGCTCTTATAGGAAGTCTAGGAGTTACGCCAAATGGAAAGTTCCACTCTTGAAATACAAGCGGACATCAGCTTCGAACCGCAAATCTATACTCGCCACCACCTCAAACTCCGCGCCTTGCTCCTGCATGACGAAGCCTGGTTCTGTGCCCGTGATATCGGGCATCTGATGGGGATCGAGTGGCATGAACGCAAAGCCATCAAGCTCGATCCGGATCAGCGGCGGGTGCTGAAATTCAAGGGTAGCGGCCGATCTGAAGATCACCTGATGCTCAGCGAATCCGGCGTCTACGCGATGTTGGTCTATCACTACCTGCCGGAGAATCGCCACCTGCGCCAATGGCTGACGCATCAGGTGCTGCCGATGTTGCGCGGCCAGCCGCAGCCGGCGTTGACCCAGGCGCCGAGCCTTGGAATTCTGGAGTGGGACGGCGGAGCATTGAGCCTGCTGCACTGGCGGAAAGAACCGTGGATTCGGCTGCGTGATATGCCGCAGGTGGTGCCGGTCAGTGGGTGTGGCAGCGTCTGGTAGATAGCGATCGCGAGCAAGCTTGCTCCTACAGGACCGCGTCGTACGCAAAGTCTGTGCATGACGCAAAACTTGTAGGAGCAAGCTTGCTCGCGATGGGGTGCGAAGCGCCCCCAAAACCGGAAAACACGGACCATCAGGCAGAACACTGCAGCCGGTTTATCAGCCCTTCGCCTTCCCATTCATGTCCAAATGCCCCAACGGCACCCGCCGCTCAATCGCGCTCGACAGCACAATCGAGGTCTTGCTGAAACCGAACTGGGCAATCCGATTGATCAACTGCTCCAGCTCCGCCATGCTCCCCACCGCCGCCTGCAGAATCACGCACGGGTCCCCGGTCACCCGATGGCATTCGGTAATCTGCGGAATCTGCGCCAGGTCGTCATAGACCTGTTGCTTGCCATGCTGGTTGAGCCGCAACTCGATCACGCACTGGATCGGTAAACCGATCTTCGCCAGGTCCACCTTGGCCTGATACCCGGTGATCACCCCACTGCTTTCCAGCTTCGCCACTCGCTCCGCCACCGCCGGCGCGGACAGGTTGACCTTGCGCGCCAGTTCGGCGAACGAGGCGCGGCCATTGTCCAGCAGCTCACCCAGAATCAAACGATCGTATTTATCCATCCACAGGCTCTCTACTACGTGGGCTTTCGAAACAATGGCCAAGCACCCTGATATCCATGCTTTACAAAGTGTACTGGCCTTATAACACGGTTTTGTAACTTATTATTTTTCAGGCGCCTTTCTAGAATAAGCCTCCCTTGCCCTGCCTGGATCTGCCCCCCATGTCTGCCCCACGCCGTTTCCCGTTACCGCTGATCGGTGCTTTTTTTGCGTTGTATTTCATCTGGGGCTCGACCTACCTGGCCATTCGTATCGGCGTGGAATCCTGGCCACCGTTGATGATGGGCGGCATCCGTTTTGTGATCGCCGGCAGCCTGCTGTTTGCCTATCAACGCCTTCGCGGCGTACCGGCACCGACCTGGCCGCAATGGAAAGCAGCGGCGGCCATCGGCGTGCTGCTGCTCAGCTTCGGCAATGGCGCGGTGACCCTGGCCGAGCACATGGGCGTGGCCTCGGGCGTCGCCGCGCTGACGGTGGCCACGGTGCCGCTGTTCACCTTGCTTTGCGGCTATTTCTGGGGCAACCGCAATACCGGTCTTGAATGGGCCGGCATTGTGCTCGGCCTGATCGGTATCGCCCTGCTGAACATGGGCTCCAACCTGCAAGCCAGCCCGCTCGGTGCCGGCCTGCTGCTGTTGGCCGCCGCGACCTGGGCCTTCGGTTCGGTGTGGAGCAAGCACCTGCCGCTGCCCCAGGGCGGCATGGCCAGCGCGGCGGAAATGCTGGTGGGCGGTGTGGTGTTGCTGATGGCCAGCTTTGTCCGCGGCGAGCGCCTGACCCAGATGCCCTCGACCGACGGCTGGATCGCCATGGCTTACTTGACCGTCTTCGGCTCGATCATCGCCTTCAACGCCTACATGTACCTGTTGAAGCATGTGCGCCCGGCGGCGGCCACAAGCTATGCCTACGTCAACCCGGCTGTGGCGGTGCTGCTGGGCATCCTCTTTGCCGGCGAGCACATCGGCTGGCAGGAGTGCATGGCCATGGGCGTGATCATCAGCGCCGTGGTGTTGATCGGTTTACCGCAGTGGCGCAAGCCGAAAGAGGCCTGACAGGGTAAACTGCCGCGCATTGCTTTACGGCGCTGACACTTTTTCCTACGGTACTTCCATGACATTCGCCACACTCGGCCTGATCGAACCCCTGACGCGGGCCCTGGACACTCTGGGTTACCAGACCCCCACACCGATCCAGGCCCAGGCCATTCCCGCCGTATTGGCCGGTCGCGACCTGATGGCCGCGGCCCAGACCGGCACCGGCAAGACCGCCGGTTTCGCCTTGCCGCTGTTGCAACTGCTGACCCTGGAAGGGCCGAAGGTCACCGCCAACTCGGTGCGTTCGCTGATCCTGGTGCCGACCCGGGAGCTGGCCGAGCAGGTGCATGAAAGCGTGCGCCAGTACGCCGAGCACCTGCCGCTGAGCACCTATGCGGTGTACGGCGGCGTCAGCATCAACCCGCAGATGATGAAGCTGCGCAAGGGCGTCGACCTGCTGGTGGCGACCCCGGGCCGCCTGCTCGATCTCTATCGCCAGAACGCTCTCAAGTTCAACCAGTTGCAGACCCTGGTGCTCGACGAAGCCGACCGCATGCTCGACCTCGGTTTCCAGGAAGAGCTGGGCAATATCTACAAGGCCCTGCCGAAAAAGCGCCAGACCCTGCTGTTTTCCGCGACCTTCTCCGATGCGATCCGCCTGCTGGCCGGGCAGATGCTCAACGATCCGCTGAGCATCGAAGTCAGCCCGCGCAACGTGGCGGCCAACACCGTCAAGCAGTGGCTGGTGACGGTGGACAAGAAGCGCAAGCCGGAGTTGTTTGTGCACCTGATGCGCAAGCAGCACTGGAAGCAGGTCCTGGTGTTTGCCAAGACCCGCAATGGCGTCGACCAGTTGGTGGAAAAACTCCAGGGCCTGGGCATCAATGCCGACGGCATCCATGGCGACAAACCACAAGCTACCCGCCAGCGCGCCCTGGACCGCTTCAAGGCGAGCGAGATCCAGATCCTGGTGGCCACCGATGTGGCGGCCCGTGGCCTGGACATCGAGGACTTGCCACTGGTGGTCAACTTTGACCTGCCGATCGTGGCCGAGGACTACATTCACCGGATCGGTCGTACCGGCCGTGCCGGCGCCACTGGCGAGGCGATTTCCCTGGTCTGCGCCGATGAGGTGAATCTGCTGTCAGCCATCGAGACCCTGACTCGTCAGACTCTGAAGCGTCAGGACGAAGCCGGTTTCGAACCGGATCACCGGGTGCCGGACACCGATGCCTCGGGCAGCGTGATCAAGAAACCGAAGAAGCCGAAAAAACCGAAAGCCGCTGGTGGCAAGCGCAACCTGGGCAAGTGGGTCGACAGCGGCGAGAAGCCGGAAGATGTGGTGCAGTCGATCAAACCGGTGCGCAAGGTGCCGGTGTTCAATACCGGGCCGCGCAAGCGCAAGCCGTAAGGCGAGCATCGATGCCGTGTTGGCTCCAGGGTCAACACGGTCATTGTAGGAGCTGGCTTGCTGGCGATGGCGTCCTTGAAATTGATGCAAGGCTCAAGGGCCTCATCGCCAGCAAGCCGGCCCCTACAGTTGTGTGCGTTATCCTGGGATGACCTTGTCTCGGCTCCGCTGCCGCAACCACTCCAATATCCCTTGTCCCGCCACCCGCCCGCTGGCAAAGCAGGCCGTGAGCAGGTAGCCGCCGGTCGGCGCTTCCCAATCAAGCATTTCGCCCGCACAGAACACCCCGGGCAAGGCCTTGAGCATCAACCGCTCGTCCATGACCTCGAACGGTACGCCACCGGCGCTGCTGATGGCCTCGTCCAGCGGACGCGCCTTGACCAGCGTCAGCGGCAGGGCCTTGATGGCGCTGGCCAGACGCGCCGGGTCGGCAAAGGTCTCGGCATCGGTCAGCTCCCGCAGCAACGCGGCCTTGATTCCGTCGATCCCCAACTGGCTGTGCAGGTGCTTGGCCATGGAACGTGAGCCACGGGGTTTGGCCAGCGCGGCCTGGACCTTGTCCACAGGCTTGCCGGGCAGCAGGTCGATCTCGATCGTCGCCTGGCCTTGCTGGTTGATCTGCTCGCGAATCGGCGCGGACAGCGCGTAGATCAGGCTGCCTTCGATGCCGCTGGCGGTGATCACGCATTCCCCCAGGCGCGGCGTGCCGTGGGGCAGGGCGATAGCGACGTTCTTCAGTGGCGCACCGGCGAACTTGCCGCGCAGAACCTCGCTCCAGGCCGCGACGTCGAAGCCGCAGTTGCTCGGTTGCAAGGGTGCGACCGTCACGCCCTGTTGCTCAAGCAGCGGTAACCAGGCCCCGTCGGAGCCCAGTCGCGCCCAGCTGGCGCCACCCAATGCGAGGAGCGTGGCGTCGGGGCGCAAGGTTTTTTCGCCCTCCGGGCTGTGGATAACCAGGCTGCCATCCTGCCAGCCCAGCCAGCGATGGCGGGTGTGGATAACTACCCCGGCTTCCCGCAGGCGCTTGAGCCAGGCGCGCAGCAGCGGGGCGGCTTTCATATCGCTGGGGAAAACCCGGCCGGAGCTGCCGACGAACGTAGTTATCCCCAGGCCGTGAATCCATTCGCACAGTGCATCGGCACCAAAAGCTCGGAGCAACGGAGCGATGTGGGGCGCACGTTCGGCGTAGCGGGAGAGAAACGCCGGGTAGGCTTCGGAATGGGTGATGTTCATGCCGCCGACGCCGGCCAGCAGGAACTTGCGCCCGACCGAAGGCATGCCGTCGTAGAGGTCGATCTGGATACCCGCCTGGCTCAGGACCTCGGCGGCCATCAGGCCGGCGGGGCCGCCACCGATAATGGCAACGTGAGGGGTGGTGTCAGGGGTTGGCTGGGTCATGGCGGGCGGCGAATTGGCTGAACGAGCCGGGCATTCTACGTTTTTCCACCGAGGATGTGGTGTACGCGGGCCTTGTAGGAGCGGCCGGTCGACGCTCGATTGGCCTCGAAAGGCCCCCAAATCGCTAAAAGCTTCGCGGGCAAGCCCTGCTCCTACAGGACGGTGGGGGCCTTAGGAGTGATGGTAGATTCAGAATCCCTGTACAAAAAATATACAGTCCTGTACAGCCCTTTCCCCATAAGACCTGCAGCGCATTTCACTCAGGTTATCCACAGGCGGTTCCACAGCCATTGTGGGTAAGCCCAGGCTTCAGTGACAACCTGATGACGCCCAGACCTTCCGCGCGCTGTGGTGCAGGATCCCGTGGCGCCGGGCCAGGGCCTGGCGATCCTTGCTGTAGCCACCGCCGATCACCCCGACCACCGGGATATCCCGGCCCAGGCAATGGCGCAGGACACTTTCATCCCGGGCGGCCACCCCTTCATCGGTCAGTTTCAGGTAACCCAGGGCATCGTCCTTGTGCACATCCACGCCGGCGTCATACAGCACCAGGTCCGGCTGGTAGAGCGGCAGCAGGTAGTTCAACGCGTCATCCACCACCTTGAGGTAGTCACCGTCACCCATGCCCATCGGCAAGGGAATGTCCCAATCGCTGTGGGCCTTGCGCGCCGGGAAGTTTTTCTCGCAGTGCAGGGACACCGTGATGGCGTCCGGGGTGTCTTCGAGGATGCGCGCGGTGCCGTCGCCCTGGTGCACGTCGCAGTCGAAGATCAGCACCCGACCCACGCGGCCGCTTTCCAGCAGGTAGCGGCTGATGACTGCCAGGTCGTTGAAAATGCAGAAACCCGCCGGGTGATCGTAATGGGCATGGTGGGTGCCGCCCGCCAGGTGGCAGGCCAGACCGTGTTCCAGCGCCTGTTCGGCGGCCAGCAGCGAGCCGCCGACCGCGCGCACGGTGCGCCGCGCCAGGGCCTCGTTCCAGGGCAGGCCAAGGCGGCGCTGGTCTTCGCGGGACAGTTCGCCGGCCATATAGCGCTCGATGTAGCCACGGTCGTGGGCCAGGGCGAGGATATCCACAGGGCAGATGGCCGGGCGCAGCAGATCGGCGTCCCGGGTCAGGCCGCTGTCCACCAGGTGATCACGCAGCAGGCGGAATTTGTCCATGGGAAAGCGATGGTCCGCGGGGAAGTCCGGGCTGTAATCATCGTGGTAGATCAAAGGCAACGGCATGGCGAATTCATGTAGGAAGGAGTGAAGGATCTTATCAGCGCGATACACTGACGAGCAGGGAGTCCGTGTTGAAAGAATCCGGAGAGAGAGTTGATGGGGCCGATACTGGAACTTGAGAGTGCACGCTTGCTGTTGCGCCAGTGGCGCGACGAGGACTTGCCGGAGTTTGCCCGGATGTGTGCCGATCCTCAGGTGATGCGCTATTTTCCGACAGTCCTCAACCGTCTGGAAAGTGCCGCGCTGATCGGTCGGATTCGCGGGCACTTCGCCGAATACGGCTTTGGCCTCTGGGCGCTGGAACGCAAGGACACCGGGGCCTTTATCGGCCTGACCGGGCTGATGCAGGTGAACTTCGAGGCCACCTTCACCCCGGCGGTGGAGATCGCTTGGCGCCTGTCCAGCGAGCACTGGGGCCTGGGCTATGCCAGCGAGGCGGCCTGGACGGCCTTGCGCTGCGGTTTCGAGCGCCTGTCCCTGGACGAGGTCGTGGCCTTTACCAGCGAGAGCAATACGGCATCGCAGAAGGTCATGCAGGCTATCGGCATGCATTACGACCCGCAATCGGACTTCGAGCATCCGAAGCTGGCCGACGATCATCCGTTGCGCCGCCACGTGCTCTACCGCATCAACCACGCGCAATGGCTGCGCACCCTGCAAGGATAACCCCGGGGTTGGCCGATCCGCTGCACCGCCGGGAGCGACAAAGGCTGTATCATTCGAGGCCTGTGGCCAGCGTGCCGGCCACACAAGCACGGATGGCTTGATATCGTCGTTAAGTGAACAGTATTGCCCTGTGTGAGGAGCGTTTGAATGAGCCAAGTGCTGGAAGACCTGGTCGACTTGCTGACCCTGGAACCGATTGAAGAAAACCTGTTTCGCGGCCGCAGCCAGGACCTGGGCTTTCGCCAGTTGTTCGGCGGCCAGGTGCTGGGCCAGTCGTTGTCGGCGGCCAGCCAGACGGTCGAGCAAGCGCGGCATGTGCATTCGATGCACGGTTATTTCCTGCGCCCGGGCGATGCCGGTTTGCCGGTGGTCTACTCGGTCGATCGGGTGCGCGACGGCGGCAGCTTCAGCACGCGGCGCGTCACGGCGATCCAGAAGGGCCAGCCGATCTTCACCTGCAGCGCCTCGTTCCAGTACGACGAGGAAGGTTTCGAGCACCAGAGCAGCATGCCCCAGGTCGTCGGGCCGGAGAACCTGGCCACGGAGCTGGAGCTCACCCAGCAACGTGCGCACCTGATTCCCGAACATATGCGTGAAAAACTCCTGTGCCCCAAGCCCATCGAAGTGCGCCCGGTCACCGAGAAGGACCCTTACAACCCGCAGCCGTCGGACCCGGTGAAGTACGTCTGGTTTCGTGCCGATGGGGCACTGGCCGACTCGCCGGCACTGCATAAATATCTGCTGGCCTATGCTTCGGACTTCGGTCTGCTGACCACGTCCTTGCTGCCCCATGGCAAGTCGGTGTGGCAGAAGGATATGCAGGTCGCCAGTCTTGATCATGCCTTGTGGTTCCATGCCGATCTGCGCGCTGACGACTGGTTGCTCTATGCCATGGACAGCCCGTGGGCCGGCAATTCCCGCGGATTTTCCAGGGGGAGCGTGTACAACCGCGCCGGTGTGCTGGTGGCATCGGTGACCCAGGAAGGCTTGATCCGTCATCGCAAGGATTGGGCATGAGTCTGTCCGAGGTACGTCATTGGGTGTTCGATATGGACGGCACCCTGACGGTGGCCGTGCACGATTTCGCCGCGATCCGCGTGGCCCTGTCGATTCCGCCGGAACACGACATTCTCACCCATCTGGCGGCATTGCCGGCGGATGAAGCCGCGACCAAACATGCCTGGTTGCTGGAGCACGAGCGGGACCTGGCGCTGGGCTCGAAGCCGGCGGTGGGGGCGGTGGAGCTGGTGCGTGAGTTGGCCGGGCGCGGTTATCGCCTGGGTATCCTGACGCGCAATGCCCGCGAGCTGGCCCATGTGACGCTGGAGGCCATCGGCCTGGCGGACTGTTTCGCCGAGGCCGATGTGCTGGGTCGCGATGAAGCACCGCCCAAGCCGCATCCGGGCGGTTTGCTGAAATTGGCCGAAGCCTGGGAGGTGGCGCCGAGCGAGATGGTGATGGTCGGTGACTATCGTTTCGACCTGGATTGCGGACGGGCGGCGGGGGCTCGGACCATCTTGGTCAACCTGCCGGACAACCCGTGGCCGGAGCTGACGGATTGGCATGCCGAGGATTGTGTCGCGCTTCGGCAGATGCTTTCGGCTTGAGGGCCTCTTCGCGGGCAAGCTCCGCTCCCACAGGGGGAGTGTCGTACACAAGTTTTGAGTAGTACGCAAAACCTGTGGGAGCGGAGCTTGCCCGCGAAGAGGCCAGTGCGGGCAATGCTGCTCTCATTGCCCACACTGAAAACCGTCAGCGCTGAAACAACGCCTTCTGCCCCTGCGGCGAAGTCAGCATCCCGTCGCCGTTATGCCCAACCCCGGGCACCTCGACCAGCGTCTGCGTAAACCCTTGCGGATGACGCTGTTGCAGGTAGGCGAAATAGTTATGCCCACGAATCAACCGATACGCCCCCTGGGCTTCCGCCCCGCAGCTCTTGTCCAGGGCCGGATGGTTCGGGTCGGTGTCCTGTTGCCCCAGCAGGTAGGTGATATCGCGTTGCACATAACCCTGCTCCAACTGCGACGGCGATTGCCCCTTGGCGTAGTCCGGCAGGTTCTGCAGGCCATACTTCCAGTCGTTGAACCCCGGGCAACTCGCCGGGCTGAACCCCACCACTGGCCGCTGGGCGTTGAAATAGGCGTAGGACGACGGGTTGGCGACCACATAGCGCAGCTTGACGCCGCTCCCCGCCAATTGCGCATCGCCATGCCCTACCAGCGCATAGCGTTGCACCACCTGGCCACCCCCGGAGTGCCCGGCGACGACCACTTCACGCAGGGCCGGAAACTTCTTCCTGTTGCCCAGGCGCTGGAGCACTTCGTCCAGGGCCGCATAGGAGCTTATCGCCGAAGGCCCGGTCGATTCCGAACCGGCCATCCAGTCATCGCCGTGCCAGCGCAGCAGGTTGCCCGGCAGGTGATTGCTCCGCGCATCGCTGTCATTGAGGAACTGCGGGGCGATGATCAGGGTATTGCGGTCCTGGCCCGCCTGGGCCGCGGCGGTCTCCGCGCTCTGCAGATAGGTCATGGCGTTACGCAGCCGACCGTGGACGATGATCAGCACCCGTTCCACATCCGGCATCGGCCCCTGCCAATCGCGATTGAGCCCGACGCTCAATTCACCGGCCGACAACTTCAAGTGATTGGGGCTGACTTCGAGCCCGTGTTCCTTGGCCTGGGCCTGGGCGCCGATCACGCACATGCCCAACAACAATGACCCACACAGTATTTTTTTCATTTACAGACTCTTGGCGGCGAAGGTATCGCATTGGTTGAGTTGCCCTTGGGCGAAGCCGGTCTTGAACCAGCGCACCCGTTGCGCAGAGGTGCCGTGGGTGAAGGAGTCCGGCACCACGCGCCCCTGACCCTGCTGCTGGAGACGATCATCACCGATTGCGTTGGCGGCATTCAAGGCTTCTTCGATATCGCCGGGCTCCAGCCATTTCAAGCGTTGCTGCGCGTGATAGGCCCAGACCCCGGCCAGGCAATCGGCTTGCAGTTCCTGGCGGACCAGCAAGCCGTCGGCGCCTTCCATCTTTTGCCCTTGCTGGCGGGCCGCCTGCATCCTGGCGGACACGCCGAGCAGGTTTTGCACGTGATGGCCGACTTCGTGGGCGATCACATAGGCCTGGGCAAAATCCCCGGCGGCCTTGAAGCGTTGGGACATCTCGCGGAAGAAATCCAGGTCCAGGTAGACCCGTTGATCCGCCGGACAATAGAGCGGCCCGGTGGCGGAGGCGGCCAGGCCGCAGGCGGAGGCGACCCGTCCGCGGAACAGCACCAGTGTCGGGTCTTTGTATTGACGACCGGCCTGCTGGAAGATCTGGCCCCAGGTGTCTTCGGTGTCCCCGAGAATGGCCCGGACGAAGTCCGCCTGCTCATCGTTGGCCGGCGGTGCCTGGCGGGTTGGCTGAGTGGCGGGGGCTAAAGGTTGCTGGCTGAGGTGGTTGCTGAGTTCTCCGAGAATCTGCATGGGGTCCTGGCCCGTGAGCAGACCGATGCCGACGATCAGCACGACGGCACCCAGGCTCAAGCCTTTGCCCCCGCCAAAACGCAGACCGCCACTCCCGGCATTGCCGTCATCGCGAGCATCCACCACGTTGTCGCTGCGCCGTCCTTTTCTCCAGAGCATGTGGGAATCCTCTTGCTGCTGTCGCAATGAGTGTTGCTGCTGGGGCGGGTGAGCGCCAGTCCGGTCGTCAGGCCGTTTCGGCGAGCCACTTGACGCTTTTTCATCCAGGGAGAATACTCGGTAAAAATTCATATAGATGACTGGATAACTACAAGAATGAATGCCCTTTCCAGCGACGAACGCCTGCCCCTTTATCAACGTCTGCGTGACGAACTGGCCCGGCAAATAGCCAATAACCGCTGGCGCCCGGGTGAGGCGATTCCCACCGAAACGGTGCTGGCCGGCGAGTACCAGCTGTCCATCGGTACCGTGCGCAAGGCCATCGACAAGCTGGTGGAGGAGGGCATTCTCGAACGCCATCAAGGCCGCGGCACCTTTATCCGTCGCCCGCAGTTCCAGTCTTCGCTGTTCCGCTTCTTCCGCTTCCAGACCCTGGCCGGTGAACGCCAGGTCCCCGAAAGCCGAATCCTCAATATCGATTCCCTGCCCGCGCCCTCGGCGGTCAGCCAGGCCCTGGGGCTGCCGCCCGAGGCCGAGGTTATCCGTATGGTCCGTCTGCGACTGCTGGAAGGCGCGCCAGTGCTGGCCGAGGAAATCTGGCTGCCCAAGGGGCCGTTCCAGGCGCTGCTGAGCGCCGATCTGGAACAGCAGGGGCCGCTGCTCTATCCGATCTATGAGGAACTGTGCGGCCAGGTCGTCGCCTGTGCCGAGGAAACCCTCACCGCCGAAGCCGTGGGCGAGGTCCATGCGCGGTTGTTGCAGATCGAGGCCAACAGCCCGGTGGTGGTGATCGAGCGACTGGCCCGCGACTACGCCGGCCAGCCCCTGGAGTGGCGGCGCTCCCGTGGCCAGGCCAGCCACTTCCGCTACAGCGTCGAGATTCGCTGAGCCCTGGTCTGCTCCCCGTTCACCTATAAGGATAAGAAATCATGTTCAGTTGGTATCGCGATATCACCTCGAGGGAGCGCAAGACATTCTGGGCCTGCTTTGGCGGCTGGTCCCTGGATGCGCTGGAAGTGCAAATGTTCGGCCTGGCGATTCCCGCGCTGATCGCCGCCTTCGCCCTGAGCAAGGGCGATGCCGGGTTGGTCAGCGGCGTGACCCTGATCAGTTCGGCCATCGGTGGCTGGCTCGGCGGCACGCTGTCCGACCGCTATGGCCGGGTCCGAACGCTGCAATGGATGATCCTCTGGTTCTCGTTGTTCACCTTTCTTTCGGCCTTTGTCACCAGCTTCAATCAGTTGCTGATCGTCAAGGCGCTGCAAGGCTTTGGCATCGGCGGCGAGTGGGCGGCGGGCGCGGTGCTGATGGCCGAGACCATCCAGGCCCGGTTCCGCGGCAAGGTCATGGGCGCGGTACAGAGCGCCTGGGCGATCGGCTGGGGCGCGGCGGTCGGGGTGTTTACGCTGATCTATACCTTCGTGCCCGAGGCCATGGCCTGGCGCGTGATGTTCCTCGTGGGCCTGTTGCCGGCGCTGCTGGTGATTTATGTGCGGCGCAGCGTGGTCGAACCCGACAGCGCGCAACGCCAGGCCAAGGCCCAGAGCCGTGGTTTGTTGGCTTCGATGGCGGCGATCTTCCGTCCCGAGTTGCTGCGGGTGACGCTGCTCGGCGGCATCCTCGGTCTGGGGGCGCACGGTGGTTATCACGCGGTGATGACCTGGCTGCCGACCTTCCTCAAGACCGAACGCAACCTTTCGGTGTTGAGTTCTGGCGGCTACCTGGCGGTGATCATCGTGGCGTTCTGGTTCGGCTGTGTGGTCAGCGGTCTGTTGCTGGACCGTATCGGCCGGCGCAAGAACATCATCCTCTTCGCCTTCTGTTGCGTGATCACGGTGCAGTGCTATCTGTTCCTGCCGTTGAGCAATACCCAGATGCTGTTCCTCGGCTTCCCCCTGGGCTTTTTCGCCGCCGGGATCCCGGCCAGCCTGGGGTCGTTCTTCAATGAGCTGTATCCAGCGGATGTCCGTGGTGCCGGCGTGGGCTTTTGCTACAACTTCGGTCGTGTGCTGTCGGCGGTGTTCCCGTTCATGGTCGGGCATATGAGCGAGTCGATGTCCCTGGGTTCGGCCATCGGTATCGATGCGGGGATCGCCTACGGCGTGGCGGTGCTGGCCGCATTGGCGCTGCCGGAAACCAAGGGCCGCAATCTGCAGGAGGCTGTGCCGGAAGTCGCGTCGGCCAAGGGCGCAGATGCCCGCCAATTATCCTGAGAGCACCACGTAACTTGTAGGAGCAGGGCTTGCCCGCGAAGGCGTCCTGACAGGCAACGCCAGGCTCAAGGGCCTCATCGCCACAAGACCTGCGTTCAGACGTGATTCAACTTTATATCGCGCCGCCCTGTGCGGTGCTTCAGCCATAGATGAGTTCCATGCCCGAGACTTGCCCACTGCCGATTCGCGGCATCGATGCCCATGCCCATGTTTTCGAACGCGGCCTGGGGCTTGCGACCGTGCGCCGTTATGCACCGGACTACGATGCGACCCTGGCCGACTACCTGCAGCGCTTGCAGGAAAACGGCCTGAGCCACGGTGTGCTGGTGCAACCGAGTTTCCTCGGAACCGACAACAGCTATCTGCTGGCAGCATTGCAGCAGGAGCCCGAACGGCTGCGCGGGGTGGTGGTGGTTGAGCGCGATATTGCCGTCAGCGAGTTGGAGCGGATGGCCGGACTCGGCGTGGCGGGCGTTCGCCTGAACCTGATGGGGCAGCCGCTACCGGACTTTGCCGAAGCGTCGTGGCAGGTGTTTTTCGGCCATTTACGCCGCCTCGACTGGCATGTCGAAGTACACCGTCAACTGGAGGATCTGCCGGCTTTGGTCGAGCCGTTGCTGGCGCTGGGTTGCAAGGTGGTGGTGGATCATTTCGGCCGTCCCGATGCACGGCTCGGGGCCGGGCAACCGGCTTTTGCCCGTCTGCTTGAACTGGGTGAAAGCGGGCGCTTGTGGATCAAGGTTTCGGGTATTTACCGGCTGGGCGGGACGCCGATGGAAAACCTGCATTTCGCCGAGAAGGCCTTGTCGTTGATGCTGCAAACCCTGGGGCCGGACCGTTTGTTGTGGGGCAGCGATTGGCCGCATACGCAGCATGAGCAGGAGGTAGGTTTCAGCTCGGAGCTTGATCGTCTGCGTCGTCTGGCCTGCGCCGCGCCGTTACGTCAGCATCTGCTGTGCAATACGGCGGCGGAGTTGTTCGGCTTCGTGAAGGACTGAACACGACGATATCTTTGCGTTGGAACCCGATC
>NZ_JALLJA010000027.1:0-52009 GCF_023242385.1 Pseudomonas sp. MWU12-2345 | reverse complement strand
GCCGCAACGCCAAGCCAAGTAGTGACGTGAGTCGGGCGCGTGGGTCGCGCCCGACACCTCATCGCCTCAAGCCTTCACAGGGATACCTGACATGGTCACTCGCCCCTTGTTGTCCTCTCGCACTTCGGCTGACTGGGCGCTGCTCTGGTTACGCCTGGCCGGTTCGGCCTTGTTGTTACGGGTCCATGGCTTGCCCAAGCTGCTGGATTTCCAACATCAACTGACATTGATCGAAGACCCTTTCGGCCTGGGGGCGCACCTGACCCTGAGCCTGGCGATTTTCGCCGAAGTGCTGTGCCCGTTGCTGATTATCCTTGGCCTGTTGACCCGCCTGGCTACGCTGCCGGTGCTGTTCCTGCTGCTGGTTTCACTGGTGTGGGTACACCCGGAGTGGAGCCTGGCCGAAGGGCAATTCGCCTGGTTGCTGCTGATCGTCTTCGTCGCCTTGCTGATCGGTGGTTCCGGGAGCATCGCTCTGGAGCGGCGTTTCAGCGCGTTCACCCGCCCGGGGAGTCTTCATCCATGAATATCGAATTGCTGGATGGCGTGGTGACCCTGTTGGTCCGTCATCGGATCAAGAAAGGCCAGGACCAGGCCTATGAAACCTGGCTACGGCGCATCGTCACCATGGCGCGCAGTTATCCGGGGCACCTCGGTGTCGATGTGGTGCGTGGGCATAGCCACGGGCAAACGTTGTTTACCAGCGTGCTGCGTTTTGCCTCTACCGAACAACTGCAACACTGGTTGGACTCCAATGACCGTCGTGAGTTGGTAGAAGAGGCCCAGCCCATGCTGGCCGACGGCGACCAGACCGAAATCAACGCCGACCGCGAATTCTGGTTCACCCCGGCCGAAGTCGGTTCGCCCAGTCCGGTGCCGCGTTGGAAGCAGGCCTGCGTGACCTTCCTGGTGATCCTGCCGCTGAGTTTTGTCGTACCGATGTTGTGGCGCCCGCTGTTCACGCTGCTGCCCTGGTTGGGCGGCTATGTGCAAGCCAATGTGCTGATCACCTTGAGCATCGTGTTGCTGGTGGTCTATGTGTTCATGCCCCGTGTGACCCGCCTGTTCAGCCGCTGGCTGCAACCGGCCAACCACTGATTTCGCTGACCGTTACATTCCGTCAAGCAAGGAGAACTGATATGAGCAATGTGATCGCTGACCTGATTCTGCACAACGGCCGCTTGCACACCGTCGACCGCGCCCAACCCAAGGCCACGGCGGTAGCCATCAAGGACGGTCGCTTTATCGCCGTGGGCAACGACGGCGAGGCCATGGCCTTGCGCGGTAGCACCACCCAGGTAATCGACCTCAAGGGCCGCACCGTCATCCCCGGCCTCAATGACTCGCATCTGCACCTGATCCGTGGCGGCCTGAACTACAACCTGGAACTGCGCTGGGAAGGCGTGCCCTCGTTGGTGGATGCGTTGCGCCTGCTCAAGGAACAGGCCGAGCGTACCCCCGCGCCGCAATGGGTGCGGGTGGTAGGCGGCTGGAACGAATTCCAGTTCGCCGAAAAGCGCATGCCGACCCTGGAAGAACTGAACAAGGCGGCGCCGGACACTCCGGTGTTTGTCCTGCACCTGTATGACCGCGCCTTGCTCAACCGGGCGGCACTGCGGGTGGTCGGCTACAACCGCGACACGCCGAACCCGCCGGGTGGCGAGATTGTCCGCGATGCCAAGGGCGAGCCGACCGGCATGCTGATTGCCCGGCCCAACGCGATGATTCTCTACTCGACCCTGGCCAAGGGGCCGAAACTGCCGCTGGAGTATCAGGTCAACTCGACCCGCCAGTTCATGCGTGAACTCAACCGCCTGGGTGTCACCAGCGCCATCGATGCCGGCGGCGGTTTCCAGAACTATCCGGACGACTATGAAGTCATCAACGAACTGGCGGCCAAACAACAACTGACCGTACGGATTGCCTACAACCTGTTTACCCAGAAGCCCAAGGAAGAGCTGGCGGATTTCAAGAACTGGACCGGCAAGGTGACCTACGGCCAGGGCGACGACTTCCTGCGGCACAACGGCGCAGGGGAGATGCTGGTGTTCTCGGCGGCGGATTTCGAAGACTTCCTCGAGCCGCGCCCTGACTTGCCGCAAACCATGGAACAGGAGTTGGAGCCGGTGGTTCGCCATCTGGTGGAACAGCGCTGGCCGTTCCGCCTGCACGCCACCTATGACGAATCCATTTCGCGGATGCTGGATGTCTTCGAGAAGGTCAATCGGGATATTCCGTTCAATGGCCTGCCGTGGTTTTTCGATCACTGTGAAACCATCACGCCAAAAAACATCGAACGGGTACGGGCGTTGGGCGGCGGCATCGCCATTCAGGACCGCATGGCCTTCCAGGGTGAATACTTCGTCGAGCGTTACGGCGCCAAGGCCGCCGAGGCCACGCCGCCGATCAAGCGCATGCTGGCCGAAGGCGTGCCGGTGGGCGCGGGCACCGATGCCACGCGGGTGTCGAGCTACAACCCCTGGACTTCGCTGTACTGGATGGTCAGTGGGCGTACCGTCGGCGGGCTCGTGCTCTATCCCGAGGGGCTGCCACGGGAAACCGCGCTGGAGCTGTACACCCATGGCAGTGCCTGGTTTTCCTCGGAGCAGGGCAAGAAAGGCCAGATCAAGGTCGGGCAGCTGGCGGACCTGGTGGCCTTGTCGGCGGACTATTTCAGCGTCGAGGCCGAAGCCATCAAGTGGATCGAATCAGTGTTGACGGTGGTCGACGGCAAGGTGGTGCACGCGGCGGGTGATTTCGACAAACTCGCGCCGCCGACGCTGCCGGTGACCCCCGACTGGTCGCCGGTGGTCAAGGTGCCGGGACACTGGCGGCCGAACTCGCCCTTGCAGGCCCAGGTGCACCAGTGCAGCGGTCCTTGCGGGGTGCATGCCCACGGTCATGAGCGGGCGCGGATGTCGAGTGTGCCGGTCAGTGACTTCCAGGGGTTCTGGGGGGCCTTTGGTTGTTCGTGTTTTGCTTTCTGAGTCACGAGTATCAATGTGCGCACGCTTCTGCGGGAGTTGGCTTGGCGGCTCCCGCAGAAGCGTGTCGTGCCCTTAATGTGCGTCCGGTGAGGCTGCCGCCGCAGGCGGTGGTTTCACTTTATGCATCAGTGGAACCAGGGCCGTGGCGATGATGAAACAGACCATGATCACCAGGAAGGTATCGGCATAACTCTGGGTCTGCGCCTCACGATAGGCCAGTTGCCAGAGTTGCTGCAGGCTGGCGGTGGTGCCTTCGCTGCCGCTCTGGCCGAGGGCCGCGAAGTTGCTGCCGACCGTGGCCATCCACTGGTTCAACGCTTCGTTGGTGCTGTTCAGGTGCTCGGCCAACCGGTTGAAATGCAGGTTGGTCCGATCATTGAGAATCGTCGCGCAAGCCGCGATACCAATGGCGCCGCCGAGGTTACGCATCAGGTTGAACAGGCCCGAAGCCTGTTTCAGACGTGCCGGTGCCAGGGCGCCGAGGGTCAGGGTCACGGTGGGTGGCACGGCGAATTGCTGGGCCATGCCCCGCAGTGCCTGGGGCAACATCAGCTCCTTGCCACCCCAATCATGGGTCAGCGGTGAGAAGTCCCACATCGACACGGCAAACAGCCCCAACCCCACCATCATCAGCCAGCGCAGGTCGACCCGGTTGGCAAAAAACGCGTACAGCGGAATTGCCGCCAGTTGGAATAGACCAGTGGAGAACACCGCCAGGCCGATGTCCAGGGCGCTATAGCCACGCACTCGGCCGAGAAACAGTGGCGTCAGGTAAATGGTTGCGAACAGCCCGATACCGGTGACGAAGGAAAAGAAGCAACCCAGGGCGAAATTGCGCTCCTTGAGCGCGCGCAGGTCGACCACCGGATTGGCCACCATCAGGCTGCGGCTGACAAAGGCCAGCCCGGCGAGGCCGGAAATCCATGCGGTGGCCAGGATAGTGCTGTCGCTGAACCAGTTCCAGCGCGGGCCTTCCTCCAGGGTGTATTCCAGGCAGCCGAGAAACACCGCCATCAGCAGCATGCTCAGGTAGTCGGCACCCTTGATCAGGCGCAGGTCCGGCTCGTCGATCCGCACCAGCATCGGCACCACCACGGCGACGAACACACCGGGCACCAGGTTGATGTAGAACAGCCAGTGCCAGGAGGAAATATCGGTGATCCAGCCGCCGATCACCGGGCCGAGGGTCGGCGCCAGGGAGGCGATGGCACCGATGGTCGAGGCGGCGATAACGCGCTGCTTGCCGCTGAAGAACATGAACGCCGAGGTAAACACCAGGGGGATCATCGAGCCGCCCAGGAACCCTTGCAAGGCGCGAAACACGATCATGCTCTGGATGTTCCAGGCCGCTCCGCAAAGCAGGCTGGCCAGGGTGAACCCCACCGCCGAGGCACAGAACAGCCAGCGCGTGGAAAACACCCGCGACAGCCAGCCCGACAGCGGGATCACGATGATTTCGGCGATCAGGTAGCTGGTCTGCACCCAGGCGGTTTCATCGGTACCGGCCGACAGTCCGCCGCCGATATCGCGCAACGAGGCGGAGACGATCTGGATGTCCAGCAGGGCGATAAACATACCCACGCACAGGGTGGCAAAGGCGAACACCTTGACCGAGGTGCTCATCGACGCCGCGTCGAAAGGCTTGGCCGGGGCGCGGGTGCTCATGGCGTGCTGACCAGTTGGCTGGTGGCACGTTGGTCAGCCGGGCGGCTGGCGACGCCATTGGCGTTGTGCAGGGTATCGACTTCGGCGGTGACCGAGAGGCCCGGGCGCAGCTGCCCGAGCACGCCATCGGCCTGGTCAAGCATGACCCGGACCGGCACCCGCTGGACGATCTTGGTGAAGTTGCCGGTGGCGTTTTCCGGTGGCAGCACGCTGAACTGGGCGCCGGTGGCCGGGGCCAGGCTGTCCAGGTGGCCGTGAAAGACCTTGCCGGGCAGCACGTCGGCGCGGATGGTCACGGCCTGGCCGGGCAGCATATGGGTCAACTGGTCTTCCTTGAAGTTGGCGTCGACCCAGAGGCCCTGTTGCGGCACCACGGAAAGTAACTGCGAACCGGCCGCGGCAAAGGCGCCGACCCGGGCCCGTCGGTTGCCGATCACGCCGTCCACCGGCGCTCGCAATTCGGTGTAGGAGAGGTTCAGGCGGGCCATGTCGCGTTCGGCGACCGCTTGCATCAACGCGGCCTTGGCCTGCAATTTCTGGGTCTCGATCACGTCCACCTGGCGTTGATTGGCCAGCAGCGTGGCTTGCGCCTTGGCGCCATTGGCCTGGGCGGTCTTGAAGGTGGCATCGACCCGTTGGGCACTTTCCACCGACACCGCCGAGCGGCCCACCAGGCTTTCGTAGCGGGCGTGGTCGTTGCGCGAACGCACGGTTTCCGCATTGGCCGCATCAATGCCGGCCCGGGCCTGGCTGATCACCGCGTGCTGCAACTGCTCGGTGGCGTCGAGATTGGCCAGCAGCGCCTGTTGGGCGGCGACCGCGCCTTCGGCCTTTTGCAGGGCGGCGACGTAATCGCGATCATCGATCTTCACCAGCAGGTCACCGGCGTGGACGAACTGGTTGTCGGTGACTTTGAGCTCGGCGATATAGCCCGGCACCTTGGGCCCGATCACCGTCACATCGGCGCCGATATAGGCGTCGTCGGTGCTTTCGATAAAGCGTCCGGCCGTCCACCAGTGCAGGCCGTAGAAAGCGGCGAAGACCACTGCGCCAGTGACCACCGTCAGCAGCAGGAGGCGCTTGAACAGCACCGGTTTTTTCTGAACGGCCAGTTCGGGGGCAGAGGCCGAGGACAGGTTGGTCATGACGGAGTTACCGGTTGGCAGGGAAAGGGTGAGCGATATCAGGGGATTGCTGCGCAGCCAGTTGGCGGCGTTTTTCAAAGCGTCGACGCATGGGCTCGTCGGCAGCCGGGCCGGCGACGACCTTGTGGCGCCGACTGATGGTCTGCCCGGAGCGACGGTCGATCAGGGCCAGTTCGACGAGTTCGCCGCTGGCACTATCGACGAGTTGGGTGGCCGGGCCTTCGGGTGAGAGGTGCTGGTTGCCCCAATCCATCAGGGTCAGCAGCACCGGTCTGAAATCCCGACCGCGAGCGGTCAGCAGATAATCGAAGCGCGGCGGGGCATCGTTGTAGGACCGACGTTCGAGCAAGCCGTTTTCGACCAGGTCATTGAGACGGCGGGTCAGGATGCTGGGGGCAATCCCGAGGCTTTCCTGGAACTGATCGAAACGGCTGAGACCGTAGAAGGCGTCCCGCAGGATCAGGATATTCCACCACTGACCGACCTGCTCAAGGCTGCGGGCCACGGGGCAGTGCAGGTGGGCCAGGCTTGTCCTTTTCATCGTTGGGGCCTCGGAGTGCGGCAATGATTATGTGCGTAATATTATGATCGAAATATAGGCGAGCGACTTTCAATTTGCAAGTCACTACTTGCAAGTATTTTCAGGCGAGGGGGGAGGTGGGCAGAGGGAAGGTTCGGGCTGGATGGGGGCATACGGGGGCATGGGATCTTGAGAGCGGTATCGAACCGTGTGGGAGCCGGCTTGCCGGCGATGAGGCCCGTAAGCCCTGCGTCGACTATCCGGCCGTCATCGCCAGCAAGCCGGTTCCCAAAAGGGGATGGTGATCAGCCGTGCTGGCAAGCGTTGCCCAGGCGGATAAAGTTCATTTCGTGGCGTACGCCCTGGCCATCAACGTAGATCACGTGCCCCTGCACCGGACCACAATCGGAGGCGGCGGCACTGTCGGCGCGCACGGCCTTGGCCATGTCGAGGTCTTCGGAATAGTCATAGGGTTCGGCGTTGGTGCTGGCGGTTGCCCCCTGGCTTTGAGGGGCGGCGGTCGCATCGCCTTGGGCGGTGGCAACCAGGCTGAACAGCGACAGCAGGACAAACAGAAGGTATTTCATGGCGGTCTCCGGAAAGACATCCCCCTCACCTGACGGTAGTGAGGCAGTGGTGGCCATTTTACAAACGGCACTGGCGCCAATAGAACGGATCCTCGGCAATAGCGGATATCAGCGGGATCGATACTGGGTAAAGCTGATGGGACCTGGAAAACACGGCGAATCCCTGTAGGAGCCGGCTTGCCAGCGATGAGGCCGGTCAGGCATCGTCTAATCGACCGCCATCGCCGGCAAGCCGGCTCCTACAATGACCGTGTGTTACTTGCCGCCCAGGGCGCCACCGGCCGCGCCGCCGAGGCCGGCACCGATGGCCGCTCCGGTCTTGCCGCCCAACTGGTTGCCCAGCAGCGAACCACCGGCTGCACCGAGGCCGCCGCCAATGGCTGCCTTGGTTTTCTTGCCTTTCTTGGCTGCTACGGCACCGCCGGCCGCGCCGCCCAGGCCCGCGCCGACTGCTGCGCCGGTGCTGCCGCCCATCTTCTGGCCCAATACGTTGCCCAGGGCGCCGCCCAGACCACCGCCGACCGCGGCCTGTGTGCCGCCCGCCGCCATGGCGCCTTGGGCAAACAGGGCGCTGAGGGCCAGGACGGTAAGTGCTTTACGCATGTTGCAAACCTCGAAAGAAAATGGAACGGCAATTGTCACCGCCTCCGGTTGGCGAAGCAAATACTGTTGTTGGTGATATCAAAGCATCCAACCGCTTCTTTCAGGAATAAAAAACCACTGTTTGTGCTCCATTATGGTTCATCTCAAACCATGAAAAAAATGTGGTTATTGAAGGGGTTATGTCAATAGGAAGCTGAAAAACATCTTGTTACAGATTGTCGCAGTGGGTTAATATTGCCCTGCGTTCACCTACCACGGTTTATGCATTTTTAAGCCCCAAGCGTCCATCAGCCGCTTGGGCTTTTTTTTGCCTGGAGTTTGTCTGTCGGTGTCGGCGGATATCAGTGAATTGTGGGGGCGTGAGTGCTCAGGGAGGGGGTTGGCCCGAATGGGCGCAGCTTGGTCGCGGCATGACCAAACCCGGCAGAATTTGATTTATCCATGACAAGGAGAGCAGGGTGCGGGTTATTGGCTGGTTGAAATTCATATTGATGGCTATCGGATTCATTGCGGTCTTGAAGTACGGTTTCATGGCCTTGATACCCTTTGGCGGCGACTCTGGCGATGATACGTCCATCCAGGTTTATCCTTCTCCTAACGGGCGGTACAGCGTTGCCCATGTCTGGCATACGGGAGGGGGGGCTCTGGCGCCATTTTGTTGGGACAGTCTCTTTGTTTTCGATAATTTGCTGGATGTTGCCGAGGTTGTTAAAAAACCTGACTACGAAGTTTACTCCTCCGAATGCGATACGTTTTCTGATCATGAGATATCGCCCAAAGTGCAATGGGCGTCCAATCATGATCTTCAGATCGATTTCGCGATTGTTACGACGCGCATGTACAGCCGCCAGGTGAGCCTGCGAGGCCTTGACGCGTCGGGAGCCATACAGATCAAGTTTTCTGCTTATCGCTGACAGTGGATCTGGCAGCGCCTTCTTGTCGGCCTGTGCCCGTGGCTGGGGATGACCCCGGCCATGGCGTGTGTTCGTCCATGATCGGGGCCATGACTAAACCTCATGCCCCCATGACTTTTAATGGTTACAGCCCCCTCCAGCCCCAGTGATAAAAAAGCGCAAACACCAGCTCACTCATAAAAACAAAGAGCGTTTGCACCATGACCCAGCCCCACTGCCGCGTCCTCGCCAGCTTTCTGCTGCGCTATGCGTTTCCCGACTTTGACCGTTCGTACCCCAGGGCGCGTGCGCGTTTCTGATCACCCTCAATTCCCTGCGTCCGCGAGATAAAACCCATGAAAGAACAAGACCTGTACATCGGCGAAGGCTTCGAAGGCCCCGGCGTGAACGCCGCCCATATCAATATTCTGATCGGTCCGCGCAACGGCCCTGCCGGCCAGGCCTTTGCCAACAGCCTGGCGTCGCCAAGCCAGGGTCATTGCCCATTTATGGTGATCGCCCAGCCGAATATCCCGGTCAAGCCGATGACCCTCTACGTCAACAAGGCCGCCATCGGCAGCGACTTCCACGGCAATGCCACCTGGGGCGCGTCCCAGGCCGGGATCGCCAAGGCCGTGCTCGAAGCCTTGCTCGACGGCACCCTGCCGGCCGAGGCCGAGGACGAGTGGGCCATCGTCACCGCCAACTGGGTCAACCCTTCCTGCGATGACCTCGATGCGGTCTACCTGAACAACTACAACGCCTGCCGCACCGCAATCCGCGCCGCCCTGACCGGCTTGCCGGTACGTGCCCAGCTCGCCGATGTGGTCAACCACATCGCCAACCCTTTCTACACCCCGAAAGCCTGAGGTCCGCGCCATGCAATACATTCGTTTGGGCAATTCCGGCCTGCAGGTTTCCAAGCTGTGCCTCGGTACCATGAACATGGGTACGCCGGATTGGAAACCGTGGATCTTCGATGAGAAGAAAAGCGAACCGATCGTCAAGCACGCGCTGGACAACGGGGTGAACTTCATCGACCTGGCGGACTTCTATTCCGCCGGCGTCGGCGAGGAAGTGGTGGGGCGCATTCTCAAGCGCCTGACCCGTCGCGAAGACATTGTAGTGACCACCAAGGTCGGCTACGGCACCCGCAGCGGGATCAACGCCAGCGGCCATTCGCGCAAGCACATCATGGACAGCATCGACGCGTCCCTGAAACGCCTGGATATGGACTACGTCGATGTCTTCATGCTGCATTACTTCGACGTGAACACGCCGGTCGAGGAAACCATGAGCGCCATGAACGACATCGTGCGTTCCGGCAAGGCTCGTTATATCGGCGTCTCGACCATGCTCACCGGGCAGTTGGCGAAGATCCTCATGGCCTGCGAGCGCAATGGCTGGGTCAAGCCGATCAATATGCAGCTGCAACTGAACTGCGCCTACCGCGAAGAAGAGCGCGAGATGCTGCCGTTCTGCCGTGATCAGGGCCTCGGGGTCTCGGTGTTCAGCCCGCTGGCGCGCGGCCTGCTGACCGGCGACGTGCAGTCGACCCGCAACCAGACGGACTTTTTCACTCAGCAGATGTACAGCGACGAAGCGTCTTTCGAAATCGCCCATTCGGTGCAGCGCGTTGCCCGCCGTCGTGGTGTATCCAATGCGCAGATCGCCCAGTCCTGGGTGGTCAATCACCCGGGCGTGGATTGCATGCTGGTGGGCGCCGACACCACCGAGCAGTTCGACAGTGCCCTGGCGGCCCTGGAGACCCGCCTGGACGCCGACGAGCTGTACGAGCTGGAACGCAACTACACCCCGTGCGATGTGATCAACGATTACACCGCCGGCAAACGTATCCTGCGCTCGGCCCGTCCGGCCGAGGCAGCTTTCACCTTGACCGAGGCCGTGGCATGAGCGAGTTGATCCGTACCGGTAACTACATCGATGGCCAATGGTCCAGCGGCGGGCCGACTTACCCGGTGCTGAACCCGGCCAATGGTGAGTTGATCGTTGATGTCCAACGCGCCGGCGCTGAAGAAACCGTCCTGGCCATTGCCGCCGCCGAGCGCGCCTTGCCGGCCTGGCGCAAGCTGACCGCCAAGGATCGCAGCGTGCGCCTCAAACGTTGGAGCGAACTGATGCTGAGCAACCAGCGTGAGCTCGCCACCTTGCTCAGCCGCGAGCAGGGCAAACCGTTGGCCGAAGCCATGGGCGAGGTGGTCTATGCCGCCAGTTTCCTCGAGTGGTTCGGTGAAGAGGCCAAGCGTGCCTATGGCGATGTAATCCCGAGCCACAAGGCCGATGCGCGGATCATCGTCACCAAGGAAGCCATCGGTGTGGTCGCGGCGATCACTCCGTGGAACTTCCCGCTGGCGATGGTCACCCGCAAGGTCGGCCCGGCCCTGGCCGCCGGTTGCACGATGATCCTCAAGCCTTCGGAAGAAACACCATTGTCGGCTTTTGCCCTGGCGGTACTGGCGGAGCAGGCGGGGATTCCGTCCGGTGTGTTCAATATTGTGTCCGGCGATGCGGTGGCTATCGGCGGCGCGCTGCAAGCGTCATCGGTGGTGCGCAAGCTGTCCTTCACCGGTTCGACCCGCACCGGCAAGCTGCTGATGCGCCAGGCTGCCGACACCTTGAAAAAGGTCTCGCTGGAGTTGGGTGGTAACGCTCCGTTTATCGTGTTCGATGACGCCGACCTGGACGCGGCCGTGAAGGGCGCGATGGCTTCGAAGTTCCGCAACACCGGGCAGACCTGTGTCTGCGTGAACCGCTTCTTCATCCAGGATGGCGTGTACGAGGCCTTTACCACCAAGCTGGCGGAGGCGGTCAAGGCGCTGCGGGTCGGCAATGCGCTGGACGGCGAAACCGAGCAGGGGCCGTTGATCAACAGCGCGGCTTTGAGCAAGGTCGAGCAACATGTCGGCGATGCATTGGAGAAGGGTGCCAAGCTGATGTGCGGCGGTCGTCGCCATTCCCTCGGCGGGACTTTTTTCGAACCGACCATCCTTACCGAAGTCGGCGACGGCATGCTGATCGCCCAGGAAGAGACCTTCGGTCCGGTGGCGGCGTGCTTTCGCTTCAAGGACGAGGCCGAGGTGTTGCGTCGGGCCAATGACACGCCATTCGGTCTCTCGGCGTATTTCTACAGCCGCGATATCGGCCGCGTCTGGCGCATGGCCGAAGGCCTGGAAGCCGGGATGGTGGGGATCAACGAAGGGATCATCTCCACCGAAGTGGCGCCCTTTGGCGGCATCAAGGAATCGGGCCTGGGACGTGAAGGTTCGCATTACGGTCTGGACGACTACCTGGAAATCAAATACCTGTTGATGGGCGGCCTCTAAGGCACCGTCGCCCCCTCACACCCTGTAGGAGCGAGCTTGCTCGCGATGGACGCAAGGGCGCCGCTGGGTATCAGGCGCCCCGAGTTATCGTTCACGACCATCGCGAGCAAGCTCGCTCCTACAGGGGGGCGTGGGAAGGGCGCGGTAGCGGGTTTCAGTTCTTCTTTTTTGTGTTGCCTCGGAAAACGGCCGGGGATTGCATCGGGCCTTGAGTCAGGGATTGCTCACCAGGCTCAACCACTCGGTAAACAGCCGCACTTTCGACAACCCCTGCTTGTCGTTCTCCACATCCAGCCAATAGCCATACGGCCCGACCACCTCCACCGGGGTGATGGGCAACAGGCTGCCGTTGGCCAGTTCCTTGACGATCATCTGCCGGTCGATCACCGCCAGCCCACCACCGGCCAATGCGGTGTTGATCACCTGGTCCAGGGTGCTGAATTCCAGCCCTTGCCGGGCATCCACGTCTTCACGGCCCATGGCCGCCAGCCAGTTCTCCCAGACCTTGAGGCGCTTGCCGTCGTGCAGGATATGCAGCAGGGGCGAGTGGCGCAGATCCGGCGCCTCGCCCTGTTCGAACAGCTCCGGGCTCGCCACGGCGATATGCCGCTCCATCACCAGCAATTGGCTGCTGCAATGCGGGTCCGCCTCGAGGCCGAAACGGATCTGGCAGTCGACCTCGGCCAGGCTGTCATGACTGGCCTGGTTGGTCACGCTGAGGCTGATATCCGGGTAGCGCTGGCAGAACGCTCGCAGATGCGCCGACAACCAGCGGGTGGCCCAGGTCGGTGGCGCGAGGATGCGCAGGCGCTGACGCAGGTTAGGCACCCGCACGGCTTGCAGGGCACGTTCGATATGGTCGAAGGCATCGCCCAACTGCGGTGACAATGCCGTTCCTGATTCGGTCAGTGACAAGCCCCGCGGCGTGCGCACGAACAGCGCGACGCCAAGGTAATCTTCAAGCTGCTTGATCTGTCGGCTGACCGCGCCCTGGGTCACGTTCAGAGACGCGGCGGCCTGGCTGAAGCTGCGATGCCGGGCGACTTCCTCGAACACGCGGAGCATGTTCAGCGAGGGCAGTTGACGCATGAAATGGATACTCCGGACCGGCTGGCGCACACCTGCGAAACACCGTGTTGAAGCACGGGATCGGCCAGCGTGGAGTCGGTTTATTGTTGTTCTTTGAAGTGTTTTCTATGTAGGACGTATCTGACTATCAGCGGCGGGCCGATGCAAGCGTTGCTTGGCGGGAGTGAGTTAAAAAAACGGTGGGGATGGAAAAAGGTGGGAGAGCCCAGGTGCTCCCCCACAAAGATGCGCAACGAAATGAGGAGGTAAAAGGTGGGTGCTCGAACACGATGCAATCTCGTGGACGAGCACCCACCTGTAGGAGCCGGCTTGCCGGCGATAACGCCCGTGAGTGCGCTGCAAGACTCACGTTCTTGTCACCCGCAAGCAGCACCCTCAGAAGTAATAACCGATGTTCACATACAGCTGGTTTTTCCAGAGATCGGTCCCGCCGGCCGCAAGACTCTGGGTATAGCTGCTGCCGCCGATGTAAGGATCGTTCTTGCCGATCAGCCATTCGGTGGCGACCCAGAATTTGCTCACCGAGAACGAGGTGCCGAGGATCAGGCGCTGGGAAGTCTTGAAGTCATCCGCCGATTTGTCGAAAGCACTGTAGTTGGCATACAGCTTGATCCCGCTGATCTGGTCAAGCAGGTACTTGCCGTCGACGTCGTAGCTCAGGTCGGCGACATAGAGGTTGCCGCGGCTGGCGACGTTGAAGGTGCCGTCATAGCCGCCGAAGGTCACCACCTCGTTGCTGCCGGGATTGCGTGGCGACATCTGCTGGCGCGCCGCCTGCAATTGCAGGCCCCACGGACCGTCCTTGCCCAGGTAATGGATGGCCACGGCATTGCGTCGACCGTCTTCGCGGGTGTCGCGGTTTTCCAGGGTCGAGGTCAGGCCCGAGATCCCCACCTCGGATTTCCAGTTACCCAGTTGCATGGCCTTGGCCAGGCGCACCACGGCGGTGTTGTGTTCCTGGTTGTTGCTGCCATCGGTCACATAGCTGTCGGCCCGGGAGACCACGGTGGAGTAGGTGTCGCCGTTGCTGGTGCCGCGCCCTTGCAGGGCCGGGCGCAGGTAGAAACCGGCTTGCAGGTTCCAGTCGCCGCTCTGCTGGATGTATTTGGCGCCGACTTCTTCCACGTCTTCCAGGCCGACCACGTTGCCCAGGGTTTCATAGAAGGTGCTGCCGAAGTAGGGTTGCAGGCCGAACGGAATCTGGTTCAGGCCGACCTGCACCTGCTGGTCCGGGTTGAATTTGTAGCCGACCCAGGCGGTCTCGGCGAACTGCACCGCGCCGATACGATCGGTGTACTGGTACGGATAGGAGCGCCCGTAGAAGCGGTACTTGGCGGCGGCGATCCAGGTGTCGGAGTTGTACTTGGCGGTGAGGAACGCGGTGTCGAAGTCGAACTTCTGGATATCGCGATCCGGGGCGTAGTCCCAGCGATAGCGGACAGCACCGCCGATATCCAGGTTGTCGGTGACCTGGATCGCCATTGCGGGCGTGGAAAGGGCGCCCAACAGCGCCAGCGGGGTTAATGAGCGCAAGGCCCGGGTGGTGTTCAAGTTCATGGTCGCTCCGTCTCTTCTCTAGGTTTATTGTTGGCAACAGCCATCCCGGCCACGGCAAAAGCGTGGTCTGGATGAAAGGGGTAGGGCCCGCTACGACGGAGGCTGCGAGCAACGTCCAGATGGTAGCGGGCCGGGAGGATCAGCCGCCGGCGGCACTCAGGCCCGGTGCCGGTCCCGCCTGGGTTGGCGGTCGCACCGACGCCCCGGGCGCGGCGGCCAGCAGGGTCTGGGTATAGCCATGTCGAGGGTGCAGCAGTACCTGCTCGGCGGTGCCGTACTCGACCACTTCGCCCTGGCGCATCACCGCGATGTGATCGCTGATCTGCGCCGCCACGCGCAGGTCGTGGGTGATGAAGAGGATGCTCAGGTTCAGTCGTTGCTGGAGCTCGGCCAGCAATTCCAGCACCTGTTTCTGCACCGAGACATCCAGGGCCGAGACGCTTTCATCGGCAATCAGGACCTGCGGGCGCATGGCCAGGGCGCGGGCAATGCCGATGCGCTGGCGCTGGCCGCCGGAGAACTGCCGGGGCTTGCGTTTCAGGGCGTCGCGCTTGAGGCCGACCTGTTCCAGCAGATCACCGGCTTCGATCCAGGCATCCTTGGCCGACAGGCCCCGCAGTTGCGCGGCGCGGGCGATGATGTCGCCGACCCGATGGCGCGGATTGAGCGAGCCGTAGGGGTCCTGGAAAATCATCTGGATCTGCCGCCGGCCCCGGGTCAGTGCCTCACCCTTGAGGGCGAGGAAGTCGCTGTCGCCGAGCCAGACATGCCCGCTGTCGCTGTCCACCAGGCGGATCGCCGCCTTGACCAGGGTGCTCTTGCCCGAGCCGGACTCGCCGACAATCGCCAGGGTCTTGCCCCTCGGCAGTTGCAGCGAGACATCCTTGAGCGCACAGACTTGACGCCCTTCGACGTGGTAGGTCTTGTTCAGGTGTTCGATCCGCAGGGCGATCTCACCGTCGGCGCAGGGCGCGTGCAGCTCCGGATTCAACGCCGGGACCGCGGCGATCAGCTTGCGTGTGTAGGCGTGGCGTGGCGCCTGCAAGACCTGATCGCGCTCGCCGATTTCCACCACCCGACCACCTTCCATCACCGCGATGCGGTCGGCGATTTCCGCCACCACGCCGAAGTCATGGGTGATGAACAGGATGCCGTGCTGGCCGCGCCCACGCAGTTCGCGGATCAGCTTGAGGACCTGGGCCTGGGTGGTGACATCCAGGGCGGTGGTCGGTTCGTCGGCGATCAGCAGGTCCGGGTTCATCGCCAGGGCCATGGCGATCACCACCCGCTGGCATTGGCCGCCGGAAAGCTGATGGGGAAAGCTGTTGGCGATCCGTGGCGGCTCCGGCAACTGGGTCGACTCCAGCAACGCGAGCATGCGTTCGCGCCGCTCGGCCGCATCCATCTGCGGGGCGTGGATCTCGAAGATTTCCTCCACTTGTCGACCGATGCGGATCGCCGGGTTGAGGGCCGCCATGGGCTCCTGGAAGATCATCGCGATGCGGTTGCCACGCAGGCCGCGCAACTGCGCTTCGGGCATGCTGCAGATGTCCTCGCCGAGGAAATCGATACGCCCTTCGCTGTGACGCAGGCCCTTGGCGTAGTCGCCCATAATGGCCCCGGAGAGCACCGATTTGCCCGAGCCGGACTCGCCGATCACACAGAGGATTTCGCCCTTGCGCACATCCAGGTCGATCTTCTGTACCGCATGGCTGCGGTCCGCGCCCGGCGGCAGTTCGATGGACAACCCCTCGACGCGCAATACTTGTTGGCTGCTCATACTCAACTCCTTGTGCCTTTCTGGGCGTGTTCGTCCAGGCCGTCCGCCAGCAGGCTGAGGCCAAGCATCAGGGTGGAAATGGCAATGCACGGGAAGATCACCAGGTGGGGAAACGCGATGGCCATGCTGCGGCCTTCGTTGATCATGCCGCCCCAGTCCGGGGTCGGCGGTGGCAGGCCGAGGCCGAGGAAGCCGAGGGCACCGATCATGATCGCGGTGTAGCCGATGCGCAGGCAGAAATCGACGATCAGCGGGCCACCGCAGTTGGGCAGGATTTCCACGGTCATGATCCGCAGGGCGCCTTCGCCCTGGGTGATGGCGCTGAGCACATAGTCCCGCGAACGCAGGTCCATGGTCAGGGCGCGCATGATCCGGAAGATCGCCGGGGCGCTGGTGAAGGTCACCGCGATCAGGATGTTCAACGCCGAGGCGCCGAGGGCGATGATGATCACGATGTACAGCACCAGCACCGGGAACGACAGCACGGTATCGGCGATATAGGACAATACCGAGTCGACCCAGCCATTGAAGTAGCCGGCGCACAGGCCCATGGCAATGCCGAAGGCAAACGCGGTGAGGGTCGCCAGGGTCGACCAGAGCAGCACCGTGCGGGTGCCCCAGATCAGTCGCGAGAGAATATCGCGGCCCAGCACATCGGTGCCCAGCAGGAAGGTCTGGCCGCTGCCGTCGTCGCTGAACGGCGTCAGCAGCGGGGTGAAGCTTTCCAGCGGGTCATGGGGGGCGAGCCAGGGGGCGAAGACCCCGAGGATCACCCAACCGCCCACCAGGCACAGGCCCAGGGCCGCCAACGGGTTCTTGAATGCATGCAGAAGATTCATCGGGCGCTCCCGCCAAGGCTGCGCAAGGTGATGCGCGGATTGAGCCAGGTATAGGCCAGGTCGGAGAAGATCTTGGTCGCGCCCACCACCAGCGCACTGATCATGGCGCAGGCCTCGATCAGGTAGACGTCATGGTTCAGCGAGGCGGTGTAGAGCAACGAGCCGAAGCCCTTGTAGGCGAAGAACACCTCGACCACGATGACGTTGGACAGCAGCCACGGGATGTACAGCATGATCACCGTGATCGGTGCGATCAGCACATTGCGCAGCGCATGGCGCAGCACGATGCGTGAGGTCGAGGCACCCTTGAGGCGGGCGGTACGGATATACGGCGCCTGCATCACTTCGACCATCGAAGCCCGGGTGATCCGCGCCAGGTAGCCGACGCCGAACAGGCACAGCACCATCAGCGGCATCGCCAGTTGCAGCGCACTGAAACCGTCGCTCATGCTGCTGACGCCCGGCAGCCAGTTGAGCCAGAAGACGAAGATTGCCGAGACGAACACCGCGCTGGCGAAATCCGGGATAGAGGTGGTGACGATGGACAGGAATGACACCAGGCGGTCCAGCAGCGACCCCTGGCGAATCCCGGCCAGTACGCCGAGGGTCAGGGCCACGGGGACCATGATCAACAGCGCCAGACCCGCCAGCATCAGGGTCTGTCCCAGGTTGGGCAGCAGCAGGTCCATCACCGGTTCGCGAAAGTGCACCGAGGTGCCCCAGTGACCGCTGACGAAGTCCTTCAGCCAGATCAGGTAACGCCACAGGAAGGGTTGGTCGTAGCCGTGCTCGGTGAGCCAGGCGGCGCGTTGGTCGGCGGCGGAGTAGGGACCCAGGACGTTGATCGCGACGTCCTCGATATTCAGCTCCAGGGCGAAAAAAACGATCAGTGACACCGACAATAACGTCGCTGCCAGGGCCAGTAGCTTGCGCCACAGAAAATCAGCCATGTTTGCATGCTCCGGCTATACAGTTGCCGGCTCGCCGCACCGGGGTGGGCGAGCTCATTGTTTCAAAGGTCGGATCAGGCGCTGAGCCAGGTTTCGTTCATCGGGTAGAAGTCCGATGGGTGGACCTGGAAGCCCTGGACCTTCTGCGACGTGGCGGTGAACTTGTCGGCCCAGAACGGTTGGATGATGACGCAGGCGTCCTGGAGGATCTGCTCCACGCTTTGCATCGCCAGGGAGCGCTGTTTCGGATCGACGATGCCCATGGCCTTGTCCAGGGCGGCGTCGAAGGCCGGGTCCTTGTAGTGGCTTTCGTTCCAGGCACCGCCGCCGCGATAGGCCAGTTCCAGGGACATCACCCCGAGCGGGCGATGGGCCCAGTAGGTGAGGCTGAAGGCGGCCTTGTCCCAGATCGGCCAGTACTGGGTGGCGGGAATCACCTTGAGGTTGATGCGGATACCGGCTTCCAGGCAGTTCTGCTGGAGGATCTGCGCGGTGTCCTGTTCGTAGCGACCCTGGGTGTTGCCGACGATCAGGTCGATGTCGATGCCCTTGGGGTGTCCGGCTTCGGCCAGCAGCGCCTTGGCCTGGGCCACGTCGCGAGCGCGCTTGGGCAGCGGGAAGTATTCCGGGTGCGATGGCGCCACATGGTGGTCCTCGCCCAGGGTGCCCATGCCGCGATAGGCGATCTTGAGCATCTGCGCGTTGTCGGCGCAGAGCGCCACGGCCTTGCGGATGCGCAGGTCGTCGAACGGCTTCTGGTCCACGGCCATGCGCATCACCACGGTCTGCGCCGATTTGCAGGTCAGCAGCTTGGCGTTGGGCAGGCGCTTGGCCAGGTCCAGTTCGGCCACGGTGACGCGATACAGGACGTCGACCTGCCCGGCTTGCAGGGCGGCCAGTTGGGTGGACACATCGGTGCCCATGTCGACATACCGTAGCTCGTCCAGGTAGGCCGGCTTGCCCCAGTAATCGGCGCGCTTGGCGAAGGTGGCTTCCTTGTTCACGGCGAACGAGGTGAGCTTGAAAGGACCGGTGCCGAGCGGGGTTTTCGACCAGTCATCACCGGCTTTGAAGCTGCGATGGACGATGGCGCAGGTGAAGGCGTTGAGCATTTCCGGAATCGCCAGGATCGGCCGCTTGAGCACCAGCTTGAACTGGTAAGGCCCGAGTTTTTCGAAGGAGGCAATGTCCTGGAACGCGGTGCGGTTGACCGACTTGGACTCGGCGCCGGTCCAGCGTTGGAAGTTGTGCTCGACGTCGTCGGTGTTGAAAACGTCGCCGTTGCTCCACTTGACATCCTGGCGCAGGTTGAAGACCCACTCCTTGAGGTCGTCCGAGGGCTTCCAGCTTTCGGCGAGGTACGGGTGGGTGATGTTCTGGGCATCGACCCAGGTCAGGTATTCCAGGCTGTTGCGCATCAGGTTCGAGGCTTCGATCCAGGTGATGAGCATCGGGTCCTGGATTTCCTGGATGGCGCAGGCAAAGCGCAGGCTGCCGCCATTGCGTGGGGTGCCGGTTTCAGCCGCCTGGACCGAATCGCTGAACAGCGCCGGGCCGAGGAAACTCCCGGCGCTGGCGGCGGTGATACCGAGCAGGGTGGCGGTGTGGAGGAATTGTCGGCGGCTGATCTGGCCGCGCTTGGCTTGGGTGCACAGGTCATCCACGGCTGGATGCGGCGCGGAGCCGTCCAGGGTAGTCAGGTCTTTCATGAGCCTCTCCGATACTGGGGCGTAAATGCGTCTTTTGGGTGCCACTGCGAACAGAGGGTTGGCAGCTAGCGCTGGCGATCCAGGGCGGACCCGTGATCGGTCAGGAAAAACGTCAACGGCAGATCAAAGCGCGGAGCATTCAGGAGGCGGGACGTGGGATAGGACATGGTGCGGCTCTCGTGTTGTTTTTATTTGAGATGCTCGCAGTTTTGTCATCTGGCTCCGGATGAACAAACGATAAATTCAGCGTAGGAAAATTCCTAAAACGCACATTACTGATTGTCCTCCCGCGCCAGACACGCTCCTGATGGCCCTACCTCGCGGGCTGAGTGCCGGCGCGGGGTAGGGCGGCAAGACTTAAACGGGCAGCAGGCGCGGGTCGAACGGATAGTCCGAGAGCAGCTCGATACCATTTTCGTGGATGTAGATCTGCTCTTCGAGCTTGACCCCTTCGCCGCCTTCGTCGTGGCCGATGTAGCTTTCCACGCAGATGGTCATGCCCGCCTCGAACACCCCGTCATAGCCCAGTGCATCAATGTCCTCGCGGTGCACCACGTAGGGGTATTCACCGGTCATGCCAACCCCGTGGGCCAGGGCGAAATAACGGTTGGCCTTGTAGTGGTCGGGGATCTTCCAGGCCAGCTCCGCATACTCCTTGAAGCTGCGCCCGGCCTTGAGCATTTCCATATTGGTCTGCACCTGTTCATAGGCCAGCTTGTACAGCTCCTGCTGCTTGCGGGTGGCGGCCTGTTCGCCGCAGAGAAAGGTCCGCGAGAAGTCCGCGTAGTAGCCGAAACGACCGACCACATCGGTGTCCAGCGCCACCAGGTCGCCGGCTTCTATGGGCCGGGTGCTGCACTCCTGGAACCAGGGGTTGGTGCGCGGTCCGGAGGACAGCAGGCGGGTTTCCACATAGTCGCCGTCGGTGGCGATCACGTGCTGGTGCAGGTGCGACCAGAGTTCGTTTTCGCTGATGCCGGGCTTGAGCTTGCTTTCCATCAGCTTCACGCCGGCCTCGGTGGCGCGCAGGCTGGCGCGGATCATCTTCAGCTCGTTCGGCACCTTGATGCAGCGCGCGCGTTCCAGTGGTTCCTGGGCATCGAAGACCTGGTAGCCGAGCTTCTGCAATTCGAAGGCCGCCGCCGAGGTGGCGCTCTCGATGGCGATGCGTTTTCCGCCACCGCACTTGCGTACCAGGTCGTCGATTTCGGCGGCCCAGTCGGCGGTGACATTGCTCAGGAAGCTATCGCAGAAGTAATAGGAGATCGCCTTGGCCGGGCGAACTTCGTCGACGGTGTTCAGGGATTCGGCCAGATGCAGGCAGCCGCCGAATTCGAAGACCACCACCGGGCCTTCGGCGGGGATAAAGGCATAACGCGCCGGGTTTCGGGCCGAGTACACCTGCATATTGCGCGAGCCGGTGGCGTAGCGCATATGGGTCGGGTCGAACAGTACGCAGGCGGCGTAGTCGCGCTTTTTCAGTTCGTTGCGCACCCGTTGCAGGCGGTCCAGCTGGATCTGCTGGATCTCGGCGTGGGTGGGTTCGCAGTCGGCGGGGTTGCGGTTGGGGCCGGAAAGACTCATGGGGTGTTCCTCGCTAATACCGGTCGGTGATGGAAATACGTTCTTATAAAGTCCGAGCTCCCGTTGTAGGAGCGAGCTTGCTCGCGATGGCCGCAAGGGCGCCGCTGGCTATCAGGCGCACCGCGTTATCGTTCACCACCATCGCGAGCAAGCTCGCTCCTACAGGAGAGGTCAGTCGAGCAGTTGGTCGCTGCGCACCCGGCTGCGCTCGGCTTGCAGATGGGCTTCGGAGAGGCGCCCGTAGAGCTGCTTGGTGCGCTCGGCGCGGCCAATGATTCCGGGCTTTTCCGAGTAGGCGAAGATCGCGGTATTGCGCTCGACCGCGCCTTCGACACGGGTCACCCGATGCACCGAAAAACGCCCCTTGAAGATCTGAAGGTCGCCGGGATTGAGCTCCAGGTATTTCACCCGGCTGCGATCCTCACCCCGCACCACCTGGCCCACCGCGCCGAGGTTTTCCGCCGTGCGCGAGCGGATCATCGGCGCGTATTCGAACAGGCCGCCGGCCTCGGGCTTCTGGGTCATCATGCTGACGATGAATTCGTTGGTGTCGAAGTGCCAAGGCTGCTGGGTGCCCTCTGGCATCACGTTGATTACCAGGCCGGCAAAGGGGTCGGCATATTCGAAAATCTCAGGTTCCCCCAGGCAGGCACTGATGAAACGTTTCATCATCGGCGAGACGTAGAGTCGGTGAATGATCGCGTCCGGGGCGATCATGTCGCGGGTCACAAAGCCGCTGGTGCGCTCCATGAAGGTGCGGCGCGGGTCTTCGGCCGGCAGGGAGGGATCGTCTTCGGTGAAGTAGGCATTGACCTTGCGCACCGAATAAAACGTCTTGTCCGAAAGCGCCTGGCCTTCGAGACGGGCCTGTTCCAGCACTTCGGGGCGCAGGAAGTTCTTCAGCAGGCAGCAACCGTCGACGGCCAGTTCGGCACGGGCGTGATCGATCAGCGCCTGTAATTGAACATGGCCCGAATCATGAATGGGATAACGTTCGGTGTTGACGATATCGCTGATATCACCCACTTCGGCATCGGCAAGTTGAAGGCTCATTTCGGGCTCCTGAAGTTAACGATCATTAGTCGCCAGTGCAAGGTTCGAAGTTGTCTCGGCGTTGAATCGATAGTTGCTTAAAAACAGGAATAATAGAAATGATGAGTTACGATCGAATCCATCGGCAGGAGCGATAGTTATGTCAGGTCATCTGGACGGAACATTGCTCAAGGTGTTTGTGGCGATTATTGAATGCCAGGGTTTTTCGGCGGCCGCCGAGCGCCTGCATAAAACCCAGTCGACCGTCAGCCAGAGTCTGCAACGGCTGGAGGAGGTGGTTGGCACGCCGCTGATCCATCGCACCAGCCGCAGCATCAGCCTGACCCCCAGCGGCGAGACCTTTCTGATCTATGCGCGGCGCATCCTCAAGCTGCATAACGAGGCGATCAACGCTGCCCATCTGCCCAATGACCTCGCCTGCATCCATGTCGGGATGCCCGAGGACTATGCGCAATACTGCCTGGCCGAAGTCCTGCGGGATTTTCGCGAACACTTTCCCAAGGTCCGCCCGGACGTCTGCTGTGAAGCCTCGGTGGCCCTGGTCGGGCGCCTGCAGCGTGGCGAGCTGGACCTGGTGCTCGGCGTGCAGCATGCCAACCTGCAGCAGGGCGAGTTTCTCTGCGACGAGCCGTTGGTCTGGGTGACCGCCGACGAGCGTGCCTGGGCGGATGACCAGTCGGTGCCGCTGGCGGTCTATGCCGAGGGTTGTGCCTTTCGCGCCAATGCCATCGACGCCCTTGCCGAGGCCGGTCGGGCCTGGCACGTGGTTTACACCAGCCAGAGCCCGCGGGGGATCGGCGTGGCCATCGAGGGCGGCGACACGGTGGGGGTGACTGCCCGCCGGCTGGTGCCGGAGGGCTGGCGGATTCTCGATGAGCGAGACGGTTTCCCGGCTATCGAGCCGGCTCGCCTGATGCTCTGGCGTTCGTCGGCCTGCCAGGAACCGGGGCTCGAGGCGATGGTGGAGATGCTCGGGCGCCAGCTACTGCGTTCAGACCGGCTCCTGGAGCAGCGGTCGACGGCGCTGATGGCGGGCCATGACCTGCAATAACAGCAGGCTGGCGAGCACCCAGCCGGCGATCCAGGCATGGATGATGGCGAACGATCCGCCGGCTTGCAGCAACAGACCGTTGACCCAGTTCGCGCTGGCGCTGCCCAGGCCGTAGCCGACCATGCTCAGGCTCACCACTTGCAGGCTTTGCACGGGTGTCAGGCGAGCGCTGAGGTAGGCGGCCATCAGGCCCCAGACCGGAAAGTAGAACAGCGCGAACAACCCGGCGGCCAGCCAGGTCAGCAGCAATCCGGGGTGCAGCAGCAGGCGAGCATGGCCAGGCCGAAGGCGCCGATGCTGATGGCCATCACCCGCAGCGCCCCCCAGCGGTCAGCCAGTGACCCCAGTGACATTCCACCCAGCGCGCCACAGGCGCCGATCAAGGTCCAGAGCGAGCCGGTGACCTGCAGGCCGGCGCCCAGGCGTTCGGTGACGAAGGCCGAGAGGAAGTTGAGGAACGGCCCGCTGATACTGCCGATAAAGCCGCTGAGCAGCAGGATATGCACGGCGATGGGCTGTTCCAGGCACAGGCGCAGCCAGCGCCGGAGTACCTGGCCCAGGGAGGCGGCCGTCGTCGGGCGAGTGTCCGGCTGGCGGCCGAGGGGCGCCAGGGCCCAGAGGGTCAGCAGGGTGACGATCAATGTGAGCCCGGCGCAGATCAGCCAGAAAGCGCTGAGGGAAATACCCTGGAGCAGGGCGATCAGGATGCCGTTCAGGCAGATGGCAAAGGCCGCCCCGGAAGACGCCAGGCCCAGCACCCGGCTGCGGTGGGACGCGGGAATCACTTCGCCGGCCAGGGCGGCAATCGCGTTCCAGTTGGACACCGCACAGGCCGAGACCAGCGCCAGGCACAAGGCAAAGGGCAGGACCCAGGGCGTGGCGACCGCCAGCGCCAGCAGCACCGGACTGAGCAGCATGGTCAGGCGCACCATGTTCAGGGGGCTGATCCAGGTGGCGGCGATCCCGCTGGCAATCGAAGCCCCCATATAGAAGAGTTGCAGCAAAGCGGCAATGGAGGCGGCCTGGCTATAACTCAGGGAGAAGTGCTGGCGGATCTCGGGTAACAGGGCGGAATAAAGAAAAATACTGAAGCCATGGGTGCTGGCATTGCAGCAGGTGAATATAAAAGCGAGCAGGCCGATAGTTCTGGTTGGGGTGTTTTTGTTGATTGCCATTGTGCGGCCCGAGAAGATAAGTTGTTGGGGGAGGTGCAACACAATGGGGCGAGAGTGGGGGTGGCGCCCAATGTAAGTGCGTGGAAACTTTCCGTTTAAAGTTATAGGGCAGGGTAGCGTTTATAAGTTGAAAAGAACCAGTGCTGAATACTCATGAGGGCTGTGCGAAATACTCGTGCTATTTATCTCGGGGCGACGGTTTTCTTGCAAAAGCGACCTTTGATCGCAACCTCCTTTATCGTTGATCTGGAACACGACACACATCCTGTAGGAGCAGGGCTTGCCCGCGAAGCTTTTAGCGATCTTGAGGACCTCTTCGCGGGCAAGCCCTGCTCCTACAGGTTCCGTTGTGTTCTCAAGATCTGAGTCGGCCTCACATTTTGAGGCGGCGGACAGGATTCTGATTTTTTGTAGGACGATAGACAAAAAGGAATGTTACCCACCCCCGGCCCCATGCGATGCTTGTGGCCGTCCGCCCCTTGGTGAGTGTCTTTTCTTGAAACGCAAAATGCCCGCGCTCAATGCGCTCAAAGCTTTCGAAGTGGCTGGCAGCACCGGCAGCTTTACCCGCGCCGCCGAGCTGCTGAACGTGACCCAGAGCGCCGTCAGCCGCCAGGTCCGTCAGCTTGAGGAGCAACTGGGCGAAAGCCTGCTGGAGCGCCGTCATCATCATCTCGAATTGACCAGTGCCGGGCGGGTGTTACTGCGCGCGCTGCATCAATCCTTCGACAAGATCGAGATGACCGTGCGTGGCATCCAGGAGAAGAACCACGCCAACCGCCTGCGCATCAATGCGCCGCCGACCTTTACCAGCCGCTGGCTGTTGCCGCGCCTGGGGCGCCTGCGCCAGCAGCATCCGGGGCTGGAACTGAGCATCACTACACGCCTGCAGGACAGCCTGGCCGAGACCAGTACCCTGGACTGCGCGATCCGTTTCGGCGATGGCGAATGGGATGGCCTGGACAGCTCGTTGCTGATGCATGAGCGGCATATCGCTGTCTGCTCGCCAAGCCTCTATGCCCGCGAGTTGAGCGGGCAGGAAGAGATCGACCTGAACCGCCTGACCCTGCTGCATGTACTGGCCAAGGAAGATCAGCGCTACCTGACCTGGAAACACTGGCTGGACGCGGCGCGGATCAGTGGCGTCGATACCTTGAGCGGTTATGAGTTCGACCTGCTGGACCTGGCGATTCGCGCGGCCATCGACGGCTTGGGCATCACCATCGCCGACTGGCATATGGTGGCCGGCGAACTGGCCTGCGGACAGTTGACCCAGGTGCTCAACGTGCATGTCGACGGTCACCAGTCCTACTGGCTGGTGACCCGCCAGGAACAGACGCAGATCCCCCAGTTGCAGATTTTCAGCCAGTGGTTGCAGGAAGAACTGGAGCTGGCACGGCGGCATCTCGAGCCTTCTACCCCGGTGATCATGCCCGTTATCTGAAGGGGGTATACGGACCTTGTAGGAGCCGGCTTGCTGGCGATGCAGACACCGCGGTGTATCAGTTTCACCGCGTTATCGTTCATCGCCAGCAAGCCGGCTCCTACAGTCTGGCGGTAACCTGCATTTTTTGAATGTTTACCGCCTGAATTAATCGTTTGTTCATCCCGCGTCGGATGACAAGACTGCTGGCTTCTCAGATAAGAAAAGTACGAGAACCAGTACATGTCCACCCAGCGCAACTTTGTTAACGGTCAGTTCGTCGAGCCCGCCGGTACTGCCCGGATCGCGGTCTACAACCCTGCCACCGAAGCCTTGATCGACCACGTACCGGCTGCTACCTCCGTCGAGGCGGTCGAAGCCGTCGAGGCCGCCGCCGCCGCCCAGAAGCTCTGGGGCAAGCTCACCAGCATCGAACGCGCCGAGCATCTGCGCAGCTTTGCCGGCGCCCTTGAAGCCTGCGCCGAAGACATCGGCCAGGCCCTGGCGGCGGAGTCCGGCAAGAGCGTCGCCGACGCCAGCAACGAAGCCCGTTATGCCGCGCAGATCACCCGCTACCACGCCGAATGGGCGCGGCGCATCGAAGGCGAGATCATTCCCAGCGATACCCCGGACGAAAACCTGTTCCTGCAGCGCGAGCCCATCGGCGTCGTCGCCTGCCTGATTCCGTTCAACTACCCGGTCTACACCCTGCTGCGCAAGATCGCCCCCGCGCTGATCGCCGGCAATACCGTGGTAGTGCGCCCGAGCAACAACACGCCGATCTCGGCCTTTGAAATCGCCCGGGCCGTGCAGCAATCCAGCCTGCCTGCCGGGGTGGTGAATATCCTCACCATGGACCATGACACCGCCGCCAGTGTCTGCACCCACAAGGCCGTCGGCCTGATCACCCTGACCGGCAGCGTCAACGCCGGGCGCATCGTGCTCGACTACTGCAAGGCCAATATCGCCAAGCCGTCCCTGGAGCTGGGCGGCAAGACCCCGGCGATCATCGAGGCCGATGCCGACCTGGAACAGGCCGCCAGCGCCATCGTCGCCTCCAAGACCACCCATTGCGGCCAGTTGTGCACGGCGGTGGAGCGGGTCTATGTCCACGAAAGCGTGCACGACCGTTTCCTCGCGCTGCTGAAAGAGAAAATCAGCGCGGTGCAGTTTGGTGACCGCGCCGTGGATGCCAGCCTGATGGGCCCGCTGGTCAATGCCAGCTCACGGCGCAATATCCACGCCATGGTCGAGCGGGCCGTGGCCGACGGCGCGGTGTTGGAAACCGGTGGTGGGATCCCCGAAGGCCCGGGGCATTTCTATCCGCCGACCCTGCTCAGCGGTTGCCGCCAGGATATGGAAATCGTCCAGGAAGAAATCTTCGGCCCGGTCCTGCCGGTGCTCAAGTACCGTGATATCGACGAGGCGCTGGCCATGGCCAATGATCACCAGTTCGGCCTGTCGTCGGTGCTCTATACCGAGAACTACCGCACGGCGATGAAAGTGGCCAATGCCATCGAGTCCGGCGAGCTCTACGTCAACCGCACCCCGGCTGACCCTTACCAAGGGTTCCACGCCGGTTGGAAACGTTCCGGCCTGGGCGGCGATGACGGCAAGCACGGCATGCTCGAATTCACCCAGACCCGACTGGTGGTCATGAAGTACTGAGACAGGCTTTACGCGACACGCTATTCCAATAACAACAATCGATAGAGAAGGGCGACCGTGCACTGCCGGATCGCCCGAGGTCCCAGTACATGTCCAAGCCTGCTGCTGTTCAGGTTCACGCCGCCGCCACGTCCGCCAAAAGCGACAAGGGCAGCCGTTATTTCCAACTGATGTTGCTGGTGCTGGCCGCCGGGGCGATCTACCCAATCCTCTACCTGCGCCAGGTCTACCAGACCACCATGCTCGAAGTGTTCCATATCAATCACAGCGAGCTGGGTTACCTGTACTCGATGCTCGGCACCCTCTTCCTGCTCAGCTACCTGCCCAGCGGCTGGCTGGCGGATCGCCTGGCACCGCGCTTCCTGATCTTCTTCTCGCTGGTCGCCACCGGCCTGCTGGGGATCTGGTATTCCACCGCACCGTCGATGACCGGCCTGATGATCATCTTCGGTTGCTGGGGTTTGACCACCGGCCTGACCTTCTGGGCCTCGGTGCTCAAGCGGGTCAAGATGATCGCCGAGGCCTCCGAGCAGGGGCGCTTCTTCGGCATCCTCGACGGCGGTCGTGGCCTGGTGGAAGCCATGCTCGCGACCGTGGCCCTGGGGCTGTTCGCCTACGCCACCGAGACCCGCAGCGAGTCGGCGGCCGAAGGCTTCAAACATGTGGTCTACCTGTACTCCTTTACCTGTATCGCCATCGGTTGCGTGCTGGTCTCGCTCAAGGACCCCAAGTCCGTGGCGGCCGTTGAAACCCAGGAAGAAAAGGCCTCGCACACTCTGCTCAGCGACCTGGCCTTCCTGGTGAAGATCCCCGAGTTGTGGCTGGTGACCGCCATCGTGTTCTGCGGTTATCACATCTTCTGGGCCACCTACAGCTTCTCCGACTACCTGCAAGGCAGCGGCATGACCGCGGTCATGGCCGGCACCATCACCACCATCAAGTTGTGGATGCGCCCCATCGGCGGTCTCGGCGGCGGCTACCTGGGGGACAAGTTCTCGAATATCTCGGTGCTGATCGTTGCACTGCTGCTGGCGACCCTCGGCATCCTCGGGCTGATCGTCTTCCCTGCACTGGGCAGCATCGGTGTGCTGGTGGTCACGGTGATCTTTATCGGCCTGATGACCTACGCCATTCGCGGGCTGTACTGGGCGATCCTCGACACCTGCAAGATCCCGCTGCGGATCACCGGCCTGGCCATCGGCATTGTCTCGGTGGTCGGCTACCTGCCGGACACCTTTATCCCGTTGATCAACGGTTATCTCACGGAAAACTTCCCTGGCGCCCTCGGTTACAAGCTCTATTTCGGCTACATCGCCTTTATCGGCGGGCTTGGAACCCTGGCGGCCCTGGCGCTGCGTGCGCTGGTCAATAAAAAGGCAGGTGCCTGATATGAAAATCGTCTCCCTGGAAACCCATATCGTCGCCGTACCGCCGCCGCACATCGGTGGCATGTACTGGCTGTTCGTCAAGCTCAAGACCGACTGCGGTATTGAAGGCGTCGGCGAGATCTACGCCGCCACCTTCGGTCCCAAGGCGATGGTGCCGATCATCGAGGACGTGTTCGAGCGTTACCTGCAGGACCAGGACCCGCACCATATCGAGCGCTTCTTCCGCCAGGCCTACTCCAGCGGTTTCACCCAGCGTCCGGACCTGACCATGATGGGTGTGGTCAGCGGCCTGGAGATGGCCTGCTGGGACATCATCGGCAAGGCGGCGAACAAGCCGGTCTATGAACTGCTGGGCGGCAAGGTCAACGAGCGCCTGCGCTCCTACACCTACCTGTACCCGGTCAACAGCCGTGGCGAGTACGACTACGACGACCCGGACCTGGCCGCCGAATGCGCGATAGAGAATATGAAGCTGGGCTTCACCGCCGTGAAATTCGACCCGGCCGGGCCTTACACCGCCTATTCCGGTCACCAGATTTCCCTGGAGGTGCTGGAGCGCTGCGAAACCTTCTGCCGCAAGATCCGCGAAGCGGTGGGCGACAAGTGCGACCTGCTGTTCGGCACCCACGGGCAGATGGTGCCGTCGTCGGCGATTCGCCTGGCCAAGCGCCTGGAGAAGTACGACCCGCTGTGGTTCGAGGAACCGGTACCGCCCGGCCAGGAAGACGCCATGGCGCAAGTGGCGGCCAAGACCACCATCCCGATTGCCACCGGCGAGCGGCTGACCACCAAGTATGAGTTCTTCAAGCTGCTGCAGGCCGGCGGCGCGTCGATCCTGCAGATGAACGTGGCGCGCTGCGGCGGCCTGCTGGAAGCCAAGAAGATCGCCAGCATGGCCGAGGCCTATTACGCGCAGATCGCCCCGCACCTCTACAACGGTCCGATCGGTGCCGCGGCCAGCTTCCAGCTGGCGACCTGCACGCCAAACTTCCTGATCCAGGAAAGCATCATGACCTGGGGCGGTTTCCACGCCGAAGTGCTGACCAAGCCGCTGCAATGGGAAGACGGCTACATCATCCCGTCGACCGAACCGGGCCTTGGCGTCGAGTTGAACATGGACGTGGTGCGCAAGCACACGCCCTACACCGGCCAGCGGCTGCACCTGCAAATGGCGCCGACGCCCGCCGATGTGAAAGACACCTCGCCGGCCAGGGGCTGAGCCATCCTGCCGCCCTGGGACAGGGCGGCGTTTTCAACGAATCAGCGGTAACCTGCATGACATACGACTACATCATCGCCGGCGCGGGCGCCGCCGGTTGCATCCTCGCCAACCGCTTGTCGGCTTCGGGGAAATACTCGGTCCTGTTGCTGGAAGCGGGCGGCAAGGACGCTTCGTTCTGGTTCAAGATCCCGGTCGGTTTCGCCAAGATGTATTACAACCCGACCTTCAACTGGATGTACTACAGCCAGCCGCAGAAGCAACTGCACAACCGGGAAATCTACGCGCCCCGGGGCAAGGTCCAGGGCGGTTCGGGTTCGATCAACGCCATGGTCTACGTGCGTGGCCAGGCCCATGACTTCGATGATTGGGCGGCCAACGGCAATGACGGCTGGGCGTTCAAGGACGTGCTGCCGTACTTCCGCAAACTGGAAAATCACCCGTTGGGCGATACCGAATATCACGGCGGCAGCGGGCCGATCAGCATCACGCCGATGCAGGGGCATACGCACCCGATCTGCGATGTATTTCTCGAAGGCTGCCAGCAGTTGGGTTATCAGCGCAGCGACGACTTCAATGGACCGAAGTTCGAAGGGGCGGGGGTCTATGACGTCAACACCCGCAATGGCCAGCGCAGCTCCAGCAGCTTCGCCCACCTGCACCCGGCCCTGAGCCGGCCGAACCTCACGGTCGAACACCATGCATTGGTGGACCGGGTGTTGTTCGACAACGACCTGCGGGCCATCGGCATTTCCATCAGCCAGCACGGCGTGGCGCGCTCGTTCAAGGCCAACAAGGAAGTGATCCTGTGTGCCGGGGCGGTGGATACGCCGAAGATCCTGCAACTGTCCGGGGTCGGCGACCAGACACTGTTGAGCGAACACCGGGTGCCGGTGGTCAAGCATCTGCCGGCGGTGGGGCAGAACCTGCAGGATCACCTGTGCGTGAGCTACTACTACAAGGCCAATATCCCGACCTTGAACGATGAGCTGAGCTCGCTGTTCGGCCAGCTCAAGCTGGGCCTGCAATACCTGCTGACCCGCAAGGGCGCGCTGGCCATGAGCGTCAACCAGGCCGGCGGGTTCTTCCGCGGCAATGAAGAGCAGGCGCATCCGAACCTGCAGATGTACTTCAACCCCTTGTCGTACCAGATTCCGAAGAACAACAAGGCCAGCCTCAAGCCGGAGCCGTATTCGGGCTTCCTGCTGTGCTTCAACCCGTGCCGGCCGACCAGTCGCGGCAGCGTGCGGATCGCCTCGAAGAACCCGGCGGATGCGGCGCTGATCGACCCGAACTACCTGAGCACCGAGAAGGATATCGACGAGGTGTTGCAGGGCAGCCGGCTGATTCGCAAGATCATGCAGGCGCCGGCGTTGCGGGCGATTACCGTCGATGAGGTGTTGCCGGGCAAGGCGGTGAATGACGACGCGGCGATGTTGGAGTATTTCCGCGAGAACAGTGGGTCGATCTATCACCTGTGCGGTTCGTGTGCGATGGGTTCGGATCCGCAGGTGTCGGTGGTCGACAAGCGCCTGAAGGTGCATGGGATGAAGGGGCTGCGGATTGTCGATGCGTCGATTTTCCCCAACGTGACGTCGGGCAATACCCATGCGGCGGTGCTGATGGTGGCGGAGAAGGGCGCGGACCTGATTCTCGAGGATGCCTGAACGGGCGAGTGAGGCGTTCTTGGGGAGGGCGTAAGGCCCTGGGGCCTCTTCGCGGGCAAACCCTGCTCCTACAGTGATGTGTCGTACACAATATGGGCGAGCGACACGACACTGTAGGAGCAGGGCTTGCCCGCGAAGGCGTCGATTCAGGCGACGAAAGGCTCAAGGATTCAGGCGCCGGAACGGGTTACTTCTGCGGATGCTCCAGCAGGAAATTCCCCAATGCCTCGAACGCCGGCAAGGTCACCGGGTCGTTCGCCGAATTGCTTGCCACCGGGTGGGAGGCATAACGCACGATCACCATCTCGGCCTTGGGATCGATATAGATCCGCTGGCCATGGACGCCCCGGGCCATATAGGCCCCGTGGTTGTTATGGGTCACCCACCACATGTCGCGATAGCTCCAGCCCTTGAGCAGCGAGTATCCGGCTTTGGCGAATGCGGCCTTGTCAGCCCCACGTCGAATATCCTCGACCACCGTCGCCGGTACGATCTGCTGGCCGTTGGCGCGGCCGTCGCTACGGAGCATTTCGCCGAAGCGTGCCAGGTCTCGCAGACCTGTATTCAGACCACCGCCGGCGAACGGCGTGCCAATCGAGTCAACGGTGAAATAAGCATCCTGCTCGGCGCCCATGCGGTTCCAGATCCGTTCCGACAGCACCTGCGCCACGTTATGCCCGGTGGCCCGGGCGATCACCCAGCCGAGCACGTCAGTGTTGACGGTCTTGTAGGAGAAGGCATTGCCGTTCTCACCTTGCGGTTGCACGGTCTGGAGAAATTCGTAGTAGGTGCGCGGACCCTGGTAGTCGGCGGGCTTGGGCAAGGGGTTGCCGGCCTGGGCGTGGGCCCAGACACCGGCATTCGGGTCGCTGTAGTCTTCGCTGTAGTCCAGCGCCGTGGTCATGTCCAGTACCTGGCGCACGCTGGCACTGCCGAAGGCCGACTTCGCCAGCTCCGGCACATAGTCCTTGACCTCCTTGTTCACATCGATCAGCCCTTCGGCCACCAGCGTCGCGCCCAGGGTACCGATCACCGACTTGGTCACCGACATCGCGGCGTGCTGGCCCTGGGGAGTGAGCGAGCCGAAGTAGCGCTCGTACACCACCTTGCCACGGTGCAATACCACGATGCCGTCGGTGTAGGTCGCTGCCAGGGATTGTTCCCAGGTCATCGGCGTTTTCGTGTCGAGGGTGGTGAAGCTCAGGCGATCAATGTCATTGCGCAAGACTGATGGCAACGCAACCGGCCCTTCAAGGCCCCGGGACACATTGGTGGTGGGCATCAACTGGCGAAAGTGCGAGACGCTCCAGCGCAGGGCCGGGAAACGGAAATAGCTGCCGTCCTCGAAGCGCAGGATGCGATCGGCCGGCGGCGGGGCGCCGATCATCCAGCCGAGTTTCGTCGGGTCGCTGGCGGTGGCATCCGGGAAGGGGGCTGGCGCTGTTTCGGCGAGGGCCGTGGAGCAAGCCAGTGCGCTGAACAGCAGGCACAGGCCCGGTCGTACCCTGTTGAAATACGTCTTGAACATATGAGCCATCCTTGAATCAGTGGGCAGAGCTTGGACAACCGGGCGCGTTTGTGCAACCCGCTGCGACGTCGCAGGCGAGCGGACCGGGGGCGGGGAGAGCGGCTTTTGACAGCGTGAGGCCTTTTGCGCGGTAGTGATTCGTATTGAGTCGCCACAATGCTAAAGTCGCTTCTTTTTTTCGGCAGGGAATGGTCATGCGGATGTTAATCGGGGCGTTGGCGGCAGTGGCGTTGGCGGGCTGCATGGGGCCTGCGATGAACCAGACCCGTACCACCGGGCCGACCAAGAGCTTCACGTCGAGCAAGGCCGAGGATGTCGTGGCCCAGTGCATTCAGTTTGCCTGGCAGGAAGAGGCGGTGTTCGGTGTCGATGCGGCGGCTTATCTGCAACCCGGCTACAAGAGCGGCTCGACCGTTTATACCCGGGGCTCGGAGTTTTTTGCCGACGTACGCCACGAAGGCGCGGACACGCGGGTCGACTACTACGCGACCGTCAGCAAGCCGATTGGTGTGAGAAGGCTGGCCGCGCTAGCAACCTGCCTGTAACACCTGGTTCCTACAAGGGCGGTTTGCTCAGCGCGCCCTTGACCGCCCCCAGCGCGATATTGTGCATCAACGCCCGATAGGTCGCCGCATCCAGTCCGGCTTCCTCGGTCCAGGCCGGCAGGTTGTTCAGCAGGCAGAGAAAGGTCCGCACGGTGGTCAGGGCCAGGGTGGCGTCGGTCGACAAGCCCAACGGCCCCAGCAACTTGATCAAATGAGTCTCATAGCGCCTGCGCAAGACCAGGATCGCTGCCTGGTGCGCGGCTTCCAGGCAATGGAACTCATGCTCGGCGACCCGGAAGAAATCACCCTTGGCGCGATGCAGGTCCAGGTGCGCGGCAATCAGCTCGTTCAGACGCTTTTCCGCCGAGCGCGCGCTGCGCACCGGTTGCGTGACAATCCCCAACAGCTCCAGGTGCAGACTCTCGATCAGTTCGAAGAGCAAGGCCTGCTTGCTCTCGATATGGTTGTAGATCGAGCCCGCCTGGATGCCCAGGTGCCCGGCCAGTTCACGCAAGCCCACTTGGGCGAACCCGCGCCGGGCAAACAGCGCCACGGCTTTTTCGCGGGTTTGCAGATGGCGCGAGGCCCGTGCCTGAAGCTCGGCTTCAGGCACGGCGGCGAGGGCTGCACGGGGCATGACGATCAGCACTCGTAGCTATAGAAGCCGCGACCGCTTTTACGGCCCAGATAACCGGCGGCCACCATTTCCTTGAGCAACTGCGCCGGACGGTACTTGGGTTCGTCGAAGCCCGAGTGCAGGCTTTCCATGATCGCCAGCAGGGTGTCCAGGCCGATCAGGTCCGCCAGGGCCAGCGGGCCGATCGGTTGATTGCAGCCCAACTGCATGCCGGCGTCGATATCCTCGGCGCTGGCCAGGTCTTCCTGGAGCACGAAAATGGCTTCGTTGATCATCGGACAGAGGATGCGATTGACCACGAAGCCCGGGCGGTTGCGGGCGGTGACCGCGGTCTTGCCGATCTGGCTGGCCAGGGCCATGGCCTGGGCATGGGTGGCATCGCTGGTCTGCAGGCCACGGATGACTTCCAGCAGGCCCATCATCGGCACCGGATTGAAGAAGTGCAGGCCGATAAAACGCCCGGGCTGGTCGATGGCCGCCGCCAGTTCGGTGATCGACAGCGACGAGGTGTTGGTGGCGATAATGCATTCGGCGCTGGCCACTTCGGCCACCTGCCGCAGAATGCGTTTTTTCAGGTCGAGGTTTTCCGTGGCCGCCTCGATCACCAGTTCGGCCCGGGCCAGCACCGCGTAGTCGCTGCTCAGGCTGATGCGGCCGAGGGCGGCTTGCTTGTCCTCGGGGGTGATCACGGCCTTGCGCACTTGCCGGTCGAGGTTGCCGGTCAGGGTCGCCAGGCCTTTATCCAGGGCCTGCTGCGAGACGTCGATCAGCGACACTTCAAGACCCGCCACCGCGCAGACCTGGGCAATCCCGTTGCCCATGATGCCGGCGCCGATCACGGCGATACGTTGAATACTCATGTTCTGTTGTCCTTAAACCCGTTCGAAGATAACGGCGATACCTTGGCCGCCGCCGATGCACATGGTGGCCAGGCCGTAGCGGCCGCCGGTGCGATGCAGTTCATGAATCAGTTTGGTGGCGATGATCGCGCCGGTGGCGCCCACCGGATGGCCCAGGGCGATCCCGGAACCGTTGGGATTGACCTTGGCCGGGTCGAAGTCCAGCTCCTGGCTGACGGCGCAGGCCTGGGCGGCGAAAGCGACGTTGGCTTCGATCACATCCAGGTCGGCCACCGTCAGGCCGGCGCGCTTGAGGGCCAGGCGGGTTGCCGGGATCGGGCCCAGGCCCATCAGCTCCGGTTCGAGCCCGGCATGGGCGTAGGCCACCAGGCGGGCCAGGGGTTTCAGGCCGTCGCTCTGCAGCGCGGCGCCGGTGGCCAGCAACAGGGCGGCGGCGCCGTCATTCAGGCCCGAGGCGTTGCCGGCGGTGACGGTGCCGTCTTTCTTGAAGGCGGTTTTCATCTGTGCCAACTGTTCCAGCGAAGTCGCTCGCGGGTGCTCGTCGACACTGAACAATTGAGTGCCCTTGCGGCTGCGCACTTCCACCGGGACGATCTGCGAGGCGAAACGACCCTCTTCGATGGCACGGCTGGCGCGCAGCTGTTCTTCCAGGGCCAGGTCGTCCTGCATCTGTCGGGTAATGCCATTGCGTTCGGCAATGTTTTCGGCGGTGATGCCCATATGGATGCCGTGGAACGGGTCATGGAGAATGCCCAGCATGTAGTCGATGGCCTGGACGTTGCCCATGCGCGCGCCCCAACGGGCCGAGGGCAGCAGGTAAGGGCCGCGGCTCATGGATTCGGCGCCGGCACCGATGGCGATATCGGCGTCGCCGAGCAACAGGGTCTGTGCCGCCGAGACAATCGCCTGCAAGCCCGAGCCGCAGAGGCGGTTGACGTTGTAGGCCGGGGTTTCCTTGGGAATGCCGGCGTTGATCGCGGCGACCCGGGACAGGTAGGCGTCCAGGGTGTCGGTGGGGATCACGTTGCCCATCACCACATGGCCGACCCGCGCCGGATCGACGTCGCTGCGTTGCAGGGCGGCCTTGACGGCGGTGGTGGCCAGTTCGCTCAAGGGAACGTCTTTCAGCGAGCCGCCGAAGGTACCTATGGCGGTACGGGCGGCGCTGACGATATACACTTCGGGCTTTGACATGGGGGCAGTCCTGATTATTGTGGGGATCAGCTTGCATGATCCTGGTTGGAGTGGAGGCAGTTCATCCAGTGCGGCCAGTCTAGGACCGTCGGTCCACTCGGCCTATGCCGAAACTGCTCAGTAAACCTGTGACTTTTTGCCATACGCAGCTTGGGATTCATGAAAGAAAAACATTCGGTGTCGTCCTACTTCATTAAAGCCCTGCTGGTGCGTTTTCTCGACCGCCCGCAGCGCATTGCCGAGCTGCTGCAGGCCGCGGGCTTTGCCGAGCGTTCCCTGGACGAACTGGGGGAGCGGGTTGCACCGAAGCTGCTGGCACAACTCTGGCTGACGGTGATCGGCGAACTGGGCGACGAGTTCTTCGGCTTCGATTCCCACGGCATGCCCATCGGCAGCTTTGCCCTGATCTGCCGGGGGCTGATCCAGGCGCCGACCGTGGGCAAGGCCCTGGGTCTGTCGCTGGAGTATTTCGCCCTGTTCCTGCGGGATATCGATGCCCAGGTGCAGGTCCGTGGCAAGCGGGTGGTCGTGGTGATGCGCACCGAGACCCAGGACCCTTACCTGCAAGCGGTGATCACCGAAACCTTCCTGATCCTGATCGTCGGCCTGATGTGCTGGCTGGCCGGACGGCGCATTCCCATCAGCCGTGCCCGCTTCGCCCATGCCCGTCCGCCCCATGGTGATGAACATCTGCTGTGGGGCGCCTACGTGGAGTTTGACGCGGCGGTGACCGAGATCGAATTCGAGCGCGAATACCTGCGCTTGCCGGTGCTGCAGGATCGCAAGTCGCTCTACACTTTTTTGCGCGATGCGCCGCAGTCGGTGTTTATCCGTTTCCGCAATCGCGAGGGTTTCAGCGCCCGGGTCCACCAGCGCTTGCGCGCCTGTGGTTATGACCATTGGCCGACTCTGGAGCAACTGGCGGTGGAGTTCGATATCCACCTGGCCAGTCTGCGCCGGGCGTTGCAGCGCGAAGGGTTTTCCTATCAGGAAATCAAGGACGAGGTGCGCCGGGCCATCGCCTTCGAGCGGCTGCGCAGCAGCACCATGAGCATTGCCGATATCGCCCAGGAAGTGGGTTTTCGCGAGCCCAGTGCCTTCCACCGCGCGTTCAAGCAGTGGACGGGGGAGAGCCCCGGGAGTTTTCGTTTACGCGGATCGCAAGGATCAGCACAGCCCTGACGGATTCAGCTATAACCTTCGTTTCATCCATCGCTGTCCACTCACCGAGGAACCGTTCATGCCGTCCCAGCATCTGACCGAATACGAAGACGCCAATCCGGAAGTTCGCGCCGTCTACGACGACATCATGCATACCCGCAAGGTCGACCAGGTCAATAACTTCTGGAAGTGCCTGGCCGCGCACCCGCCGACCTTGCGCCGGACCTGGGAGAGCCTCAAGGAGATCATGGCCCCCGGCGCGCTGGACCCGCTGACCAAGGAACTGATCTACGTCGCGGTCAGCGTCACCAATAACTGTCCGTATTGCATCGCTTCTCACACTGCCGCCGCGCGCAAGGCCGGGATGAGCGACGAGATGTTCGGCGAGTTGCAGGCGGTGGTCGGCATGGCCAACGAAACCAATCGCCTGGCCAACGGTTATCGCGTGCCGCTGGATGAGGCGTTCAAGCTGGACTGAAGCGATATTTCAACGCCGCGCTCGAGAAACCGATAGGTCCGCTCATCACTCCGAGTGCGCTACGGCGTTTTCAATATCTCACTTCCTCAACTGAACGGCATCCCGGCAAGCCCGGCTCCTAGGCGGCTTGTGCGGGTCTTAGCATTTTGATCCATTCGGCCGCCAGGCGATGGCAATCCCCTGGCCAGCGCGCGGTCAGCAGGTTGCCGTCGCGGACCACGAAGCCACGGCCCGGTTTGGCCGCGGAATCGCGCAGTAGCGCTGGCGGGCCCTGGGAAAAGTCTTTTGGCGTGGCCAGCGCGGCCTTGATCTCGGACTCGACGGTTTGTGGGTAGGTCCGGTAGTAGCGGCCGAGCCACGGCGCGGTGATCAGCCAGGCGGCCAGTTCCATGGTGGTGGACAGCAATGCGGTGACCTTGCGCCCATGGAGCACCGAGCGCCCGCTGTCGGGGTCGAGAGTGCGGGCCAGCAGCAACGGGCCGTGGCACACCGAGGCGACCGGTTTACCGGTTTTGAAGAAGTGCAGGACGATGCGCTTGGCTTCGTCCGACTCCAGCAGGCTGCGCATGCCCTCGGCATGTCCGCCTGGCACGAACAGCCCTTCGAACTGCGTGGGGTCGACATCGGCGTAGGCCAGCGGTTGGCGAAAATGCTCGTCGGTGATCATCGTGTTGTAGCTTTGCAGGTCGCTGTCGCGGGTCATCAGCATGGGGTTCAGCAGGCCGAAGCCGTGCTCCACCAGACGCGGGTCGGCGTAGGCCGGGGCACCCAGCGGGGTAGCGAAGCGCACCTCGATCCCGGCCCGGCGCATGGCCTGCCAGGGGACGCTGCTTTCGGTGGGGTCGTAGTCGGAGTGGGGGAGCAGGATAAGAATCATGCAGGTGGCTCGATTTCTACAGGGTAGAGATCGAGGATAGCAGCAGGATCGTTACCTGGCCGTGCCGGATAATGCTATGAAACCTGTAGGAGATGGCGCAATAACGGTGTGCTTCCACAGGTGTTCGGTCGTATGCAGCGCTTCGATTCGGCACAGAGATTGTGGCCGGCTTGCCGACGATGGCGATGTAAAACTCACCACCATCATCGGTATTGTCGGGAACTAGCGCTCGATCGCCAGTGCCACGCCTTGCCCGCCGCCGATACACAAGGTCGCCAGACCTTTTTTCGCATCGCGCTTGAGCATTTCATGCAACAGCGTCACCAGTACCCGGCAGCCCGATGCGCCGATCGGGTGACCCAGGGCAATCGCACCGCCATTGACGTTGACCTTGGCCGCGTCCCAACCCAGTTCCTTGCCCACCGACAACGCCTGGGCGGCGAACGCTTCGTTAGCCTCGATCAGATCCAACTGGTCGAGGGACCAGCCGGCCTTGTCCAGGCAACGACGGGTAGCACTGACCGGGCCGATGCCCATGATCGCCGGGTCGACGCCCGCGTTGGCATAAGCCGCGATCTTCGCCAGCACCGGCAGGCCCAGGGCCTTGGCCTTGGCGGCGCTCATCAGGATCACGGCGGCGGCGCCGTCGTTCAGCGACGAGGCGTTACCGGCGGTGACCGTGCCGTCTTTCTTGAACGCCGGCTTGAGCTTGCCCAGCGACTCGGCGGTGGTACCTGCACGCGGTTGCTCGTCGGTGGCGAAGGCCACCGGATCGCCCTTGCGCTGGGGAATCAGGATCGGGGTGATTTCGTCGACGAAACGCCCGGCTTCAATGGCGGCAACGGCTTTCTGCTGGGACGCGGCGGCAAACTCATCCTGGGCTTCACGACTGATATCGTACTTGGCCACCAGGTTCTCGGCGGTGATGCCCATGTGGTAATCGTTGAACGCATCCCACAGTCCGTCGCTGATCATGGTGTCGACGATCTGCGCGTGTCCCATGCGCAGGCCGGTGCGGGCACCGGGCATCACGTAGTTGGACAGGCTCATGTTCTCCTGGCCACCGGCGATGATCACCTCGGCATCGCCGCAGCGAATCGCCTGGGTCGCCAGGTGCAGGGCCTTGAGGCCCGAGCCGCAGACCTTGTTCAGGGTCATGGCCGGCACCGCGTGGGGCAGGCCGGCCTTGATCGCGGCCTGGCGCGCGGGGTTCTGCCCGGCACCGGCGGTGAGCACCTGGCCCATGATCACTTCATCGACCAGTGCACCGTCCAGTCCGGTCTGTGCCAGCAACTGGCGGATCACCGCGGCACCCAGGTCCACGGCGGAGATATTCGCCAGCGAGCCCTGGAAACTGCCCACTGCGGTGCGGGTGGCGGCCACAATCACTACATCTTGCATCGCTTCATTCCTCATCAGGAAAACTGCATTTCAGGCACGTGGTCGGGAACGATCAGTTTACCCGCGGTCTTGCTGACAATCTCTTCGACGCTGACGCCAGGCGCGCGCTCCTTGAGAATGAACGCGCCGTTTTCGATTTCCAGGTAGGCCAGGTCGGTCAAGACGCGCTTGATGCAGCGCGCGCCAGTCAGCGGCAGGCTGCAACGCGACAGCAGTTTCGACTCACCGTCCTTGGACGCATGGGTCATGGTGACGATGATGTTGTCCGCGCCGGCCACCAGGTCCATGGCACCGCCCATGCCCTTGACCAGTTTGCCGGGGATCATCCAGGAGGCGATGTTGCCCTCGACGTCGACTTCAAAGGCGCCGAGCACCGTCAGGTCGATATGGCCGCCGCGAATCATCGCGAAGGACTCGGCGGAGGAAAAGATCGACGCGCCGATACGGGCGGTGACGGTTTGTTTGCCGGCGTTGATCATGTCGGCATCGACTTCGTCGTCGGTCGGAAAGGCGCCCATGCCGAGCAGGCCGTTTTCCGATTGCAGCATGACTTCCATGCCGGCGGGGATGTAGTTGGCGACCAGGGTCGGAATGCCGATGCCCAGGTTCACGTAGTAGCCGTCCTGCATTTCACGGGCGACGCGCTGGGCCATTTGTTCGCGGGAAAGTGCCATGTTCTTGTTCTCCGTTAGTCGAGGGAAGGGCCGGGGTTCACTTGCGCACGGTGCGTTGTTCGATGCGCTTTTCGAACGTGCCGCAGATGACCCGGTCGACATAGATGCCCGGGGTGTGGATCTGCGATGGTTCCAGCTCGCCGGGTTCGACGATTTCCTCGACTTCGACCACGGTGATCTTGCCGGCGGTCGCGGCCAGCGGGTTGAAGTTCTGGGCGGTATGGCGGTAGATGACATTACCGAAGTGGTCGGCTTTCCAGCCTTTGACAATGGCGAAATCACCGGTGATGGACTCTTCCATCAGGTACGGACGGCCGTTGAACTCACGGGTTTCCTTGCCGTCGGCGACCGGGGTGCCGACACCGGTGGCGGTGAAGAAAGCCGGGATACCGGCACCGCCGGCGCGCATTTTTTCGGCCAGGGTGCCTTGGGGGGTCAGCACCACTTCGATTTCACCGCTGAGCAGCTGTTTTTCGAAGAGGGCGTTTTCGCCGACATAGGAGGCGACCACCTTGCGGATCTGCCGGTCTTCCAGCAGCACGCCGAGGCCGAAGCCGTCGACGCCGCAGTTGTTGGAGACCACAGTCAGGTCGCGGGTGCCCTTGCGCTTGATCTCGGCGATCAGGTTCTCGGGAATGCCACACAGGCCGAAGCCGCCACTCAGGACCGTCATGCCATCCTCGAGCCCGGCCAGGGCTTCTTCATAGGAAGACACGCGTTTATCGAAACCTGCCATATGCACCATCCTCTTGTTGTTTGTCGGACTCGCCGTTGGAGGTGAGTGTTGCTCCGGAAGATATATTTGTTAAGTTGATTTTTAGGGTCGATTGATTGATAAAGATCAAGAATGCCCTTTTCTCCAGTAGAGACCTCGTTCATGACCGTTAAACAGCTTAGGGCCTTTCTGGCCGTTGCCCAGAGCCTGAGTTTCGCCGTGGCGGGCGAGCGTCTCTATTTGTCGCAATCGGCCCTGAGCCTGACCATCAAGGCCCTCGAAGAAGGCCTGGGCGGGCGACTGTTCAGCCGCAATACCCGCAATGTCGCCCTGACCCCGGAAGGCGAGGTCCTGGTGCCCCTGGCCCGGCGCCTGATCGCCGACTGGGACAATGCCGAGGACGAACTGCGCCAGCGTTTCACCTTGCAGCGCGGTCGCGTGACCCTGGCCGCCATGCCGTCATTCGCCGGTAACCTGCTACCACCGATCCTCAAGACCTTCCGTGCACGCTATCCCCAGGTCAATGTCACGGTCAACGACGTGATCAACGAGCAGGTCCTTGAAATGGTCCGTGATGGCCAGGTGGAACTGGGGGTGGCCTTCGAACCGCAGCAGGGCTCGTCGCTGGCGTTCACGCCGCTGTATATCGACCGTTTCGTCGCGGTGGTGCCGGCGGATTCGCCCTGGGTCGACCAGGCTGAGATCGATTGGCCCACCTTGTTGACGCAGCCCTTCATTACCTTGCAGCGCCCGTCCACGGTGCGGGTGATGCTGGAGGAGCATCTGCGGGCGCGGGATATGAGCTTGCCGGTGGAGTTCGAGAGCCATCAACTGGCGACAGTGGGGCGCATGGTCGCCAGTGGGCTGGGGGTGAGTGCGGTGCCGGCGTTGTGTGTCGGGCAGATGCGCGAGCTGGGCGCGCGTTGCATCACCTTGTGCGATCCGGTGGTCGAGCGGGCCATTGGCGTGCTGACCAAACCTGGTCATGAGCTGTCGGCGGCGGCCCAGGCATTGTTTGATGTGTTACAGGAGGAAAAATTAAGTTACTTGAATTTCGAAAAATAACTGCTTTGCGTGTGGACCTTTTCCGGCGATGCGCAATCATTACCCCATGAATATCCGAAGGAGGTGTGTATGTTCATCCGGTCTTTGACCCTCGCTGTACTGTCCATCGTTGCTACAAGTCCCGTCTGGGCGGCCGATGAGCCGTCTCCGCTGGCCCAGGATCTGGGAAAAAACCGTCCGTTGATCGTGATTGCGCCGAGTACGGTGGATCCCACATTGGTCAGTCTGAAGAAGGCGATCGAGGATCCGGCCAACAAGAAGGACATCGACGATCGTCAACTGGTGCTCTACGAAGTGGCCCAGACCGTCGGCAAGCGTGCGGGCAAATGGATGGAGCAGCCGGCCACCATGGCGCTGATTCGCGGGCTCAAGCTGGGGGTCACGCCGGAGGACAAGTCCACGGTGATCCTGGTGGGCAAGGACGGCGAGCAGAAGGTCCTCGAACACGATGGGCCGATTGCATTCAAGGATGTGCTCAGTGCGGTCGATGCGTTGCCGGCCTCGGAGAAAGCCACTGTCGCGCCTGCGCCAGCGGCGCCGCCGGAAGCCAAGCCGGCCAAGGGGGCGAAAGGTACCAAGGCCGAGAAGGCCGGTAAGGCGGCAACACCGCCCAAAGATCTGGAAGACTGATGTCGGGCAGCATTGATCGGGATTAGTCCATAAGAGGCGATGGCCATGTCGGGCGTTCACAAAGCAGCACAACTCGGTTTCAGCGCTGAAGCCAAAACCTATGCCCACGGGCGCCCTGACTATCCGGCCGAGATGTTGTCGTGGCTGCGCGATACCCTGGGTATTGCGCCGGGCGGGCAGGTGATCGACCTCGGTTCCGGCACCGGCAAGTTCACTCGCTTGCTTGAGGCGACCGGAGCCACGATAACGGCCATCGAGCCGGTCGAGGCGATGCGTGCCGAGTTGGTCGCGCGCCTGCCGGCGGTCCGGGCGCTGTCGGGGACTGCCGAGGCGATACCGTTGGAATCCGCGTTGGGTGACGCACTGCTGTGTGCCCAGGCGTTTCACTGGTTTGCCCATGAGACGGCGCTTGCCGAGATTCACCGGGTACTCAAGCCGGGCGGGCGACTCGGACTGGTGTGGAATGTGCGTGACGAGTCGGTTGACTGGGTGGCGGCCATTACCCGGATCATTACGCCTTACGAGGGCGATACTCCGCGTTTTCACACGGGGGCCTGGCGTAAACCGTTCAACGGCCGCTACTTCTCGGCGCCGGAACTGAGCTGTTTTGGGTACAGTCATGTGGGGACGCCCGAGGAAGTCATCATCGACCGCTTTCTGTCGGTCAGTTTTATTGCGGCATTGCCCGCGGCGGAAAAGGCACAGGTCACCGAGCAGCTTCAGACCCTGATTCAAACCCATCCGGCCTTGCGCGGCCAAGAGACCATCGCCTTTCCTTATCGGACCGAGGCGTATCGCTGCATTCGCCTGGACTGATACCGGCTGGTCAGCTTGACGCCCGCTGGTTAGGATCGTGCCTTGTCGTGGTTCATGGTCAAGGAGCGGGTATGAAGGGCAGCTGTGCTTGCGGGGCCGTCGAATATGAAATCGACGCTATCGATATGCCGATCGGGCATTGTCATTGCCACACCTGTCGCAAGACCCACGCGGCGGCGTTTGTGAGCACTGCCGGGGTCAAACGTGAGCATTTTCGCTGGCTCAAGGGTCAGGAAACCCTGACCGCCTATGAATCCTCGCCGGGCAAGCTACGCTATTTCTGCTCGCGGTGCGGTTCGCATCTGATGGCCGAAAGGCCGCATCTGCCCGTAGTGATTGTGCGTGTCGCGACCCTGGATGACGATCCGGGCCTGCTGGCCGAGCATCACATCTGGGTATCCCATGATGTGCCATGGCTGCGTTATGAAGGCGTGGTCGAGCATTCGGAGTGGCAGCCGGGACGCTGACTGAAGGCCTGCGCGCTAATCTGCATGCGTGATCCACACCGTCCGCATGGCACGATGGTTATAACGTTAGATTATATTTATATAAAGAGTCATAACGTTAGCCGCTATGCTGCCCGTCAGATTTTTATGTCGTCTCGCTAGATTCTCCAGGGCTTGCTAATGGATGTCGGTAATTTCGGTTTTGTCGTTGCAGGCTTGGTGGTCGGTTTCATTGTCGGGATGACCGGCGTCGGTGGCGGCTCATTGATGACGCCGATCCTGCTGTGGTTCGGCATCAACCCGGCCACCGCGGTGGGCACGGACCTGCTCTACGCCGCGATCACCAAGTCCGGTGGCGTTCTGGTTCACCGGAAAAATGACAATATCGACTGGAAAATTACCGGCTGGCTGACCCTGGGCAGCGTACCGGCGGTGTTGTTGACCTTGTGGTTTCTGAGCAGCCTGCACACCGCGCCGGAAGCCTTGAACAGCATCATCAAGCAGTCGCTGGGTTTTGTGCTGTTACTGACGGCACTGGCGGTGCTGTTCAAGAACAAGTTGCTGGCGTTTGCCCATCGGCGTGGTGTCGATCACTCGAAGATCAGTGACTCGAAGTTGAACGGGCTGACGGTATTGACCGGCCTGATCCTCGGCACCATGGTCGCCTTGACCTCCATCGGTGCCGGTGCCCTGGGTACGGTGGCCTTGTTTATCCTCTATCCGTTCCTGCCGACCCGGCGTCTGGTGGGCACGGAAATCGCCCACGCGGTGCCGTTGACCCTGGTTGCAGGCCTGGGGCACGCGAGCATGGGCAATATGAACTGGGAACTGCTGGGCTTCCTGCTGATGGGCTCGCTGCCGGGGATCTACATCGGCAGCCATCTGGCGGGACGGGTGTCGGATAACCTCTTGCGGCCGTTCCTGGCGGTCATGCTGTTTTCCATCGGTTACAAGCTGGTGTTCTGATCGCTATCGGTTGAATCCGGACAGCAAGGCGTCCAGCAGACTGCGCACGGCGGGCACCATGCCCCGCCGGGAAGGGTAGATCGCGTGCAGGCTGCCGCTGGGCGATGGGCAGTCGGGCAGTATCTGCACCAGACGGCCCTGCATCAGATCGTTCTTAACCAGGCTTGTCGGCAGTTGCGCTATACCGATTCCCCTCAAGGTTGCTTGCAGCAGTGTCTCCAGGTCATCGGTGGCCAACCTTGGCTGGTGGGTCAACACAACGGGGTGTGGCGCCTGGAAATGCCATTGATATTTATCGTTGGTGTTGGCCATGGCCAGGGTTGGCATACGCGCCAGGTGGTCCAGTTGAGTGAGCGGTGCATGCTGTGCCAACAAGGCCGGACTCGCGACCAGAATGCGCTGGGAGGTCAGCAGCGGCAGCAGCGTCAACTCGGAGTCATCCAATGGCAGCAGGCGTACGCGCAGGGCGATATCCAGGCCCTCCTCGATGACATCGACACGCCGGTTGGTTGCATCGAGCATGATCCGCACCGCCGGATTGTCCACCAGGTATTGCGCCAGAATGGCCCTGGCTCCCATCTGCAAGACCCCCAATGGGCAACTGATTCGGACCACGCCCCGTGGCGAAGCGCGGGTTTGATCGATGGCTGTCTTTGCCGCCCGGGCTTCCTCCACCAGGGCCACGCAGTGCTGGTGAAACAGGCGGCCGGCGTCGGTCAGGGAGACCCGTCGCGAATTGCGATTGAGCAGGCGTACGCCCAATTCCGTTTCGAGTGCACTGACACGGCGGCTGAGCTTCGAGGTTTGCAGTCCCATCGCCTTCGCCGCCGCTGTAAACCCGCCGTGATCCACCACCTTGGCGAACAGGTACATATTGTTCAAATCCGTCAGAGGGTCCATTGCCGGTCTCGTGCTGGTTTATCGTTCTATTTTCTACAAGGTAGCGTTGCTTTTACAGCAGTTCTTCTTGGTTGGTTTCAAATTTATGCTCTTTAACGCGGCAATCAGCCGCTTTTTCAGGAGCTGAAATGTTAGAGCATCGATTCAAGTCCGACCTCGGCGGCGGCGACTATGGCTGGCTCAAGGCCCGCCATCATTTCAACGTAACGGCTGATGGCAATCCCGCGCACCGTCCGCTGGGGGCTCTGGTGGTCTGGAATGACGACGAGATTGCGCCAGGCACCGGTTTCCCGATGCATGGCCACGAAAGCATGGAGATCGTTTCCTACGTGCTGGAAGGTGCGGTGAGCCATCAAGACAGTGTCGGCGGACAAGGCCGTACCGAGGCCGGTGACGTGCAGGTGATGAGTGCCGGGACCGGCATTCGACATCAAGAGCGCAATGAGGGTGACGTTCCGTTAAGACTGTTCCAGATCTGGTTGCGGCCGCGGGAAAACGGTGGACTGCCCAACTGGGGTATGCGGCCTTTTCCCAAGTCTGATCGGGCCGGCCAATGGGTCGTGTTGGCCAGTGGAATGCCTGACGATGAAAGCGCTCTGCCGATCCGCGCCAACGCTCGTGTGCTGGGGGCGACTCTTAAGGCCGGCCAGAGCCTGAGCCAATGTTGTTCGACTACTCGCCAGGGTTATCTGGTGCCGGTGCTCGGCGCGGTGAAGGTCAATGGCGAAAGGGTCGAAGCGGGGGACGGGATTGCCATGAGCGAGGAGTCGATGCTTGTTGTCGAGGCTATCGAGGATACCGAAGTCGTATTGGTCGAGGTGTTTTGAGCATGAAGACGATCATCATGACCGGCGGGACTTTCGGTCTGGGGGAGGCGACAGCAACGCAACTGAGCGCCACCCCCGGCACCCAGTTGATCCTTGGCGGGCGAGAAACCCGTTTGCCGCTGGAGCTGGCGAGCTTGAGCCGTGTCAGGCAATTCGCCAGGCAGGTGCTTGAGACGCTGGGCAAGACGAAGATCAACGCCCTGGTGCTCAATGCCGGACTCAGCTTTCCCAAGGCGGCGCGCACGGTGGACGGCTACGAGACCACCTTTGCGGTCAATCATCTGGGCCACTATCTGCTGCTGCGTCTGCTGGCGCCGGCGTTGGCGCGAGAGGCCATTGTGGTGATCACCACCAGTAACACCCATGACCCGATGTTCAGTCCGGTTGCGCCGTTTCCCTTTGTCGATGCGCAACAGCTGGCGCAGTTGGACCTTGGGAAAGGCGCGCAGGGTGGTGTGGCGTTCGAGCCCGGGTTTCGCGCCTACGCCACCTCGAAGTTGTGCAATCTGCTGACGGCCCGTGCCTTCGCGGCTTCAGCCGAGGTCAAGGCACGCCGTTTGCGGGTTATCGCTTACAACCCGGGTTATATCCCCGGCACAGGGCTGGGGCGTAACTTGCCTGTTGGGGCGTTGCCTGCGCCGGCCATGGCATTGAGTCCCTATTTTGCCGATGTCATGCGCATACAAGCCGGGGAGTTCCTGGCCGATCTGGCGTTGGGGCGGATTGTCCCGCCGAGAGGGCGGTTGTATGCGTCCCTGGTGAGAGGTGAGCTGACTTGGCCGCAGCCGTCCGAATTGGCTCGTCGTGATGATGTGGCGCAGCAACTGTGGAATGACAGTGCAGTGTTGGTGGGGATGGACAGCCCGGCGCCTGCACTTGTCATGTGAAATTTGCGAACGTAACCGCTTGATGTTTGCAGCCATTAGTTGTTCTAAGAGTGTGCGTGAGTGATCCGTCTGGTGAAGAAATCAACGGCATGTTGCCGAGTACCTACCGCCTGCAGTGTCGCTGCCGGGTCGAGTCCGAAGCGTTTTGCGGAACCTGTGACCAGGCTTTTTTGAAGATCGTTGAGCGCCGCAGTCGGCGATGGCTGCGCGAAGGTAGTCGCAGCCGGCGCTGATATAGGGGGTAAATCAACACGAGGTGTATTCAGGGTGAGCAACTGATTGAGCGTCGGCGCATTCGCAATCCGCTTGCTGGTGAGCATGTCCTGCGCCGGGATGCCGATCCAGTCGCGCAAGGTGGCCAGAATACTGGTGTGATCGTACGGTGCATTCGGGGTGTCCGATCTGAACACCGTACCGGCCTGGATGTAGGGTGAGACCACCACTGTTGGCACGCGTACGCCAAAACGCGTGAAGTCGAAGCCGTTACCATCAAGCGGACGGGCCTGGTCAGGTGGAGTTGCATTGAATGGCGGGGTGACATGGTCGAAACAACCACCGTGCTCGTCGTAGGTGATGACAAGCAAGGTCTGGTTCCAGCCCTTCGATGTACTGACGGCGTTCCAGATTGAATACAGAAAGGCTTCGCCCGCTTGAACATCATGAGGGGGATGCTGGTCGTTAGGGTCGACCAGAAAGCTGGGCTCGATAAACGAATAGCGTGGCAGCGAGTTGGTCTGGCATGCATCCAGAAACGCGGAAAAACCTCTGAAGTGGGGACTCAACATGGGGTCCCATAATTTCGGGAACATCGTCCGGGTCAGCGAGGGGGTGAGGATGGTATTGCTGTAGACGCCCCAACTGCATCCGATCGATCCCAGGACGTTGAAGATGGTGGGGACATCCCAGGCGAATGGATCGGGAGGCGTGCCATTGTCCACATTGCCATTGGACGTCCCGGCGTGAGCAAAGGCGCGGTTAGGCCAGGTCTGGCTGGGCACGGAGGCGAACCAGGCATCGGAAACCGCATAGGCGCGGGCCAATTTGGCCAATACCGGCAGCTGCGCCGGGCTGTAGCATTGCATGATCTGATCGGGATTGGCGGTTTTCGTGGTGGTGTAATTGTCGACAAAGCCCATGGGCGGCGTATTGTCGGGGCTGACTGGACCGTCTCTGAACAGCTGGTAGGTGACGTTGGCAAAGGTTTCTTGCGGATCGGGGTCTGGAACCTGAAAACCGCTGGCCTGCAGGGTCACTGCCACATGACGCGCAGGGGTGGAGTTCGAGCAGGGGTTGGACATGCCAGGTTGCAGGCCGTCAAATCGAGGGGCGCTGGTCGCCGGCAAGACCTGCGACGGTGGGCTGTCATTTGGATAGAGCCAGCCAAGCATCGTATCCAGTGAGCGGTTTTCCAGCATGACAACGACGACATGTTCAATTTGATTCATGGCTTTCACCGTCAGTGATCAATTGTATGTCTTGCGAAGTGCTATCTCACGCCTCCTACGGCCCGGTATGCGGCCGCTCCATACGCCACCGCCAGGGCGCCACCTATGATATTGACCAACAATAGCACTCCTGCAAGCAGTAGGGCCCGTCCCCATGATCTAGAGTGCGACGCTTTGAAAAGGTCAATCTTGGTCCTTTGACCGTTATGAACTATGACTTGTGGCAAGCCGAGCACCGTGAGCAGCCGGTCGTGGATCGTCTGGTTGCTGCCTGAGCCCCTATTGGCAAATGATCCTACGCCGAAAATGCACCATCCCTGCTGATGGATTAGGCTTGTTATTCGACTCCGACACGATGAAAAAAGAGCATTGCCAAGACGTAAGTGGAGGCCGATGATGGATCGTATAACTCAACTGTTCATACGCGTTGCACCGCAATGCCTGGCGACCACCCGACAACCGGAGTCCGATCATGAATGAACAAACCTGCGCCTGCCCGCACTGTACCTGCAAGGTTGGTGAGCATGCAGTCGTGCGTCATGGTAAGCACTACTGCTGCCAGGCGTGCGCCGACCATCACCCGAATGGTGAACCTTGCACGGCTTCAAAATGCCACTGTGCAGACAAACCTAAGTAAAAGTTACATCTTTCTTGGTTGCGCAATACGCCTCAAGTTCTTTGCTACGTACGGCGACCAGATTCTCCTGTTCACTGCGTCGCTGACACGGCTTTTTTGGTGGTATAGCCAGGCACACCCTGAAGCTGCGCGGATAGCCAAGGAGCAGGGGATCGGTATTCGGCCAAGGTCAACTTAAAGGGCTTTTCGGTATTTACTGCAATGGCAGCATCATTGTGATCGGTGAGACGCCGGGGCAGGGGATGAAGCCTGCGTGCCGGGCATAAAAGTCTGCGAGCCGGTCATTCAGGGGATGGACCAGAACGGCTGTTGAGCCCACCGTTTCGGAGGCGCTGATACAGCGTTCGATTGCATCCTGTAGTAGATCGATAGCATAACCGTTGCCCTGAGCGACGAGACTGATGCCGATCCGACCGATGATGGTAACGGGATGCTGTCCCGGCGAATTACGTTGCCGACTCTTCGGTACCACGGACGCGCGCATGGCCGACCCGTTGGATAGGGTGTAGTAGCCGATGACCTTCTGGGTACCTTTGAGACAAATCACATAGACCACCGCGTGTTTAGCGGCCTGGGCTTTATGTGCTTTTTTGACGAGGTACTCATTGATCGAGCTTTCACCACAATCGAAATCGTTCAGATCGTGCTGCTCGTTTAGCTTTGCGGGAGCGCTCAGCTCCAGCGTTTTGGCCTTGCCAGGAGTTTTTGCAGGCACTGGTTCCCTCGCACCGGGTTGTCTTCCAAAGCTTTCTCGAATGAGTCAAACGCGTCCTCATCGAGTACGAACAACCGCTTGTCCAAGATGACCTCTTCAGCTTTCTGGCAGGCTGCTTCCAGAATGAAGCTGGTACGGTCACGGCCTGACAAGGCAGCAGCGATATCAATCAAATTTCGTTTCTTGATGTCTGCCCGCATATTGATAGGTACGGGCTTTTCTTTCGTCGGTTCTGGCTGGCTGGTCTTCAGCATCATGAAACCCTCTATGGGGGCGCTCTCTGTCGTCGGCAGGTGGAGCAGACCTGCGGCACAATCGTAGCATTCCTGTGTATCAGATGTAAGTGCTGTGTATCTCATTGATATACGGTCTCTGCGGTGAATTGTGTTCGATCGTTGATGCCAGCCAAGCGTTGATGCGTGCTTAGATTGCACTCGGAGCTTGAGGGCGTCCACACATCGAAACCTGCTGAAACAAAGGCTTTGCGCAGTGATCAGACACAAACAAAAAAGCCCTGAACAGGTTCAGGGCTTTCCGGTGTTTCAGTCTATTCACCCAAGGTGAACAGCCGCATCAATCCCAGCTCAACGCCCCACCAGTCTGATACTCGATCACCCGTGTCTCGAAGAAGTTCTTCTCTTTCTTCAAGTCCATGATCTCGCTCATCCATGGGAACGGGTTGGTGGTCCCCGGGTACTCTTCCTTCAAA
>NZ_JALLJA010000026.1:0-73072 GCF_023242385.1 Pseudomonas sp. MWU12-2345 | reverse complement strand
ACATGCCGGGCTTTTTTTGTACCGCCGTTTTACTGCGGCGTGGTGTCCAGCGGTTGCGGCGTCGGAACCGGTACGGCTTTTACGCCGTCGACATCCTTCTGGATCTGGTCCAGCAGCGAACCCGGCTTGACCGGCTTCTCAGGTTGCGGCTTCTCGGCATTCTGCGCCGGAGCGTTCACTTGTGTGCCGTCCTTGCCCAGGATCGCTTCATCGCGGCTTACGCCGGGCTTGAAGTCGCCGGACAGGCTGGCGAGTTGATCATTGGCATTGAAGATCAGGCTGACACGCTCCTGTTGGCGTTCACCGCCGCCGGGCTGCAGGCTATACAGGTAATCCCAGCGATTGGGGTGGAATGTGTCGACCAACAGAGGGTTGCCCATGATAAACCTTACTTGCTTGCGGGTCATTCCCGGGCGCAACTGGTCTATCATGTCCTGCGTGACGACATTGCCCTGTTGGATGTCGATTTTGTAAACCCCGGGGAATGAACAACCGGCGAGTGCGAGCAGTCCCACTAAGGTAAAACTGGTTAGCAACAGCTTGGTGTTTTGCATCGGTGGGCGACTTCCACTATCTTGGCTGGGACAACGTAAACCCCGATCATACCCGTATTAAGAGAAGCTGCGAAGCAGCATCGCGAGAAAGCTGACCATGGTTGAAAATAGCGAACTACGTAAAGCCGGCTTAAAAGTGACTCTGCCACGGGTCAAGATTCTGCAAATGCTTGATTCCGCCGAGCAGCGTCACATGAGCGCCGAGGATGTCTACAAGGCGCTGATGGAAGCGGGCGAGGATGTTGGCCTGGCAACGGTCTACCGTGTACTGACCCAGTTCGAAGCGGCCGGGTTGGTGGTTCGCCACAATTTCGATGGCGGCCATGCGGTCTTCGAGCTGGCGGACGGCGGGCACCACGATCATATGGTCAACGTGGATACCAGCGAGGTGATCGAATTCACCAGCCCGGAAATCGAGAAGCTGCAGAAGGCTATCGCCGAAGAGCACGATTTCGAGCTGGTGGACCACAATCTGGTGCTGTACGTACGTAAAAAGAAAAAATAAGTCTGTCGCGGATACCGGTTCGCGAAGCGAACAAAGGCGACCCTAGGGTCGCCTTTGTGTTTTTTGTTGCCGGATTTTTCCGGGTGTCGATATCCGGACTCAGGCTTTGGCCGTGATCACCATCTTTTTCGCGTGGGCCAGGGACTCCTTGGTCAGGTCGATGCCCCCGAGCATGCGCGCGACTTCTTCGATCCGTTCAGCCTTGCTCAGTTTCGAGACTGCCGTACGGGTGGCATCGCTGCCACGCATCTTGTGCACAAATAGATGGTGGTGCCCTTGCGCCGCTACTTGCGGCAGGTGCGTGACGGTCAGTACCTGCCCGCGCTCGCCGAGGCGACGCAGCAGTTGACCGACGATCTCGGCGGTCGGGCCGCCGATACCCACGTCCACTTCGTCGAACACCAGGGTCGGGATGCGCGAGGTCTGTGCGGTGATGACCTGGATCGCCAGGCTGATCCGTGACAGCTCGCCCCCCGAGGCCACCTTGGCCAGGGCCTTGAGCGGCTGACCGGGGTTGGCGCTGACCAGCAATTCGACCAGTTCAAGGCCATAAGGCAGCGGTTCGTTGCTGGTGTTGGCGTGCAGTTCGATGCTGAAGCGCCCTCCGGGCATGCCCAGGCGCTGGATTTCCTGTTCCACGGCATTGGCGAGGCCAGTCGCCGCTTGATGACGTAGATCACTAAGTTCCCGTGCCCGTTCCTGATAGTGTCGGGCATAAGCCGCGAGTTCTTCGGTGAGGCGCTCGATGGCTTCGTCATTGGCATTGAGGGTTTCGATTTCATCCAGCAGCTTTTGCTGGAGGGTCGCTACCTCCGTTGGCTGGATGCGGTGCTTGCGCGCCAGGGTGTAGATCGCGTCCAGGCGCTCCTCCAGCTGTTGCAACCGGGCCGGGTCGGCGTCGAAGTGGTCGAGGAAGCGGTTCAGTTCGCCGACGGCTTCCTCGACCTGGATCTGCGCGCTGGCCAGCAGGTTGGTGGCTTCGCCCAGTGAGCCGGAGCCGTTGCTGACGCTGGACAGGCGATTGAGGCTCGCGGTCAGGGCATTAAGCACATTGCCCGAGTCGCTTTCGCTGCACTGTTCCACCACTTGGCGGCAGATGCCGAGCAGGGTTTCGGCGTTGGTCAGGTTCTTGTGTTCCTGCTCCAGGTCCCCCAGCTCGTTTTCCCCCAGGCCGAGGTTCTCGAGTTCTTCGAGCTGGTAGCTGAGCAGTTGGTGGCGGGCGCGCTGTTCGTCGCCGGAATTGGAGAGGCGCTCCAGTTCCTGGCGGGTCTGGCGCCAGCGCTGGGCGGCAAGCTGTACCTGGCGGGCGAGGTCGGTGGCGCCGGCGTATTCGTCGAGCAGTCGGCGATGGGTGTCGGTTTTCAGCAGGGACTGGTGTTCGTGCTGGCTGTGGATGTCGATCAGCAGTTCGCCGAGGGCCTTGAGGTCGCCCTGGGGGCACGGCGAGCCGTTGATATAGCCGCGCGAGCGACCTTCGGCGGTAATGACCCGGCGCAGGATGCACGGACCGTCGTTGTCGAGGTCGCGTTCGGCGAGCCAGGCTCGGGCCTCGGGGATGTCCTCGAGGTCGAAGGTAGCGAGGATGTCGGCCTTGTCCGCGCCGGGGCGGACCACGCCGCTGTCGGCGCGATCGCCCAGGGTCAGCCCGAGGGCGTCGAGCATGATCGACTTGCCGGCGCCGGTTTCGCCAGTGATTACGCTCATCCCGCGATCCAGCTCCAGATCGAGATGTTCGACGATTGCGTAGTTATGTACGGACAGGTGCACCAGCATGAAGGCCGCTCCCAGGCTTTAGGTCTGGTTATTTATACAGTGTTTTGATTTGCGCTGACAATGCTTGCCCTTAGTTCGATTGGCTTGAATGTCGGGGTTTCTTAGCGCGATCTGTAATCGCGCGCGGATGGACCGGGGTGCGATTGCCGCGCTGGCGGCCCTTGAACCTGGAAATTGCGACCCCATATATCGGGGCAGAAGCGCGAGTCGAGCTCGCAGACGATATTGAAAGGAGGTTTTTTATGGCTGACGAACAGACTCTGGATTCGCAAAATCAGGAAGCCGGCTCGGCCGCACAGGCTCAGGGCGACGATCTGGCTACCCGCGTCCAGGTGCTCGAAGAGCAACTGGCAGCGGCGCAGGATCAAGGGTTGCGTGTCGCGGCCGACCTGCAGAACATCCGCCGGCGTGCCGAGCAGGATGTGGAAAAGGCGCACAAATTCGCCCTGGAGAAGTTTGCCGGCGACCTGCTGCCGATCATCGACAGCCTGGAGCGCGGCCTGGACCTGTCCAACCCGGACGATGAAAACATCCGGCCGATGCGCGAAGGCATCGAGCTGACCCTGAAGATGTTCCAGGACACCCTCAAGCGTTATCAGCTGGAAGCCATCGACCCCCACGGCGAGCCCTTCAACGCCTCCCTGCACCAGGCCATGGCCATGCAGGAAAGCGCCGAGGTCGAGCCCAACAGCGTGCTGAAGGTGTTCCAGAAAGGCTATCAGCTGCACGGTCGCCTGCTGCGCCCGGCGATGGTTGTGGTCAGCAAGGCGGTGGCGCCGGTTTCGCCGACGATCGACGAGCAGGCTTGAAATCGGCTGCAAGGCCCCCCATCTACAAGTCAAGCGTTTAAGTGCTACCACAGTTGGCCATAACCGCTGCGGTAAAAAAAATCAAAGTTTCGGGAGAGTGAAATGGGCAAAATTATCGGTATCGACCTGGGGACTACCAACTCCTGCGTCTCCATTCTTGAAAACGGCAAGGCCAAAGTGATCGAAAACGCCGAGGGTGCACGCACCACGCCGTCGATCATTGCCTACGCCAACGATGGCGAAATCCTGGTTGGCCAGTCGGCCAAGCGCCAGGCGGTGACCAATCCGCATAACACCCTGTACGCGGTGAAGCGTCTGATCGGTCGCAAGTTCGACGAAGAAGTCGTTCAGAAAGACATCAAGATGGTCCCTTACAAAATCGCCAAGGCTGACAACGGCGACGCTTGGGTTGAAGTGAACGGCCAGAAAATGGCGCCGCCACAGATCTCGGCTGAAATCCTGAAGAAGATGAAGAAAACCGCCGAAGACTACCTCGGCGAGACTGTGACTGAAGCGGTCATCACCGTTCCGGCCTACTTCAACGACAGCCAGCGCCAGGCCACCAAGGACGCCGGTCGTATCGCCGGTCTGGACGTCAAGCGCATCATCAACGAACCGACCGCGGCCGCTCTGGCCTACGGTATGGACAAGGCCAAGGGCGACCACACCGTCATCGTTTATGACCTGGGTGGCGGTACCTTCGACGTGTCGGTGATCGAAATCGCCGAAGTCGATGGCGAGCACCAGTTCGAAGTGTTGGCCACCAACGGTGACACCTTCCTCGGCGGTGAAGACTTTGACATTCGTCTGATCGACTACCTCGTCGACGAGTTCAAGAAAGAAAGCGGCATGAACCTCAAAGGTGACCCGCTGGCCATGCAGCGCCTGAAAGAAGCTGCTGAAAAAGCCAAGATCGAGCTGTCCTCGGCTCAGTCGACCGACGTCAACCTGCCGTACATCACCGCAGATGCCACCGGTCCCAAGCACTTGAACGTGAAAATCTCCCGCGCCAAGCTGGAAGCGCTGGTGGAAGACCTGGTTCAGCGCACCATCGAACCTTGCCGCATCGCGCTGAAAGACGCCGGTATCGACGTCGCCAAGATCAACGACGTGATCCTGGTCGGTGGTCAGACCCGCATGCCGCTGGTGCAGAAGCTGGTCACCGATTTCTTCGGTAAAGAAGCCCGTAAAGACGTTAACCCGGACGAAGCCGTTGCCATGGGTGCTGCTATCCAGGGCGCTGTTCTGGCCGGTGATGTGAAAGACGTTCTGCTGCTCGACGTCAGCCCGCTGACCCTGGGTATCGAAACCATGGGTGGCGTGATGACCGCGCTGATCGAGAAAAACACCACGATTCCTACCAAGAAATCGCAAGTGTTCTCGACTGCCGACGACAACCAGGGCGCCGTGACCATCCACGTCCTGCAGGGTGAGCGTAAGCAAGCCACGCAGAACAAGTCCCTGGGCAAGTTCGACCTGGCCGAGATTCCACCAGCGCCACGTGGCGTGCCACAGATCGAAGTGACTTTCGACATCGACGCCAACGGCATCCTGCACGTCGGCGCGAAGGACAAGGCCACCGGCAAAGAGCAGAAGATCACCATCAAGGCCAACTCCGGCCTGTCGGATGAAGAAATCCAGCAGATGATTCGTGATGCCGAGCTCAATGCCGAAGAAGACCGCAAGTTCGAAGAGCTGGCCAGTGCCCGCAACCAGGGTGATGCCCTGGTGCATTCGACGCGCAAGATGGTTGCTGACGCCGGTGACAAGGTGACCGCCGAAGAGAAAACCGCGATCGAAGCGGCCGTGGTTGCCCTGGAAGCCGCTGTCAAAGGCGACGACAAGGCCGCTATCGAAGCCAAGGTCGAGGAACTGTCCAAGGTCTCCGCGCCTGTGGCCCAGAAGATGTACGCCGAACAGGGCGCCAAGCCTGAAGCCGGTGCACAACCTGCCCAGGAAGAAGCGCACCACAAGGATGACGTCGTCGACGCTGAGTTCGAAGAAGTCAAAGAACACAAGTAACCACTTGTAGGTCAACCGGTTGACTGCCCTTGAGCGGTGACTGGTAGGATGTCGCCGCGCGGGAGCTTGCTCCCGCGTTGGCGTGTCTGGAATAGACGAATTTTTACAGCATGCGACAGCGTTCGGGTGCTGGTGGTAGGGGCGGGACTGTTCCAGTCGGTTGTCCCGAACATCCTCAAGAGTGCAAAGAATCATGGCAAAGCGTGACTATTACGAGGTTTTGGGGGTCGAGCGTGGCTCCAGCGAAGCGGACCTGAAAAAAGCGTACCGCCGCCTCGCGATGAAACATCACCCGGACCGTAATCCGGATGACAAGGCGTCGGAAGAGCTGTTCAAGGAGGCCAACGAGGCCTACGAAGTACTGTCCGATTCCAGCAAGCGTGCAGCCTACGACCAGTACGGCCATGCGGGCGTCGACCCGAGCATGGGTGGCGGCGGTGCCGGTTTCGGCGGGCAGAATTTCTCCGATATCTTCGGCGATGTATTCAGCGATTTCTTTGGTGGCGGTCGCGGCGGTTCCCGTGGTGGCGCACAGCGCGGCAGTGATCTGCGCTACACCCTGGAACTGAATCTGGAAGAAGCGGTACGCGGTACCACCGTCAATATCCGCGTGCCGACGCTGGTCAACTGCAAGCCGTGCGACGGTTCCGGGGCCAAGAAAGGTTCCGCGCCGATCACTTGCCCGACCTGTGGCGGTATCGGCCAGGTGCGCATGCAGCAAGGCTTCTTCTCGGTACAGCAAACCTGCCCGCGTTGCCATGGCCAGGGCAAGATCATTTCCGATCCGTGCGATTCCTGCCATGGTCAGGGTCGCGTGGAAGAGTACAAGACCCTGTCGGTGAAAGTGCCGTCGGGCGTCGATACCGGTGACCGTATTCGCCTGTCCGGCGAAGGCGAGGCGGGTACCCAGGGTGGTCCGACCGGCGATCTGTATGTCGTGATCAATGTCCGCGAACACGATATTTTCCAGCGCGACGGCAAGCATCTGTTCTGCGAGGTGCCGATCAGCTTCGTCGACGCGGCCCTGGGCGGCGAGCTGGAAGTGCCGACCCTGGACGGTCGCGTCAAGTTGAAGATTCCGGAAGGGACCCAGACCGGCAAGCAGTTCCGTCTGCGCGGCAAGGGCGTTGCGCCCGTGCGTGGCGGCGGTGCGGGTGACCTGATGTGCCGTGTGGCCGTCGAGACCCCGGTGAACCTGAGCCGTCGCCAGCGTGAGTTGCTCGAAGAGTTCCGCTCCTCCCTGGATGGTGACAGCTCTCACTCGCCCAAGGCCAGCGGTTGGTTCGAAGGCATGAAGCGTTTCTTCGGCGACCTGTAAGGAGCGAGGCATGCGACGTATAGCTGTGATGGGCGCCGCCGGGCGCATGGGCAAGATCCTGATCGAAGCGGTGCAGCAACGCGCTCCGCTCACCGCTCTGACGGCGGCGATCGTCCGTCCCGGCAGTTCGCTGGTCGGTGCGGATGCCGGCGAGTTGGCTTCGTTGGGGCGTATCGGCGTGCCGTTGTCCGAGGGGTTGGATGCGCTGGCGGATGGGTTCGATGTGTTGATCGACTTCACGCTGCCGGAAGTGATGCTGAAAAACCTGGCGTTCTGTCGCCAGGCGGGCAAGGCCATGGTGATCGGTACCACCGGCCTGAGCGCCGAGCAGAAGCAGTTGCTGGTGGAGGCGGGCAAGGATATTCCCATCGTCTTCGCCGCCAATTTCAGTGTCGGGGTCAATCTGTCGCTGAAGTTGCTCGCGCTGACCGCTCGGGTGATGGGCGATGAAGCGGATATCGAGATTATCGAGACGCATCATCGGCACAAGGTCGATTCGCCTTCGGGAACGGCCATGCGCATGGGCGAGGTGATTGCCGATACCCTGGGCCGTGATCTGCAGAAGGTCGCGGTCTATGGTCGCGAAGGTCATGTCGGTGCGCGGGCACATGACACCATCGGTTTTGCCACGGTGCGCGGCGGTGATGTGGTCGGTGATCACACCGTGCTGTTCGCCACCGAGGGCGAGCGCCTGGAGATCACCCACAAGGCTTCGAGTCGCATGACCTTCGCCAAGGGCGCGGTGCGTGCGGCATTGTGGCTGGATGGCAAGGCGCCAGGCCTGTACGATATGCAGGATGTGCTCGAACTGCACTGATTGATGTCCCGGGAGCAGGGTTGGCAAGGTCTGCCCGCCCTGTTTCGCACCGCAAAGCGACGCCCTGTCGCATTCCCTGGCCTTTTCGGCTCATTAGCGGTGGATTAAAAAAGCCTTTTTCTGTAAGCTACAGCTTTAGTGTGTCCACTAAAAGCGCGCAGAATAATTCAGTGAACGAGCGGGGTGACGTGTCCATACGTCATTCCGCTTTTTTACAACCTGCGATCGCCCTTTCAGGCTTTATTTACGGGAGGTCTTCTTGACTAAGCCAGCCATACTCGCCCTTGCTGATGGCAGCATTTTTCGCGGCGAAGCCATTGGAGCCGACGGTCAGACCGTTGGTGAGGTGGTGTTCAACACCGCCATGACCGGCTATCAGGAAATCCTTACCGATCCTTCCTATGCCCAGCAAATCGTTACCCTGACCTACCCGCACATCGGCAACACCGGCACCACGCCGGAAGATGTCGAGTCCGATCGTGTCTGGTCCGCCGGCCTGGTCATTCGCGACCTGCCGCTGGTAGCGAGCAACTGGCGTAACACGATGTCGCTGTCCGATTACCTGAAGGCCAACAACGTGGTGGCCATCGCCGGCATCGACACCCGCCGCCTGACCCGCATCCTGCGGGAAAAAGGCTCGCAGAACGGCTGCATCATGGCCGGCGACAATATTTCCGAAGCCGCGGCCATTGCCGCGGCACAAGGCTTCCCAGGCCTGAAGGGCATGGACCTGGCGAAAGTCGTCAGCACCACCGAGCAGTACGAGTGGCGCTCGACGGTCTGGGACTTGAAGACCGACAGCCACGCGACCATCGAAGCCTCCGAGCTGCCTTACCATGTCGTGGCCTACGACTACGGGATCAAGCACAACATCCTGCGCATGCTGGTCGAGCGCGGCTGCCGTGTGACGGTCGTGCCGGCGCAGACGCCAGCCAGCGACGTCCTGGCCCTGCAGCCGGACGGCGTGTTCCTGTCCAACGGCCCGGGCGATCCTGAGCCATGCGACTACGCTATCCAGGCGATCAAGGATGTGCTGGAAACCGAGATCCCGGTGTTCGGTATCTGCCTGGGTCACCAACTGCTGGCCCTGGCCTCCGGCGCCAAGACCCTGAAAATGGGTCACGGCCATCACGGTGCTAACCACCCGGTCCAGGACCTGGACACCGGCGTTGTCATGATCACCAGCCAGAACCACGGTTTTGCCGTGGATGAAGCGACCCTGCCGGCCAATGTCCGGGCAATTCACAAGTCGCTGTTCGACGGTTCCCTGCAAGGCATCGAGCGCACCGACAAGAGCGCGTTCAGCTTCCAGGGTCACCCTGAAGCCAGCCCGGGCCCGAACGACGTTGCGCCGCTGTTCGATCGCTTCATCAATGAGATGGCCAAGCGCCGTTGATCGCCTGAATACCCGGGGCGGCCCCGCAACGCGGCGGCCCCCCGGGTCTCTTCTAGGATTGTTCAACGGCTTGCCGACTGACCTGCGGATTTGAGTGACAAACCCATGCCAAAACGTACAGACATAAAAAGCATCCTGATTCTCGGTGCCGGCCCGATCGTGATCGGCCAGGCCTGTGAATTCGACTACTCCGGCGCCCAGGCCTGCAAGGCCCTGCGCGAAGAGGGTTACCGCGTCATCCTGGTGAACTCGAACCCGGCCACCATCATGACCGACCCGGCCATGGCCGACGCCACCTACATCGAACCGATCAAGTGGCAGACCGTGGCCAAGATCATCGAGAAGGAGCGTCCGGACGCCCTGCTGCCGACCATGGGTGGCCAGACCGCCCTGAACTGCGCCCTGGACCTGGAGCGCGAAGGCGTGCTCGAGAAGTTCGGCGTGGAAATGATCGGTGCCAACGCCGACACCATCGACAAGGCCGAAGACCGTTCGCGTTTCGACAAGGCGATGAAATCCATCGGCCTGGACTGCCCGCGTTCCGGTATTGCCCACAGCATGGAAGAGGCCAATGCGGTCCTCGAGAAGCTCGGCTTCCCGTGCATCATCCGTCCGTCCTTCACCATGGGCGGCACCGGTGGCGGTATCGCCTACAACCGTGAAGAGTTCGAAGAAATCTGCGCCCGTGGCCTGGACCTGTCGCCGACCAAGGAACTGCTGATCGACGAGTCGCTGATCGGCTGGAAAGAGTACGAGATGGAGGTGGTCCGCGATAAAAAGGACAACTGCATCATCGTCTGCTCCATCGAGAACTTCGACCCGATGGGCGTGCACACCGGTGACTCGATCACCGTTGCGCCGGCACAGACCCTGACCGACAAGGAATACCAGATCCTGCGTAACGCCTCCCTGGCGGTACTGCGCGAGATCGGCGTGGAAACCGGTGGTTCCAACGTTCAGTTCGGCATCTGCCCGAACACCGGCCGCATGGTCGTGATCGAAATGAACCCGCGGGTATCGCGTTCCTCGGCCCTGGCTTCGAAAGCCACCGGCTTCCCGATCGCCAAGGTCGCGGCCAAGCTGGCCGTGGGTTACACCCTGGACGAGCTGTCGAACGACATCACCGGCGGCAAGACCCCGGCGTCCTTCGAACCGTCCATCGACTACGTCGTGACCAAGCTGCCGCGCTTTGCCTTCGAGAAATTCCCGAAAGCCGACGCCCGCCTGACCACCCAGATGAAGTCGGTCGGTGAAGTCATGGCCATCGGCCGGACCTTCCAGGAATCCCTGCAGAAAGCCCTGCGCGGCCTGGAAGTGGGTGTTTGCGGCCTGGACGAGAAGCTCGACCTGAGCAATCCGGAAAGCATGAACGTGCTCAAGCGCGAGCTGACCGTGCCGGGCGCCGAGCGTATCTGGTACGTGGCCGACGCCTTCCGCGCTGGCATGACCGTCGAAGAAATCTTCGGCATGAACATGATCGATCCGTGGTTCCTGGTGCAGATCGAAGATCTGATCAAGGACGAAGAGAAGGTCAAGACCCTGGGTCTGTCGGCCATCGACCGCGACCTGATGTTCCGCCTCAAGCGCAAGGGCTTCTCCGACATGCGTCTGGCCAAGCTGCTGGGCGTCACCGAGAAAAACCTGCGGACCCACCGTCACAAGCTGGAAGTGTTCCCGGTCTACAAGCGCGTTGACACCTGCGCGGCCGAGTTCGCCACCGACACCGCCTACCTCTACTCGACGTACGAAGAAGAGTGCGAGGCCGCGCCATCGGGTCGCGACAAGATCATGATCCTCGGCGGCGGTCCGAACCGTATCGGCCAGGGCATCGAGTTCGACTACTGCTGTGTACACGCGGCCCTGGCGCTGCGCGAAGACGGGTACGAGACCATCATGGTCAACTGCAACCCGGAAACCGTGTCCACCGACTACGACACCTCCGATCGCCTGTACTTCGAGCCGGTGACCCTGGAAGACGTGCTGGAAATCGTCCGTGTCGAGAAACCGAAAGGCGTGATCGTCCAGTACGGCGGCCAGACCCCGTTGAAACTGGCCCGTGCCCTGGAAGCGGCCGGCGTGCCGATCATCGGCACCAGCCCTGACGCCATCGACCGTGCCGAAGACCGTGAGCGCTTCCAGCAGATGGTCGAGCGCCTGAACCTGCGTCAGCCGCCAAACGCCACCGTGCGCAGCGAAGACGAAGCGATTCGTGCCGCGAGCAAGATCGGTTACCCGCTGGTGGTGCGTCCGTCCTACGTACTGGGCGGCCGGGCGATGGAAATCGTCTACGAAGAAGAAGAGCTCAAGCGTTACCTGCGTGATGCGGTGAAAGTCTCCAACGACAGCCCGGTGCTGCTGGACCACTTCCTCAACTGCGCCATCGAAATGGACGTGGATGCGGTCTGCGACGGCACCGACGTGGTGATCGGCGCGATCATGCAGCACATCGAACAGGCCGGTGTTCACTCCGGTGACTCCGCGTGCTCGCTGCCGCCGTACTCGCTGCCGGCGCACATCCAGGACGAGATGCGTGACCAGGTCAAGAAAATGGCCCTGGAATTGGGCGTTGTCGGCCTGATGAACGTGCAGTTGGCCTTGCAAGGCGAAGATATCTACGTCATCGAAGTCAACCCGCGCGCCTCGCGGACCGTGCCGTTCGTCTCCAAGTGCATCGGTGTCTCCCTGGCCATGATCGCCGCCCGCGTGATGGCCGGTAAGACCCTGAAGGAACTGAACTTCACCAAGGAAATCATTCCGAACTTCTACAGCGTGAAAGAGGCGGTGTTCCCCTTCGCCAAATTCCCTGGCGTGGACCCGATCCTGGGCCCTGAGATGAAGTCCACCGGTGAAGTGATGGGCGTCGGCGACACCTTCGGCGAAGCCTTCGCCAAGGCCCAGATGGGTGCCAGCGAAGTGCTGCCGACCGGCGGTACCGCCTTTATCAGCGTGCGTGATGACGACAAGCCACTGGTTGCAGGCGTGGCCCGTGATCTGATCAACTTGGGCTTCGAAGTGGTGGCCACTGCCGGCACGGCCAAGCTGATCGAAGCGGCCGGGCTGAAAGTGCGCCGGGTCAACAAGGTGACGGAAGGTCGTCCGCACGTCGTCGACATGATCAAGAATGACGAAGTCACCCTGATCATCAACACGACCGAAGGCCGTCAGTCGATCGCTGACTCGTACTCCATTCGTCGTAACGCGCTGCAGCACAAGATCTACTGCACCACTACCATTGCTGCTGGCGAAGCCATCTGCGAAGCGCTCAAGTTCGGTCCGGAGAAGACCGTGCGTCGCTTGCAGGATCTACACGCAGGATTGAAGGCATGATCAAATACCCCATGACCGTCCAGGGCGCGAAAGCCCTGGAAGAAGAGCATGCTCACCTGACCAAGGTCGTCCGTCCGAAGCTGAGCCAGGACATCGGTACGGCCCGCGAGCTGGGTGACTTGAAGGAAAACGCCGAATACCACGCTGCTCGCGAGCAGCAGGGTATGGTCGAGGCGCGGATCCGTGACATCGAAGGTCGCATGCAGAACGCGGTGATCATCGACGTCACGACCATCCCGCACACCGGCAAGGTGATTTTTGGCACCACCGTGGAAATCGCCAACGTCGAAACCGACGAAAGCGTGGTTTACCACATCGTGGGTGAAGACGAAGCCGACTTCAAACTCGGCAAGATCTCCGTCGGCTCACCGCTGGCCCGCGCCTTGATTGCCAAGGAAGAGGGTGACGTGGTGGCTGTCAAAACGCCGAGTGGCGTTATCGAGTACGAGATTGTTGAAGTCCGCCACATCTGAACGCCGGCGCCCGCTACGTGCGGGCGCCATGCTCTGGCAGCTGACCCAGATGCTCTGGGTCGGCGGCCTGTGGCTGCTGCACATCGGCTTGTTGCCGGTGTTGACGAAAATCGGCCTGGCACCGCTGCTGATCGACGAGATCAATAGCCTGCTGGGCTCTTTATTGATAGGGTTTGCCACGGTGTGTGTGATCGTGCAGACCCTGGTGTTGCTCCAGGCCGAAGGCCGGGCAAGCCTCTGGCGCGATACGCGCGGGCAATTGCTGCTGATGTCGCTGTATGCGTGCGGGATGTATTTCGCGGTGCGTACCTGGCTGCCGGATGCATTGCGCTGGCAGTTGTTCAGTTACCTGGTGCTCGGCCTTTGCGGCCTGGTGCTGGTACTGCAACCGGTGCCGGGCGAGAGTGGCAGGGTACGCACGGCGTACCCTTGACCCGTCTACGTCACTTGAAGCGATGGACGTTGGACAACTGCTTGTTGACGCTGAAGTTCTTGCGATACAGCAGCGCCATCTTGCCGATGACTTGCACCAGATCCGCCTTGCCGGCCTTGCACAGTTGCGCAATGGCCTCCAGGCGCGATTCGCGGTCGAGGATATTGAGCTTGATCTTGATCAGCTCATGATCGCCCAATGCGCGTTCAAGCTCGGCTAACACACCTTCGGTCAAACCGTTGTCAGCCACAGTCAATACTGGTTTCAGATGGTGGCCGATGGATTTGTACTGTTTCTTCTGCTCTTGAGTGAGCGGCATAATCTGACCCCTGCGTCTGATCTTGTAAAAAGCGGCGGCCAGTTTACCCGAGCGCGTCCGGGACCGCCCAGTTAATCGCGATTCGACTATTTTTTCGAGGTGGCCCGTGGCCCGTTCCAAGACTAGCCTTAACTGGCTGAAAGAACATTTCAACGATCCATACGTCAAAATGGCGCAAAAAGACGGCTACCGCTCCCGGGCCAGCTACAAATTGCTGGAGATCCAGGAGAAGGACCGGATCATTCGCCCGGGCATGACCGTGATCGATCTCGGCGCGGCGCCGGGTGGCTGGTCCCAGGTGACCAGTCGTCTGATTGGTGGCAAGGGTCGTCTGATCGCGTCCGACATCCTGGACATGGACAGCATCCCCGATGTGACCTTCATCAAGGGCGACTTCACCGAGGACTCCGTCCTGGCTGAAATCCTCGCGGCAGTGGGAAATTCCGAGGTGGACCTTGTGATTTCCGATATGGCCCCCAATATGAGTGGTACACCCGAAGTGGATATGCCGCGTTCGATGTTCCTTTGTGAACTGGCTCTCGATCTCGCCGGACGCGTCCTACGCCCCGGTGGTGATTTTTTGATCAAGGTTTTCCAGGGCGAAGGCTTCGACGAGTACCACAAGAACTTCCGCAAGCTGTTTGACAAGGTCCAGACGCGCAAGCCGTCGTCTTCCCGTGATCGGTCCCGCGAGCAGTATTTGCTGGGTCGTGGCTTCCGCGGACGGATCGAGTAAGACGAGGTTCTTGGCCGGGGCGATAGGTTTTTCGTATTTCGCCCCGTGAGAATAAGCGCATATTGTGTAGTGATTGTTTCACAAAGGGTTACAGACGGCGCCTGCAGGATCTGTAGGTAATGTAGTAAGTTATGCCGGTGAATATCATGCGAAGCGCGCGCCAGTAGCGGATCCCGCTTCATGAGGGTAGTTAATTGAACGATATGGCAAAGAATCTGATCCTGTGGTTGATCATCGCGGCTGTCCTGGTGACGGTGATGAACAACTTCTCCAGTCCTAACGAGCCGCAGACCCTCAACTACTCCGACTTCATCCAGCAGGTCAAGGATGGCAAAGTCGAGCGCGTTGCCGTGGACGGCTACGTGATCACCGGCAAGCGCAACGATGGCGACAGCTTCAAGACCATCCGTCCGGCCATCCAGGACAATGGCCTGATCGGCGACCTGGTGGACAACCACGTCGTGGTCGAAGGCAAGCAGCCTGAGCAGCAGAGCATCTGGACCCAATTGCTGGTCGCCAGCTTCCCGATCCTGGTGATCATCGCGGTGTTCATGTTCTTCATGCGCCAGATGCAGGGCGGTGCGGGCGGCAAGGGCGGGCCGATGAGTTTCGGCAAGAGCAAGGCGCGCCTGCTTTCCGAAGACCAGGTGAAAACCACCCTGGCCGACGTCGCCGGTTGCGACGAAGCCAAGGAAGAAGTCGGCGAGCTGGTGGAGTTCCTCCGCGATCCGGGCAAGTTCCAGCGCCTGGGCGGCCGGATTCCTCGCGGCGTGCTGATGGTCGGTCCTCCGGGTACCGGTAAAACCTTGCTGGCCAAGGCGATTGCCGGCGAAGCCAAGGTGCCGTTCTTCACTATTTCCGGTTCCGATTTCGTCGAGATGTTCGTCGGTGTCGGTGCCAGCCGTGTCCGTGACATGTTCGAGCAGGCGAAGAAACACGCGCCTTGCATCATCTTCATCGATGAAATCGATGCGGTCGGTCGTCACCGTGGTGCCGGCATGGGTGGCGGTCACGACGAGCGCGAACAGACCCTCAACCAGTTGCTGGTGGAGATGGACGGTTTCGAGATGAACGACGGCATCATCGTGATTGCCGCCACCAACCGTCCTGACGTACTCGACCCGGCCCTGCTGCGTCCTGGTCGCTTCGACCGCCAGGTCGTGGTCGGCTTGCCGGATATCCGCGGTCGCGAACAGATTCTCAAAGTGCATATGCGTAAAGTGCCAATGGGCGACGACGTCGCGCCGGCGGTGATTGCGCGGGGTACGCCGGGCTTCTCCGGTGCCGACCTGGCCAACCTGGTGAACGAGGCTTCCCTGTTCGCCGCGCGTGCCGGCAAGCGCATCGTCGAGATGAAAGAGTTCGAACTGGCGAAAGACAAGATCATGATGGGCGCCGAGCGCAAATCCATGGTCATGTCCGAGAAGGAAAAACAGAACACCGCGTATCACGAGGCCGGTCACGCCATTGTCGGTCGTGTGGTGCCCGAGCATGATCCGGTCTACAAGGTCTCTATCATCCCGCGCGGTCGTGCGCTGGGTGTGACCATGTTCCTGCCGGAAGAAGATCGCTACAGCCTGTCCAAGCGTGCGCTGATCAGCCAGATCTGCTCGCTGTATGGCGGCCGTATCGCTGAAGAGATGACCCTGGGTTTCGACGGTGTCACCACCGGCGCCTCCAACGACATCATGCGTGCCAGCCAGATTGCCCGGAACATGGTCACCAAGTGGGGCCTGTCCGAGAAACTGGGTCCGCTGATGTACGCCGAGGAAGACCAGGAAGTATTCCTGGGTCGTGGCGGCGGCGGTCAGAACGCCAGCTTCTCCGGCGAAACGGCCAAGCTGATCGATTCGGAAGTGCGCAGCATCATTGACCAGTGCTACGGCACGGCCAAGCAGATCCTGACGGATAACCGCGACAAGCTCGACGCCATGGCGGACGCGCTGATGAAGTACGAAACCATCGATGCCGAGCAGATCGACGACATCATGGCTGGTCGCCCGCCGCGTGAACCACGCGATTGGGAAGGCGGTTCGGGCACCTCGGGTACTCCGCCGGTGGTCCAGAACGAACGACCAGAAACGCCGATCGGCGGCCCCGCGGCTGATCATTAAGGTTTGAAATGACTTCTGTTCAGTCCTCGACCCGGTTGCCTTGCGGCAACCGGGTTCTTGATTTGGCCCGGACGCATGTCATGGGCATCCTCAACGTCACCCCTGATTCCTTTTCCGATGGTGGTCGTTTCAATCACCTCGATGCCGCCTTGCGCCATGCGCAGGCCATGGTCGAGGCGGGGGCGACGCTGATCGATATCGGTGGCGAGTCGACCCGTCCCGGTGCGCCCGTGGTTTCTCCTCTGGAGGAGCTGGAGCGTGTCGCGCCGGTGGTCGAGCGTATCCATCGGGAACTGGATGTGATCATCTCGGTCGATACGTCCACGCCGCAGGTCATGCTCGAGAGCGCTCGCTTGGGCGCGGGCCTGATCAATGACGTGCGCTCGTTGCGGCGTGACGGTGCCCTGCAGGCCGCTGCTGCGACTGGCTTGCCGGTCTGTCTGATGCATATGCTCGGCGAGCCGGGCAATATGCAGGACAACCCCCATTACGATGATGTCACGGGCGAGGTGGTGGCTTTTCTCGCCGAGCGCATGGAGCAGTGTGCGGCAGCCGGTATCGCCGCCGAGCGCATTGTGCTCGACCCGGGGTTTGGCTTTGCCAAGACCCTGGCGCACAACCTGAGTCTGTTCAAGCATATGGAAGCCTTGCATGCCCTGGGGCGGCCGCTATTGGTCGGCGTCTCGCGCAAGAGCATGATAGGCCAGGCCCTTGGTCGCCCGGTCGGTGAGCGCCTCTATGGCGGCCTGGCCCTGGCGGCATTGGCGATAAGCAAGGGCGCACGGATTCTTCGTGTGCACGATGTCGCCGAAACGGTCGACGTGGTGCGCATGATTGCTGCCGTCGACGCTGCACAATAAGAACGATGGAGTTCTGATGAAGAAAAAATACTTCGGCACCGACGGTATTCGTGGGCGCGTAGGGCAGTACCCGATCACCCCGGACTTCATGCTCAAGCTCGGTTGGGCCGCCGGCATGGCGTTCCGCAAACTGGGTGCCTGCAAGGTGCTGGTTGGCAAGGACACGCGGATCTCCGGCTATATGTTCGAGTCCGCCCTGGAAGCCGGTCTTTCTGCTGCCGGCGCCGATGTGATGCTGTTGGGGCCGATGCCGACGCCGGCCATCGCCTACCTGACCCGGACCTTTCATGCCGAGGCGGGGATCGTGATCAGCGCGTCGCACAACCCCCATGACGACAACGGCATCAAGTTTTTCTCTGGCGCGGGCACCAAGCTGCCGGACGATGTCGAACTGATGATCGAGGAATTGCTCGATGCGCCGATGACCGTGGTCGAGTCGGAAAAGCTCGGCAAGGTCTCGCGGATCAATGACGCGGCCGGTCGCTATATCGAATTCTGCAAGAGCAGCGTGCCGTCGGGGACCAATCTCGCGGGCCTGAAGATTGTTATCGACTGTGCCCACGGCGCCACCTACAAGGTCGCGCCGAGTGTGTTTCGCGAACTGGGCGCGCAGGTCGTCGCCCTGTCGGCGGCGCCCAACGGTCTGAACATCAACGACAACTGCGGTTCGACCCATATGAAGTCGCTGCAGGCGGCGGTGCTGGCCGAGCAGGCGGACCTGGGCATCGCCTTCGACGGCGACGGCGATCGGGTGCTGATGGTCGATCACACCGGCGCCGTGGTGGATGGTGACGAACTGGTGTTCATCATTGCCCGGGATATGGCCGAGCGTGGCAAGCTGAACGGCGGTGTGGTCGGTACCTTGATGAGCAACCTGGGGCTCGAGCTGGCCTTCAAGGAGCTGGATATCCCGTTCGTGCGCGCCAATGTCGGCGACCGTTATGTGATTGCCGAGTTGCTGGAGCGCAACTGGCTGGTGGGGGGGGAAAACTCCGGGCATATTCTCTGCCTGAATCACACCACTACCGGTGATGCGATCATCGCCGCGTTGCAAACCCTGATGGCCCTGCGCCGCCGTGGTGAAGGTCTGGCCCAGGCGCGCCAGGCGCTGCGCAAGTGCCCGCAGGTGCTGGTCAATGTGCGTTTTGCCGGCGGCGTCGACCCGGTCAAACACCCGAAGGTGATGCAGGCTTGCGAGCGTGTCACCGAGGCCATGAACGGTCGCGGCCGGGTGCTGTTGCGCAAGTCCGGTACCGAGCCGTTGGTGCGGGTAATGGTCGAAGGCGAGGACGAAGCGATGGTCCGTGGTCACGCCGATGCACTGGCAAAACTGGTGACTGAAGTTTGCGCCTGATTTCGGCTTGCCAGTGAGGATGTGGTTGGGTAACATCTGCGCCCACTTTGACCTGCGAGGTACAGCATGCGTCGCCCAATGGTAGCTGGTAACTGGAAGATGCACGGTACCCGCGCCAGCGTCGTCGAGCTGATCAACGGCCTGCGTGACCTGGCCTTGCCGAGCGGTGTCGATGTGGCGGTATTCCCGTCTTGCCTGCATATCAGCCAAGTGGTTGAAGGCTTGGAAGGCAAATCGATTCTGGTGGGTGCGCAGAACTCGGCGGTGGAGCCCCAGCAGGGCGCCTTGACCGGTGAAGTTGCACCGAGTCAGTTGCTCGATGCAGGGTGTTCCCTGGTGCTGGTAGGGCATTCCGAACGTCGCCTGATCATGGGTGAGTCGGATGCGGTCCTCATTCGCAAGTTTGCGGCAGCGCAGGCCTGTGGTTTGATTCCGGTGCTCTGTGTAGGGGAAACCCTGGAGCAGCGTGAGGCCGGCAAGACGCTGGAAGTGGTTTCGCGTCAGCTGGACAGTATTATCGAGGAGCTGGGTGTCGGCGCTTTTGCCAAGGCTGTCATCGCTTACGAACCGGTCTGGGCCATTGGCACCGGGCTGACAGCTTCGCCGCAACAGGCGCAGGATGTGCACGCCGCCATTCGCGCGCAGTTGGCGGCAAAGAATTCTGAGGTCGCACAAGGTGTGCGGCTTCTATACGGCGGCAGCGTGAAGGCGGCCAATGCGGTCGAACTGTTCGGCATGCCGGATATCGATGGGGGGCTCATTGGTGGGGCTTCCCTGAATGCAGATGAGTTCGGTGCGATCTGTCGCGCCGCGGGAAACTGAAAAAATGCTGGAAACAGTCGTAGTCGTTCTTCATCTGTTGGGTGCCCTGGGCGTTGTCGCTCTGGTATTGCTGCAACAGGGTAAAGGTGCGGACGCTGGTGCGTCTTTCGGGGCAGGTGCTTCAAATACTGTGTTCGGAAGCCAAGGTTCCTCTACCTTTCTTAGTAAGTTTACTGCTATACTTGCCGCAGGTTTCTTCATAACCAGCTTGGGGTTAGGTTACTTTGCTAAAGAGAAAGCTCATGAGCTGACTCAAGTAGGTTTGCCAAACCCAGCGGTGTTGGAAGTGCCAAAGCAGAAACCGGCATCTGATGATGTACCGGTGCTCCAGGAACCAAAGTCGGCCTCACCGACTGATGTACCCAAGGCTCCAGAGCAGAAGTAAAATGGGTTTCATGCTGTAAACGTTGTATTGCCGAGGTGGTGGAATTGGTAGACACGCAACCTTGAGGTGGTTGTGCCCATAGGGTGTAGGGGTTCGAGTCCCCTTCTCGGTACCAATTATCAGGAGAGCCCGCTGTTGCGGGCTTTCTTGTAGGTGGAAGGTTACATTGACCCTGCAAGGGATCGGTCGTATACTTCCGCCCCAGCTTTGTCGCGGGGTGGAGCAGTCTGGTAGCTCGTCGGGCTCATAACCCGAAGGTCGTCGGTTCAAATCCGGCCCCCGCAACCAGTTTTAGCGGAGCCCCTTTTCAGGGGCTTTTTGTTGGCTGGGTACTTCATGACGCCGCTGTTCGACGGCGTTTCAGGGATGGGCGATTCGCCCATTTTTTGTTTATTTCTATTGCATGCACAGAGATGCACGAGGGGGTTCAGGTGTCGAGCAAGCTAGAACAGTTGCAGGCCTTGTTGGCCCCGGTGGTCGTGGCCCTTGGCTATGAATGCTGGGGTATTGAGTATTCGGCTCAAGGTCGCCATTCCGTGTTGCGCGTTTATATCGATAAAGAAGGCGGTGTGCTGGTGGACGACTGTGCCATCGTCAGCCGCCAGATCAGTGGTGTCCTGGACGTCGAAGACCCCATCACCAATGAATACACCCTTGAGGTTTCCTCTCCTGGCATGGAACGCCCGCTGTTCACCCTTGAACAGTTTGCCTCGCATGCCGGCGAACAAGTGAAGATAAAGTTGCGCTCGCCGTTCGAAGGTCGACGTAATTTTCAGGGCCTTCTGCGTGGAGTGGAAGAGCAGGACATCGTGGTGCAGGTGGAAGACCATGAGTTCCTGTTGCCGATCGATTTGATCGACAAGGCCAACATTATTCCCAGTTTTGACTGAGACGCGGATCCCGCGGATCCAATGGCTTGCGAAAGGCGAGGCGTACGATGAGCAAAGAAGTATTGCTGGTTGTTGAGTCGGTATCCAACGAAAAGGGTGTACCGGCAAGCGTGATTTTTGAGGCGCTGGAGATTGCTCTGGCGACCGCTACCAAGAAGCGCTTTGAAGACGAAGTTGACCTGCGTGTGGAAATCAACCGCCACACCGGTGCCTATGAGACTTTCCGTCGCTGGACAGTCGTCGAGGAAGCCGATCTTGATGATCCGGCGATCGAGACCTGGCCGAGCAAAGTCGCAGAAACCCACCCAGGCGCCAAGGTTGGCGACGTCGTCGAAGACAAGATCGAGTCCATCGAATTCGGTCGCATCGCCGCTCAGACCGCCAAGCAAGTCATTGTGCAGAAGGTTCGCGAAGCCGAGCGTGCACAGGTCGTCGACGCCTATCGCGAGCGCCTGGGGGAAATCATCTCCGGCACCGTGAAGAAAGTTACCCGTGACAACGTTATCGTTGACCTGGGCAACAACGCCGAAGCGCTGCTGGCCCGCGAAGACATCATTTCCCGCGAGACTTTCCGCGTCGGCGTGCGCGTGCGTGCCCTGCTCAAGGAAATCCGCACCGAGAACCGCGGCCCTCAGTTGATCCTGTCGCGTACCGCGCCGGAAATGCTGATCGAGCTGTTCCGTATCGAAGTGCCGGAAATCGCCGAAGGCCTGATCGAAGTGATGGCCGCGTCCCGTGACCCGGGTTCGCGCGCCAAGATCGCGGTCCGCTCCAAGGACAAACGCATCGACCCGCAAGGCGCGTGCATTGGTATGCGCGGTTCGCGCGTCCAGGCCGTCTCCGGCGAGTTGGGCGGCGAGCGCGTGGACATCGTCCTGTGGGACGACAACCCGGCGCAGTTCGTGATCAACGCCATGTCGCCGGCGGAAGTCGCGGCAATTATCGTTGACGAGGATGCCCACGCGATGGACATCGCCGTCGGCGCAGACAATCTCGCTCAGGCCATCGGTCGCGGTGGTCAGAACGTGCGTCTGGCCAGCCAGTTGACCGGCTGGACCCTGAATGTGATGACCGAATCGGACATCCAGGCTAAGCAGCAAGCAGAGACCGGTGACATTCTGCGCAACTTCATCGACGAGCTGGAAGTCGACGAAGATCTGGCGCAGGTACTGGTTGATGAAGGCTTTACCAGCCTGGAAGAGATTGCCTACGTACCGTTGGAAGAAATGCTCAACATCGATGGCTTTGACGAAGACACCGTCAACGAGCTTCGCGCTCGGGCCAAGGATCGTTTGTTGACTAAAGCCATCGCTACTGAGGAAAAGCTGGCAGACGCCCATCCGGCCGAAGACCTGCTCTCGCTTGAGGGTATGGACAAGGATTTGGCGATGGAACTGGCGGTGCGCGGCGTAATTACCCGCGAAGACCTGGCCGAGCAGTCTATTGACGACCTGCTCGACATCGACGGCATTGACGATGATCGTGCCGGCAAGTTGATCATGGCCGCCCGAGCCCATTGGTTCGAGTAATTAGGCGCGGCCTGAGGAGAGAAGTGCATGACGCAAGTCACGGTGAAACAACTGGCCGATGAGGTCAAAACACCGGTAGAGCGCCTGTTGCAGCAGATGCGTGAGGCAGGTCTGCCACACACCGCCGCCGAGGAACATGTGACCGACAGTGAGAAGCAATCGCTGCTGACTCACCTGAAAAGCAGCCACAAGGCTAAAGTGGAAGAGCCGCGCAAGATTACCTTGCAGCGCAAGACCACCAGCACCCTGCGTGTTGCCGGTAGCAAAAGCATCAGCGTTGAAGTACGCAAGAAGAAAGTCTTCGTACAACGCAGCCCGGAAGAAATCGAAGCCGAGCGCAAGCGCGAGCTGGAAGAACGTCGTGCCGTAGAGAATGCGGCTCGTCAAAAGGCTGAAGAAGAAGCCAAGCGTCGCGCCGAAGAAGAAGCGCGCCGCCAGCCTGCTGCTGCTCCGGGTAACGCTGCGGTGGTCGAAGCCGTTGCCCAGGCACCTGTTGTCGCTGCCGAGCCTGTCCGTGAAGTCGCGGCGGCCGCTCCTGCACCAGCCGTCGAGCGCAAGCGCGAAGAACCGCGTCGCCCGGACAAGCCACGTGCCGACGATAGCAATCGTCGTAGCGGCAGTGGCGATGGCGAACGCAAGAACGCCCCGCACCGTGCTTCGGTCAAGGAAAAGGCGCCGGCGCCACGTGTGGCTCCGCGCACTACCGACGAAGAAAGCGACGGTTTCCGTCGTGGCGGTCGCGGCAAGGCCAAGCTGAAGAAACGCAACGCCCACGGTTTCCAGAGCCCAACCGGCCCTATCGTGCGTGAAGTGAAGATCGGCGAGACCATCACTGTTGGCGATCTCGCCCAGCAGATGTCGGTCAAGGCTGCTGAAATCATCAAGTTCATGTTCAAGCTGGGTACCCCGGCCACCATCAACCAGGTACTGGACCAGGAAACTGCCCAGCTGGTTGCTGAAGAACTGGGCCACAAAGTGACCCTGGTCAGCGACACCGCCCTGGAAGATTCCCTGGCCGAGTCCCTGAAGTTCGAAGGTGAAGCATTCTCCCGTGCACCGGTCGTGACCGTCATGGGCCACGTTGACCACGGTAAGACCTCGCTGCTCGACTACATCCGTCGTGCCAAGGTAGCGGCCGGCGAAGCCGGTGGTATCACCCAGCACATCGGTGCGTACCACGTTGAAACCGATCGCGGCATGGTCACGTTCCTCGACACCCCGGGCCACGCCGCGTTTACCGCGATGCGTGCCCGTGGTGCCAAGGCCACTGACATCGTGATCCTGGTGGTTGCAGCGGACGACGGCGTAATGCCGCAGACCATTGAAGCTGTCCAGCACGCCAAGGCCGCCGGTGTTCCACTGGTGGTTGCGGTGAACAAGATCGACAAGCCGGGCGCCGATCTCGATCGCATCCGTAGCGAACTGTCGGTTCATGGCGTGACCTCGGAAGAGTGGGGCGGCGACACCCCGTTCGTATCGGTTTCGGCGAAAGTCGGTACCGGCGTGGACGAGTTGCTCGAAGCGGTCCTGCTGCAAGCCGAAGTGCTTGAACTGAAAGCGACTCCGTCGGCTCCTGGCCGTGGCGTCGTGGTTGAATCGCGTCTCGACAAAGGTCGTGGCCCGGTGGCTACCGTTCTGGTTCAAGACGGTACCCTGCGCCAAGGCGACATGGTCCTGGTCGGTTCGAACTATGGCCGTGTACGGGCCATGCTCGACGAGAACGGCAAGCCGATCAAGGAAGCCGGTCCTTCCATCCCGGTCGAGATCCTCGGCCTGGACGGTACCCCGGACGCTGGCGACGAGATGAGCGTGGTTGCCGACGAGAAGAAAGCCCGTGAAGTGGCTCTGTTCCGTCAAGGCAAGTTCCGCGAAGTCAAACTGGCCCGTGCACACGCCGGCAAGCTTGAGAACATCTTCGAGAACATGGGCCAGGAAGAGAAGAAGACGCTTAACATCGTCCTCAAATCCGACGTCCGTGGTTCGCTGGAAGCGTTGAACGGCGCCTTGAACGGCCTGGGTAACGACGAAGTGCAAGTGCGTGTTGTCGGTGGCGGTGTCGGTGGTATCACCGAGTCCGACGCCAACCTGGCACTGGCCTCCAACGCTGTACTGTTCGGCTTCAACGTGCGTGCCGATGCTGGCGCACGGAAGATCGTCGAGCAGGAAGGTCTGGATATGCGTTACTACAACGTGATCTACGACATCATCGAAGACGTCAAGAAAGCCCTCACCGGTATGCTGGGCAGCGATGTTCGCGAGAACATCCTGGGTACCGCTGAAGTGCGTGACGTGTTCCGCTCGCCGAAGTTTGGCGCGATCGCCGGTTGCATGGTGATCGAGGGTGTTGTTCACCGTAACCGTCCAATCCGTGTACTGCGTGAAGACATCGTTATCTTCGAAGGCGAGCTGGAATCCCTGCGCCGCTTCAAGGATGACGCTTCCGAAGTGCGTGCCGGCATGGAATGCGGTATCGGCGTGAAGAGCTACAACGACGTCAAGGTCGGTGACAAGATCGAAGTCTACGAGAAGGTCCAGGTTGCTCGCAGCCTCTGACTCGCGCACTTCAAGGGCCACGCCGAGCCGTCGCATTGAAATGCGCGGCACGGCGTCAGGACTCTAAACGCAACGCCCGGTCCGGCTTCTGCCAGGCCGGGCGTTTGCCGCTTTCAGACCCGCGGGTTTCACCGCAGGGCAGCTACAGGTAACAAGACATGGCAAAAGAATACAGCCGTACCCAACGTATCGGCGACCAGATGCAGCGTGAGCTCGCGCAGCTGATCCGTCGTGAAGTCAAAGACCCGCGCGTCGGCCTGGTCACCATTACCGCCGTCGACGTCAGCCGTGACGTCGGCCACGCGAAGATCTTCATCACCGTGATGGGCCAGGACAACCCGGAAGACATCGCCCAGAGCATCAAGGTGCTCAACGCGGCGGCGGGTTTCCTGCGCATGCAACTGGCTCGCGAGATGAAACTGCGCAGCGTGCCGCAGTTGCACTTCCACTACGACGAAAGCGTCGTGCGTGGTGCCCACCTGTCGGCGCTGATCGAGCGCGCCGTGGCCGAAGACAATCAACATGTCGACGGCGCGGCTCCAGAAGACACCCTTCCAGAAGACGGTCGGGAGTAATCGGTGGCTCAGGTCAAGCGTATCCGTCGTAATGTCAGCGGCATCATTCTGCTGGACAAGCCGTTGGGGTTCACTTCCAACGCTGCCTTGCAGAAGGTCCGCTGGTTGCTCAACGCCGAGAAGGCCGGCCATACCGGCAGCCTCGATCCGTTGGCCACCGGCGTGCTGCCGTTGTGTTTCGGCGAGGCCACCAAGTTCTCGCAGTATCTGCTCGATTCCGACAAGGGTTATGAAACCCTCGCGCAACTGGGCAAGACCACCACCACCGCGGACGCCGAAGGCGAGGTTTTGCAGACGCGCCCGGTGACCGTTGGTCGTGCCGATATCGAAGCGGTGTTGCCGGAATTTCGCGGTCAAATCAGTCAGATACCGCCGATGTACTCGGCGCTCAAGCGGGACGGACAGCCGTTGTACAAGCTCGCCCGTGCCGGTGAAGTAGTGGAGCGCGAACCGCGTTCTGTTACTATTGCGCGCTTGGAATTGCTCGCCTGCGAAGGTGATACTGCGCGGCTGGCGGTGGACTGCAGCAAGGGCACCTATATTCGTACCCTGGTGGAGGATATCGGTGAGAAGCTCGGTTGTGGCGCGTACGTGGCAGAATTGCGACGGACCCAGGCCGGCCCTTTCACCCTGGCCCAGACCGTCACGCTGGAAGAGCTCGAGGCGGTGCATGCCGAAGGCGGCAACGAGGCGGTTGATCGCTTCCTCATGCCTTCGGACAGCGGTCTGCTAGACTGGCCGCTGCTGCACTTTTCCGAGCACAGTGCGTTCTATTGGCTCAACGGCCAACCGGTACGTGCCCCGGACGCGCCGAAGTTCGGCATGGTGCGGGTACAGGATCATAACGGTCGCTTTATCGGTATCGGTGAAGTGAGCGAAGACGGGCGCATCGCGCCGCGTCGGCTGATTCGGTCAGAATGACCGGAAACCAGCCTGTGTCAAAGCAGGCTGGAGAGGGTGGCTGTCAACAGGCACGGTCACTACTCATTTATAGATACAGGGATTTGTCCCTGGCCTGTTGAAACTGTTTTTTTGAAACAGTTTCTTGATAAAAGGATTGCCTCATGGCTCTCAGCGTTGAAGAAAAAGCTCAAATCGTTACCGACTACCAGCAAGCCGTTGGTGATACTGGTTCGCCAGAAGTGCAAGTTGCACTGCTGACCGCCAACATCAACAAACTGCAAGGTCACTTCAAGGCCAACGGTAAAGACCACCACTCCCGTCGTGGTCTGATCCGCATGGTTAACCAGCGTCGTAAGCTGCTGGACTACCTGAAAGGCAAGGACGTGAGCCGTTACAGCGCTCTGATCGGTCGCCTGGGTCTGCGTCGCTAATCAGCGATTGCGCTATGAGGTTGGTTGTTTGCTGTGCGTCAGCGGGTTTCCCGCCGGCGCATGGCAAGCTTCCAGCCTCAAGTTTTATCTGAGCACCTGCTTTACCCGAAGACAGCATCCGGACAATGACAGTCGGGCCGATTCCCGGCGTTGCCCAAGAATTTCGCAAGAAGACAAGTTCCCCAAGAGCCACAAAAGAAGGTAGGACACCGTGAACCCGGTCATCAAAAAATTCCAGTTCGGTCAGTCGACCGTCACCCTCGAGACAGGCCGTATCGCCCGTCAGGCTTCCGGCGCAGTATTGGTCACCGTTGACGACGACGTCAGCGTATTGGTGACCGTTGTCGGTGCCAAGCAAGCGGATCCAAGCAAAGGCTTCTTCCCGCTGTCCGTGCACTACCAGGAAAAAACCTACGCCGCCGGCAAGATCCCTGGTGGCTTCTTCAAGCGTGAAGGCCGTCCTTCCGAAAAAGAAACCCTGACTTCGCGCCTGATCGACCGTCCGATCCGCCCGCTGTTCCCTGAAGGTTTCATGAACGAAGTGCAGGTTGTCTGCACCGTCGTTTCCACCAGCAAGAAGACCGATCCGGACATCGCTGCGATGATCGGTACCTCGGCGGCCCTGGCCATCTCCGGTATTCCTTTCGATGGCCCGATCGGCGCCGCGCGCGTGGCTTTCCACGAAAGCACCGGCTACCTGCTGAACCCGACTTACGAACAACAGAAAGCCTCGAGCCTGGACATGGTCGTTGCCGGTACCTCGGAAGCGGTACTGATGGTTGAATCGGAAGCCAAGGAGCTGACCGAAGACCAGATGCTGGGCGCCGTGCTGTTCGCCCACGACGAATTCCAAGTGGTTATCCAGGCTGTCAAGGAACTGGCCGCCGAAGCTGCCAAGCCAACCTGGACCTGGGCTGCCGCTCCAGAAGCCACTGCCCTGCTGGGCGCGATCCGTGCCGAGTTCGGCGACGCGATCTCCCAGGCCTACACCATCACCGTCAAGGCCGACCGTTACGCGCGTCTGGGCGAGCTGAAAGACCAGGTGGTTGCCAAACTGTCCGGTGAAGAAGGCCAGCCTTCCTCCAGCGAAGTGAAAGCCGCTTTCGGCGAAATCGAATACCGCACCGTTCGCGAAAACATCGTCAACGGCAAGCCACGTATCGACGGCCGCGACACCAAGACCGTACGTCCGCTGAACATCGAAGTCGGTGTTCTGCCCAAGACCCACGGTTCGGCCCTGTTCACCCGTGGTGAAACCCAGGCGCTGGTTGTTGCAACATTGGGTACTGCCCGTGATGCACAGCTGCTGGATACCCTGGAAGGCGAGAAAAAAGACCCCTTCATGCTGCACTACAACTTCCCGCCGTTCTCGGTCGGTGAGTGTGGTCGCATGGGCGGCGCGGGTCGTCGTGAAATCGGTCACGGTCGTCTGGCCCGTCGTTCGGTCCAGGCCATGCTGCCGGATGCCGCTGAATTCCCGTACACCATCCGCGTGGTTTCGGAAATCACCGAGTCCAACGGTTCGAGCTCCATGGCTTCGGTCTGTGGCGCTTCCCTGGCCCTGATGGACGCCGGTGTGCCGATGAAGGCGCCGGTTGCCGGTATCGCCATGGGTCTGGTCAAAGAAGGCGAGAAATTCGCCATCCTGACCGACATCCTGGGTGACGAAGACCACCTCGGCGACATGGACTTCAAGGTAGCCGGTACCGCCAAAGGCGTCACCGCGCTGCAGATGGACATCAAGATCAAGGGCATCACCGAAGAGATCATGGAGATCGCCCTGGGCCAAGCCCTGGAAGCGCGCCTGAACATCCTCGGCCAGATGAACCAGATCATTGGTCAGTCCCGCACCGAGCTGTCGGAAAATGCTCCGACCATGATCGCGATGAAAATCGACACCGACAAAATCCGTGATGTCATCGGTAAAGGCGGCGCGACCATTCGTGCGATCTGTGAAGAGACCAAGGCTTCGATCGACATCGAAGACGACGGCTCGATCAAGATCTTCGGCGAAACCAAGGAAGCGGCTGAAGCGGCTCGTCAGCGCGTCCTGGGCATCACCGCGGAAGCTGAAATCGGCAAGATCTACGTCGGTAAGGTTGAGCGCATCGTCGACTTCGGCGCATTCGTCAACATCCTGCCAGGCAAGGACGGTCTGGTTCACATCTCGATGCTGAGCGACGCTCGCGTAGAGAAAGTGACCGATATCCTGAAAGAAGGCCAGGAAGTGGAAGTGCTGGTACTGGACGTGGACAACCGCGGCCGTATCAAGCTGTCCATCAAGGACGTTGCAGCAGCCAAGGCGTCGGGCGTTTAATCGCGCTTTGACTTCTCGCTGAAAAAGGCACCCTTCGGGGTGCTTTTTTATGGGCGCTGGAAAAGCCCGATATCTCAGTGGGGGGCTCGCCGCGCAAACCCGCAACTTGCATGCAGTTTGGCGGCCGGTCATGCAATCTGCACGATTCCGATTTTTATGGTTTGTTTTAACTTGTTGATTTTTATAGTTTTATTTTGTTTTCGTGGGTTGGCACAGCGCCTGCAACCTAACAGATAACCCTGCCGCCAGGATCCAGGCGCAGACTTTTCCAGAAGAACAGGAGTTATTTGTATGAAGAAGTTCGCTATCGCTGCCGCCACTGCCACCGCTCTGACCCTGACCTTGGCCAATGCCGCATTTGCCGCTCAACCGACTTCTCAGGCTCCAATGGTTGTCGCGGCTGGTGAAGTCACCAAGGCCAAGGAAGAAACTTCCGACACCTGGATCACCACCAAGGTCAAAGCTGACCTGGTCACCGAAAAAGGCATCCCGGGTACCGACATCAAGGTTGAAACCAACAAAGGTGTGGTTTCCCTGTCGTCCATGACCCCGGTGACTTCCGCACAGAAAGATACCGCGGTGAGCATCACCAAGAAAATCAAAGGGGTCAAAGACGTTTCGGCCGCTGGCTTGAAAACCGAGTAACGCACAAGGATCTCGCTTGAACCCGCTTTAGGGTGAAGCAAGTAGTGTTGCAGTACGCTTGCCGAGCCTCGAGGTTCAGGCGATGGGTCACAGGGAGTGACCAACTACAGGCCCCGACGCAGTGTGTCGGGGCCTGTTTTATTATGGGTTGTCAGTTACCGCGCTTGCTGTCGATACGCTCCAGGCGTCCACCGACAAAGCGCAGGTACTGGACCATGCCACCGCTCTGCGGATAGACCCACTCTTCGATCTGCACCTCGGTGCGCCGGTCGAAGCTGCGCTGATAGCCCACCAGGTCCTGGGAGCGCGGCTCGCCGCATTTGCCGAGAACTTCCGACTTGCGATCCCCCACGCTGATCAACTGGCTGCCGCAACGCAGGGTGTCGGCCTGGGCCTGGCCGGCGAGCAACGCCAGCGCCAGGCCGAACATCAGCGGTTTGAGCATGCTTACTCGCTATCCAGATGCAACGGGGTCACGACACTGCCATCTTTCTGCGCATCGCCGAGGTTGGCGTCGATAAGGTACACGCGGTCATCGGCCAGTTGGCCCTTGTCCACCAGGAAGTCCTTGATGCTGCTGGCGCGGTCCTGGCCGAGCTTGCGCAGCAGCGGCTCATTGCCGCTCCAGGCTGTGATCACCCCGGCCTTCAGTTTGGCGCTACGTTCGTCGTTACCCAGCTTGGCCCACTCGGCAGGCGGTTGCTGCTTGAGCAGGGTGCGGTAGATGCCCTCGAGCATCGGCGCTTTCTCTCCTTCCGGCACCTGGAGCATCGAGGCCTGGGCCGGCACCTTGTCGCCGCGACGCTGGAGCATCTTGTAGTAGGTGGCCTGGTATTCGCGATCCAGGCGCTGCTGGGCGATCAACGCGCCGTCACTGCTCTGGGCCGCGGTGCCTTCGATTTCCAGGCGCAGGTTGGGACGCTCCTTCAGGGCCGCCGCCAGCTTGGTCAGGGACGACTGGGCATCGCTGCTCAGCTCGCTGGAGCCGGGAGCAAAGGACACGTTGCTGAGGTCCTGGGCGTCGCCCCCGGAGATCAGCCCGCCAATGAACTTGAAGGGCGCGGTGGCGGCCCGCACGATCAGGTTGCGCAGGGTCTGCCAGATGATCGGCATCACGCTGAACTGCGGGTTGTTGAGGTCGCCGCTCACCGGCAGTTCGATGGAGATGTTGCCGTCGGAGTCCTTGAGCAGGGCAATCGCCAGCTTGATCGGCAGGTCCACGGCATCCGGGCTGTCGACCTTCTCACCCAGTTGCAGTTGTTCGACCACCAGTTTGTTTTCGGCTTTCAGCTGGCCCTTGGTGATCAGGTAGTGCACGTCGAGATTGAGCCGGCCCTTGCGGATGCGGTAGCCGGCGAACTTGCCGGAGTAGGGGGTCAGCGTGGTCAGCTCGACGCGCTTGAAGCTGGTGGCGATATCCAGGCTGGCCATCGGGTCGAACGGGTTCACCGCGCCCTTGATGGTGACCGGCGCATAACGATCGACCTTGCCGTTGATATCGACGCCGGCCGGTTTCGGCTGGCGGCTGTCGATGGTGCCGATCTGGCCGTTGAGCTGCTGGACCGCCGTGGCGAAGTGCGGGGTCAGGCTGAAGTCGGCAAAGTTGGCCGAGCCGTCATTGATGGCAATACCGCCAACGTGGATACCCAGCGGCTTGCTGCTGGATGCCGTGGGTTGCGCCTTGGCTTTTTCCGCCGACTTGCTCGCCGGCGGTTGCGGGATCAGCAGGTCATCGATGTTGGTGGTGCGATCATCGTTGATCATGAAGCGGGCATAGGGTTGCAGCAGGTTGACCTTGTCGATCGACAAGCTGTCACCGTGCTGATAGCTCAGGCCATCGATCGTCAGCTTCTGCCACTTCACGAAGTCGCGGCTCTTGAGGGTGTCGAGGGTGTGCAACTGGTCGACCTGGGCCTTGCCGGTCACGCTGAAGGCCAGCGGGTCGACGCTTTTCAGGTTGACCGCGAGGTCGCTGCCGAGCATGCCGCTGCGCACTTCCAGACGAATGAACGGCTCGACATAGGCCTGGGCCACCCGCAGGTCGATGTCCTGGGTGTTGACCTTGAGCTTGGCGCTGATCGGGTTCAGGTTGACTTCGCCGCTGGCGAGGATCTTGCCCTGCTTGCCCAGCCCGGTGTCGAGCTTGAGGGTGAAGGGTGACTGGTTGAGGCTGTCGAAGTTTTCCAGGTCCAGGTTCAGCGGACCGAGCTCCAGGGCCACCTGGGTTTTCGGCGCGCGGTCGGCCAGGTGCACGCGGTAGTCGCGCAGTTGCACATCCTTGAGCAGGACCTGCCAGGGCTTGCTCGGCGCTGGCGGTTCGGTCTTGGCCGTGTCGGAAGCCGCCGGTGCTTCCTTGGGCGCCGGTTTGGCCGGTTGTGAGGCGAAGAGTTTCTGCCAATCGAGTTGCCCGTCCTTCTCGCGGGCGGCCCAGGTTTCGAGCTTGTTGCTGCGGATCTTGCCGACCACGACCTGCTGCTTGGCCAGGTCGACGCTGGTTTCGCTGACGTCCAGGCGCTCCAGGCGTACCAGCGGGCGCCCATCCGGCGCCTTCATGGCGAAGGGCGCGACGCTGACGGCGGTGTTGCTCAGCAGCAGCTCGGTGTCTTTGGCGAGGCTGAACTTGTAGTCGGTGCTGAGGTTGATGACACCGTCCTCGAGTACCAGTGGCAGGGCATCGCGCACATAGGGCCACCAGCCTTTCATATGGCTGTCGCTGATCTTCAGCGAGCCCTCGGAAGCCACTGGCACCAGGCTGAAGTTGCCTTTCCAGTCGATCCGTCCGCTATCGCCACCGATGGCCACCAGGGTCATGGCGGCGTTGTCTTCAGGCAGGGTGCTGAGGTTCTTCAGCGCCAGGTCCATCGGGGTGTAGGTGAACTCGATCGGCTCGCTGGGGCGCAGGTCCTGGAAATGCAAGCGCCCGCCGGCCAGTTCGATCTGGTCGATGCGCACCGGGAAGGGCTTGCTATTGGGGGCGGCCGGGGTCGGTTCGCTGGGCGGCAGCTTGAACAGCTGGGCGAGGTTCAGGGTGCCGTCCTTGCTGAATGTCACCTCGGTGTTGGGCTTGTCCAGCTGGATGTCGACCAGGTGCAGGGCGTGGGTCCAGAGACTGTCGATCTGCAGGTTGACGTAGAGACGCTCGAACGCGACCTGTTCCTTGCCCGGTTCACCGATATTCAGTCCCCATAGGGTCAGCTCGAGACTGAAAGGATTGAACTCCAGGCGCTGCAGGCTGGCGGGCACCGTGGCGTAGTGCGCCAGTTGCTGGTTGGCGATACGCAGGCCAACACCGGGGATGATCAGGAACCCGAGCACGGTGTACAGCGCGAGGCCGGTCAACAAGGCGCCGAGGGCGCGTTTCAATCCTTTGGGCATGTGAGGCGTCGTCTCTCTTGGTGGAGGTGCCTTGGAGTATGGCATGCGTTTGCGGTTCCGAAGCAAGCCCCTTGTTGCTGCGTAAAAGCGGGTATTTGCGAGTGGTTCCTACAGGTGCAAAACCAGGGTCTTCAATGGCGGTTGCAGGTCGCGGGAAGGGAAGTCGGCGGCAGGGGCCAGCACTTGCCATTCACGCACCGGACGCCCGGCTTTTTCCGCGCAACGCAGGACCTGTTCGCGCCAGTCTTCCAGGCTGACTTTCGCCAGGTTGTTGCAGCAGATCAGCACGCCGTTGTCGGCGGTCGCCAGCAGGGCCGGCTTGAGCAGGCTCTGGTAGTCGCGCAGCAGGTCGACGGTGCCGAAGGCGCTCTTGGCCCAGGCGGGCGGGTCGAGCAGCACCAGGTCGTACTGGCGCTGTTCCAGGCGCTGGTAGCTGGGCAGCTTCTGCCCGCGCCGCTGGCTGATGGGCAGGCCGGCGAGCTGGCGGATGGCGGGGAAGTAGTCGGATTGGATGAAGTCCATCTCCGGCAGGTGCGGGTTGAGCAGGCCGTTCTCCCGGCCGACCGCCAGGTTGCCTTCGGCGAAGTCCAGGTTGCAGACCTCCCGGGCACCGCCGGCGGCGGCGCTGAGGCCGACGCCGCAGGTGTAGGCGAAGAGGTTCAGCACGCTCTTGCCGGCGCTGTGCTGGCGGACCCAGGCGCGGGCGTTGCGCAGGTCGAGGAACAGCAGTGGGTCCTGGCCGGGGTGACGGCCACGGACGCGGTAGTTCAGGCCGCCCTCATGACCGACCAGGTCGGCGAGGGCGGCTTCGTCGGCGCGATAGACCGGGTCTTCACGATCGATCCGCGAGTTGCCCCTGGAGCGGTCGTTGTAGACCAGCAGGGTGTCCAGTTCCAGATGCTGGTTGATGGCCGCGTGCAGGGCGAGCAGGTCGTCGCGTTCCAGGGTCTGGTGGAAGGTCTGTACCATCAACTGCGGGCCGTAGCGGTCGATGGTCAGGCCGCCGGCACCTTCCTGGCTGCCGTGGAACAGGCGATAGCAATCGGTGCCCTGGCCGTGCAGCTCGGCGAGCAGTGCCTGGCGATGATCGAGGGCGGCGCGCAGCGCCTGGTTCAAGGAAGACATGCTCGGCGCCTTGGGGTCGGATTTGGCGCGGGAGTTTACCAGCCTTCAGGGGATCAGGCCCATGCGGCGTTTGGCGCGCTGGGCGGAACCGTTGCGCATGGCCCAGCGCAACAACCGCGCGCTGCGCTTGACGCCGGCCCGGATGACCTGGCGTTGCAGCGGGTTTTGCGACTGGCCGAGCATCTCGCCGGCCCAGTCCGGCAGCAGGTCGATACCGGCCTGCATCATCAGGCTGCCGAACGGTTGGGCCAGACGACTCGGGGCGGGGGCGGCCAGCAGCAGGCGCAACACTTCGCGGCTGCGGGCATCGCAGAGCAGTTGCGGGCGCATGCGTTGCAGGTAGTCGGCGATGGCCTGGCGTGAGCGGGGTACATCCTGTGCGCCCAGGCGTTCGGCGATCACGGCGATTTCATCGTAGTAGCGGTCCTGGTCCGCCGGCGACAGCTGCGGGTTGCGGTAGCGCAGATGGGCCTTGAGAAAGCTGCTGACCTCGGCCACATGCACCCAGGTCAACAGCTCCGGGTCGCTGGCGGCGTAAGGCCGGCCATCCGGCGCGGTGCCGACCACCTGCAGGTGGATGGTGCGGACCTTGTCGATCAACCACTCGGCGTCCTTGCGCGAGCCGAAGGTGGTCCCGGCAATGAACTGGCTGGTGCGCCGCAAGCGCCCGAGCATGTCCTGGCGAAAGTTCGAATGGTCCCAGACCCCGGCCAGGGCCAGCGGGTGCAGGGCTTGCAGCATCAGCGCGCTGATGCCGCCGATCAGCATGCTGCTGAAGTCGCCATGCACCTGCCAGCTCACCGAGTCCGGGCCGAAGAGGCCGGGGTCGCCCTTGGGGTTTTCCAGGTCGAGCATGCCCAGGGACAGGCCGGTCAGGCTCATAAGCTGGGTTTCGATGCGGCGGCGAAGGAATTCCATGCTGGCTCGGTCAATAGGGCGGCGAACAACGTCCACCGCCCGGGGTTCAGGGATTGAGGCGCTGCTCGATCAGGCCGTCGACCACGCTCGGGTCGGCCAGGGTCGAGGTGTCGCCGAGGCTGTCCAGCTCGTTGCTGGCGATCTTGCGCAGGATACGCCGCATGATCTTGCCCGAGCGGGTTTTCGGCAAGGCCGGGGCCCACTGGATCAGGTCCGGCTTGGCAAAGCTGCCGATTTCCTTGCCGACCAGGGCCAACAGCGCTTTTTTCAGCGTGTCGTCTGCCTCGACGCCTTTCATCGGGGTGACGAAGGCATACAGGCCCTGGCCCTTGAGGTCGTGGGGATAACCGACCACGGCGGCTTCGGCGACGCTGTCATGCAGCACCAGGGCGCTTTCCACTTCGGCGGTGCCGATACGGTGGCCGGAGACGTTGATCACATCATCGATACGACCGGTGATCCAGTAGTCGCCGTCCTCGTCGCGGCGGGCGCCGTCGCCCGTGAAGTAGTAACCGGGGTAGGGCTTGAAATAGGTTTCGAGCATACGCTGCGGGTCGCCATAGACGCTGCGGATCTGCCCCGGCCAACTGCTTTTCAGGGCGAACACGCCGCTGCCGGCGCCACTGATTTCCTGACCTTGCTCATCCAGCAGGACCGGCAGTACGCCGAACATCGGCTGGGTCGCGCAGCCGGGTTTGATCCGGCTGTTGGCGATCAGCGGGGTGAGCATGATGCCGCCGGTCTCGGTCTGCCACCAGGTGTCGACGATGGGGCAGCGTTGCTCGCCGACGGCGTTGAAATACCACTCCCAGGCTTCCGGGTTGATCGGCTCGCCGACACTGCCGAGCAGGCGCAGGCTGGCCCGCGAGGTGTTTTCCAGCGGTGCCGGGCCTTCGCGCATCAGGGCGCGCAGGGCGGTGGGCGCGGTGTAGAAGATATTCACCTGGTGCTTGTCGATGACCTGCCAGAAACGCGAGGAGTCCGGATAGTTCGGCACGCCTTCGTAGATCAGGCTGGTCGCGCCGTTGGCCAGCGGGCCGTAGACGATATAACTGTGGCCGGTGACCCAGCCGACATCGGCGGTGCACCAGAAGACTTCGCCGGGGCGATAGTCGAACACGTACTGGAAGGTCATGGCGACCTGCAGCAGGTAGCCGCCGGTGCTGTGCAATACCCCTTTGGGTTTGCCGGTGCTGCCGGAGGTGTAGAGGATGAACAGCGGGTCTTCGGCGTCCATCGGCTCGCAGGGGCAGTCGGCGCTGATACCGTGCAGGGCTTCGTGGTACCAGAGGTCGCGGTCCGCGACCCAGTTCACCTCGGCCTGGGTGCGTTCCACCACCAGCACGGTGCTGACATTCGGGCAACTGAGCAGCGCCTGGTCGACATTCTGCTTGAGGGGTACGTATTTGCCGCCGCGCACGCCTTCATCGGCGGTGATCACCGTGCGGCAGTCGGCATCGAGGATGCGGTCGCGCAGGGCGTCGGGGGAAAAACCGCCGAAGACCACCGAGTGGATGGCGCCGAGGCGCGCGCAGGCGAGCATGGCGTAGGCGGCTTCGGGAATCATCGGCATGTAGATGCACACCCGGTCGCCTTTCTTCACGCCACGGGCCTTGAGCACATTGGCCAGGCGGCAGACGTTGTGGTGCAGTTTGCGGTAGGTGATCTGCGCCGATTCGCTGGGGTTGTCGCCTTCCCAGACCAGGGCGATCTGGTCGCCACGGCTGTCGAGATGGCGGTCGATGCAGTTATGGCTGACATTCAATTGCGCGCCGGCGAACCAGCTGGCCTGGCCGGTATGCAGGTCCCAGTGCTGGACGCTGTCCCAGGGTCTGGACCAGTCGAGAAAACGTTTGGCCTGTTCGGCCCAGAAGGTATCGGGTTGCTCGATGGACTGGCGGTAGAGGCGCCGGTAGTCGTCCTGACTCAATTGCGCGGCCTGACGCACGGCGTCGGCCTTGGGGAAGGTGCGAAGATCGAACATGGCGTTTCCTTGTTCTTGTCTACGACAAGTCTCAAGGGTGCGCTCTGTTGTGGCGGGGTTCAAGCGGATAAAGAGTCGAACCTGCACCGACTGGCATCCCGGGCCCAGACGCCCGGGATGCCACTGTCTTAACACGGTCCTTGTAGGAGCAGGGCTTGCCCGCGAAGGGGCCTTCGAAGCCGCCAAAAGCTTCGCGGGCAAGCCCTGCTCCTACAGGTTCGGTGGTGTCCCGGGTAGATGGGCCTGCCCGGGAGGCTGCTATCAACCGCGATGACGACCGCGGAAGTAGTTGATCAGGCCCTGGGTCGAAGCATCTTCGGCCGAGGACTCTTCGCTGCCGGTCAGGCGGTTGTAGACGCCCTTGCCCAGTTCCTTGCCCAGCTCCACGCCCCACTGATCGAAGGCGTTGATGCCCCAGATCACGCTCTGCACGAAGACCTTGTGTTCGTACATCGCCACCAGGGCGCCGAGACGACGCGGGCTGATACGCTCGACCACCAGGGTGTTGCTCGGACGGTTGCCCGGGATCACCTTGTGCGGTGCCAGTTTCTGCACCTCGGCTTCGCTCAGGCCCTTGTCACGCAGCTCGCGTTCCGCTTCGTCGCGGGTCTTGCCGAGCATCAGCGCCTGGCTCTGGGACAGGCAGTTGGCGTACAGCCACTGATGGTGGTCGGCAACCGGGTTGAAGCTGACGATCGGCACGATAAAGTCGGCCGGGATCAACTGGGTGCCCTGGTGCAGCAACTGGTGGTATGCATGCTGGCCGTTGCAGCCGACGCCGCCCCAGATCACCGGACCGGTATCGGTGGACACCGGCGTGCCGTCCTGGCGCACGCTCTTGCCGTTGGATTCCATGTCCAGCTGCTGCAGGTGCTTGGTGATGTTGCGCAGGTAGTGGTCGTACGGCAGGATCGCATGGCTCTGCGCACCCCAGAAGTTGCCGTACCAGACACCCAGCAGGGCCAGCAGCACCGGCATGTTCTGTTCGAACGGCGCGGTCTGGAAATGCTGGTCCATGGTGTAGGCACCGGACAGCAGCTCCTTGAAGTTCGACATGCCGATGGCCAGGGCGATCGGCAAGCCGATGGCCGACCACAGCGAGTAACGCCCGCCGACCCAGTCCCACATCGGGAAGATGTTCTCTTCACGGATGCCGAAGGCCACGGCCGCGGCGTTGTTGCTCGAGACCGCGATGAAGTGCTTGTACAGCTCCGCTTCGGAGCCGCCCTGGGCCAGGTACCAGTCACGGGCGGCACGGGCGTTCTTCAGGGTTTCAAGGGTGGTGAAGGTTTTCGACGAGACGATGAACAGGGTGGTCTCGGCGCGGATCTTCGCCGACAGCTCATGGAACTCACTGCCATCGATATTCGCCAGGTAATGGCAGCGCACACCTTTATGGGCGTAGGACAGCAACGCCTCGGACACCAGCTCCGGCCCCAGGAACGAACCACCGATACCGATGTTCACCACGTCGGTGATCGGTTTTTCGCTGTAGCCGCGCCACAGGCCGTCGTGGATTTTTCCGACCAGCTCGGTCATCTGGTTCAGCACTTTGTGCACGTCGGGCATCACGTTGACGCCGTTGACCGAGAGCTTGTCGCCCACCGGGCGGCGCAGGGCGGTGTGCAGGGCCGGGCGACCTTCGGAGGCGTTGACCAGTTCACCGGCAAACAGCGACTTGATCGCGCCTTGCAGGTCGACTTCATTGGCCAGGCCCACCAGCAGGTTGCGGGTTTCCTGGGTGATCAGGTTCTTGGAGTAGTCGAGGAACAACCCGCAGCTGCTGAGGGTGAACTGATTGAAGCGCTGCGGATCGGCATTGAAAGCTTCGCGCATGCTGAAATCGTGCATGTTGTCGCGGTGTTGGTTCAGCGCCTGCCAGGCGGGCAGGGTGGTCACGTCGTGAGGAGTGCGGTAGTACGCCATCGCTGCGGGTTTCCTTTTACGAGAGCTGCCTTTTGGACATTTGGCTTTTTGGACACCAGAAACGCCGGAACGTCCTGCTTTTGTCTCTGGCAGTGTCCGGCAACCTGCATCAGCACGGTTGAATGAGGCAGGGGCGATTACAGTACCGCTCGCGCCTGCATCTGTCTTGGCTTTGTCTGACCTTTACTCGGTACTTTTTCGCACTCTCGGGGACGAAAGGCGTTTTCGCGTATACGTTTGGATGGTGATCAGGCGACCTGCACCGGAATCGAGTGGCTGGTGTGGCTCAGTTCGTTGCCCGGGGCCATGTACAGCATGCGCGGTTTGAAATCCACCAGTTCGGCTTCGCTGTAATGGGCGTAGGCGCAGATGATCACCCGGTCGCCGACGCCGGCCTTGTGGGCGGCGGCACCGTTGACCGAGATGATCCGCGAGCCTTCCTCGCCGCGAATGGCGTAGGTGGTGAAACGCTCGCCGTTGTCGACGTTGTAGATCTGGATCTGTTCGTATTCACGGATCCCGGCCAGGTCCAGCCACTCGCCGTCGATGGCGCAGGAACCTTCGTAATCGAGCACCGCGTGGGTGACTTCGGCGCGATGCAGTTTGGCTTTGAGCATGATGGCGTGCATGGGGTGTTTCCTCGGTCGGATCCTCGTGCGGCGCCACGCATGTGTGCTGCGTGGCGCCGGGCGGCGGCAGTTTGCCCGAAGCCGTGGGGCCGGGCAATCGGGCGGTCAGGCCGGGCTGTCGAGGTTCAGGTGCAGGTTGTCGATCAGGCGCGTGGTGCCGAGGAAGGCGGCGACCAGGATCACCAGGTCACGGTCCTCGGGCGTCGCCGGGCGCAGGTTCAGGGCGTGGCGGATTTCCAGGTAGTCGGGCCGGAAGCCGGCGCTTTCGATCTGCCGGGTCTGTTCGGCCAGTAGCTTGGGGTAGTCGCGTTCGCCCTGTTCGATGGCCTCGGCGATCTGCTTCAGGCTGCGATACAGCGCGGGTGCCTTGGCCCGCTGTTGTTCGTCGAGAAAGCCGTTGCGCGAGGACAGCGCCAGGCCGTCGGCGGCGCGCACGGTGGGTTCGCCGATGATCTGGATCGGCATGTTCAGGTCATGCACCAACTGCCGGATCACCGCCAGTTGCTGGAAGTCTTTCTGACCGAACACCGCCAGGTCCGGCTGGACCATGTTGAACAGCTTGCTGACCACGGTCGCCACGCCTTCGAAATGCCCGGGACGGCTGGCGCCGCACAGGCCTTCGGAGAGCTGCGGGACGCTGACGCGGGTCTGGCCGCCCATGCCGCCGGGGTACATTTCCTCGACGCTGGGGGCGAACAGCAGATGGCAGCCGGCCTGGAGCAGTTTTTCCTGGTCGGCGGCGAGGGTCCGTGGGTACTTGTCTAGGTCTTCGTTGGCGCCGAATTGCAGCGGGTTGACGAAAATGCTCGCCACCACGAAGTCCGCCCGTTGCGCAGCCTTGGTCACCAGGGCCGCGTGGCCGCTGTGCAGGTTGCCCATGGTCGGTACGAAACCGATGCGCTTGCCTTCGCCGCGGGCGCGCGCCACGGCGGCGCGCAGTTCGAGAACGGTCTTGACTGTGTTCATGCACTGAATCCGTGTTCGATCCCAGGGAAAGTGACGGCCTTGACCTCACTGACGTAGGCACTCAGGGCGCCATGCAGGCTGTCCTGGCCGGCCATGAAGTTCTTCACGAACTTGGGCACGCGACCGCTGATGGACAGGCCGAGCATGTCGTGCAGGACCAGGACCTGGCCGTCGGTGGCGCTGCCGGCACCGATGCCGATCACCGGGACCTTCACCGCCTGGGTGATTTCCGCGGCCAGTTCGCTCGGCACGCATTCAAGCAGGATCATGGCCGCGCCGGCCTGTTCCAGGGCGATGGCGTCGGCGCGCATCTGCCGGGCCTGGGCTTCGCCGCGGCCCTGGACCTTGTAGCCGCCGAAGATGTTCACCGACTGTGGGGTCAGGCCCATGTGCACGCACACCGGGACGCCGCGTTCGGCCAACTGGCGGATGGATTCGGCGAGCCAGGCGGCGCCTTCGACCTTGACCATATGCGCACCGGCCTGCATCAACAGGCCGCTGTTGTGAAAGGTCTGCTCGAGGGTGGCGTAGGCCATGAACGGCAGGTCGGCAATGATGAAGGCCCCCTGGTTGCCGCGTTTGACACTGGCCGTGTGATAGCAGATATCGGCGACGGTAACGGGCAGCGTGCTGTCATGCCCTTGGGTAACCATGCCCAGCGAATCGCCGATCAGCAGCACTTCGACACCGGCCGCGCAGCTGGCGTGGGCGAAGGTGGCGTCGTAGCAGGTCAGCATGGTGATTTTTTCACCCTTTTGCTTGAGGCCTTGCAGGGTGGTCAGGGTAATGTCTGGCATGAAAAAGTCCTCATTAGGCGCCGTGCAAATGACTGCGAGTAACGCGCGTGATTCGTCGTGTATACAGGCGCACGTTCTGATGTCGTGCTTGCAAAGCCTGGATTGCGCCCTTCAAACGCCGCAGAGGCGGCAACGGGACGCCTATAGTCGTGAGGAGAACTGGGGAAGTCAATCGTGTGTGTTACCGCAATGTTACGCCGGGAGTGTTACCGGCGTAACTGATGCGATTCAGCAGTGGGAGGGCTGCAGGCGTTCCAGGCCGACGAACGGGCAATCCGCCAGCAGCGCCTTGAGGCTGCGGCCATCGGCCAGCTGCAAATCTGCCGGAGCCAGTTCCGCCAGGGGGTAGAGCACGAACGCCCGGGCCTGCATATGGTAATGCGGGACTTTCAGGCGCGGCTCGTCGATCAGCCGCTCACCGAACAGCAGGATATCCAGGTCAAGGGTACGCGGCCCCCAGCGCTCATGCCGTTCGCGACCCTGGTCGATTTCGATGGCTTGCAGCGCATCCAGCAGCGCCAGGGGCGTCAGGTCGCTGTCGAGGGCGACGACGGCATTGGTGTAGCGCGGCTGACCGGGCAGCAGCGAATCGCTCTGGTAGAACGCGGAAACGCCCGCCAGCACGGTGTCGGGCAGTTGCCCCAGGGCCTGGACGGCGTTGCGCAATTGCTCCGCCGGGTCCGCCAGGTTGCTGCCCAGCCCGATATACACGTGTTCCATCGACTTACTCGTCCGTACCGGCGGCACGCTTGCGCTTGCCGGCGGTGCTGCGTCGACGTTTGCGCGGACCGCTGCCGGTACCGTCGTCCTTGCTGCCCAGGTCACGGATCATGTCGCGTCGACCGGCATCATTGGCATCCTGGTAGTCCGTCCACCATTCGCCCAGGCCATCGGTCTCTTCGCCGGCGGTTTCGCGCAGCAGCAGGAAGTCGTAGCCGGCGCGGAAGCGTGGGTTGTCCAGCAACAGGTCGGCACGTTTGCCGCTGCGCCGTGGCAGGCGTTCCTGCATATCCCAGATTTCGCGGATCGGCAGGGTGAAGCGCTTTGGAATCGCAATGCGCTGGCACTGTTCGCTGATCAACTCGTGGGCGGCTTCCTGCATCGCCGGAATCGGCGGCATGCCCTTCGCCTGCAAACGCAATACCCGGCCAGGCAGGGCCGGCCAGAGCAGCGCGGCAAACAGGAACGCCGGAGTGACCGGCTTGTTCTGCTGGATACGCAGGTCGGTGTTGATCAAGGCTTCGCTGATCAGCGTGTGGGTGTAGGTCGGGTTGTGTTCCAGGGCCTCGAAACTGGCCGGGAACAGCGGTTCGAACAACTTGAGGTCGACCAGCATTTCGAAGGTGTCGGCGGCATATCCCGAGAGGAACAGCTTGAGCACTTCTTCGAACAGGCGCGCCGACGGGATCTCGCGGAGCATCGGTGCCAGCTTGCGAATCGGCGCGACGGTGTGCTTCTCGATGCCGAAGTCCAGCTTGGCGGCGAAACGCACGGCCCGCAGCATCCGTACCGGGTCTTCCTGGTAACGCTGGGTCGGGTCGCCGATCAGGCGGATCAGGCGGTTGCGGATATCGTGCACGCCGTTGGCGTAGTCGAGGATGCGTTCGCTGACCGGATCGTAATACAGGGCGTTGATGGTGAAGTCGCGGCGCTGGGCGTCGTCTTCGAGGGTGCCGTAGACGTTGTCGCGCAGAATCCGCCCGCTTTCGTTACGCGAGGACTGATTGCTGTCCTCGTCTTCGTCCTGCGGGTGGTTGGCGCGAAAGGTCGCGACCTCGATGATTTCGCGACCGAAGTGGATATGCACCAGCTTGAAGCGACGACCGATGATCCGGGCGTTGCGGAATTCGGCGCGGATCTGTTCCGGCGTGGCGCTGGTGGCGACGTCGAAATCCTTGGGCGTGATATTGAGCAGCATGTCGCGCACGCAACCGCCGACCAGATAGGCCTGGTAGCCGGCATTCTGCAGGCGTTCGACGATATTCACCGCATACCGGCTGAACTGGGCCTTTTGCAGCGAGTGTTGGCTGCTGTTGAGCACTTCAGGGGTGCTGCGTTTATGTTGCGTTCGACGCGAGGGAGAACGTAATGACTGGAACAGCTTCTTCAGCATGGGAGGCACTGTTTGAAGGAATATTCGGCCACCTCAAAGAATGACCGCACGATGGGCGAGGATTCTAGCATTTAGTCGAGGGATGGTGTAGGAAGCCGCCGCAGTATCGGCCAGGGACCCTGCAGAGGGCCTGTTGCAGGCGTTGCGAAGGCTGCCAATCAATCAATCGAGGGGAGGCGTGGTGCGGGCGGGTCGGTATCGCGGAAACTACAAGGGGAGCCGAAGCTCCCCCAGAAGTAGTTGCGTGCTCTATTTTTATTATGGTTTCGGGCTTCTTGTTTTTGTTGATCGCCCTGTGCCACTAGGCTTCAAGCCAGTGGGCTCTCCCAATCGGGAGCCAAGAGCAAACGGATTGCTTTGATCGCTGCAGTGTAATGATCCAGAGGATCCAACCAGTTCAGGCGCTGCTTTGAGGGCAGTTTTTGTTGTTCTCGGCCTGGTCGCGGGGCAAGCCCCAATTACAGTACTTCTCCAAAAGAATCAGTTAGCTACGCCTCTCGCCGTGTTGTTTTTATTGTGCGTGAGTCGATACGTCTTGTTTTTATTGTCTGGTGCAGTGCTTGTTATTGTTCTTGTACCAAAGCTATAGCAGGTGCCGTGCCAACTTTTTCGAAACCCCGTAAACATTGGGTTTTCCCGAGAAAATGGTTTTTTTCAGGCGAAAAAAAACCGGATCTTCGTTACCGATAGACCCGGCTTTTGTTACGTGAAAATCCCGGGGTAACAGTTTTTTCACAAGGTGCGGTGTTACCTGTGGAGGCGCCCCCGGCTCAGCTCTCGCTGGCCACCCCGGTCTTGCGCCGTGGAATGCCCAGGCGCTGGCGCCGTTCCCACAGGCACTTGCGGCTGACCCCGAGTTTGCGTGCCAGCTCGGTCTCGGTCATATGGTCCTGGTGCTCGAGGACGAAGTGCTGGAAGTAGTCTTCCAGTGACAGGTCCTCGGTCGGCTCATGGCTGGCGTTACTGGCGCTGGCCTGCTGCGGCGCCAGGCCGATGAATTCTTCCTCTTCCAGATCCCCGAGCTCGATGTCGATGCCCAGCAGGTCGGCGGAAATTTCCGGGCTTTCGCACAGGATCACCGCGCGCTCGACCGCATTCTCCAGTTCACGGACGTTACCCGGCCAGGAGTAATGGCGAATGGCTTGCTCGGCGTCGGGAGCGAAGCGCAGGTCGGTACGACCCACCCGTGCGCTCTGGCGGGCGAGGAAAGCATTGGCGATCTCGTTGACGTCGGCGCCGCGCTCGCGCAAGGCCGGCAGCTTCAGGGCGATCACGTGCAGGCGGTAGTAAAGGTCTTCGCGGAACTGGCCGATCTTGGCCAGGCTCTTGAGGTCGCGGTGGGTCGCGGCGATCAGGCGCACATCGACTTTCTGCGACTGCACCGAGCCGACCCGGCGGATCTCGCCTTCCTGCAATACCCGCAGCAGGCGTGCCTGGGCTTCGAGGGGCAGCTCGCCGATTTCGTCGAGGAACAGCGTGCCGCCGTCCGCCGCTTCCACCAGGCCGGCGCGACCGGCGCTGGCCCCGGTGAAGGCGCCTTTTTCGTGGCCGAACAGTTCGGATTCGATCAGGCTTTCGGGAATCGCCGCGCAGTTGACCGAGATCATCGGCGCCTTGGCGCGCTTGGACAGGTTGTGCAGGGCGCGGGCCACCAGCTCCTTGCCGGTACCCGACTCGCCCTGGACCAGGACGTTGGAGTCGGTGGGCGCGACTTTGCGGATCTTGCTGTAGAGGTCCTGCATCGGCGGACAGGAGCCGATGATGCCGATTTCGCCATTGGTGTTGTTGGCACCGGCTTTTTCCGCCGCGCCATTGCCCTTGCCGGCGACTTTCTCGGCCGGCGCGCCTTGGTTGCCCTGGCGATCACGGAGGATGCGGGCCACGGCCTGGAGCATCTCGTCGTGGTCGAACGGCTTGGCGATGTAGTCCACCGCGCCCATCTTCATCGAGTCCACGGCCGAGCGCAGGCTGGCGTAGCTGGTCATGATCAGCACGGGGGTGCCCTGGCCGAGCTTGATCAGCTCGGTGCCGGGAGCGCCGGGCAGGCGCAGGTCGCTGACGATCAGGTCGAACGAGGGGATACTGAAACGTTCCTGGGCTTCCTGCACCGAACCGGCTTCGCTGACCTGGTACTGATTACGTTCCAGCAGGCGACGCAGGGCGGAGCGGATAATGGTTTCGTCTTCGACGATCAGAATGTGCGGCATTGATTCGGTTCTCTCGACGGTCTCAGTTCACAGCGGACGTCGCTTCGACATGACGCGGCAGGGTGACCCGGATACGGGTGCCACGTTGGCTTTGGATGTCAGCCGGGCTGTCGATGGTGATTTGTCCATAATGCTCTTCAACGATGGAATAGACCAGAGCAAGGCCCAGACCGGTGCCCTCGCCTGGATCCTTGGTGGTGAAGAAGGGTTCGAACAATCGGTCCATGATGTTCTTCGGGATACCCGTGCCTTCGTCCTCGACGATCAGGTCGACGGTGTGTTCGAAAGCTTCGCTCTTGACCCGCACCGCACCACCCGCGGGTGAGGCGTCTCGGGCATTGGAAAGCAGGTTGATGAGCACCTGGGCCAGGCGTTGGGAATCGCCGTCGACCCAGTGCTCGGGATCGCACAGGTTGAAGAACTGTACTTCGAAGTTGCGCCGGTTCAAGGCCAGCAGACCAATGGCATCCTGGGCGACCTCGGCCAGACAGACGGCTTCGTCGTTGTGCTGGTGACTGCCGGCGTGGGCGAAGCTCATCAGCGACTGGACGATGCGCGAGACGCGTTTGGTCTGTTCGAGGATCTGCCCGCTGATTTCGGTCAGTTCGCTGTCGTCCTCGCGCTCTTCGCGCAGGTTCTGCGCCAGGCAGGCGATGCCGGTGATCGGGTTGCCGATCTCGTGGGCCACGCCGGCCGCCAGCCGACCGATGCTCGCCAGCCGCTCGGAGTGCACCAGCTTGTCTTCGAGCATCTGGGTTTCGGTGAGGTCCTCGACCAGCAGCACCAGGCCGCTGTTGCCCGGCGCCAGTGGCTCGTCGATGGCGGCCTTGTGCAGGTTCAGCCAGCGGGTCTGGCCGTCGAGGGCCAGGTGCTGTTTGTGCAGGTGTTCGTCGGGCAGGTTGATAAAACCCTGCAGCAAATCCTTCCACGGCTCGCCGAGGGTGCCCAGGCGTGAGCCGACCACGCGTTGCGCGGCGACCCCGGTGAGCTCTTCCATGGCCTTGTTCCACATCAGGATCTCCTGGTCCTTGGCCAACGAACAGACGCCCATCGGCAGTTCCTGCAGGGTCTGGCGGTGGTAGCGGCGCAGGGCGTCGAGTTCGGCGGCAAGGCCGGTGAGACGCGAGTGGTAGTCTTCCAGGCGGCTTTCGATGAAGTGGATGTCTTCGGTGACATAGCTTTCGCCACCGGCCTTGTAGGGCAGGAAGGTTTCCACCATGTCCTGGGCCACGCTCGGGCCCATCAGCCCGGACAGGTTGGCTTCAATGCGGTCACGCAGGCGGCGCAGGGCGTAGGGGCGACGCTCGTCGAAGGGCAGGTAGAGATCGCGCAGGGCCTGTTCGACCTCTTTCTGCGCGGCCTTGGCCCCCAGCGGCTTGGCCAGCTGGGTAGCGAATTCCTGCGGAGAGGCGGCGTGCAGCTCGCGGCGTTGCGGGCGCCGCACGTTGTCCACCGCGCAGGCTTCGGCGGCGCTGGCCTCTTCGGGGCTGGCACTGGTGAACAGCGAGATCAGGGTGAACATCAGCACGTTGGCCGCCAGGGAGGCGATGGCCGCCATATGCCAGCTGGTGTCGTCGAGCACATAGATCATGTTCAGCAGCGGCACATAGAAGCCCTGCAGATTGCCGACCAACGGCAGCAGCATGGTCACCAGCCAGACCAGGATCCCCGCCAGCAGGCCGGCAATGAAACCACGCCGGTTGGCGGTCGGCCAGTACAGCACCGAGAGCACGCCGGGGAGGAATTGCAGGGTCGCGACGAAGGCGACGATGCCGAGGTTGGCGAGATCCTGCTCGGCGCCCAGCAGCAGGTAGAAACCATAGCCGGCCATGATGATGGCAACGATCAGGGCACGGCGCGTCCACTTCAGCCAGCGATAGATATTGCCTTCGGCCGGCGGCTGGTAGAGCGGCAGCACCAGGTGGTTCAGGGCCATGCCCGAGAGCGCCAGGGTGGTGACGATAATCAGCCCGCTGGCGGCCGAGAGTCCGCCGACGTAGGCCAGCAGGGCCAGGGCCTCGTTGTTGGCGGCAATGCCGATGCCGAGGGTGAAGTATTCCGGGTTGGTGGTGGCGCCGAGCTTGAGTCCGGCCCAGAGAATCAGCGGCACCGCCAGGCTCATCAGCAGCAGGAACAGCGGCAGGCCCCAGCTGGCGCTCACCAGGGAGCGCGGGTTGAGGTTCTCGGTGAAGGTCATGTGATACATGTGCGGCATCACAATGGCCGAGGCGAAGAACACCAGCAGCAGGGTGCGCCACGGACCTTCCTGCAACGGCGTGTGCAGCGCGGCCAGGGCGGTCTGGTTCTGCAGCAGCCAGAGCTCGAGCTGCTGCGGGCCGTCGAACACTCCGTACAAGGCGTAGAGGCCAACCCCGCCGATGGCGATCAGCTTGATCACCGACTCGAAGGCAATGGCGAACACCAGGCCTTCGTGTTTTTCCCGGGTGGCGATATGCCGCGAGCCGAAGAAGATGGTGAACAGGCTGATCAGCGCGCAGAAGCTCAGGGCTACCCGGTGCTGCACCGGTTCGCGGGTGAGGATGCCGATGGAGTCGGCCACCGCCTGGATCTGCAACGCCAGCAGCGGCAGCACGCCGATCAGCATGAATACCGTGGTCAGGGCGCCGGCCCAGGTGCTGCGGAAGCGGAAGGCGAACAGGTCGGCCAGGGACGAGAGCTGGTAGGTGCGGGTGATCTTCAGGATCGGGTAGAGCAGCACCGGCGCCAGCAGGAAGGCGCCGGAAACCCCGAGGTAACTGGAGAGAAAGCCGTAGCCGTACTGGTAGGCCAGGCCCACCGTGCCATAAAACGCCCAGGCACTGGCGTAGACGCCCAGGGACAGGGTGTAGGTCAGCGGGTGGCGGATGATCGAGCGTGGGATCACCCCGCGTTCACTGATCCAGGCCACGCCGAACAACGCCAGCAGGTACGCGGCGCTGATCAGCAGCATCTGGGTCAGGCTAAAGCTCATCGGCATCTTTTTGGCTCTGCAGGATGAAGGTCACGACGATCAGGATCAGCCAGAGCAGATAAGGGCGATACCAGGCGCCGGTGGCGTCGATCCACCAGTCCATGATGGCCGGCGAGAACAGGTAGATCCCGACCACCAGCAGCAGGACCAAGCGATAGATGTACATCCCGGCCTCTCTTTATTGTGTGCGTGCCCGAAAACGTGCGGCGATGGTAACGGATGGGCGCCAACCTGCAAGGGGCGTCAGTGCAATTGCGCTTCGGCCAGGGTGGCTGTCCTGGGAATCAGTGTGGCATCCCAATGGCCGATACCCCAGTCCAGCACCTCCCGCGGCGTGCCCTGTTCCAGTGCGGCGGGCGGGTGTTGCCCCAGTGTACGCAGGGCGCGCATCAGCAAGGGTGTCGCCTGGTCGGCTGCCAGCGGCGGCGAGCGGTAGGACTTGCCGAGTTTGTGGCCATCCGGCTGGATGATCAGCGGCACGTGCAGGTAACGCGGCTGCGGCAGTCCGAGCAGCTCCTGCAGGTAGAGCTGGCGTGGCGTGGAGTCCAGCAGGTCGGCGCCGCGGACGATATCGGTCACCCCTTGCCAGGCGTCGTCCAGCACCACCGCCAGTTGGTAGGCGTAGAGCCCGTCGCGGCGGCGGATCACAAAATCGCCGGCCTCACGGCCCAGATGCTGCTGGAACGAACCTTGTACCCGGTCTTCAAAGCGATAGCTCAGCTCCGGCACACGCAGGCGAATGGCGGCATTCTCGATGCCGTGGCCGAGATTGCGGCACAAACCCGGGTAGATCCCCAGGTAGGGCTCCAACTCCTTGCGCGAGCAGGTGCAGGCGTAGGCCAGGCCCTGGCTGAACAGGCGCTCGAGGACCTGGGCATAGGCGTCGTGACGTTCGCTCTGGCGGACCAGTTCGCCGTCCCATTCGAAGCCGTAGCGTTGCAGGGTATCGAGGATCGAGGCCTGGGCGCCGGGTTCTTCGCGCGGCGGGTCGAGGTCTTCCATGCGCAGCAGCCAGCGTCCGCCGACCGAGCGGGCGTCGAGGTACGAGGCCAGGGCGGCGACCAGTGAACCGAAATGCAGGTGGCCGCTGGGCGTGGGGGCGAAGCGTCCGATATAGGCGGGGGTGGCAGTCATGGTTCGGATATTACTGGAGAATCCGTAGGCGATAAGCCGCGTCGGCGACACAAATGAAAACGGAGCGTTCGCACGCTCCGTTTGCTCAGGTTTCGGCAGGGACTACTTGCCGACCTGTTTTTCCTTGATTTCCGCCAGGGTCTTGCAGTCGACGCACATGTCGGCGGTCGGTCGGGCTTCCAGCCGGCGGATGCCGATCTCGACGCCACAGGACTCGCACCAGCCATACTCTTCGTCTTCGATGAGCTGCAGGGTCTTGTCGATTTTCTTGATCAGTTTGCGCTCGCGGTCGCGGGCGCGCAGTTCGAGGCTGAACTCTTCTTCCTGGCTGGCACGGTCAGCCGGGTCAGGGAAGTTCGCCGCTTCGTCCTTCATATGATCAACGGTACGGTCGACTTCATGCATCAATTCCTGCTTCCATTTCTGCAGGATCTTGGTGAAGTGCTTGCGCATGGGCTCGCCCATGTACTCCTCGCCCTTGCTTTCAACATAGGGTTCGAAGCCGCCGATCTTTGGCTCAGTGCTTTGCTGCTTTGCTTGGGTGGGCATGAATGGACCGCCTCTACTCTTCTAATCCATTGCGCAGGATTTCAACATCACCGACACCTGCCGGCCCTGCGGCTGCAAGCGGGCGAACTTACCAGATCGAATCGGGGTGCGCTACTCCCGGTTGTCGAGGCTGGACTTGTCGAGTCGAACGTCGTGACTGAACGTCCCCCTCCTACAAGAAGCGGGCCAATATATGCCGGATGGAAGACGTCAGCTTCATGAAGCAATGGTTAATTGTTTATTTTAGTCAATCTTCCGGGGAACGTAGGATGCTTTAAACATTCCAGGGTGATCGAGGTTGGGTAGAATCGGTCTATCGCCCATTCCCCGTCCAATCAAGGAAGGCCCATGACTCAGCACTACAGCGCGCGCAGCCGCGCAATCGAACCCTTTCATGTGATGGCGCTGCTGGCGCGCGCCAATGAGTTGCAGGCCGCCGGGCATGATGTGATCCACCTCGAGATCGGTGAGCCGGACTTCACCACCGCCGCGCCGATCATCCGCGCCGGCCAGGCCGCGCTGGAGGCGGGTAAGACCCGTTATACGGCGGCACGTGGGCTGCCGCAATTGCGTGAGGCGATAGCAGGTTTTTATCAGCAGCGTTACGGGCTGGATATCGATCCGCAGCGTATTTTGATCACTCCGGGTGGTTCCGGTGCGCTGCTGTTGGCCACCAGTTTGCTGGTGGACCCCGGTAAACACTGGCTGCTGGCCGATCCGGGCTACCCGTGCAACCGGCATTTCCTGCGCCTGGTCGAGGGGGCGGCGCAACTGGTGCCGGTCGGGCCTGAGGTGCGTTATCAGCTCACCGCCGACCTGGTGGCGCGGCATTGGGACCAGGACAGTGTCGGCGCCCTGGTGGCATCGCCGGCCAACCCCACCGGGACCCTGCTGACGCGGGACGAACTGGGGGCGCTGTCGGCGGCGGTCAAGGAGCGTCATGGCCATCTGGTGGTGGACGAGATCTATCACGGCCTGACCTACGGCTGCGATGCGGCCAGCGTGCTGGAAGTCGATGACAGCGCCTTTGTGCTCAACAGCTTTTCCAAATATTTCGGCATGACCGGCTGGCGGCTGGGCTGGCTGGTGGCGCCGCCGGAAGCGGTGGCGGACCTGGAAAAACTCGCGCAGAACCTCTACATCAGTGCGCCGAGCATGGCCCAGCATGCGGCGCTGGCCTGTTTCGAACCGGCGACCCTGAGCATTCTCGAAGAGCGCCGGGCCGAGTTCGGTCGTCGTCGCGACTTCCTCTTGCCGGCGTTGCGCGAGCTGGGTTTCGGGATCGCCGTGGAGCCCCAGGGCGCTTTCTACTTGTACGCCGATATCAGCGCGTTCGGCGGTGATGCCTTCGCGTTCTGCCGACATTTCCTCGAAACCGAACATGTGGCCTTTACCCCGGGGCTGGACTTCGGTCGTCACCTGGCCAGCCATCATGTGCGGTTTGCCTACACCCAGAGCCTGCCGCGCCTTGAGCAGGCGGTGGAGCGGATTGCCCGGGGTCTGCGGAGCTGGCAAGGCTGATGCATTTTTCTCCTGCCCTCGAAGAAGGTCGTCTGATCCAGCGCTACAAACGTTTCCTGGCGGACATCGAAACCGCCTCCGGCGAGTTGCTGACCATTCACTGTCCCAATACCGGCTCGATGCTCAATTGCATGGTGCCGGGCGGGCAAGTCTGGTTCAGTCGCTCCAATGACCCCAAGCGCAAGTTGCCCGGCACCTGGGAGATCGGTGAAACCCCCCAAGGGCGGTTGGCCTGCGTGAATACCGCGCGGGCCAACCCTTTGGTCGAGGAGGCCCTGCGTGCCGGGGTCATCAGCGAACTGAACGGTTTTACCGCTTTGAAACGTGAAGTGGCCTACGGTCAGGAGAACAGCCGGATCGACTTTCGTCTCGACTATCCGACGGGGCCGGCGTTTGTCGAAGTCAAAAGCGTCACCCTCGGCTTCGACGGTACGGCGGTGGCGGCCTTTCCGGATGCGGTGACCCAGCGCGGCGCCAAGCATCTGCGCGAGCTGGCCACCCTGGCACGCGCAGGTGTGCGGGCGGTGCAGCTGTATTGCGTGAACCTGACCGGCATCGAGGCGGTGCGGCCGGCCGAGGAGATTGATCCGGGTTATGCCGCGGCCCTGCGTGAAGCCGTGGCGGCCGGGGTCGAGGTGCTGGCCTATGGGGTGAGCCTGACGTCGGAGGAGATCCGCGTCGATCGCCGGTTGCCGGTGCGGCTCTAGCGGCTCACGGCGTCAGCCAGATGCCCTGCGCGTCTTCCGTGCAAGGGATCGCCAGCAGTGACTGCCCGGCGCAAGGTCCGGCCACGCACTCACCGCTTTCAATCAGGAACAGCGCGCCGTGGGTTGCGCACTGGATCAGGCTGGCGCTGGGGTCGAGAAACTGGTCGGGACGCCATTCCAGGGGGATGCCGCGGTGCGGGCAGCGATTCTGATAGACATAGACCCGGCCCTCGCGGCGCACGGCCAACAGCGGCCGCCCGTCCACATCAAAACCACGACTGCTGTTGTCGGCGAGGGTGTTCGAGTCGCAGAGAAATTTCATGTTGATCCTTTAGGGAGCCTCGCACCTGTTTGTCCTCGTCGCCGGGCTGGCGCTCAGCCATGCCGTCCTGGCGACCGAACTGCCGCTACGCTGGGTCAGCGCCGGCGGGGCGTTGTCGGAATGGGTCAGTGTCCTGGGGGCGGAGTCTAAATTGGTCGGGGTCGATACCACCAGCCAGCATCCTGAATCCCTGAAAGCCTTGCCGAGTATCGGCTACCAGTAGTGGGTAGGACGCATCTTGTTCTGATGTGGGTCGAGTCCCGGTCTTTGGTTGACACATGCCTTGGCGCGGACGAGTCCTTTATCCTGCTGCCCATAGCGTATTTCGCCTCATCCGGCAGCCAGGACCGCCGAGGAGGCGCCTCGGACGCTTGTCAGGTTTATGCAACGATCCGGATTGGGAGTGAAGATGAAGCAGATGAATGAGGCCGATCAACAACTGGCACGCCAGGCCATTGGCCTGCTCGACTTGACCTCGCTGAGTGGCGATGACGATGACGAGCGCATCCTTTCGCTTTGCCAGCGGGCGCAGACGCCATTCGGGCCGGTGGCGGCGGTGTGCGTGTTTCCACGTTTTGTCGCCCTGGCGCGACGGGCTCTCGATGCGCAGGGCGGGCAGGCGATCCGGGTCGCCACGGTGGTCAACTTCCCCCATGGCGGACCGAATGTCGCCTCGGTGGTCGCTGAAACCCTGGAGGCGATCGCCGCCGGCGCCAATGAGGTGGACCTGGTCTATCCCTATCGCTCGTTGTTGATGGGCGATGCGCAGACCGGCCTGAGCATGGTCGCCGCCTGTCGTGATGCCTGCCAGGGGCGGGCCAAACTCAAGGTGATCCTGGAGACCGGTGAGTTGCGCGACCCGCAGATGATCCGCCAGGCCAGCCAGGGCGCGATTGCCGCCGGCGCCGACTTTCTCAAGACCAGTACCGGCAAGGTCCTGGTCAATGCGACCGAACAGGCCGTGCGCATCATGCTTGAAGCCATTGCCGAGCGGGGCGGGCTGGTGGGGCTGAAGGCTTCCGGCGGCATCCGCACCTTCGATGATGCGCGGACCTATATCGAACTGGCGCGCGCGCGTTTCGGCGCCGCCTGGGTCAACGCCGATCACGTGCGGCTCGGGGCTTCCGGCTTGCTGGATGAGTTGCTGGCGCGACTGGAATCTCCGGTCGCGCCGGAGCCCGGGGAGGCCTGACGCACCAGGAGGGCGGGAATTTTTGTCGGCTGGCTTTCGGACAGGCAAAAAAAGACCCGGCAAAAAGCCGGGTCAATAACCGTGATTAGCCTGATGAGGAGATAATCTGAGAGTCCGAACCAGGGCCTTCCAGAAAATCCAACCGATCTCGCGATCAGCTGTGATAATCATAACGATTCTCATTTCTAAGTCAATGTCTTTTTCTCGACCGTTCGTCCAGGGTGCGACGCCGGATGAGTGATCGAGTGTCGCGGTGGTTCAGCGCGCCGTGCCGATGGCGCTCAGGCGCGTGACTTCCTTGTTCAGCAAATCGATGCGTCGGGCCATGCTTTCGATCAGGCTGTGGGCGATGCGCGGGTTGCTCTGGGTCAGGCTGAGGAATTGCTCCTTGGGGATCAGCATGACCGTGCACGGCTGGCTGGCGATCACGCTGGCGCTGCGTTTCTCGCCGGTGAACACCGCCATGGCGCCGAAAATCTCGTCCTTGGGCACATCGCCGACCTTGTGCCCGTCGACAAAGGCCTCGGCGTGTCCGTCGGTAATGATGAAGACATGGTCGGCATCGTCACCTTGGCGGATCATCACTTCACCACTGGCCACCTGCTGGAAGCCGTTGCTGCTGCGAAATTCCGGCTGTTTCAGGCGGGTGACGGCGTCGGAGAGCAGGGCGGTCTGGCCGATCAGGTAACGCAGCAGCGCTTCGGCGCGGCTTTCGTCGGCGTAGATATGGGTGAAGAGGTCGGTGCGCCGGTAGGGAATCAGACGCAGCGGGTTGTCGCTGCTCAGCACGCAGCGCGGCCAGTCGATGCCCTGGCGCAATCCGACCAGGTCGCCTTCATGCAAATAGAATAATGCACGCTCGTCGACCCGGGCATGCAGCAGGCCGCTGTCGATCAGGAACACCTGATCGGCGGGCAGCAAGGCACCGAGGTCAGCGATTTGCTCAAGCTCCAGGGGGGCCGCGCAGGGGGGCAAACCTTTGAGCAGCTGTGCCGGAATCGTCTGCAGACGATTGATCAGTTCTTCGGCGTAGGCCGGTTGCTCCCCGAGTAGATACATGCCAAACCTGCGAAATCAGTTTTTATGACGCGACGATATCGCGTCCAACTGTTTATTCAAGGCTTCTTTGCGTTCTTGAGGGATATCGTTCCAATGAATGTCCATCAAGGCGCCTTCGATCGCATACAACAGCACTTTCGATGCCCGGAATCCGCGGGTTCGTACCGCGCGGTAGGCATCCACCGCTCCCAGTCGACGCAAATCCGATGCGCTATGGATACCCACCGCGTGCAGCCATTGCGCCGACGTCTTGCCAAGGTTCTTCAGGTGTTGCAGTTCATCGTTCATCAAGCCTCCTTGCGACGGCCGAACGCTGCGTGGACGAGAGTAGGCAAGCCTGAAAAGGAGTGTAGGCGGTCAGTAGGAAAAACGTGGTTCTTTGCTCGGCGTTGGTGCAAATGCTTCTAAGCCGCGGCTTTCTCCAGCGCTGGCCGGCAGCACAGGGATGGCGCGCAAAGGGAAAAATCGTACAGCAGGAGCCTTGTCGAGGCCGTGAGCAGGCACCAGACGGCAAGCGCTGCCGCCATCCTCGAGCCCCTCCGCGAGGGCTAGGCGCTGTAGCGCAGACGCGTACCGAACTGCATCGACATGAGAATCTCGGCCGGGGTCAGTTCCACGGGGAAGTAAGCGCCGGAAATCTGCGCATGGGCCACGCTGGCACCGACCAGGATGGATTTCTGCAGATCTACGCCACGCAGATCGGCGGAGCGGAAGTAGGCATCGGTGAAGTCGATCCCCTCGGCATTCAGTTCGCGCAGGTCCAGGCCACGGAAGTCACCGCCGCGCATGTCGATCGGACCGTCCTTGGGGCGGGCCTTGTTGAAGCCGGCAATGTCATCCTTGTGCAGCAGGGCAAACAAAGGTGAGTCGAGCAGCTTGGGATGGCTCATGAGACGTCTCCTGTTGGAATTATGACGCCAGTATAATGCCACTATGTTTCAGCCGTGAAGCACTTGCGGCCCCACGGCTGAAATAGTTTTTACAGGCCCGGCAGACGCTGGCGAATCTGCTCGACCAGGGCGTCGAGGCTCCCGCTTTCATGGGTTTCGACACGCTTGGTGCGCAGTACTTCATCGGCGCTCAGGGCCTCGCGGCTGGCTTGCTGGGCGGCGATCACTTCCAGTGTAGCGTCGGATGGGTCGACGGCATCGGCCTGGCGCCGGGCCAGCCAGCTTTCGATCACGGCCTGTGGGGCGTTGCAATCGAGGATCAGGCACGGTACGCCAGTGGCTTCGGCAACCTGGGCGGCGGCGTTGCGTTGCTCGCGCTTGAGATAGGTGGCGTCGATCACCACCGGGAAGCCGGCGCGCAGGACGGTGTCGGCGATTTCATGCAGGCGCCGGTAGGTGCTCACGCTGGCGTCGCGGCTATAGATGCCGTCGCCGACGTTGTTTTCGACTTGCTGGTCGCCGAACAGGCGTTTGCGTTCGACATCCGAGCGCAGGCGTACGGCGCCCAGGGCTTCCACCAGGCGCAGGGCGACGTGGCTCTTGCCGACGGCGGAGACGCCACTGGTGATGGCCAGGAAGCGCGACGGAATGGTGCTGTAGCTTTCCGCCAGATTGGCGTAGTTGCGGTACTGGCGCATGCTGCTGGCGCGTTGCACCGGATCTTCGGCCGGCATGCTGAACAGCGCGACCTTGGCGCGCACCAGGGCACGATAGGCCTTGTAGAAGTTCAGCAGGGCCAGGCCCTGGTAGTCGCCGGTCAGTTCCAGGTACTGGCTGATAAAGCGTCGGGCCAGGCTCTTGAGGCCGCGGTCTTCGAGGTCCATCGCGAGGAAGCCGGTGTCGGCGTAGACGTCGGTGAAGCGGAAAGGTTCGTTGAACTCGATGCAGTCGAAGATCACCACCTTGCCGTCGATGACGGTGGCGTTGCCCAGGTGGATGTCGCCGTGGCATTCACGAATGAAGCCTTCTGCCTTGCGCTGGGCCAGCAGCGGCTTGAGGCGCTCGAAACTGGTTTCGGCCCAGGCTTGCAGGGCGTCGAGTTGCAGCAGGTCGGCCTTTTCGCTGAGGAAGGGGCGGATCTGTTCGAAGTTCTGCCGGACCGGGTCCATGACCGCTTCTGGAGTGCCCTGGTAGTGATCTTTCGGCACTTCGGGGGCGCTCTGGTGGAACGCGGCGATCTGTTGGGCCATTTCATCGATGTGCACGGTGGTCAGTTCACCGTTGGCCTGCAGGGTGCTCAGCAACTGGCTCTGCGGAAACTGGCGCATTTTCAGCACATATTCGATGGCCGGGCCGCTGCCGCCCAGGACGGGGGCCTCGACGCTGCCGGTGATCGGCAGGACTTCCAGGTACAGGTCGTGGGTCAGGCGCTGGTTCAGGCGCAGCTCTTCCGCGCAGAAATGTGCGCGAGCGCTCAGTTCGGTGAAGTCGAGGAAGCCGAAGTTGACCGGTTTCTTGATCTTGTAGGCATAGGGCCCGGTGAGCAGGACCCAGGAAATATGGGTTTCGATAACCTGGAAGCCTTCCACCGGATGCGGGTAGAGGGCCGGGTTTTGCAGGGCGGTAATCAGGGACTGGCTCACTGGTGATCCTTCAAGAGGGCGGTAAATTCAAAGCGGTCATTATGGCCGCTGCGGGCTCAGGTGCAAACCGCCGGACGTACATGTTGATCATCAATAAAGTGCGTATAATCCGCCGCCATGACTCGTACCCGATCCCCCCGTTCCCGCGCCAAATCCAAACCTCCCGCCGGCCGCCTGCGCCCCTGGCTTGGCTGGGCGATCAAGCTCAGCCTGGTGGGCCTCGTCGTGCTGGCCGGTTTTGCCGTCTACCTCGATGCCATCGTGCAGGAGAAGTTCTCCGGCAAGCGCTGGACCATCCCGGCCAAGGTCTATGCCCGGCCGCTGGAGCTGTTCGCCGGCCAGAAACTGAGCAAGGAAGACTTCCTCACCGAACTCGATGCCCTCGGTTATCGTCGTGAACCCGTGGCCAATGGCCCGGGGGCGGCGGCGGTCAACGGCAATACCGTGGACCTGAACACCCGTGGCTTCCAGTTCTATGAAGGCATGGAGTCGGCCCAGCCGGTGCGGGTGCGCTTCTCCGGCGACTATGTGGCCGAGCTGTCCTCGCTCAATGGCGCGAAGCTTTCGGTGGTGCGCCTTGAGCCGCTGCTGATCGGCGGCCTGTACCCGAAGAACCTCGAAGACCGCATCCTGATCAAGATCGACCAGGTGCCGCCGTACCTGCTCGACACCCTGGTGGCGGTCGAGGATCGGGATTTCTATCATCACTTCGGCGTCTCGCCCAAGTCGATTGCCCGGGCCATCTGGGTCAATACCTCGGCCGGACAGATGCGCCAGGGCGGCAGTACCCTGACCCAGCAGTTGGTCAAGAACTTCTTCCTGACCAACGAACGCAGCCTGAGCCGCAAGCTCACCGAGGCCATGATGGCCATGCTGCTGGAGCTGCATTACGACAAGAAAGAGATTCTCGAGGCCTACCTCAACGAGGTCTTTATCGGCCAGGACGGCCAGCGCGCGGTGCACGGCTTCGGCCTGGCCAGCCAGTTCTTCTTCAGCCAGCCCCTGGCGGAGCTGAAGTTGCATCAGGTGGCGTTGCTGGTGGGCATGGTCAAGGGGCCGTCCTATTACAACCCGCGACGTTACCCGGATCGCGCGTTGGAACGACGTAACCTGGTGCTCGACCTGCTGGAGCAGCAGGGCGTGGCCAGCGCCGAGCAAGTCGCGGCGGCGAAGAAAATGCCGTTGGGGGTGACCGCCCGTGGCAGTCTGGCGGACAGTTCCTTCCCCGGCTTCCTCGACCTGGTCAAGCGGCAACTGCGCGAAGACTACCGCGACGAAGACTTGACCGAGGAAGGCCTGCGTATCTTCACCAGCTTCGACCCGATCCTGCAGATGAAGGCCGAGGCTTCGGTCAACGACACCTTCAAGCGCCTGGCCGGGCGCAAGGGCAGCGACGATATCGAGGCGGCCATGGTGGTGACCAACCCGGAAACCGGTGAGATCCAGGCCATGATCGGCAGCCGCCAGTCCAGCTTTGCCGGGTTCAACCGGGCACTGGACGCGGTACGCCCGGTCGGTTCGTTGATCAAACCGGCGGTGTATCTGACGGCGCTGGAGAAACCCAGCCAGTACACGCTGACCAGCTGGCTGTCGGACGAAGCCTTCTCGGTGAAAGGCGCTGACGGACAGGTCTGGACACCGAAGAACTTTGAGCGTCGTTCCCACGGCACGGTTTTCCTTTATCAGGGCCTGGCGCACTCCTACAACCTGGCGACCGCTCGACTGGGCCTGGAGGTCGGCGTGCCGAATGTCCTCAAGACCCTCGGACGCCTCGGTGTCACCCGCGAGTTCCCGGCCTTTCCGTCGATGTTGCTGGGCGCCGCGAGCATGACGCCGATGGATATCGCGACCATGTACCAGACCCTGGCCAACGGCGGCTTCAATACGCCGATGCGCGGGATTCGCAGTGTCCTGACGGCCGAGGGCCAGCCGCTCAAACGTTATCCGTTCCAGATCCAGCAGCGTTTCGACGCGGGCTCGATCTACCTGATCCAGGCGGCCATGCAGCGGGTGATGCGCGAGGGTACCGGGAGCGGGGTCTACAACGTCCTGCCCAAGACCCTGACCCTGGCCGGCAAGACCGGTACCAGTAACGACTCGCGGGACAGCTGGTTCGCCGGTTTCGGCCAGGACCTGCTGGCGGTGGTCTGGCTCGGTCGCGATGACAACGGCAAGACACCGTTCACCGGTGCCAGTGGCGCCTTGCAGGTCTGGACCAGTTTCATGCGCAAGGCCGATCCGCTGCCATTGGATATGCCGCAGCCGGATAACGTGGTCCAGGCCTGGGTCGATCCGCATACCGGGCAAGGCTCCGATGCCAATTGCCCGGGCGCGGTGCAGATGCCGTATATTCGCGGCAGTGAACCGGTACCCGGTGCGTCGTGTGGTGGCGTGGCCCCTGCGCCGGCCACCGAAGTGATGGATTGGGTCAAGGGCTGGTTGAATTGAGCGAAGAGGGTTTGACGTGAACAAGTGGTGGATTCCAGCTTTTGCCGCACTGACCGTGCTGGGTGGTTGTTCCAGCGTGCCACGGGGTTCGATCCCGGTGGTCGATTCGGGGACCGCGGTCTCCAACAACGAGCGGATCTCGTCCACTGGCGGTTTCCGCAAGACCGTCACCAAGGGGCCGGTGCCAAGCCAGACCCAGGCGGTGCCGCAGGATTCCGGCGTGGTGGTGATGATTCCGGGTGGTGGGGCGACAACCTCGGCACCGATCAGTACCGAGCCGTTCACCCCTGGGCCGATTACCCCAGGCCCTTCGAATAACGCGCCGATCCAGGCCGTGCCGGGTGACTCGGGTGCCTATAACCAGGGCGCGTACAACCCGCCGGTCAATCAGGGCGCTTACAACATGCCGAGCCCGGTGGCGCCGAGCGGTATTCCGTCGAACAACAACAGCGGTGGTTTGTCCGCTGACGAGCAACTGGACGGTCCGGTACTGGCGTTGTTGACCACCGCCCAGCAGCAGCAATCCAGTGGCGACCTCAATGGTGCCTCGTCCAGCCTTGAGCGCGCCCAGCGCGTGGCACCGCGTGAACCGCAAGTACTTTATCGCCTGGCCCAGGTGCGCATGGCCCAGGGTGATGCGCCGCAAGCCGAGCAACTGGCCCGTCGCGGCCTGAGCTTCGCCAACGGCCGTCCGGATCTGCAAGCCAACCTCTGGGGCATCATTGCCCAGGCGCGGAGCAAGCAGGGTGATGCCGCGGGTGCCGCCCAGGCGCAGCAGAAGGCCAAGGCTGGTTACTGATGGATGCACGTTTTCCGTTGATTGCCGAGCAACTCCTGCTGATCGAGCGGGAGTTGCGGGCCCAGGGCTGCTGGGATGAGGAGCCGCCCAGCGTCGAGGCCCTGGCCAGTGTCGAGCCCTTCAGTGTCGATACCCTGGAGTTCGAGCAGTGGCTGCAATGGATTTTCCTGCCGAGGATGAAGCTGATCCTCGAGGCGGATCTGCCGCTGCCCAATGCGTCCGGGATTCTGGCCATGGCCGAAATGGTCTATGCCCAGCGGCCGGGGCAGGGGCGCGGTTTGCAGCGGTTGCTGGCGCAGTTTGACCAGCTGATTGCCGAGACCCGCTGACCTGTAGGAGCTGGCTTGCCGGCGATGAGGCCCTTGAGTCTTGCATCGATCTTCCGGCAGTCATCGCTGGCAAGCCAGCTCCCACAGTTACGAGCAGTTTTCCTCGATGCTCTTGCGCGTCTCTATCAAGCGTGTCTGGCGTTCTTCATCGGTCAGGCGGCGCACTTCGCCATTGACCTCTTCACGCACTCGCGCATTGTTTTCCAGCTGGGCCAGGTTGGTCCGCGCTTTCTCGCAATAGGCTTTGCGCACCACTTCCTGATCGGCAATCTGCTTCTTGACCCTGGCGTCCACGGCCTGCTGGTCGCCCACCGCCGTGCTCGCGGGCACGGTGGGACGCGGTGGCGGCGCCGGGACGTTGCCGATCGCCGGGGTCACCACGGTGGCCGTTTGCCCGGCCGGCGGCTGCGCATCGAAGTGCGTCTGGCCCTGGGCATCGACCCATTTGTAGATCGGCCCGGCCTGGCACAGCGGGCTCAAGGCGAGTAGCAGGCCCGCCATCAGAATGCTTCTACGCATCAGGTTTCCTTGTCAGACAATGCGATAAGCAACGTAGCACATTCCCTTGTGAAAGGTTTTCTTCTGCGTTGTCATGTGCTTAGTTCGAAGAAAGCTCATAAGATAACTTGACTTGGACCGGACGAATCAGAACAATCCAAAGTCCGCTGTAGAGGGGCTGCCAGAAGCAGGCCCACTCGGCAGATCATGAGGCGCACATCCGCGCCGACCTGTTACACCCGCAACGCGTTACCTCGCGCTGGGTGGGAAACCCCCGCAACATTTGGGGCACTCCCAATACTTGCTCAGTCAGTGCTGACGTAGTCGGCGACCACCGTCGCTCATGCTCTGCTGAGAAGTAAACCTATTAAGACCCGTCCTCCAGTGTGCGTGGACGGTATTCTGGCGTTTTAGAGGTGAACAACGTGGAGCTTTTATCTGGCGGTGAGATGCTCGTCCGCTTTTTGCGTGACGAAGGCGTCAAGTACATCTACGGGTACCCGGGTGGTGCTCTCCTTCATGTCTACGATGCCCTGTTCAAGGAGCCGGATGTCACCCACATCCTGGTTCGTCATGAGCAGGCCGCGACCCATATGGCCGACGGCTACGCCCGTGCCACCGGTAAAGCCGGCGTGGTCCTGGTGACATCCGGTCCTGGCGCAACCAATGCCATCACCGGTATCGCCACGGCGTACATGGACTCCATTCCGATGGTGATCATCTCCGGTCAGGTGCCAAGCACCCTGGTCGGCACCGATGCGTTCCAGGAAACCGACATGATCGGTATCTCCCGGCCGATCGTGAAGCACAGCTTCATGATCAAGCACGCTTCGGAAATCCCGGAAGTCATGAAGAAGGCGTTCTACCTGGCGCAATCCGGTCGTCCTGGTCCTGTCGTTGTCGATATCCCGAAAGACATGACCAACCCGGCCGAGAAATTCGAATACGTCTTCCCGAAAAAAGCCAAGCTGCGTTCCTACAGCCCGGCGGTACGTGGCCACTCCGGCCAGATCCGCAAGGCGGCGGAAATGCTCCTGGCGGCCAAGCGTCCGGTGCTCTATGCGGGCGGCGGCGTGATCCTCGGGGGTGGCTCCGCGCCGCTGACCGAGCTGGCGAAAATGCTCAACCTGCCCGTCACCAATACCCTGATGGGCCTGGGTGCCTACCCTGGCACCGACCGGCAGTTCGTCGGCATGCTCGGCATGCACGGCAGCTACACCGCCAACCTGACCATGCACCACGCCGATGTGATCCTGGCCGTGGGCGCGCGCTTCGACGACCGGGTGATCAACGGCCCGTCGAAGTTCTGCCCGAACGCCAAGATCATCCATATCGACATCGACCCGGCATCGATCTCCAAGACCATCAAGGCAGACGTGCCTATCGTTGGGCCGGTGGAGAGCGTGCTGACCGAGATGGTCGCGACCCTCAAGGAAATCGGCGAGACTCCGAACAAGGAGTCGGTGGCCAGCTGGTGGAAGCAGATCGACGAATGGCGCGGCGACCGCGGCCTGTTCCCTTATGACAAGGGCGACGGCAGCATCATCAAGCCACAGACCGTGATCGAGACCCTGTGCGAAGTGACCAAGGGCGATGCCTTTGTGACCTCCGACGTGGGCCAGCACCAGATGTTCGCGGCGCAGTACTACAAGTTCAACAAGCCCAACCGCTGGATCAACTCCGGCGGCCTGGGCACCATGGGCTTCGGTTTCCCTGCGGCCATGGGTGTGAAGCTGAGTTTCCCTGACTCCGACGTCGCGTGCGTCACGGGTGAGGGCAGCATCCAGATGAACATCCAGGAGCTGTCGACCTGCCTGCAATACGGCCTGCCGGTGAAGATCGTCAGCCTGAACAACGGTGTGCTCGGCATGGTCCGCCAGTGGCAGGACATGAGCTACGGCAGCCGTCACTCGCACTCGTACATGGAATCGCTGCCTGACTTCGTCAAGCTGGTCGAAGCCTACGGTCATGTCGGTATCCGTATCACGGATCTGAAAGACTTGAAGCCGAAGATGGAAGAAGCGTTCGCCATGAAGGATCGCCTGGTATTCCTCGATATCCAGGTCGACACCAGCGAGCACGTCTACCCGATGCAGATCAAAGACGGCTCCATGCGCGATATGTGGCTGAGCAAGACGGAGCGTACCTAATATGCGGCACATCATTTCCTTGCTTCTGGAAAACGAACCTGGCGCTCTGTCCCGTGTGGTTGGCCTGTTTTCGCAACGCAACTACAACATCGAAAGCCTGACCGTGGCCCCGACCGAAGACCCGACCCTGTCGCGTCTGACGTTGACCACTGTCGGGCATGACGAAGTCATCGAACAGATCACCAAGAACCTGAACAAGCTGATCGAAGTGGTCAAGCTGGTGGACCTCTCGGAAAGTGCTCATATCGAGCGCGAACTGATGCTGGTCAAGGTCAAGGCCACTGGCGCCCAGCGCGCCGAGATCAAGCGCACCACCGATATTTACCGGGGTCAGATCGTTGATGTCAGCGCCAGCGTCTATACCGTTCAACTGACCGGTACCAGCGACAAGCTCGACAGCTTCATTCAGTCCATCGGCACCGCCTCGATCCTGGAGACCGTCCGTAGTGGCGTCACCGGTATTGCGCGCGGCGACAAAGTACTCAGCATCTAAACCAACTTGCAAACGGCCTGAACGGCCTGGATATAAAGGGGAATTTCATGAAGGTTTACTACGATAAAGATTGCGACCTGTCGATCATCCAGGGCAAGAAAGTCGCCATCATCGGCTACGGCTCCCAGGGTCACGCACAAGCTTGCAACCTGAAAGACTCCGGCGTTGACGTGACTGTCGGCCTGCGCAAAGGCTCGGCCACCGTTGCCAAGGCTGAAGCCCATGGCCTGAAAGTGACCGACGTTGCCAGCGCTGTTGCCGCTGCCGACCTGGTCATGATCCTGACCCCGGACGAGTTCCAGTCCGCGCTGTACAAGAACGAAATCGAGCCGAACATCAAGAAAGGCGCCACCCTGGCCTTCTCCCACGGCTTCGCGATCCACTACAACCAGGTCGTGCCACGCGCCGACCTCGACGTGATCATGATCGCGCCGAAGGCTCCAGGCCACACCGTGCGTTCCGAGTTCGTCAAAGGCGGCGGTATCCCTGACCTGATCGCGATCTACCAGGACGCCTCGGGCAACGCCAAGAACGTTGCGCTGTCCTACGCCGCCGGCGTTGGCGGTGGTCGTACCGGTATCATCGAAACCACCTTCAAGGACGAGACCGAAACCGACCTGTTCGGCGAACAAGCCGTTCTGTGCGGCGGTACCGTCGAGCTGGTCAAAGCCGGTTTCGAAACCCTGGTTGAAGCGGGCTACGCGCCGGAAATGGCCTACTTCGAATGCCTGCACGAACTGAAGCTGATCGTTGACCTCATGTACGAAGGCGGTATCGCCAACATGAACTACTCGATCTCCAACAACGCCGAATACGGCGAGTACGTGACCGGTCCTGAAGTCATCAACGCCGAATCCCGCCAGGCCATGCGCAACGCTCTGAAGCGCATCCAGGACGGCGAATACGCGAAGATGTTCATCAGCGAAGGTGCTACCGGCTACCCATCGATGACCGCCAAGCGTCGTAACAACGCTGCTCACGGCATCGAGATCATCGGCGAGCAACTGCGCTCGATGATGCCGTGGATCGGCGCGAACAAGATCGTCGACAAAGCCAAGAACTGAGTCGACGCTCAACCGGCTGCCTGGCCCCTCGGGGCTGAGCGCCGGTAAAGGCTGCACCCAAACGCCCCGACTTGTCGGGGCGTTTTGTTTTGTCACATAAAGCTTTCATGTCAGATGTTGAACATTCCAGGTAAAGGACGTAATTTACTTACATGTAAGATTTTTCGGAGGACAGATGCCCCGTAAAAAAACAGCGGATGACAAGCCCCTCACGGGCGAGAAAACGTCATCACCGGCCAAGACCAAGACTACCGCCGACTACGTTCGCGATATGCGCACGCGGCTGCGCGACGCCGGGCTGGTGAAGCGGGAATTCTGGATTCTTCCCGAGAATGCGACGGCCCTGCGGGGTATCGAAAAGGCGCTACGCCAGCCCTTCCTGGGTGAACGGATCAAACTGGAGGCTTTCATGACTGAGAACATCAACTGGACGATCAACTCGCTGCACAAGGCGCTGTCGGAGCTGGAGGTCGTCTCCAGTGGCGAGATTGTGCTGACCCTCGCCGAAAACGCCGAGCAGAGCATCAAGCTGAGCATGACCGAATTCGGCGACCTGCCGCTCTACCTGGCGGTGTCCGGTGATCAGATCCTGGTGGACGCGACCCTGGTCGAAGTGAGCCGGGTCAAGGATCCAGCGGTCTTCAACGGCCTGGTGCTGCGTAGTCGCGACCTGTTCCCTCTGTCCTCCGTGGGCATCGAGCGGGTCGGCGACGGTACCGAGGTCTACTGCATGTTCGGCGCGCTGAGCGCGGCTTCCACCATCACCGTGATCGTCCAGGAAATCTTCACCCTGGCCGAGAACGTGATCCGTGCGGTGGAAGCGTTCGAAGACCACATCCACGTTTAATGAAGTCCCCAAGGAGTTTTCGATGAGTATCTGGAAGAAAGTCATAACGGCCATTCGTGGTGGTGTTTCCGAGGTGGGTGAGACCATTGTCGACGCCAACGCCATTCGTATCCTCGAGCAGGAACAGCGCGACGCCGAAAATGCCGTGGCCAAGGCCAAGAACGGCCTGGTGGACATCAAGGCCCGCTACAAACTGTCGCAACAGCGCCTCGACGGCCTGAACAACGACATCGCCAACTGGGAAGGCAAGGCCATGGCCGCGCTGGACAAGGGCGTGGAAAGCCTGGCCGGCGAGTGCGCCAACAAGGTGGCCGAGATCGAGGCCCTGCGCGACCAGGAGAAAATCCTGGCCGATCAGTTCGGCGCCCAGGTCGAGATGCTGCATGCCCAGGTGATCAAGGCGGAAAACCAGATCAAGGGGTTGAAGCAGCAGGTCGAAATGGCCAAGGCCCGCGAGACGGTCCAGCAGGCCCGTGTTGCTACCGCCGCGGCCACCGGCGGGGCGAATGGCAAGCTGGAAACGGCGGTCGGTTCGCTGGCGCGTATCAAGCAACGCCAGGATGAGCGCGACGCCAAGCTGGATGCGGCGCAGGAATTGGCCGACGAGTCCAACGGCGGTGATCTGGAGCGTCGTCTGCAGGACGCCGGTATCGGCGCCAGGTCGGGCAGCGGCAGTGATGTGTTGGCGCGTCTGAAGGCCAGGCAGAATCCCGGCTCGGGTCAGTAAGCTCGGGGCTTGGGGCAAGCGCGTCAGCGTTTTGCCCTTTTTGCCGTCTGGAAAACGGGCCGGTGCGTTGTTGCGACAGAAAGGAGAGACACGATGAGTTGGATCAAGCGCGCCATGGGCTTCGAGGCGCCGAAGCCTGCCGCGGGGGCTACCTCGGTAGCGCCGGGCAACCCCCTGGGGCTGGCCTCGGGGCGGATGCTCTGCCTGGATCGCTCCTTGAAGCTGATGCTTGAAGGGCAGTCCCATGTAGTGGTGCCCGATGACGAGAAAGTCTGGGCGGTGGGCGATATCGACCTCGGGCAGTCGATGCGCTTGCAGCGGTTTTACCTCGATAACGAGGATTATTTCCTGCAAGTGGTCATGGACGGCCCCGCGGCCGAGGATATTCAGGACCTTATCCTGTTCGGCTACCACGACGTCACCACGATCAACAGCAAGGAACAGTTGCTGCAACTGACCGGCCCGAATGCGAAGATCGGCATGCCGCTCTACGAACTCGAAGGCGAGGAGTATGGGCGGCAATGGGGCGGTGAGGACGGGCAGACCGAACTCACACCCATGCAGGAGTTCGTCAAGAGCCCGGACGGTGCCTACTCGATCAAGCACCTGAGCATGCTCTATTCCCGCGAGATCGGCCTGCTCAACCGTCGGGAGTTCCTGCTCTTTTCGGTCGAGGAAGACGAGGAGGGGGTGATCACCCTGTCCACCGCCGTTGGCGTGACGCTGCAAATCACCGATATCGAAGTTCTCTGACAAGGAAATCATCATGCTCGAAGCGCTGCGCCTGTCGCTCAACGCCACCGCGGTATTCGGCTTCATCATCTATATGGCGGTGGCGGCTGTTCTGTTCGTGTTGTTCCAGTTCATCTACACCCTGATCACTCCCCACAAGGAGTTCGCCCTGATCCGTGAGGGCAATACCGCCGCGGCGGTGGCCCTGGGTGGTTCGTTGGTGGGTTTTGCCCTGCCGGCCAGCAATATCATCGCCAACAGCATCAGTGTCGTCGACGTCGTTGTCTGGGTGTTGATCGCGGCCGTGGTGCAGTTGCTGGCGTTTGTCGTGACCAGCCTGGTGCTCAAGGGGCTGTCCGGGCGTATTGTGCGCGGCGAGATGGCGGCGGCGATCTATTCGGCCTCGGTAGCCATCAGTGTCGGCCTGTTGAATTCGGCCTGCATGACACCGTCGACCTGAGCCCAGGGCAAGGATAAGGATGATTCGATGAGAACCCGTAGCTCCGTAAAACTGGTGCTGGCCGGCACCTTTCCGCTGGCGCTTTCCGCCTGCGGTGCGTCCCAGGATACCGTTGCCTTCAACGCCAAGAGCAACTTCAAGTCGGTCGAGGAGTGTGTGGCGGCGAAAGTGCCGGTGGAGGTCTGTTCCGACGCCTTCATGCAGGCGCTGGCCGATCACCGGCGTATCGCGCCGACCTATGACGACCAGGCCTCCTGCGACAGCGACTTCGTTCCCGGCTATTGCCAGATCACCCCGGACGGCAAGTACATGCCGAAGATGGGCGGCTTTGAACTGGCGATGTCCGGTGATGTGCCGCGCAAGGACCTTGAACAGGCCCAGCAACAAGCGGCCGTGCAGTCGGGCGGCGGTGGCAATGGCGGCCTGCTGACCGGCTTGTTGCTTGGCAATCTGCTCAGCAACAGCGGTGGCGGCGGGCGCTACTATTCCCAGCCGATCTACGACAATCGCGACAATCGCGGTAGCTATGGCAGTTCGACGCTGTCGCAGCAGATCGAGCAGGGCAAGTCGTTCAGCCGTTCGACCCAGGCCCGCAGCAGTTCCACCAACACCTACACGCCGGCCACTCTCGGCAAAAGCCTGGGCAGCGGTTCCGGCTCGGTGTCCTCGACGGTCTCGCGTGGCGGCTTCGGCAGCCAGGCGACCGCACGCAGTGGTTGGGGCGGCAAGAGCAGCAGCATTTTCAGTTCCGGCGGTTGAGGGGAGCGGCCAGGGTGAAAAAAATTGGTATCGCAGAGCGTCCGCACTGGCGCGAAAGTGTCGAGCGCGAAGGGTTCGGTTTCCACACCATCGGTGGCGAGCGCTATTGGGATGAGCGCGGTTATTACCTGTTCACCGAAGAGCAGATCACCCGCGACCTGGAAGCGCCGACCAAGGCACTGCATGACCTGTGCCTGGATGTGGTCGAGCGCGTCGTCGACAGTGAAGAACTGCTGACGGGCCTGGCCATTCCGCCGGCGTTTTTCGATCTGGTCCGCGATTCCTGGAAGCAGGGGCATCCGCATCTGTACGGCCGCTTCGACCTGGCGTATGACGGCAGCGGTCCGGCCAAGTGCCTGGAAGCCAATTACGACACCCCCACCAGTCTGCTCGAAGCCGGTTCCGTGCAGTTGCTCTGGCTTGAGGAACAGATCGCCCGGGGCGTGCTGCCGGCGCAGGCGAATCAGTTCAACACCATCGCCGAAGATCTGGTCAGGGCCTTCGCGGCCTTTCCGGCCGGTGGGGCTTTCTACTTCTCGGCGATGTCGGGATCGGAGGAGGATCGCGGGACCACGGATTTTCTGCGCAAGATGGCCGCGCATGCGGGGATCGAGGCACGGCATATCGATATCGAGGACATCGGCCTCACCGCCCAGGGTCGCTTTGTCGATCTGGACGGCCGTTGGATCGAACGGCTGTTCAAGCTGCATGCCTGGGAACATATCTTCCACGAGGTGTTCGGCCAGGCGGTGCCCGGTTGCGACACGCAATTTATCGAACCCGCCTGGAAAGCCATTGTCAGTAACAAAGGCATTTTGCCGCTGCTGTGGAAGTTTCATGAAGGGCATCCCAACCTGTTGCCCGCTTATGTCGACCAGAACCCGCGGCGGCCCGTGCCCAAGGGCTGGGTGCGCAAACCGTTCTTTTCCCGTGAGGGGGCGAACATCGAGATCCGTACCGGCGATGACCAGGTGGTGGCTGAGGATGGGCCTTACACGGATGCGCCCTATATCCTGCAGGCGTTTTCCCCTTTGCCGAAGTTCGGCGACAGCTACACCGTGATCGGTTCATGGGTGGTGGGGGATGTGGCCGCCGGGATCGGCATTCGTGAGGACGACAGCCTGATTACCAAGGACAGCAGTCGATTCCTGCCTCACGTTGTCCTGGGCTGATCGACCTGTCTGGCCCGGGTTTTCCCGCAGGCCAGGGCGCTTCTGGTATAAAGCGGGATATTTTTGCGCTCCCATCGTAGTCGCCGAGTGCTGTTGAAACCCTTCATTTAGCTGCAAGGTAATATCATGACTGAACGTCCCGAAGAGCCTGGTCAGGGCTCCGAAGCCGAAAGCCTGCTCCCCATCGACGAACATGTCGAAGAGGGGCATGACGCCGACGGCCAGAAAGTCCGCCATCGCGGTATCTATCTGTTGCCGAACCTGTTCACCACCGCGAACCTGTTCGCCGGTTTCTACGCCATCATCAGCGCGATGAGTGCGCAGAGCGCCGCGAGTGCCGGGGACCCGGCGGGGGCGAGCAAGTATTTCGCGTTTTCCGCCATCGCGATCTTTGTCGCCATGGTCCTCGACGGCCTGGACGGTCGCGTGGCGCGCATGACCAATACCCAGAGCGCCTTCGGCGCCGAGTATGACTCGTTGTCCGATATGGTCGCCTTCGGCGTCGCCCCGGCACTCCTGGCATTCGGCTGGGCGCTGGGGGATATGGGCAAGGTCGGCTGGATGGTGGCCTTCATCTATGTGGCTGGCGCGGCATTGCGTCTGGCGCGCTTCAATACCCAGGTCGGCACCGCCGACAAGCGCTACTTTATCGGCCTGGCCAGTCCGGCGGCGGCCGGCGTGGTGGCGGGGACGGTGTGGGCGTTCAGCGACTACGGGATCCAGGGTTCGAAGATGTCGTTCCTGGTGGCCTTGCTGGTGGCGGCGGCCGGGATGCTGATGGTCAGCAACATCAAGTACAACAGTTTCAAGGAGCTGGACCTCAAGGGGCGCGTGCCGTTTGTCGCGATTCTCGCCGTGGTGCTGGTGTTCGCCGTGGTGTTCAGCGATCCGCCACGCATCCTGCTGCTGATCTTCCTCGCCTATGCGGCCTCGGGTCCTATCCAGTACCTGTTGCATCTTCGTCGGCACAAAGCCGGCGAGTGATGTAATTTCCCGCAGACTCCGTAGTCTATTGGTGCATCAGTCCTCCAATGCTACGGAGTTGCCATGTTTATCAAGCTTCCCAAGCGATCCGATTGCAAAGAATCGGACGTCACGCCTGAATCCCTCTATCTTTCCCGTCGTACCTTGCTAGGCGCTTCCGTCGCCGCACTGGCGATCGGCAGTCTGCCGCGTTGGGCCAGTGCCGCCGAAGCGGCGCGTTATGCCGATGTGGACGCGGGGAATGCGCCGTCCTGGTTTGCCGGGAAACTGCCTGAGACTAAATGGGGCGCGGTGACGGTCAAGGGGGAGGCGATTACCCCCTACAAGGATGCGACCCACTACAACAACTTCTATGAGTTCGGCACCGACAAGGGCGATCCGGCGCAGAACGCCGGCTCCCTGAAGACCGAACCCTGGTCGGTGGTGGTGGACGGTGAAGTCGGCAAGCCGGGGCGTTATGCCCTGGAGGACTTTATGAAGCCTTACCAGTTGGAGGAGCGCATCTATCGCCTGCGTTGTGTCGAGGCCTGGTCCATGGTGATTCCCTGGATCGGCTTTCCGATTTCGGCGCTGCTCAAGCAGGTCGAGCCGACCTCCAAGGCCAAATACATTCGCTTCGAAACCCTGCAGGATCCCAAGAGCATGCCGGGCCAGCGTTCCGGTTTCGCCCTGATCGACTGGCCTTATGTAGAGGGCTTGCGGCTGGACGAGGCGATGAACCCTTTGGCCATTCTGGCAGTGGGTATGTATGGGCGGGAACTGCCGAATCAGAATGGTGCGCCGTTGCGTCTGGTGGTGCCGTGGAAGTACGGGTTCAAGAGCGTGAAATCCATTGTGCGCATCAGCCTGGTGGAAGAGCAGCCCAAGACCACCTGGCAAAGCATTGCCTCGGATGAGTATGGCTTTTATGCCAATGTGAACCCTACCGTCGACCACCCGCGTTGGACCCAGGCCCGGGAGCGGCGTTTGCCCAGCGGACTGTTCAGTCCCAATGTGCGTGAGACGCAGATGTTCAATGGCTACTCGGATGAGGTTGCCTCTCTCTATACCGGCCTGGATCTGCGGAAGAACTACTGATGCGATATCCGTTCTGGCGTGTGGGCGTCTTTATTGCGGCGGCGATCTGGCCGTTGCTCTGGTTGTATCAGGCCTGGAGCCTGGCCTTGGGTCCGGATCCGGGAAAGGTCATGGTGGATCGGTTGGGCTTGGGCACCTTGATTCTGTTGTTGGTGACCTTGAGCATGACGCCGTTGCAGAAACTCAGTGGCTGGCCGGGCTGGATCGCGGTGCGCCGACAATTGGGTTTGTGGTGTTTTGCCTATGTGGTGCTGCATCTGGTGGCTTATCTGGTGTTTGTGCTCGGGTTGGATTGGTCGCAACTGGCGGTCGAGTTGCGCAAGCGGCCCTACATCATTGTCGGTGCGTTGGGTTTCCTCTGTTTGCTGGCGCTTGCCGTGACGTCGAACCGTTACAGCCAGCGTCGCCTGGGGAAGGGCTGGAAGAAGTTGCATCGCCTGGTTTATGTGATTCTCGGGTTGGGGTTGCTGCATATGCTGTGGATCGTGCGGGCGGATCTGAAGGAATGGACGGTGTATGCCTCTATCGGTGCATTGCTATTGGTCTTGCGTGTCCCGCTGGTGACACGTCGAATTCCTCGTCTGGTTGCCCGAAAACCGGCCTTATGACAGAAAAGTGAAAATAAGCGTTGACGGGAAATTCTGT
>NZ_JALLJA010000025.1:0-92040 GCF_023242385.1 Pseudomonas sp. MWU12-2345 | reverse complement strand
TGTGTATGACACCGGACTGTAGGAGCAGGGCTTGCCCGCGAAGGCGTCAGTCCAGACAACCCATACCTCAAACCCAAATCTACCAATACCACTATCGGCAACTTTGGCCTCATTGCCACATAGCCTACGCATTCCCTCCCTAGCATGACCCTCATCCGCTAGATGAGGTCCGTCCATGAACAACTCGATCGCCAACGCCCTGGCCAACCCCGGCGCCCCGATGAAGGTCCGTGGGGTGCGCAAGCGCTTCGGCGCCTTCACCGCGCTGGACAACGTCTCCCTGGACGTGGCCGCCGGCGAGTTGGTCTGTCTACTTGGCCCGTCCGGCTGCGGCAAGACCACCTTGCTGCGTTGCATCGCCGGCCTTGAACGTCAGGACGACGGCGAGCTGTTCCTCGGCGAACGCAATGTCTCCGATCTGCCACCCCAAGCCCGCGACTACGGCATCCTGTTCCAGTCCTACGCGCTGTTCCCGAATCTGACGGTCGAGGCGAATATCGCCTACGGCCTGGCCGGCAGCGGTCGCGAGGTCACCCGCAAGCGTGTCGGTCAGATGCTGGAACTGGTCGGCCTGCTCGGCAGCGAAAAGAAATACCCCGGGCAACTCTCCGGCGGCCAGCAACAGCGTGTGGCCCTGGCCCGCGCCCTGGCCCCGGCGCCCTCGTTGTTGCTGCTGGATGAGCCGATGTCGGCCCTCGACGCCCGGGTCCGCGAGCATCTGTGCACCGAGCTGCGCCAGCTGCAACGCAACCTCGGCGTGACCACCCTGATGGTCACCCACAACCAGGACGAGGCCATGCTGATGGCCGACCGCATCGCCGTGATGAACAACGGCAAGGTCGAGCAGTACGCCACGCCCCAGGAAATCTACGACAGGCCGGCCACGCCGTTCGTCGCCGAATTTGTCGGCCAGGGCAACTGGCTGCCGTTCCAGCGCAGCAGCGACAGCCATGCGCGGGTCGGTGGCATGGATGTGCGCCTGGCTGATGGCACCGCACGGGCGGCTTCCGGTCGGCTGTTCTGCCGCCCCGAGGCGATCAACGTCAACCCGCCGGTGCATGAGGAAAACCTGTTTCCGGCCCGGGTTCGCGAGATCACCTTCCTCGGCAATCGCTGCCGCATGAGCTTCGAACTCAACCAGTTGCCCGGTCATGCGCTGTTGGCCGAAATCGGTCCGCAGGACATGCCACGCCTCGGTGCGCCGGATATCTGGGTGGCATTGCCGCCGCGCAGCCTCCAGGTGTTTGCCTGAGATGGCCGCTGAAATCAGCCTGGCCCTGTCCCGGCAGTCGAGCGTGAAGACTGCCCGGGTCGGCCTCGGCGACCGTCTGTTCGTGGTCGGCGGCAAGCTGCTCTGGCTCTGTCTGCTGGGCGTGGCGGTGCTGCTGCCATTGCTGGCGATCTTCTGGCGCGGTTTCAGCAGTGAAGCCGGGCAGGGCGGTGGCTGGATCGCGGCAAAGGAACTGGTGAACAGCGACAATTTCCACTGGCTGCTGGGCAATAGCCTGAAGGTTTCCCTCAGTGTGGCGGCCATCGTCGTACCCCTGGCCTATCTGTTTGCCTACGCCCTGCAACGGACCCTGATTCCCGGCAAATCCCTGTGGCGCGCCCTGTCCCTGTTGCCGCTGATGGCCCCGTCGATGCTGCCGGGTATCGCCCTGGTCTACCTGTTCGGTAACCAGGGCCTGCTGCGTGGCCTGCTGTCGGAAAATATCTACGGTTTCTGGGGCATGGTCCTGGGCGAAGTCATCTACACCTTTCCCCATGCCCTGATGATCCTGATCTCGGCCTTGTCCCTGGCCGATGCGCGGTTGTTCGACGCCGCGTCGAGCATGGGCGCCAGTCCCTGGAAGGCGTTTCACAGCATCACCTGGCCGGCCAGCCGCCAGGCGGTATTCGCCGCCTTTTGCCTGGTATTCACCCTGACCATCACCGACTTCGGCGTGCCGGTGGTGGTGGGCGGCGACTATCAGGTGCTGGCGCTGGAAGCCTACAAGGCGGTGGTCGGCCAGCAGCAATTCGGGCGTGGCGCCTTGATCGGCATGATCCTGCTGTTGCCGGCGCTGTTCAGTTTTGCCGTCGATGCCTGGCTGCGCCGCCGTCATGGCGAGGCCATGAGCGGGCGGGCCCAGGTATTCAAACCGGCACCGTCACGCCGCCGCGACGCCTGCTACCTGGCGATCGTGCTGTTGATCTGCGCGGCCCTGCTGCTGGTATTCGGCATGGCGGTGTACTCGTCGCTGGTGAAGTTCTGGCCGTACAACCTGTCGCTGTCGTTCAGTCACTACGCCTTCAATGCGACCACCGGCAGCGGTTGGCTGGCCTACCGCAACAGCCTGACCCTGGCCCTGAGCACGGCGCTGATCGGCAGCGGGCTGATTTTCACTGGGGCCTACCTGATGGAGAAAACCCGCAGCCAACGCGGCCTGAACCTGGCCTTGCGCATCCTCGGTTTCGTGCCGATGGCGGTCCCGGGTTTGGTCCTGGGCCTGGGCTACGTGTTCTTCTTCAACCTCAACGGCAACCCGCTGAATGTGTTCTACGGGACCATGACCCTGCTGGTGGTCTGCACCATCGCCCATTACCTGACCACCGCGCAGATGACCGCCACCACCGCGTTGCGCCAGCTCGACAACGAGTTCGAAGCCGCCGCCCTGTCGCTCAAGGCGCCGCTCTACCGGCACTACCTGCGGGTCACGTTGCCGATCTGTCTGCCGGCGTTGCTCGACATCGTGCGTTACCTGTTCGTCTCGGCGATGACCACGGTGTCGGCGGCGATCTTTCTCTACAGCCCCGACACCATCCTCGCGGCGGTGGCGGTGCTGAACATGGACGACGCCGGCAATGTCGGCGGTGCCGCCGCCATGTCGAGCCTGATCCTGTTTACCTCGGTGGCCGTCTCGCTGCTGCTGGCCTGGGCGTCGCGCGGCGTGTTGCGCCGCTCCCAGGCCTGGCGGCAGACCGAGCCCGGGCATTGATCCCGCCACAACCCATTTGCCCAACCCAACCACACTCATCAAGGAACCGCACCATGTTCAAGCCCCTGGCTCTTGCCGCTGCTGTCCTCACTGCTTTCAGCCTGAATGCCTTTGCCGCGAAAACCGAACTGACCGTGTACACGGCCCTTGAGTCCGAGCAGTTGACCGCCTACAAAAAAGCTTTCGAAGGGGCCAACCCGGACGTGGAAATCAAGTGGGTGCGCGATTCCACCGGCATCATCACCGCCAAGCTGCTGGCCGAGAAGGCGCGGCCGCAGGCTGACGTGGTCTGGGGCCTGGCGGCTTCCAGCCTGGCGATCCTCGATCAGCAGGGCATGCTGCAAAGCTACGCACCCAAGGACCTGGGCAAGATCGGCAACCACTATCGCGATGCGGCGAACCCGCCGTCCTGGGTTGGCATGGATGTCTGGGCGGCGACCATCTGCTTCAACACCGTCGAAGCTGAGAAGCAGCATTTGACCAAACCGGTGAGCTGGCAGGACCTGACCAAGCCCGAGTACAAGGGCAAGATCGTGATGCCGAACCCGGCCTCGTCCGGTACCGGCTTCCTGGATGTCAGCGCCTGGTTGCAGACCTTCGGCCAGGAGCAGGGCTGGAAGTATATGGATGAGCTGCACCAGAACATCGGCCAGTACGTTCACTCCGGTTCCAAGCCGTGCAAGCTGGCGGCGTCGGGTGAATTCCCGATCGGTATTTCCTTCGAATACCCGGCGGTGCAGCTGAAGCGTCAGGGCGCGCCACTGGACATCATCCTGCCGAAGGAAGGCCTGGGTTGGGAGATCGAGGCGACTGCGGTGATGAAGGGCACCCCCCATGAAGAGGCGGCGAAGAAGCTGGCGGATTTCTCGGCCAGCCCTGCGGCCATGGAGCTGTACAAGGAAAACTTCGCCGTGCTGGCACAGCCAGGTATTGCCAAGCCGCAGACCGAGTTGCCGGCGGACTACGAGCAGCGCCTGATCAAGAACGACTTTGCCTGGGCGTCGAAGAACCGCGACGAAATCCTCACCGAATGGCGCAAGCGTTATGACGGCAAGTCGGAGAAGTTGCCTCAGTAACATCCTTGCTTGACTCGCGGGCTTCTTCGCGGGCAAGCCCTGCTCCTACAAGTCTGTGTCGGACACATCATGTACGTACGACGCGAACCTGTAGGAGCAGGGCTTGCCCGCGAACCGCGCAGCGGCCATTCCCCTCAGGACCCACCTCATGACAAACCACAACGACATCCTTATCGTCGGCGCTGGAATCCTCGGCCTGTCCCACGCCTACGCCGCCGCCCGACGCGGCCTCAAGGTCACGGTCTTCGAGCGCAGCGCCACGCCCCTGGGCGCTTCGGTGCGCAACTTCGGCCAGGCCCTGGTCACCGGCCAGCCGCCGGGCATCATGTCCGAGCTGTCCCGCGCCAGCCGCGATATCTGGGCTCACTGGGCACAACAGGCCGGTTTCGCCCTCAAGCGCAACGGCTCGTACCTGTTCGCCCGTACCGAAGCCGAAGAACATCTGCTGGACGCCTTCTGCGCCGGTCGCGCCCGGGAACAGGGCTACCGCGTTGAACTGCTGCGCGGCGCGGCGCTGAACGATCTCTACGGCGGCCAATTCAGCCATCACCGCGCCGCGCTGCACGGTCTGGACGACCAACAGCTCTATTCCCGCGAAGCGATCCCGACGCTGATCGAGTACCTGCAACGGGACCTGGGCGTGACCTTCCACTTCTCGACCCTGGTCCGCGAAGTCGAGTCCGGCCAGTTGCACAGCACCGCCGGCACCTTCCGTGGGGAACAGATCATCGTCTGTTCCGGCCACGATTATCAGACCCTGCTGGCCGAGCCCATCAGCCAGTTGCAACCGGGCATCTGCCGCCTGCAAATGCTCCGCGCCCGACCCCAGGTCGAGCTGAACCTGCAACACGCGCTGCTCACGGGCCTCAGCTGCGTGCACTACGGCGCCTTTGCCGATCTGCCGGAAGCGGCGGCCGTCCAGGCCGAGATCCTGCGCGATAGCCCGCACCTGCATGAACACGGTATCCACCTGCTGATCAGCCCGACGCCTTATGGCGACCTGATCATCGGCGACTCCCACCACTACGGCAGCGATGCCTCGCCGTTCAATGCCGAACAGGTCGATACCTGGCTGCTGGAACTGGCCGAGCAGACCCTGGGCTGCAAGGTGCAGGTGCTGGAGCGTTGGCAGGGAGTCTACGGCTCCAAGGGGCCGGGACCGTTTTCGTTCCTCCAGGCCGTGCCGGGCGTGAGTGCCGCGCTGATGCACACCGGGGTTGGCATGAGCGTCGGTCCGGCCCTGGCCGAAGGCAATATCGCCCATTTGCTGGGGGAGTCGGCATGAAGCCCGTCGAGCAGGTGCTGGATGAGGTCTTCGGCCTGTACCAGCAGTTCGGCAGCGCCGACTACATCGGTGAGCCGGTGTCCCAGTTGGAGCATATGTCCCAGGCCGCGCAGCTGGCGCTGGCCGAGGGCTTCGACGATGAAGTGGTGCTGGCGACGTTCTTCCACGATATCGGGCATATCTGCCCGTCCGGCGAGCAACCGACGGGGGATATGGGCGGCTATGGCGTGGTCAGTCACGAGCGCCTCGGCGCGGACTATCTGCGTCGGGCGGGCTTCAGCGAACGGCTGGCGCGACTGGTGGAATATCACGTCCAGGCCAAGCGTTTTCTGACATTGCGTGAGCCCGGATACTACGACTGCTTGAGCGAAGCGAGCCGGCGTACCCTGGAGTACCAGGGCGGTGTCATGACGGAAGAAGAGGCTCGGCAGTTCGAGCAGGATCCGCTGTGTGCCGTGAGCCTGCGGATGCGCCATTGGGACGAGCAGGCCAAGCTCAAGGCCGTGCCGGTGATTGATCTGCGGCTGTTGCGCGACAAGGCGGAGAAGTTCCTACGTTGATTCTGGAAAAGTGACCACAGGTCCATGCGGATTTGACGTGGGATGCCAGAGACTATTCGGATATAAATAAATACGACCTTGGCTGAAGATGACTCTCGCAGTTCAAGCACGGCGCGCCGTTGCGGAGCTGTCTGAAAGTTCGATTCGACGGTGCTCTCGCCGCACGACTCGATGTTGTCTTCATCCAATAATAATGCCGAGGTCTACATCTATGCTGGAAGCAACCCAACAAGAAAACACCCTTCAGGAAATGACCCTCGAAGAGACCCAGGACGTTCGTGGTTCCGGGTTCTTCACCGATTTCGGTCCGCTCCTCGACCAAGCGGTCGACTGGATCTCCGAAGGCCTGAAGAAAGCCAGCTGATCCCGCTGCCAGGGCGATAGCTATCGCCCATTGTAGGAGCCGGCTTGCCGGCGATGGCGTCCGGATGGGCAACGCGAGACCTTGCGGTCGCGTCGCCAGCCAGCCGGTTCCTACAGGGTGCGTTGTGTCCTCAGAGCTGTATTCCCTCACTGGCGCGAGCCCTGTCGCGTCGGTTGCCATGCACGAGTTCACCTATGCTTGAGTTGGGCAAGGTCGCGCCGCGAACGGCGCTGGCACCCGTGGTCTTCGCCTGGTTCGTCTGCCTGTTTTTCGCCGGTGGCCTGGTCCTGCTGTTTATCGGCAACTACGCGAAGAAAGAAGATGTCCCGGGCCGGATCCTGACCCGCGATGTGGTGCGCATCACCAGTGAACGCCCCGCCCATATCCGCGAAGTGCTGGTGGAGGCTGGCGACTCGGTGAGCAAGGACCAGCCCCTGGTGCGTATCCGCACCCTGGAGCCGGAAAGCTTCAACGAAGGCAGCGACAAACCCCTTTCCGCCCAAAGCGCCGAGCGCCTGGGCAGTTTGCTGGACGATGCCACGGGCGATGACCGCCAGGCCCGTTCGGCCCATGAAACCCAGAAAAAACTCCTGCAATTGCAGATCGAACAACTGCACAAGGATCTGCAACTCACCGCCACCATCAAGCGCTCGATCCAGCGTCGGGCCGCGATTGCCCAGGAAAATCGCCAGCGTCATGAACGCCTGGCGGCCGAAGGCGCGGTGTCCGTGGCGGCGCTGAACGAGGCGATCGTCAAGCACGAGGCGGTGCTCCAGGACCTGGCCAATAACGACCTGGCCCAGGCCAGCGCGCAGCAACGGATCCTCGAACTGGAGCAGCGCGGCAGCGAAGCCGATCACACTCTCAGCAGCCGCCTCAGCGATCTCGCCCGGCAACGCCATGACTTGCGCGAGCGTTTGGAGAACCTCAACAAGAGCCAGGAATATGTCCTGTTGTCCCCCGTCGAGGGCGTGGTCGATGCTGTCTCGGTGTTCCCCGGCGCCCGTGCCCAGGGCGGCCAGCCGATGATGTTGCTGCGCATCAGCCGGGCGCTGCACGAGGCGCCGGTGGTGGTCCTCGATGTCAGTCCGGCGGCCATCGGTTTTGCCGGCGCCGGTACCGAAGTCATCGTGCGGGTCGATGCGTTTCCCTATGAGCGTTATGGCGTGATCAGGGGGCATATTGTCCGTAGCACCGCCAGTACCTACCTGGAAGCCGCGCCCGGTGCCAGGACCGATGGCGAGGAACCGGGGCCGACTTATCGCGCCGAGGTGAAGCTCGACTTTTCCGACCCACGAACCAAGATCCGCCAGGACTGGCTCAAGGACGGCATGACCCTCAGCGGTTCGTTGCGCCTGGAACGCCTGAACCTGATGGAGTGGTTGTTCCTGCCGGTGCTCCGTGGGCTGGCGGGCAATCCGGATTATCTGCCGACGCTGGGCACCCCGGCGCGGCCTGTGGATAAATCCGCATGAGCCGCCTCAAGCAATCCCTGCGCGAGGCCCTGGCCCGCTCGCGGCAGTTGTTCCAGCGCACGGTCCCGGTGATTCTCCAGGACGAAATGTCCGAATGCGGCATGGCCTCGATTGCCATGGTCGCCGGTTATCACGGCAAGGCCCTGAGCTTGCGCGAGATGCGCCAGCGCTACCGGGTGGCGCGGGACGGCATGTCGCTGTTCCAGGTGATCAAGGTCAGCGAGGAGCTGGGTTTCAGCTGCCGCCCGCTGCGCTTGCAACTGCACGATGTGCGGCAACTGCGCACGCCGTCGATCCTGTTCTGGAACAATATGCACTTCGTCGTGCTGCAATCCACCAATCGCCAAGGACTGCATATCGTCGATCCGGCGGTGGGGCGGCGTTTCTATACCTGGGAAGAAGCGCTGTCGATGTTCAGCGGAGCGGCGTTGGAAATGCTGCCGGGGCTGGGCTTCACCACCCAGGTCCATCGGCGTGTTCCCGGTACCTTCGGCCCGCTCGGCGTGCTGCGCAAGAACACCTGGCTGTTGCGTTACCTGGTGCCCATGGGCCTGCTGTCGGTGGTCGGCTACTTCGGAGCCATTGCCGCGCCCAAGCTGTTTTCCCTGACCATCGATGAAGTGGTGGCGAAGAACGACGAGGATTTCCTGTTTCTGATCCTCTATGTCTTTGGCGGGATCTTTCTGTTCAAGAGCCTCGCCGCCTGGCTGCGGGCGGTCCTCGATATGCGCCTGCGCGTTGCCCTGAGCCAGGACCTGTCCACCGGGGTGATCGCCTGGCTGCTGCGCTTGCCGGTGAGTTATTTCGAGCGCCGCGCCCCCGGCGATATCCTGCGGCGGACCCAGGCCACCGACAAAGCCTTCGTGCAGTTCACCGCCGGTTGGATGGACATATCCATCGACCTGGCCTTCGGCGTGGCGTTTCTCGCACTGATGGCTTTGATCAACGCCAAGCTGGCGGCCCTGTCGTTGCTGTTGTGCCTGCTGTTCTTTCTGTTTCGCGGCGTGACCCTGCCGGTCATGGAGAAACACCACAAGACCTCGATCGAAGCCGAGACGGCGCGCAACGTGACCCTGCTCGGCACCCTGGGCAATGTCGAGTCGATGAAGCTCTACAACTACGAAGCGGCCAAGCTGGCGAACTGGAGCAACCAGCACACCGACACCGAAATGGCCCGCGCCGGCGTCCAGCGTTTGCAGGCGATGAACCAGGTGGTGCACGAAGGGTTGTCCCATGGCCATTCGCTGCTGGTCAGCGCCCTCGGTGCGCTGGCCGTGCTCCACGGCGAGAACAGCGTCGGCGACCTGTTCGCCTTTGTCCTCTACAAGGACATGTTCATGGGCTGCGCGCTGAAGGTGGTCGACAGCTATATGAACCTGCGGCTGGTGAAGGTCGAGCTCAAGCGGGTCGAGGAAATCGTCGATGAGCCGGTCGAGCAGGTGGAGTCGAGTGTGTACAGCGCCGATCCCCTTGGCCAGCAGCAACCCTTGCGCTCGATCCAGATCGAAGGCGCGCGCTTTCGCTACAGCTCGTTCGACCGGCCGACCTTCGAGGACCTGAGTTTCAACCTGGAAAGCCCGAACCGACGCATCGCGATATTCGGCCCTTCGGGCTGCGGCAAGAGCACCTTCCTGAAAGTGCTCGCCGGGTTCTATGCCCTGGACACCGGGCGCTTCAGGATCAACGGCCAGGCGATGCGGCATTTCGGTTTGCGCCGCTACCGCCAGAGCGTGGCCTATGTCACGGCCCACGACGAGATCATCGCCGGGACGGTGATCGAGAACATCCTGATGGACAGCGACCCGCTGGACGGCACGCGTTTGCAGAGCTGTGTCGAGCAGGCCGGGTTGCTGGAAAGCATCCTGAAACTGAGCAATGGCTTCAATACCTTGCTCGGACCCATGGGCGTGCAATTGTCCTCGGGCCAGAAGCAACGCCTGTTGATCGCCCGGGCACTGTATCGGCGCCCGGAACTGTTGTTGCTCGATGAGCCGACTTCCCATCTGGACCCCAGTGCCCGCGATGTGATTATCGAGACCGTGCGCCGCTTGCCCATGCTGTGTGTGATCGTGACCCACGACAAGGCCGTGGCCCTGGCCTGCGACAGGGTGTTGCTGATGCACCAGGGGTGTTTGCGGCCGTTGAGCGGCGCGGCTCGATGACTCCGTTTCGTCCGGGCTGGCCGATCCGCCGCTGGCTGTGGTGGATGCGCTGCAAGGTCGGGTTGCGGGCGCGCCTGGTGAAAGGACTGGCGCTGATCTTTCGGCTGAAGGTTGCGCACCGTTGCTTGCCGCTGTTGCCGGCCATGCTGCTGCGGCTGCCCTCCGCGTGGCGCGGCCCGGACTACAACGTCTGCCGGCAGAACCTCGAATTGTTTGGACTGGAGCCCCGCGCCTGTCGGCTAGTGGCTTGTCGCTACAGCGCCATCCAGTTGCAGTGCGCGATCTACCAGGTGCTTTACCCTCGCGATTATCCCGAGCGGTTGCGGGCCTGGATTCGGGCAATTGCCTGGAACGATCCGCAGCAACACTGGCCGCGTACGCGGGTGCGCTCGACCATCATCGTGCTGGCGCACACCGGGGAATATTGGATGGCGGTGGCCTGCATGATCGAGCGTTGCCCGGCGCCGAAGCGTTTCATCATTCCGATCTGGAACTTCAACGATCCCCTGACCCGGCGCTCCCTCAAGAGCCTGGAAGCCTTCGGGCATCGTGTGGATATTCTCGACAGCAACGCGCCAAAGACCGCGTTGGCGATTGCCCGGGCGCTGAAGCGCGGCGACCAGGTGATCATCTTTGCCGACCTGCCGGTGAGTTTCGGTGGAGTACGTTCCGGCGAGCCGGTGGACGGCCACCTGTTCGGCCGCGCCGCGCAATTCGTCAAGGGGCCGATGTTCCTGGCGGCGAAAATGAAATGCGACGTGCTGCTGGCAGGGCATCGTGCCGAGCTTGGCGGCTGCGGTGAGCTGCATGTGATTCGGTGGATCACCCGGGCCGCCGCACCGGATATGCAGGCGCAATGGGCGCGGGCGATGGAGTCGTTTATTGCCGAGGCTCCCGAGCACTGGTTCTACTTGTCGCGGTTGGAGGCTTTCTATCAGCGGCAAAAGACTTCGGAGGAGAAGTCCTCGGGACTGCCGGGTCTGCTGCAACGGCGGGGGCTCGGATGATGAGGCGCAGCCCGGGGCTGACGCTGGCTGTCCTGCTATTGGCCGGGTGTTCGTTTATTCCCGATTACCAGCAGCCGTCGCCAACCGTGGTCGAGCACTGGCGAGACGCGAGTCCACAGGGCGATGCCGTGCCGTTACCGGACTGGCACAAGGTCTTTCCCGACCCCGAGCTGCAAAGGCTGATCGAGCTGGCGCGGGTCCATAACCATGATCTGCAGGTGGCCGTCCTGCGCATCGACGAGGCCCGGGCGCTGTATGGGATTTCCACCGCCGATCAATGGCCCAGTGGCGGGATCGACGGTTCGGTGCAACGGCAGAAGATTTCCGCCGCGGACTCGCCCACTGGCAAGGCGGTGATCCGCGAGCAAGGGCAGTTCAGGCTGGGGATCACCGCCTTTGAACTGGATCTCTGGGGCCGCGTCCGGGCGTTGAAAACCGAAGCCGGGCAACGCCTGGTGGCCCGTGAAGAAGATGCCCTGAGTGTGGGGATCAGTCTGGTCGGCGAGGTCGCGACGGCTTACTACGAACACCGTGCCTATCTTGAATTGCACCGGCAGAACCGACAGTTGCTGGAGCGGGCGGGCGAGTCGAAACGGCTGATCGGCCGCCGCCAGGAATTGGGACTGGCGAGCGAACTGGAGTTGCGTCAGGCCGATACGCTGGCGTTGACCCTGGAGGCCGAGATGGCCGACGCGGCGCGTCAACAGGGGCTGGCGCTGAACCGCCTGGAGTTGCTGGTGGGCACGACGCTTGATCCCGCGCGTCTGTCCTCCGGGGAGTGGAGCGAAGGGCCACAGTTACCGGAAATAGCCCCGGGCCTGCCTTCCGAGTTGCTGGTGCGACGCCCGGATATTCGCGCCGCCGAAGCCCGGCTCAAGGCCTTCAACGCCAATATCGGTGCCGCCCGGGCGGCTTTTCTGCCGAGCATTTCCCTGACCGGCTTCTTCGGTGTCAGCAGCCCGCAGTTGAGCGAGCTGTTTTCCGGCGAGGCCAAGGGCTGGTCCTTCACCCCCGCCGTGACCTTGCCGCTGTTCGATATCGGTCGGCGCTTCACGCAGCTCGAGCTGTCGAAGGTGCAGCGTGATATCGCCGTGGTCGAGTATCAGCGTTCAATCCAGCAGGCCTTTCGTGAAGTGGCCGATGCGCTGGCTTCGAACGAGCCGCTCAATCGGCAGCTCAATGCACAGCAACGGCTGGTGCTGAACGAGTCGCGCCGCGTCGAGTTGGCGCAACTGCTCCATCAGGATGGCTTGAACAGCTACCTTGAGGTGCTCGACGCCCAGCGCGGCCTGAGCACGGCGCAACAAGCCCTGATCAGGACCCGTTTGTTGCAGGTGAGCAACCGTATCGCCCTGTACAAGAGCCTGGGCGGTGGGTGGTCCTGAGCGTTGCCGTGCCTCTCAGCACAGGGCGCGGTTTCGTACACAGGCTCAGGAATCCTGGTCTGGTGGCTGAAAGATGCGCTGCACTAGGGTAGTGGCTCACATGGAAAGGAGTTGTTTATGCGTTATTTGAGAATGACCGCCCAGGATCGCAGCGGCAATGGTCGGGCCGATACGGTGTTGCTGCGCTTTTATGAGGAAGTGCCCGGCAAGCCTGACAAGCTGGTGCTCAAGGCGGCGTCGGTCGATATGACCGCCGATGGGGTGACGGACTTGCAGTTCGGTGGTGACGTCAATGGTGATGGCAGGGACAACGCCAAGGACGAAAAGCTGCTCAGGGCCTTTGCCAACCAATTCCTGAAGCTTGGCTGGTTCAATCGAGGGAAAAGCTGGCAGCGCTATATCAAGGTGTTTGCCGAGAACTACCACCACGACAAGTCACCGAATGTGGTGAGGTTGCATCTTCATGAAGGGACGGGGACGCCGAGAAACCAGACCCTGGTCTTCAAGGCCTCGGCCCATGACACCGACAATAATGGGACGCTGGATTCGGTGGTTTATTTCGATGCCGACGGTGAGGGTATTGTCAGCCGGGCCGAAGAGGAGTGGATCAAGTCCATGGGCCGGACCTTTCTGAAGTTCAAGTGGTATAGCTGAACGTCCTGCTTCAGGTCTCAGCCAGACGCTGTAACAGCAAATCGATTTGCTCCTGGCGTTCTGGCTGGTTCAACCGGGCCTGGGGGTTGAGCGACGACCACTGCGGATGTGCCCGGGCCTTGTGCAAGGCCTCGGGCAACTTGCCCTCACGCCAACGGGTATCCACCGGCAGGCTCATCTTGATGCTCTCCATCGCCGCATGCCCACGTGCCTCCAGGGCTTGCAGCAGTTGCCGTTGGCGCAGGGCCAGCAGGCGCAGCACGTTGTCGTCGACGGTCAGTTCCCGTTGGCCCTTGAGTTTGCCCAGCAGGCGGCTGCCATAGCCGCGGACGGTTTGCAGGGCGCCGCCGGCGAGGGCTCCGGCCAGGGCGGCCGCGCCTAGGGTCAGACCTCCCACCAGCAGGTCGATACCAGCACCCGCCGCTGCGCCTGCGGCAATCCCACCACCGACCTTTACACCGAGTTGCTTGAGGGTTTCCGGGTTGAACAGATCGTCACCCCAGCGTCCGTCCAGTAACGGCAGGTCGCCGGCCGCCGCGTCGCCACGGCGGAATCCGTAGAGCTTGAGCAAAGCCTCGACACAACGTTGCTCCCGTTGGCGCACGGCCTGGCGCAGTTCGCCGATGGCTTGGGTTTGCGCGTCGGCGGCGCTGACCACGCTGCGCCGACAGGCCGCACAGTCGATCAGCAGTTCGGCGATCAGTCGGTTGGCGCTCTGCCGCCGCGCCCGCCGCTGGGCCTCCAGGTCGAGGACCAGCCGTTCCAGCTGCGGGCGGGCGCCTTCCAGCAACAGCACCAGGCTTTCATACAGCCGCCGCTCACCGTCTTCCGGCGGGGCCACGCTGTCGAAGCGCACCAAGGCGTGCAGGCCCAGGCGGGCCAGGGCTTCACGCCACTCCGGCTCGCGCTGTTCGGCGCTGCTGACAAAATTGAGCACCGGCAACAGCGGCTTGCCACAACTGGCGAGTACGCTCAGCTCGTCGCGGTATTTGGCCAGCACCGGCTCGCGGGCGTCGATCACATAAAGCCCGGCATCCGAAGCCAGCAATTGGCGCAGCACCTTGGCTTCCTGTTCGAAGCGCTGTCGGGCTTCGCTGCCGTCGAGAAAACGTGCGACCCGGGCCGGGCCGTCGAGACGTTCGCCAGGTCGATCCAGACGTTCGAGGTAGTCGAGCAGGGCGATGGCATCTTCCAGGCCCGGGGTGTCGTAGAGTTCGAGCAGGGCTTCGCCGTCCACCGACAGCCGCGCGCCTTCCACATGCCGGGTAGTGCTGGGGCGGTGGGAGACTTCGCCGAAGCCGACGTCGCGGGTCAGGGTGCGCAACAGTGAGGTCTTGCCGACATTGGTGTGGCCGACCACGGCCAGTTTCAGGGCTTTAGTCATGGCCGGTCTCCAGCCAGTTCAGCGGAGCGCTGTCGGCAAAGGGCAGTTCCAGTTGTTGCAGGGCGTTGTGCCAGTCGCCGAGGCGATCGGCATCCAGGGCCTGGCCGGGCGGCGCCTGCAGCAGCCAGACCCGGGTCGCGCCGGCGCTGCGGGCCAGTTCGGCGATCAGTCCGAGGCTGCCACGGTCCGGCGAGCGCCGTGGGTCACAGGCGATTGCCAGGCGTGCGGGCGGGAAGCGGGTCAGTTGTTCGAGGAGTTTATGCCGAGACTCGCGGCTGTCGAGGATGCCGGCGTCCTTGACGGTTTTCGGCAAGGTCGGGGGCCAGGGGCGCTGGTTGTCCAGCTCGATGGCCACCAGCAAGGCGCCTTCGCTCTCCAGCGCGGAGGTGCCGGTCTCGGCGTTGTGCAGCGCGTCGGGCGCCGCATCGCTGACTCCCAGGCGTTCACTGCTGGGCATCAGCCGTTCGCGCAGTTGCGCGTAGCCGGGCAGGTTGAGGTCCAGGCTCAGGGCGCGGCTGCCACGGCGCCAGCGCCACAGGCAAAACCCGCCCAGCAGCAGGCGCGGTAACACGCCATAGACCACCAGCACTCCCACCAGCCAAGTGGCCCAGGCGTGCCGGGCGTTCTCCAGGTTCAGCGCGGTATTGCCGCTGGCACGGATCATCTCCGGGTCGGGCAGGTTGAAGCCGAGCAAGGCGGGCAGGGCGCCGAGGGCCTGGGTCACCGCGACAAAGGTGTCGCCGCGCAGCAGGGTAGTTTCCCAGACAAAACCGTAGCGCCGGGTCGACATCAACATCAGCAGCAGGACCAGGGCGCTGAGCATGGCCAGCAACCACAGGCCGTGGACCACGCAGCCGATGGCCCAGCGATTGAGGCGTCGGCGCTGGAGCATCAGCAACAGGGCCGGCGCCAATTGCGCGGCCTGGGCATCGCGGGCGAGTTTTTCGCTGAGCCATAGCCAGAGGCGACCAAAGCTGGCCGCGTGTTCACCGGCGAAGACCAGGCCCAGGGCCCAGCTCAGCAGCAACAGCAGGTTCAGGCCGAGCAGGCTGCCGAGGGCCCAGAACACATTGACCGGCGTCTGGCCGTTGCCCAGGGCGGCGAAAGCCATGCCGGCGCCACTGACGATCACCAGCACCGCGAGGACCAGCAGCGCCAATCGCGCGCCTTGCAACCAATGATGCAACGCGTTGAGCAGGCCATCGCGCTCGGCCAGCCAGAGGGCGCGGTTCTGGATGCGGGTCGGCAGGTCGCCCCCCGCGGCGCGGGCGCGGCGATTGGCTTCGAGGTCTTCCAGCGGGCCTGCCTGTTCTTCGCGCAGGCGCACCGTCTCGGTCAGCCAGAGGCGGTGCAGGGGAGTCGGTTCAGTCACGCGGCGTCCTGGGCTCAAGTGAGCTGGAAGCATAACCGCTGTGGCGGGTAGCTGCATCCCGCTGTCTCTTGTGGAATGGCTGAGTTAATTTTGTCGGCGTATGTCCGAGTCGGCCCATGGGCTCTGGTATCCTCGGCGGCATGAACAGAACTCTCCCTTTAAGCCTGATCGCGGCCCTCGGTGAAAACCGCGTGATCGGCGTCGACAACAGCATGCCCTGGCATTTGCCGGCGGATTTCAAATACTTCAAGGCCACGACCCTCGGCAAGCCGATCATCATGGGGCGCAAGACCTGGGATTCGCTGGGACGGCCATTGCCGGGCCGGTTGAACCTGGTGGTCAGTCGCCAGGCCGGTTTGCAGCTGGAAGGCGCGGAGGTTTTTCCGTCGCTTGCGGCGGCGCTGGTGCGCGCTGAGCAATGGGCCCTGGAGCAGGGCGCGAGCGAGCTGATGCTGATCGGCGGGGCGCAGTTGTATACCCAGGGGCTGGAGCAGGCGGACCGGTTGTACCTGACCCGTGTGGCGCTGAGCCCGGAGGGGGATGCGTGGTTTCCGCAGATCGATGAGAGCCTGTGGAAGTTGGTATCGGATGAACCGCACCCGGCGGCTGAGGGTAAGCCGGCGTTCAGTTTCGAGGTGTGGGAAAAGCGTTAAACGCTGTTCCTAAGAGGTGCCGAGGCTGAGCATGGTCTTGAGGGTCTCTTCGCGGGCAAGCTCCGCTCCCACATTGAGTTTTGAGTCGTACCCGAATCTTGTGTACGACCGAGAACCTGTGGGAGCGGAGCTTGCCCGCGAAGACGTTAGTACAGACGCCTAAAGACTCAAGCCTGCGCCAACTCCCCATGCTCTTCAGCCTCCAGCAAGGCCTTGTCGGTCTGCTGCATCACCTGGCTGGCAATCGCCCCGGCAGTGATCGAACCGCTGACATTCAACGCCGTGCGGCCCATATCGATCAGCGGCTCCACGGAAATCAGCAACGCCACCAGTGACACCGGCAAGCCCATCGCCGGCAGCACGATCAACGCGGCAAACGTCGCGCCGCCACCGACCCCGGCCACCCCGGCCGAACTCAAGGTCACAATGGCCACCAAGGTCGCGATCCACAGCGGATCCAGCGGGTTGATCCCCACCGTCGGTGCCACCATCACCGCCAACATTGCCGGATACAGCCCGGCACACCCGTTCTGGCCGATGGTCGCGCCGAACGAGGCGGCAAAGCTGGCAATCGACTGTGGAATCCCCAACCGGCGGGTCTGGGCTTCAATGCTCAGCGGAATGCTCGCCGCGCTGGAGCGGCTGGTGAAGGCAAAGGTCAGCACCGGCCAGATCTTGCGGAAGAAGCGCAGCGGGTTGATCCCGGCGAGGGACACCAGCAGGCCGTGGACCACGAACATCAAGCCCAGGCCGATATACGACACCACCACGAAACTGCCCAGCTTGATGATGTCCTGCAGGTTGGAACCGGCCACCACCTTGGTCATCAGCGCCAGCACGCCGTAAGGTGTGAGCTTCATCACCAGGCGTACCAGACGGGTGACCCAGGCTTGCAGGGTGTCGATGGCATTCACCACCTTCTGGCCCTTCTCGGCATCATCCTTGAGCAGTTGCAGCGCGGCCACGCCCATGAACGCGGCAAAGATCACCACGCTGATGATCGAGGTCGGCTTCGCCCGGGCGAGGTCCGCGAAGGGATTCTGCGGGATGAACGAAAGCAGCAACTGCGGCACATTCAGGTCGGCGACCTTGCCCGCGTAATCGCTCTGGATCACCTGCAGGCGGGCCAATTCCTGGGTGCCGGCGACCAGGCCTTCGGCAGTCAGGCCGAACAGGTTGGTCAGGCCGATACCGACCAGCGCGGCGATGGCCGTGGTGAACAGCAGCGTGCCGATGGTCAGGAAACTGATCTTGCCCAGGGACGTGGCGTTGTGCAGGCGGGCCACGGCGCTGAGGATCGAGGCGAACACCAGCGGGATCACGATCATCTGCAGTAATTGCACATAGCCGTTGCCGACCAGGTCGAACCAGCCGATGGAGGCCTTGAGCACCGGGTTGCCGGCACCGTAGATGCTGTGCAGGGCGATACCGAAGAGCACGCCCAACACCAGGGCGAGCAGCACCTTTTTCGCCAGGCTGAAGGTGGTGCGACGGGTTTGGGCCAGGCCCAGCAGCAGGGCGAGGAACACCAGCAGGTTGAGAATCAGCGGCAGATTCATTGAAGCTCCGGAAAACGATAGGTGCCAATTGCTCTGGTCGGCAATTGTGAACCGGTAAGCCTAACAGCTTGATAAATATGGATTTAATATCGATATGGAATGGCTTCCATCGTTTTTGGAATAAGCCGCTGGCGCTTGGAGGTGGTGACGTGACCGGAACACGGGGAAGCATGGATGAAGACTGTCATAGACATTTGCCAGGGGTTGTTGCTGTTTGATACTAATAAATTGAAACTTGGGAAGTTCACAATCGGACTTATCTTATAAATATTAAGTATTGCTTTTCTTTTTGGGTGGCTGACGGAAGGCTTGAAGTTCGGGTGAGGACTAAATAATATTTATTTCGAGCTTTAGACCGTGTTGTGTACGGAGCAGGCCCAGGGTCGCTGCGTCTATAACGCTTTTGATTTTATAGGGATACTGTTCAGTTTTAAATGAGCTGAGTTGAGCTGGGAGGCGATAAGCTGTGGGTATTTCGAATGTGTTCTTGTGTGCGGCCAAGTCTGCAGGTGCCATTAAAAAAGAAAAATTCAGTCAAGGAAAACTGATCAGGGCCGAGCAAAGTTCAATTATCCGCCAAGGTATTTGTGGCGGGATAAGCATGATTTTTTTGGGGCTCTATGCCAAGCATGGGCTGCGTAGCTTGACGGATGCAAAATCATATAGTTGGTCCGCTTTACTAGAGTTTGGGCTCAAGATTCAAAACGGATTGGCGGAGGTTCATGTCGATGGTGTTGGTCAGACGGCTAGCCAGGCAAGTGCTCAGGCATTGGCAATTAACTGTACTCGCTTGGGACCTGTCGTTGGCTTGAAATTTGTGAAAATGTATCCTGTCTTGACATGGCCCTGCCAGGAACGGATATCGAGAATTATCATGTCTGAGCCAGGATATTACTTGATAGGTATTCCAGGTCATTATGTAACAGCTGTTTGTAGCCGCTCAGGTTCGACGGTTTTCTTTGATTGTAATGCGGGCGCGGCCGAGTTTAGTGGTGTCGATGGGATGATTAGAATGTTAGCGGGGTACTTTAATAATAAGCAGGTGATGGATCTCTATACGGGGAGCACAAACAACGTGCATATTATGCGTTTTGATGCCATGTAATGAACTTGTCGACGCTCCAGAAACATGCTTTCAAAAAGAACCGGCGCCTGGGCGCCGGTTCTTTTTGACATATATATGCCTTAGAGACCGTCGAGCATCGCCTTGTTGCGTACCGCGCCCTTGTCGGCACTGGTGGCGAGCAACGCGTAAGCTTTCAAGGCCGTGGTCACCTTGCGTGGACGCACTTCCACCGGCTTCCAGCCCTTCTTGTCCTGTTCGGCGCGACGTGCCGCCAGTACCTCATCACTGACCAACAGGTTGATCGAGCGATTCGGAATGTCGATCAGCACTTTGTCGCCGTCCTGGACCAGGCCAATCGCGCCACCCGCGGCCGCTTCCGGAGAAGCATGGCCGATGGACAGGCCCGAAGTGCCGCCGGAGAAACGCCCGTCGGTCAGCAGGGCGCAGGCTTTGCCCAGGCCCTTGGACTTCAGATAGGACGTCGGGTAGAGCATTTCCTGCATGCCCGGGCCGCCTTTCGGACCTTCGTAACGGATGATCACGATGTCGCCGGCCTGCACTTCGTCGGCGAGGATGCCGCGCACGGCGCTGTCCTGGCTTTCGAAGATCTTCGCATTGCCTTCGAACACATGGATCGACTCGTCGACACCGGCGGTTTTCACCACGCAGCCGTCCAGGGCGATATTGCCGTAGAGCACGGCCAGGCCGCCTTCTTTCGAATAGGCGTGCTCGACACTGCGGATGCAGCCGTTTTCACGGTCGTCGTCGAGGGTTTCCCAACGGGTCGACTGGCTGAACGCGGTCTGGGTCGGGATACCGGCGGGGCCGGCCTTGAAGAAGGTGTGCACCGCTTCATCGCTGGTCTGGGTGATGTCCCACTTGGCGATACCCTCGGCCAGGGTCTTGCTGTGCACGGTCGGCAGGTCGGTGTGCAGCAGGCCGCCACGGGCCAGTTCGCCGAGGATGCTGAAGATCCCGCCGGCGCGGTGCACGTCTTCCATATGGTACTTCTGGATGTTCGGCGCGACCTTGCACAGTTGCGGCACGTGCCGGGACAGGCGGTCGATATCGTGCAGGTCGAAATCGATCTCGGCTTCCTGGGCGGCGGCCAGCAGGTGCAGGATGGTGTTGGTGGAACCGCCCATGGCGATGTCCAGGGTCATGGCGTTTTCGAACGCCTTGATATTGGCGATATTGCGCGGCAGCACCGAGTCATCGTTGTCGCCGTAGTAACGCTGGCACAGCTCGACGATGGTACGGCCGGCCTGGAGGAACAGTTGTTCGCGATCGGAGTGGGTCGCCAGGGCCGAACCGTTGCCCGGCAGGGCCAGGCCCAGGGCTTCGGTGAGGCAGTTCATCGAGTTGGCGGTGAACATGCCGGAGCACGAACCGCAGGTCGGGCAGGCGCTGCGCTCGTACTCGGCAACCTTCTCGTCAGAAGCGCTGGAGTCGGCGGCGATGACCATGGCGTCCACCAGGTCGAGGCCGTGGGCGGCCAGTTTGGTCTTGCCGGCTTCCATCGGGCCGCCGGAAACGAAGATCACCGGGATGTTCAGGCGCAGGGCGGCCATCAGCATGCCGGGGGTGATCTTGTCGCAGTTGGAGATGCAGACGATGGCGTCGGCGCAGTGGGCGTTGACCATGTATTCGACGGAGTCGGCGATGATCTCGCGGCTCGGCAGCGAATAGAGCATGCCGTCATGGCCCATGGCGATGCCGTCATCCACGGCGATGGTGTTGAATTCCTTGGCCACGCCGCCGGCGCGTTCGATCTCGCGGGCGACCAGTTGGCCCATGTCCTTGAGGTGGACATGGCCGGGAACGAACTGGGTGAAGGAGTTGGCGACGGCGATGATCGGTTTCTTGAAGTCGGCGTCTTTCATCCCCGTGGCGCGCCACAGGGCGCGGGCACCGGCCATGTTGCGGCCGTGGGTGGATGTTTTCGAGCGGTAATCAGGCATGGAGCACTCCGGGCGGCTAATCAGGTACACAAAGGGAAGTGAGCTTCTATGGGCCTCTGGTGCACACCGAAAAATAGCCGGGTGCCCGAAAGCTGCCGTTGGCCTCGCGGGATCGCCGCGCGCCTGGGCCTGAGCTCATAAACCCGCCGGGGGATGACTGGCGATGAATAGCGCGATTCTACACCGCTGGCGGCGGGAAGGAATGGGGCGGGCGCTCAAGGGTGTGAAGCTTGGGTTCAGCCGGGCGCTCTGGATTCGAGGGGGCACTTGTGTTTCCGGGCTGCGTTTGGCGATTCAGCGATTGAGCCGGGCGCTGCTCAGCAGGCCGAAGACACTGAAAATAATGAAAACCGCCGCGATGGCCGACAGCAAGTCGACGCCTGCCTTGGCCACGACCGCAGTGGTCGCGGCGGCGGCGATGAACATCAGGCTGTTGCCCGTCGAGGCCGCCGTGCCGGCGTTGGCGGAGAACAGCAGCATCGCCGCCGAGATGGCCACAGGGCGGGTGACGGTAACGGCAATGGCACTGAGGCACATGGGCAGAAGCAGGGTCGCGGTCGAGACAATCTGCAGTTGCATGATCAGTAGCAGAAGCAGGCCGGAGCCGCCCAACAGGATCAGGCCCGTATTGATCTGCGCTCGAACACCCAGGCGTTTTTGCAGTGTGGAGGCGAGCAGGCCGCCGCACAGATAGGCCAGGCCATAGATAAACAGGACGAGGGTGTATTGGACTTCGGAGAGCTTCAGGTCATCCATGAAAATCAGCGGCGACACACTGATCAGCGCGAAGTAGGCGGAAAACACCAGTGCTGCTATCTGCCAGTAACGGCGGAAGTCGGCGTGGCTCAGGACGGTTTTTATGGACTGGCGTATCGATGGGTTTCCTCGGGACGGCTGTGCGGATCTTGCGGGGAGAACCCAGAGTGCATGCAGGAAAATACCCGCTGCGATAAAGGAAAAGGCGTAGAAGCTGCTTTTCCAGCCGAAAGATGTCTGTAGCCAGGAGCCCAGCAGGGGCGACAGGGCCACGAACAGGCCGCTGAAACTCATGTAGTAAATGCGGATGGGCGCGCGGTCCGCCGGGTTGAACAGGTCTTCGACCAGGGCCAGGCCCAGCACAAAAAAACCACAGCCCAGTGCCTGGACACCGCGAAAAAACAGAAAGGCCGTGTAGTCCTGGACCAGAGTGCAGCCCAGGGAGCCCAGGCAGGAAATCGCCAGGCAGCCCAGCAGGATTTCCTTGCGGCCGAATTTATCGGAGAGCGGCCCGGCGACAAACTGTGAGAAGGCGAACACCAGCGTAAACAGGCTGATCGCCAAGGCGATGCCGGTCGTCGAGGTATTGAATTGCTCGGCCAGGGCAGGAAAGGCCGGCAGCAGGACATTGAGCGGGAAAAAGCTGATCAGCGATATACAGCTGAGCAGCAGCAGGCAGGAGTATTTATAGCCGGCGGCGCCCAGGGCTGGGGAGGGCTCTTGCATCAGTGGCTTTCCGCGGCGAGTAGCTGTTTGAGTTCATCGCACAGAGCCTCTCCGTTGCTGTAACCGGCTCCGACAAAAAGCAGTGGTTGTTCACAAAGGTTATTCAACCCGAGGGCCTGTTCGATTTTTTCTTCGCTCAAGGCGGCCGTCACCCAGGTCTTCATGCCCAAGGCCGTGGCGGTCAGTTGCAGGGTTTGTGAAATATGCCCGGCTTCGAGCAGTGAAACCCGGTAACCCTGGGAGTGTGGATACTTCCACCACATCTTGTCGAAACGAGAAGTGATAAACAGGCCAAGAGGCAAGTTGTTGATGAAGTGTTGATCTTGTACGAACGTCGCCAACGGCGCGCTGATACGCTTTATCAAGGTCAGGGCATGTTTGTCGGGGTGATAATAATAAAAACCGGGGCCAAGCCCCTTTATATTGTAGGCATACAAGTAACCTTCGGTACTGTTCAGTCCCCCACCCGATGGGCTGCTGCGACGGGCTTTGAATGCTTGGGGTATTGAGGCGTGGCAGTCGCCTTCGCGCTCTTTCAAATAGCCCAGTGACAGATAGAGAAGATGGCTGAGCGTATGAAGCGAAACACTCTGTTTGAAAAAGTCACGGCAGGTTTTTCGTTCCAGCAATACGTTTTTGAAGTCGGTGGTTTTATCGACGCAAGGCGTCGGCAGATAAATCATGTCCTGGGGTAATGCACTGGCATATCGATGCGGTTCTGGCGCTGGACGGCCCATGACCTCCTGGCACTCGGACAGATAGTGCCTGGCCCATTCCTCGGCATTTTGCAGGCGGGCGCCTGGCAGCAGATCCTTGGTGCCGATATGGAAAATCCGCGACAGGTCATCCCAGCCCCAGTCGTTGGCGGCAAAGGGCGTTTCACTGAGAATGCCGGTGGCCAGGAGCGTCGAATCAATCGGGTGTGTCGGATCGAAGCGGACGGGAGCTTCGATAAGCTCGATCAGTCGGCTTGAATGATGTTTGTCTATTGAGTACTGCTCGTGTGACTGATAGTTCCAAATCACCAGGGCAGGCGGCTTTATTAAAACGAGCAGGCTCGGATTGATATACATGAAATAGACCCCCTTTATTTGAGGCTGGGCCGAAAGCGGGCGTCGACCCAGCCTTTCTCAGGGTTTATTTTGAGGTTCCGAGCATCACGTGGAACCCAACGGAAGTTTGGTGCTCAAGATTGATTTTTTCCATGTTCATATTACCTGTCTGTTGTTGATGTTTATCACCTCGTTATTGAGGTGGCAGATTGATAATAGGCTGATGGAGCTGGTTGGCAATAGCGTTTGCGTAGGTCATGTCCGATGTGGTTGTCGGTCACTTCCAATAATTGGGGATGTGGGAATAGTCGGAGCTGTTATCCGATAGGGACTACAGGGTATCTTTGGAACTTCAAAGTGTCAGTCAGGACGCCCGCACCGCCTTGAGCCAAGGCGGTGCGGGTTATCACTTAGCTGTTAGGCAACAACCGGCAAGTAATGCTCTTGATATAACGGGTTTCCGGAATCGCCGGGTGTACCGGATGGTCCGGGCCCTGGCCGCCGCGTTCCAGCAGCTGGATATTGCGGTCCAGGTGACGGGCGCTGGTCAGCAGGATGTTCTGCAGGTCATCTTCCGGCAGATGCATCGAGCACGAGGCGCTGATCAGGATGCCGTCCTTGCTCAGCAGGCGCATGGCCTGCTCGTTCAGGCGGCGGTAGGCGCCTTCGCCGTTCTTCAGGTCTTTCTTGCGTTTTATGAAGGCGGGCGGGTCGGCCACGATCACGTCGAAACGCTCTTCGGAGGCCTTCAGTTCCTTGAGGGCTTCGAACACGTCACCTTCGATACAGGTCATCTTCTCGGTAAAACCGTTCAACGCCGCGTTACGTTCCACGCCGTCCAGGGCAAAGGACGAGGCATCGACGCAGAACACTTCGCTGGCACCGAACGCCGCTGCCTGCACGCCCCAGCCGCCGATATAGCTGAACAGGTCCAGCACCCGCTTGCCCTTGGCATAGGGCGCCAGGCGCGCACGGTTCATGCGGTGGTCGTAGAACCAGCCGGTCTTCTGGCCTTCCATCACCGGCGCTTCGAACTTCACGCCGTTCTCTTCCAGGGCGACCCACTCCGGCACCAGGCCGAACACGGTCTCGACATAACGCTCCAGGCCTTCGGCATCGCGGGCCGCGGAGTCGTTCTTGAACAGGATGCCGCTCGGTTTCAGGACCTGGACCAGCGCCGCGATCACCTCATCCTTGTGCTGTTCCATGGCCGCCGAGGCGAGCTGGACCACCAGGATATCGCCGAAACGATCCACCACCAGCCCCGGCAGCAGATCGGAATCGCCGTAGACCAGGCGATAGAACGGCTTGTCGAACAGCCGCTCGCGCAGGGACAGGGCCACGTTGAGGCGGTGCACCAGCAGCGACTTGTCCAGCGGCAACTTGATGTCGCGCGACAGCAGGCGCGCGCAGATCAGGTTGTTCGGACTCATGGCGACGATGCCCAGCGGCTTGCCGCCGGCAGCTTCGAGCAGGGCCTGGTCGCCGGCCTTGAAGCCGTGAAGTGGAGTGGCCGCCACGTCGATTTCGTTGCTGTAGACCCACAGGTGACCGTTGCGCAGGCGTCGGTCGGCGTTGGCTTTGAGGCGTAGGCTAGGCAGGGACATGACGTCGCTCCGGGGAAAAAAGAGCGGGATTATAGCGGGAGTTGGGCGTCCCCGGCGTGCGATGTTTCATGTAAGCGATTGTACACTTGGCCCATGGCGTACAGGTTTTCCGCTAGAATCCCTCACTCGCCCGGAGTGTGTACCCATGTCCCAAGAACTTTCACCTGAACAGATCCAGCAGGCCCTGCAAGGCATTAGCGTGCCTCCCCAGCCGCAAATCATGGTGGATTTGCAGATGGAGCAGTACATGCCTGACCCGGATCTGGAGGTGATCGCCCGGCTGATCAGCCAGGACCCGGGCCTCTCCGGCGCGCTGCTGAAAATCGTCAATTCGCCGTATTACGGCCTCTCGAACAAGATCGCCTCGATCCAGCGTGCGGTGAATCTGCTGGGCAGCCGCTCGATCATCAACCTGATCAACGCGCAATCGATCAAGGGTGAGATGGCCGATGAAACCATCGTCACCCTCAATCGTTTCTGGGACACCGCCCAGGACGTGGCCATGACCAGCCTGACCCTGGCCAAGCGTACCGGCGCCCAGGCGGTCGATGAGTCCTATGCCCTGGGGCTGTTCCACGATTGCGGCATTCCGCTGATGATCAAGCGTTTCCCCAACTATATGGCGGTGCTGGAGCGGGCCTACGCCAATGCTGGCCCGGAGCAGCGGGTGGTGGACACGGAAAACGCCGAGTTGAACACCAATCATGCGGTGGTCGGCTACTACACGGCCAAATCCTGGCGCCTGCCGGAGCATGTGACCAACGCCATCGCCAATCACCACAATGCCCTGGCGATCTTCAGCGACGAATCGACCCGCAACAGCCAGTTGAAGAACCTGCTGGCCATCCTGAAAATGGCTGAACATATCTGTGCGTCCCATCGGGTGCTGGGCAACGAAGCCGAAGACCACGAATGGAAGGCCATCGGCCATCTGGTGCTCGATTATGTCGGCCTGTCCGACTATGACTTCGAAAACCTCAGAGAGAACATCCGCGAACTCGGCACTCACTAAGCGTCCGAGCGTCGTCGCCGAGCCCGTTATTGCCTGACCTGGGGCCGCCATGCCTGAATTACCTGAAGTCGAAACCACCCGGCGCGGTATTGCGCCCCATCTGGAAGGCCAGCGGGTCAGCCGTGTGATCGTGCGTGACCGTCGGTTGCGCTGGCCGATCCCGGAAGACCTCGATGTGCGCCTGTCCGGGCAGCGCATCGTGCTGGTGGAGCGGCGGGCCAAATACCTGTTGATCAATGCCGAGGTCGGGACCCTGATCAGTCACCTGGGCATGTCGGGCAACCTGCGCCTGGTGGAAGCCGGCTTGCCGGCGGCCAAGCACGAGCATGTGGATATCGAGCTGGAATCCGGGTTGGCCTTGCGCTACACCGACCCACGGCGTTTCGGTGCGATGCTCTGGAGCCTGGACCCGCTCAATCACGAATTGCTCGCGCGCCTGGGGCCGGAGCCGCTGACCGAGCTGTTCGACGGCGAGCGGCTGTTCCAGCTGTCGCGCAAGCGTTCCATGGCGGTGAAGCCGTTCATCATGGATAACGCGGTGGTGGTGGGGGTCGGCAATATCTATGCGACCGAGGCGCTGTTCGCCGCCGGCATCGACCCGCGCCGCGAGGCCGGGAGTATTTCCCGGGGGCGCTACCTGGCGCTGGCGATCGAGATCAAACGCATCCTGGCAGCGGCCATCGAACGGGGCGGCACCACCTTGCGCGACTTTATCGGCGGCGACGGCCAACCCGGCTATTTCCAGCAGGAACTCTTCGTCTACGGGCGTGGTGGCGAGCATTGCAAGGTCTGTGGCACTGTCTTGCGTGAGATTCGTCTGGGGCAGCGGGCCAGCGTGTACTGCCCGCGTTGTCAGAGCTGACCTGACAAGCGTGCGGACGCTGTTATAGTTAAGACTTTGCCATCCATTGCTTTGTTGAAGGATAGTGCCATGAACCCGTTTCGCACCCTGGCCCTGGTTGTGGCCCTGAGTTTTGGTCTGCAGGCGTTGCCGGTGCTGGCGGACGATGGCAGCAGCGGCGACCCGACCTACTCGATCCAGAACCCACCGGCCTACGCGATGATCGCCGACCTGATCATCGCCCGTCCCTTGCTGGTGGGCGCGACCCTGGTGGGTACGGCGGTGTTTGTGGTGTCGTTGCCGTTTACCGCATTCGGTGGTGTCGACGGCATGGGCAAGGCCGGCAAGTCACTGGTGCTCGCCCCCGGGAAAGCGGCCTTTGCCCGTTGCCTGGGTTGCACGGCGGAAGGGTTTGACGGCGATCAGTAATCTGCTAGCGCCCGGTACAGCCCTTGCTGGCTGCGGCGTCAGTGATGGCCCTTTCGCGGGCAAGCTCCGCTCCCACAATATCTGAGCCAAGACTAAATATTGTGTATGACACAAAACCTGTGGGAGCGGAGCTTGCCCGCGAAAAGGGCCTTGGATTCGCTACAATGCTCAAGCCTTACCGGTGATCTTCCGGTATTTGATCATCAACTCATCTTCGGTTTCCGGATGGGCTTCATCCAGTGGGATGCAGTCCACCGGGCAGACCTGCTGGCATTGCGGCTCGTCGTAATGGCCGACACACTGGGTACACAGGTTCGGGTCGATCACGTAGATCTCTTCGCCTTGGGAAATAGCGGCGTTCGGGCACTCGGGTTCGCAGACGTCGCAGTTGATGCAATCGTCGGTGATGATCAGGGACATGGGCACTCCGGCCCGGGCGGCAGGCCCGGGCAACATGAAAACTAATGCGCCAATTGTGCCGCATTGGCGCGCGCAGTGCACGCGCGCCCGTCGAGGCGGCCGCAATAGCCAGCCTCGACAGAGCCTGCGCCGGGCGTTATTTCTTGAAGCGCAGGGTCAGTGCGTCGGCCACCGCCGGGTGGACAAACTTGGTGATATCGCCGCCCAGGGCCGCGATTTCCCGGACAAGGGTCGACGAAATGAATGAATAACGCTCCGACGGCGTGAGGAACAGACTCTCGACGTCCGGAGCCAACTGACGGTTCATGTTTGCCAGCTGGAACTCGTATTCGAAGTCCGACACGGCGCGCAGGCCACGCAGGAAGACATTGGCGTTCTGTTCCTTGGCAAAATGCGCCAGCAGGGTGGAAAACCCCACCACTTCCACGTTGGGCAGGTGCTGGGTGACCTCGCGGGCCAACTCCACACGTTGCTCCAGGGGGAACAGCGGGTTCTTCTTCGGGCTGGCTGCCACGGCGATGATCACGTGGTCGAACAGGCGCGCGGCGCGCTCGACCAAGTCGCCATGACCCTTGGTAATCGGGTCGAAGGTACCTGGGTACAACACTCGGTTCATCGCGTCGTCCTGGCGGGTATCCGTTTAGGGGAGTCGGATGGTATCGCAGCCTTTCCGGTCGGCCAAGTCAGGATACCGGGAAGAAAGCACTATAGACGCGACGAATAGTCCTCTTTTTCACGGGTTTTTCAAGCGCTCCGCGAGGGCGGTCGCCAGCTTGGCTGTAAGGCCATAAACCGAAAGCTGTGGGTTGGCGCCTATGCTGGTGGGGAACAGCGAGCCGTCGTGGACCGACAGATTGCGCAACTGATGGTGGCGGCCGAGGCTGTCGGTGACCGCGCTTTTCGCCTCTTCGCCCATGGCGCAACCGCCCATGACGTGGGCGCTGCCCAGGCGCGTGCGGTACAGCTCCAGGCTCAGTTCGTCGATCAGTTCCCGGGCCTTGGCCAGGGTGTTCACGTAGTCGGCATCGGCGTGCAGCGGCAATACCGACTTGGCGCCCGCCGCGAACTGGATCTCGGCCATGCTGTGGTACGCCCGGCGCAGGCCGTCCCAGGCATAGGCCGATACCTGATAGTCGAGCACCGGCGTGCCGTCGCCGCGCAGTTCCACGCTGCCGCCGGGACTGTCCGGGTGGAAACCGTCGCGCATCAGCGCCAGCATCATGTGGGTGTGCGGCAGTTGTTGCATGCGCAGGGCGTTTTGCGGGCCGAAGCCGCCCAGCAGGGTGCTGGCCAGGGCCGGTTGCAGGGGCGGGACTTCGAGTTTGTAGGACATCGGCCCGGTGACGCCGGCATTCCACTGGAAATGGTCGGAATAGATCGACTGGGGCGCGCCGTAAAACGGATTGATGACTTCGGAAAACTGCCCAGCGGAGAAATTCACCAGGTGCAGGAAGGTCCGTTTGCCCAGTTGGCCGCTGGGATCCGGTGCCTTGGAGCGCAACAGCAGTCCCGGGCTGTTGATGCCGCCGCCCGCCAGCACGTAATGCCGGGCCTTGACCTGGATTGTCCGGCCATTGGGGGCCACGCAACGTTCGTCCATCGCCACGCAGAGCAGGCCGGTGACCTGGTCGCCTTCGATCTGCAAGCGTTCGGCCCGGGCCAGATAGAGCAGCTCGCCGCCTTTCTCCAGGGTTGCCGGGATGGTGGTGACCAGCATCGACTGCTTGGCGTTGGTCGGGCAGCCCATGCCGCAGTAACCCAGGTTCCAGCAGCCGCGCACGTTGCGCGGGATGACTTTCCAACTGTAGCCGAGGGCTTCGCAGCCGTTGCGGATCACGTCGTTGTTGGCGTTGGGCGGCATGACCCAGGGGGCGACACCCAGGCGCTGTTCCATTTTCTCGAACCAGGGCGCCATCTCGGCGCTGCCATGGCCCTTGACGTTGTGCTCTTTGGCCCAGTGTTCGAGGGTCTGGTCCGGCGTGCGGAAGCTCGAGGTCCAGTTGATCAGTGTGGTACCGCCGACGGCGCGGCCCTGGAGGATGGTAATGGCGCCGTCCTTGCTCATGCGGCCGATGCCTTCCTGGTAGAGGCTGGTGTAGGCCTGGTCTTCGAGCATCTTGAAGTCGCTGCTGGTTTTCAGCGGGCCTTCTTCGATCAGCAGGACCTTGTAGCCGGCGGCGCTGAGGATTTCGGCGGTGGTGCCGCCGCCCGCGCCGCTGCCGATAATGGCGACATCGGCCTCCAGCGTCAGGTTCTGCTCCAGGCGGGAGCCGTTGTAGGTTTTCCAGCCTCGGGCCAGGCCTTCGCGAAACAGATCGGGTACGGGCATGTGCAGCCTCTTTTATTGTTGTTCTTGGGGTTTGTCCGAGACGCTGATTGCCCCGGCCTTGATGACAGCCCTGCTCCTACGGGTTCTGTTGTGTTTCCAAAGGCGTATTTCAGGTGCTGCATCAGATCTTCGGCGGGCCTGGATAACCGCAGTGCGCCCAGGCTTCGGCGCGGTTGTACCAGGCCATCATCACCAGTTGCAGCAGTGACGCGTGGCCCATGCGCAGCAGGCTCAGGTAGCTGTTTTCCCAGCGCTCGAGAAAGTTGTGGATCTGCGCGTCACTGGCATTTTCCCAACTGCCCCAGATGCCGGTCAGCGGCCCACGGGTGATGCCCATGCCGAGGACGTCGAACAGTTGCCGGGTCAGCTTGAGCATTTCCGGCGACAGGTGGTCGAGGCTGTAGTCCAGGCTCGCCAGGGTCTGGTCGATGGCGGCGGGCATTTTCTCGGCGGCGACAGCGCCTTCGAGCATCACCGGGATCAGCGCCTGCAAAAACGGCAGGTCATTGGCCTGCAACACGGTAAAACCGCTGGCCGGATGGCCGGCCGAGCAGCCGCTGAGGCTGGCGACCAGCCCGGCGCTGCTGAGGAAGGCGCCGGCGCAGAGGCCGATTTTCAGCACGCCGCGACGGCTCAGTACGGGAGATTCAGACAGGCTTGGCATTCTTGTTATTCACCTGGGCAGTGGAACATCAACGAACGAAGAGTTTCTGGATCAGTTTCTGGATCGATTTGCCGTAGGGCGGGTAGATCAGCCGTGCCGCGTTGAAGCGCTGCTTGGTCAGCACGCCCTTGGCCTTGCTGAAGGTCAGGAAGCCTTCGTGGCCATGGTAATGGCCCATGCCCGAGGGGCCGATACCGCCGAAGGGCAGGTCTTCCTGGGGCACATGGAGCAGGGTGTCGTTCAGGCAGACGCCGCCGGAATGGGTTTCATCGAGCACCCGTTGCTGTTCGGCCTTGTTGTAGCCGAAGTAGTAGAGCGCCAGGGGGCGGGGCCGGTTGTTGATGTAGGCAAAGGCCTCATCCAGGCCCTTGTACGGCACGATGGGCAGCAACGGGCCGAAGATCTCGTCCTGCATCAGGGTCATCTCATCGCTGACGTTCAGCAGCAGGCTGTGGCCCATGCGCCGACCCTGGCCCTGGTCGAACAGCGGAATCAGCAGTGCGCCCTTGCTGGTGGCATCGCTCAGATAACCGTTGAGCCGTGTCAGTTGGCGGTCGTTGATGATGCTGGTGTAGTCCGGGTTGTCGACCAGGGTCGGATAAAAGCCGCGCACTGCCTGTCGGTAGGCTTCGACGAAGGCCCCGACCCGATCTTCCGGCACCAGCACGTAGTCCGGCGCCACGCAGGTCTGGCCGGCGTTGAGGGTCTTGCCGAAGGCGATGCGTTCGGCGGCGTCCTTGAGGGGCACGTCCTGGGAGACGATGGCCGGCGACTTGCCGCCCAGTTCCAGGGTCACCGGGGTCAGGTTTTCCGCCGCCGCGCGCATCACGTGTCGGCCGATGCTGGTGGCACCGGTGAACAGCAGGTGATCGAACGGCAGCTTGGAAAAGGCCATGCCGATCTCGGCTTCGCCGAGTACCACGCACACCTGGTCTTCCGGGAATACCCGGCCCAGCAGTTCCTTGAGCAACAGGCCGGTGGCCGGGGTCGACTCGCTGAGCTTGAGCATCACCCGGTTACCCGCCGCCAACGCGCCCACCAGTGGGCCGATGCTGAGGAACAGCGGGTAGTTCCAGGGCACGATCACGCCGATCACCCCCAGTGGCTGGTAGACGACCTTGGCCGAGGCCGGCTGGAAAGCCAGGCCGACCCGACGGCGTGACGCTTTCATCCAGCCCTTGAGGTGGCGGCGAGCATGCTGGATGCCGTGCAGGCTGGGCATGAGTTCGCCGAGCAGGGTTTCATCGGCGCTGCGGTTGCCGAAGTCCTGGCTGATGGCGTCGATCAGCGCCTGGCGTTCGTCACTGAGCAGTTGGCGCAGGCTGTCGAGCCATTGCCGGCGTTGCTCGGCGGGAGGCATGGGGTGCGCGGCGTAAGCCTGGCGCTGCGCTTGAAACTGGCGCTGGAGTTGGTCCAGTTGCTGCTGAGACTCCTGCAGATAGGCTATTTCGGCAGACATGGCGCGCTCCAGTGTGTGATTTTATTTTTAAACGAATGTTTAGAGCTAATGCTCCAGAAAGTCAACAGGGAGTGCCTGTGCGTTCTGATAGCGGCTGAGAATCATGGCGATTTATCCGCGGCCGGATAGGCCGTAAGATGGCCGATACCGTCTTCTGGAAGTAAAGCTGAAGTCATGGCCCCTCGAATAAAAACCAGCGAGCGCATCGTCCAGAACAGCCTGGATCTGTTCAATCTGCAGGGCGAGCGCAGTGTCAGCACCAACCATATCGCGGCGCACATGGACATTTCGCCGGGCAACCTCTACTACCATTTCCCCAACAAGCAGGCGATCATCGCCGTGCTGTTTGCCGAGTACGAAGCCCTGGTCGACAGCTTTCTGCGCCCGCCCCAGGGGCGCGCCGCGACCATCGACGACAAGCGTTTCTACCTCAAGGCCTTGCTCGCGGCGATGTGGCGTTATCGCTTCCTGCACCGCGACCTCGAACATCTGCTGGAAAGCGATGCCGAACTGGCCGCCCGTTACCGACGGTTTTCCCAGCGCTGCCTGATCCAGGGCCAGGCGATCTACGCGGGTTTTGTCGCGGCCGGGATCCTGGGGATGGATGCCGTGCAGATCGAGGCCCTGACCCTCAATGCCTGGATTATCCTGACCTCCTGGGTGCGTTTCCTGAGCACTACCCGCGAGAATGCCCATCACCTGAGCGAAGAATCGATCAAGCGTGGGGTCTATCAGGTGCTGGTGCTGGAGTCGGGTTTTGTCACCGTGCAGTCGCGGGCGGCGGTGGACAAGTTGCTCAGTGAGTTTTATGTGCCGTTGGCCCAGGCCCTGGATGAGGGAAGCTAGGTTATGGTGTTGTAGGAGCAAGCTTGCTCGCGATGGACGTCAACGATGACGCGGGCGTCCTGGCCCCCCGCGGCGCCTGGACCACCATCGCGAGCAAGCTCGCTCCTACAATTGTTTTGTATTCACTTCACTTAGGAGGCGTTCGCCATGTCCCTTGCGCAACTGATCAGCCCCCGGCAACTGGCCGAACGCCAGGCCCGGCCCGGGTTGGTGATCCTGGATTGCCGTTTTGCCCTTGAAGACCCGGATTACGGGCAGCGCAGTTATGCCCAGGGGCATATCGAAGGCGCACACCACGCCGATCTGGAGCGGGACCTGAGTGGCCCGGTGATCAAGGGGCTGACCGGGCGTCATCCGCTCCCTGACCCGGCGGCCCTGGTCGAGCGCCTGCGGGCCTGGGGCATCAGTGCCGACAGCGAGGTCGTGCTCTATGACGACGGCCCGGGCATGTACGCCGCCCGTGCCTGGTGGCTGCTGGCCTGGCTGGGCAAGCGCGACGGCGTGTTCCTGCTCGATGGCGGGTTGAAAGCCTGGCATGCCGCCGGACAGCCGCTGAGTCTGAACCCTCCGACCGTCGGCCGTGGAACCTTCGAGGGGACGTCGGACGTGGCGCTGCAGATCAGCGTCGAAGACTTGCAGCAGCGCCTCGGGCAGCCGTCGATGACCCTGCTGGACGCCCGTGCCCTGCCGCGTTTCCGTGGTGAAGTGGAGCCGATCGATCCGGTGGCCGGACATATTCCCGGCGCACAGTGTGCGGCGTTCAACGAGAACCTGGACGCGGATGGGCGTTTTCTGCCTGCGGAACAGCTCAAGCAGCGTTTCGCCGCCAAGCTGGGGGATCGCTCGCCACGGGAACTGGTGGCGTATTGCGGCTCCGGGGTGACGGCGTGTCATAACCTGTTTGCCCTGTGCCTGGCGGGTTATCCGTTGGGAACCTTGTATGCCGGTTCGTGGAGCGAGTGGATTACCGATCCGCAGCGAGCGGTGGCGACGGGCGACTGATTATCCCGGCGGCCGAGATTTATCTACCTACAGGCCGGACTCCGTAACCGGCTTAATCCCCATGAGCGTGGAGCGATGCACGCTGTAGAAACCTCTTTGATAGAACGGATACAGGAGATTTTTATGGGACAGGCCGTGTTGAATAATCAACTCGATCCGAGGTCGGTAGAGGAACTGGGCGAATCGGCAGGGGCGCGAACTCCTGCCGAGCCACGATACAGCGGGCAGATGGAACCTCTCGCCAAACACTTTGAAACCCTGGCGAACAATACCCATCACAAGATGCTCGCGCTGGGCCGTAGTGTGCTGCTGGACAAAAAAGCGTCCTTGCAAGACCGTGAGATTGAAAGGCTGGAAGACTGGCTGGTGGATGCGGAACTCGAAGCCGAAGTTTTTGCCTGGGTCGAGGATCAGCCAGATGGCTATTCGGATGGGCAAGTGCTGGTGCCACTAGTGAATGATATCGCCACGCCGCTTGGCGCTGTCAGCTACCACGAATATGCCTGATCGATAGAAAGGCATCGCGCATTCCGTTCAATATTGCCTATCGGCCAGCCATTGCGGAATGCGCCTCTCCAGATAGTAAGTCGGCTTGCCCAGCGAGCCGTCGACAAACCCCACATGCCCACCCCTGGCCTGCAATTCGAATTGGGTGCCCGGCGCCAACTCATCAGGCTCCGGCAGGCTGTGGGGAAACACGAAGGGATCGTCCTTGGCCTGGATAATCAGCGTCGGGGTGCGAATCGCTCCAAGGAAATAGCGGCTGGAGGCGCGGCGATAATAATCCTGGGCATCGGCAAAACCGTGCAATGGCGCGGTGACCCGTCCGTCGAAATCCCAGAAGGTACGCATCCCCGTCAGCGGTCCCAGGTCGCTCAGGGTAGTCAGGCCCTCGATCCGCCCGTCATGCTGGAACTGGCGCTGCTTGTTCTTGATATAGGCCACCATCTCGCGCATGAAATGCGCCTGGTAGATCCGCGAAAGGCCCAGGCCGATGCGATCGGCGCACTGGTCCAGGCGAAACGGCACCGACACCGCCACGGCGCCTTGCAGGCCACTGTCCTGGCCACTTTCCCCCAGATGCTTGAGCAGCACGTTGCCACCCAGGGAGTAGCCGACGGCATAGAGCGGCGCCAGCGGGCGTTGGGCCTTGAGGTGGGCGATCGTGGCTGCCAGGTCTTCGCTGGCCCCGGAGTGATAGCTGCGCGCCAGTAGATTGGGTTCTCCCGAACAGCCCCGCCAGTTCAGCGCCACGCTGGCCCAGCCCTGGTTGCCCAGCGCCTGTTGCAGGCCGGCGACATAAGGCGAGTTCGACGAACCGGTCAGCCCGTGGAGGATCAGCACCAACGGCGTCTCGGCGGCATGCGGGCCGTGCCAGTCAAGGTCGAGGAAGTCGCCGTCGTCAAGCCACAGGCGTTCACGCCGACGGTCGAGGTGGACGGTCTTGCGCCAGAGCGGTCCCCACAAGGTTTGCAGGTGCGGGTTGCCCAGGCCCGGAGCGGGGGTGAAGCCCGGCAAGTCAGTGGGCTGGGAAAATGACGGCAACGCAGCGAGTCTCGAAGTGGAAATGGGCGGCGCTGGTGCTGCCATGAACAAGCGATCATGGCAGCCACGCGTATGTGTGCGATATACCTAAGTTGCCACAGTCCTGTCCATTGCCGCAGCTTTTTATCCCGGCGGCAGGGCACGAGGCTGGCAACTGGGCCCCCGAACCTGGAGATCGGGCAAGGCTTGCTGGGGGGCGCTCGGGCCGGTACTGGTCACCACCCAACTGTCGGCGTTGAAATGTGCGTTCAAGGCAGCCTTGATCATTTCGCGGGTCAGTTGCTGCGCCTGTTCGGCATAGTCCGTCAGGCTCAGTGGCAGGTCGTGACGGGCGATCACCAACAGCGCCTGGAGGATATCCGCATTGCTGGCGCCATTGAGCGCCATATCACCGCGCAGGCTCAGTTTGATGTTCTGCAGTTCCTGCTCGGTCGGGCCGTCTTTCAGGAGCTGTTCGAACATCCCCTTGACCCGCCGGATCACGGCTTCGCGGTATTCGGGAGGCGTCGAGAGGTTGATGTGGAACGGGCCGCGGGCTTGCCAGTTCTTGAGTTGAGCCTGCGCCGAATAGGTGACGCCATGCTGCTCGCGCAGGACTTTCATCAGGCGGCTGTCGAAGCCTCCGCCAAAAATCAGGCTGGCCACGTAGAGAGCGACGTAATCGGGATGATTCCGAGGCGGGGCGATCTGGGCGAAATCCAGATGAATCAGGGTGGTCGGCCGTTCGATATGGAAGGTGCCGACGACGCTGTCTTCACGTCGGGCGCTGGCGGTGGGTGGCAATGCCGGACCTTTGGGCAAGGCGTCGGAGATCTTCACGCTGATGCTCTGCGCCTGCTCCAGCGAGAGATCACCGACCAGCAGGATAATGGCGTTGCCCGCGCTGTAAGCCTTGCGGTGAAAGCCGCGCAGCTGCTCGGCAGTGATTTCCCCGATACTTTCCCGGGTGCCATAGAGGGGCTGGGCATACGGGTGCCGTGGGTAGAGCGGCGGTGCAAGGCGATGACTGACCCAGGTGTCGATGGCTGCATCCTCGCGCATTTGCCGGTCGATGATCTCGCTCTTGACCCGGCGGATGGCATCGCTGGTGAAGCTGGGCTTGCTCAACACCTCGCTCAACAACTGCAGGGCCGGTGTCCGGACGCCTTCGTCGCTGAGGCTGCGCAGGGTGAAAAAACCATGGTCACGGTCGATGCCATTGCCGATCTTCACCCCCAGGCTGTCGAATGCGGTCAGGATCGTGTCGACATCCTTGCCCTCCGACCCTTCGTTGAGCAGGCTCAGGGCCATGGCCGCCAGGCCGGGTTGCTCGCCGTCGTAACGGCTGCCCGCGGCAAAGCTCACGGCCACATCGAGCAACGGCAGGCCATGGGTTTCAACAAAGAGCACCTTGGTCCCGTTGAGCGTTTTCCAGCCGCGGACAACCCGGGTCGTGGGTGTGGGTGCCAGGTGCTGGACCTCGTTCAACGATTGCAGGGGATTGACGCTCGACAGGTCGCCGCCGGCAGCAGGAATGGCAAGGCTGGCGAGCAGTGCCGGCAGGAGGCTCGATAACACCGGGTTGGCCCTATTCATGGTGGGTTTGCCCGGGGCTGGCCAGGGCTACGCTGAGCCGCTCGCGGGTGAAGTAGGTTTGCGCGGCGTGTTGAATGTCCAGGGGCGTGACAGCCTTCAGATGTGCTTCTTCCTGTTCTTCCAGGGCCCACGACAGGCCGGCGCTTTCCAGGCCGCCGAGTGTCTGCGCCTGGTTTTCCAGGGAGTCGAGGGCAAAGACGCGTCGCGCCATCATCCGGGTGCGCGCGCGCTCAAGCTCCTGCGCGCTGACAGGCGACTGTTTGAGCTCGTCGAGCAGTTGCCACAGGCGTGCCTGAAGGTCGTCCAGGCTGGGATTTTTCTGGGTGTCCAGATCAACGACAATCTTCAACAAGGCGTCTCCCCGGTTGAATGCCTCATAGCGCGAGTGAGCCCGGGTGACCAACTCTTCATGGAACTTCAACTCCCTGAACATCCGCGAGCCGGAGCCGACGCCGAGCAGTTCGTTGAGCAGGTGCAAGGTGTGCGCGGTATGCGGATCGGCGGCGGTGACCAGGCTGGGCACGTTGAACGCCATGATCAGACTGGGAAACTCATTACGGGTCTGGACCATGATCCGTCGCTCGCCCGGCTCGTTCAGCTCCAGCGGGGGCTTGGTCTCTGGCAGCGTTCGGCCGGGCAGGTCGGCGAAGTAGCGCCGGGCCAGGGTTTCGACCTCCCCGGGGGTGATATCGCCGACCACCACCAGGGTGGCGTTGTTCGGCGCGTACCAGGTGGCGTACCAGCGTTGCAGTTGTTGGACGTTCATGCGTTGCAGGTCGTGTTGCCAGCCGATGGTCGAGGTGCGATAGCCGCTGGTGGTAAAGGCGATGCTGCGCATCTTCTCGTCGAGCAGTGTCCCTGGGGTGTCATCGACGTTCTGCAGCCGCTCGTTTTTGATCACCTCGATTTCACGCCGGAAGGCGGCTGGCGAAAGTCGGGCGGTGCTCATCTGGTCGGCCATGATTTCCAGTGCGACGCCCAGGGCATGGCGTGGCATCAGGTATTCGTAGGTGGTGCTGTCATGGTTGGTGAAGGCGTTGATCCGCGCGCCCAGGCGTTCCATGACCTCGAACGCCTGGCCGGGGCAGACTTTGCTGCTGCCCTGGAACAACAGGTGTTCCAGGGCATGGGAAAGCCCGGATTCGCCAGGCGGTTCGTGACTGGAGCCGACTTTGTACCAGAGCTGGGCCGCCACGACGGGGGCTCGATGATCTTCGCGCACGATGACTTTCAAACCGTTGTCGAGCATCAGCTCGTGGGTGCTGGGCAAGGGGGTGGCGAGGGCGATGACCGGCAGGAAAAGCAGGCCGAGTGCACATCGTGGGTAGGGGCATTTCATCCTTCAGGGGCCTTTTGAGTTGCAAAGGAACACCTTGATCCGGATGACGGAGGGGCTGGCGGTAGCGGGATAGTGACGGCGGCCCGAGGCTTGGCTCGAACCGCCGCTCAGGTTATTGGCTGGCTACGCTGCGGTGCCACAGCGCGTAGTGGACACGCCCGGACTTCTGCTCGCGGTGCAGGCGCCAGTTGCCCGGCAGGCCGAGGCCCGAGGGGGCGTTTTCGCTTTCGGTGTAGACCCACGCGTCGTCGGCCAGCCACTGGCGTTCTTCCAGGAGGGCGCAGATGCCGGGCAGCAGGTTCTGGTTGAACGGCGGGTCGAGGAACACCAGGTCGAACGGCGTGGCCGCCTGGGTTTCCAGGTAGCGCATGGCGTCGGCGGTCTGCACCTGGCCGACGCTGCAACGCAGGGTGCCCAGGTGTTCGCGCAGGTTGGCCACCGCCAGGTTGCTGGCGTCCAGTGCCTGGCCCATGGCCGCGCCACGGGACAGGGCCTCGAGGAACAGGGCGCCGCTACCGGCGAACGGGTCGAGCACCTTGGCCCCGGCGACATAGGGCGCCAGCCAGTTGAACAGGGTTTCGCGCACCCGGTCCGAGGTCGGCCGCAGTCCCGGGACATCCGGGAAGCTCAGGCGTCGGCTGCGCCATTCGCCACCGATGATACGCAGTTGATTCACACCGTTATGGGGGTGAGCGGGTTTCTTGCTGGGACGCGATGGGCTGGCCATTAATGCTCCGGAACCCCGAGCGGCTGCTCGGCGGGTTTGTCAGTCGGTGGCGGCAGGGGCTTTTGCGGCACCGTGGGCCCTGCGGTGACGACGATCATCTTGTCGACACTCAGGTGTTTGTTCATGGCGGACTTGATCTGCTCGACGGTCAGCGCCTGGGTCTGTTGCACGAAGTTTTCCAGGTAGTCGAGCGGCAGGTCATAGAAACCCATCAGGCCCAGTTGGCCGACGATGCTGCTGTTGCTCGCATTGGAAAGCGGGAAGCTGCCGGCCATTTCGCGCTTGGCGTCGTCGACTTCCTTCTGGGTCGGGCCGTTTTTCAGGTAGTCGGCGATCACGTCGTCCACCAGCTTGAGCGTGCCTTCGCTCATTTCGGCGCGGGTCTGCAGGTTGATCTGGAACGGGCCGCGGGCCTGCATCGGCGAGAAGCCCGAATAGACACCATAGGTCAGGCCGCGTTTTTCCCGCACTTCGCTCATCAGACGGGTGCCGAAACCGCCGCCGCCGAGGATCTGGTTGCCCAGGGACAGGGCCGCGTAGTCCGGGTCGGTGCGGTCGATGCCCTGTTGGGCCATCAGGATGGTGGTCTGCTTGGACGGGAACTCGATATGCCCGACGCCGGCTTTCGGTTCGGCCGGCTGGGCGATCTTCGGCAAGGCCGGGCCCTTGGGCAGGGCGGCGGAGACCTGGCTGGCGATGCGTTCGGCTTCGCTGCGAGACAGATCACCGACCAGCGCGATCACCACGTTGCCGGCCGCGTAGGCCTTGGCGTGGAAGGCGCGCAACTGTTCCAGGGTGATCGGCGGGATGCTCTGTGCCGTGCCTTCGCTGGGATGCGCGTAGGGATGATCGCCATACAGGCGCTTGGACAAGTCCAGGCTCGCCAGCTTGCCGGGATTCTGCTTCTGGTATTCGAAGCCGGCCAGCAGCTGGTTCTTGATCCGCGCCAGGGAGTCGGCGGGGAAGGTCGGCTTGCCCACCACCTCGGCGAACAGCTTCAGTGCCGGCTCGCGTTTGTCCGGGGCGCTGAGGCTGCGTAGCGAAGCAATCGCCATGTCCTTGTAGGAACCGTTGCCGAAGTCGGCCCCGAGGCCTTCGAAACCCTGGGCGATGGCACCGACGTTCTTGCCGGCCACGCCTTCGTTGAGCATGGCGTTGGTCAGCGCGGCGAGGCCCGAGGCGTTGCCGTCCTGGCTGCTGCCGGCGGCGAAGGTCAGGTTCAGGTTGAACATCGGCAGTTCATGGGCTTCGACGAACAGCACCTTGGCGCCTTCGGCGGTTTTCCAGGTCTGTACGTTCAGGCTGCGGTGCGCCGGCGCCTTGCCGTCCAGCTCCGCCAGCGATTGCAGCTTGTGGCCGGACTTGGCAGCGTCCAGGGCCTGGCTGGCCTGGGTATTACGCGCATCGAACAGATAAAAGCCGATACCGCCCGCCGCGACGGCGAGGGTCAGGGCGAGCAGGGCGAAACGTGGCCCCTTGGACTGACTCATTGGGCGCTCTCCTCGGGCAATACATGGGCGACGCTGAGGCGCTCGCGGGTGAAATAGGTACGGGCGGCTTTCTGCAGATCCTGCGGCGTGACGCTTTGCAGGTCGGCCAGTTCGGTGTCCATCATTTTCCAGGACAGGCCGACGGTTTCCAGGATGCCGATGGCGCTGGCCTGGCTGGTGATGGAGTCACGTTCGTAGACCAGGCCGGCGATCACCTGGGCACGTACGCGTTCCAGCTCTTCGGCGCTCGGTGCCTGGGTTTTCAGTTGGTCGAGCAGGCGCCAGAGGCCGGCCTCGGTGTCGGCCAGGGTTTTTTTCTTCTGGCTGTTGGGGGTGGCCGAAAGCAGGAACAGGGTGTCGCCACGGGTGTAGGCGTCGTAGCTCGACGAGCCGCCGGAGATCAGCTCTTCGCCACGCTCCAGTTGCGACGGCAGGCGCGCACTGTAGCCGCCGTCGAGCAGGGCGGCGATCAGGCGCAGGGCGGTGACCGAACGCTTGTCTTCGGCGGTGGCGAAGCTCGGCACGTTGAAGGCGAGCATCAGGCTCGGCAACTGGGTCTTCACATGCAGGGTGATCAGGCGTTCGCCGGGCTCGTCGAGTTCCCGCGGGATCTTCGCCGGCGGTGTGTCACGCCGAGGGATGGCGCCGAAATAGCGTTGGGCCAGGGTTTTGACTTCATCCGGGGTGACGTCGCCGACCACCACCAGGGTGGCGTTGTTCGGCACATACCAGGATTGGTACCAGTGGCGCAGCTCTTCTACCTTCATGCGGTCGAGGTCGGCCATCCAGCCGATGGTCGGCGTGTGGTAGCCGCTGGCCGGGTAGGCCATCGCCTTGAAGCGCTCGAAGGCCTTGCCCATGGGCTTGTCGTCGGTGCGCAGGCGGCGCTCTTCCTTGATGACTTCGATTTCCCGGCTGAACTCGTCGGCCGGCAGGCGCAGGCTGGCCATGCGGTCGGCTTCCAGCTCCAGGGCCACGCCCAGGCGGTCGCGGGCCAGGACCTGGTAATAGGCGGTGTAGTCGTCGCTGGTGAAAGCGTTTTCTTCGGCACCGAGGTCCCGCAGGATCAGCGAGGCTTCGCCCGGGCCGACCTTGGAGCTGCCCTTGAACATCATGTGTTCCAGGGCGTGGGACAGGCCGGTCTGGCCCGGGGTTTCGTAGCTCGAGCCGACCTTGTACCAGATCTGCGAGACCACCACGGGGGCGCGGTGATCCTCGCGCACGACGACCTTCAGACCGTTGTCGAGGGTGAATTCGTGGGTCGGTTGCGGGTCGGCGGCCAAGGCGGCCAGGGGTAGGCAAAGCGTGCTGAGCAACAGGCCAGCGGCACGGCGGGCTAGAGCATTCATTCGTTTTCAAACCTGTAGTACGGCCCGCGTGATCTTAGCGTCGGCGGGCGAGGAGGTGCTAGGATACTGCGTTGCGCGCGAACAATCTGGTCAAAAGGCAGTCTGTTGCGCATCAGAATATTATTTGCCGAAGCGCCACCTTGGCGCGTCGCTACCGTGAGATAGCCGTCCTCCATGTTTGGTTCCAACGACGACAAGAAGACCCCAGCCCCGGCTGGCGAGAAAAAAAGCCTGTTCGGCTGGCTGCGTAAAAAACCGCAGGAAGCCGTCGTCGAACAGCCACAACCGACTCCTGAGGCCACGCCCGCGCCAGTGAGCGAGGCGTTGCCGGTGGCCGCCGAGCCGTTGCCGATCAGCGTGCCGGTGGTTGAAGCGCCTGCCGCCGCACCGGCTGCCCCGGTGCATGAGCCCTGGCCGAGCCTGCCCGTGGCCGAGGAGCCGGTGGCCCTGGTCGAGGATGTTCAGGCGCCGCATATCACCCCGCCGATTCCGCTGACGGCTGTTGCGCCGGTCGCTGAAGTGGCCGCACCTGAACCGTTCATCGCCGAACCGGTGCCAGCGCCGGTCATTGCGCCGATTGTCGAGGCTCCAGCTCCAGCTCCAGCTCCAGCTCCAGCTCCAGCTCCAGCTCCAGTCTCTGCACCTGCACCTGCACCTGCACCAGTCCCGGCACCCGCGCCGGTCGTGACGCCTGTGGTTGCTCCGGCTCCGGTTGCGGTGGCTGAACCGGTGACTGCCGAACCGGCCAAGCCCGTTTCCGAAGAGACCAAGGTCGGCTTCTTTACCCGCCTCAAACAGGGCCTGTCCAAGACCAGCGCCAGTATTGGCGAAGGCATGGCCAGCCTGTTCCTGGGCAAGAAGGCCATTGACGACGACCTGCTCGAAGAGCTGGAAACCCGTCTGCTGACCGCCGACGTGGGTGTTGAAGCCACCTCGGTGATCATCCAGAGCCTGACCCAGAAAGTCGCCCGCAAGCAGTTGACCGACAGCGACGCGCTCTACGCCTCGTTGCAGGCCGAGCTGACCGCGATGCTCAAGCCGGTCGAACAGCCGCTGAAGATCGATTCGCAGCACAAACCCTTCGTGATCCTGGTAGTGGGCGTCAACGGCGCCGGCAAGACCACCACCATCGGCAAACTGGCGAAGAAGCTGCAGCTCGACGGCAAGAAAGTCATGCTGGCGGCGGGCGACACCTTCCGCGCGGCGGCGGTGGAGCAACTGCAGGTGTGGGGTGAGCGCAACCAGATCCCGGTCATCGCCCAGCACACCGGTGCCGACTCGGCTTCGGTAATCTTCGATGCGGTACAGGCGGCCAAGGCGCGCGGTATCGACGTGCTGATCGCCGACACCGCCGGTCGCCTGCACACCAAAGACAACCTGATGGAAGAACTGAAGAAGGTCCGTCGGGTGATTGCCAAGCTCGACGTAGACGCGCCCCACGAGGTGCTGCTGGTGCTCGACGCCGGGACTGGGCAGAACGCCATTAACCAGGCCAAGCAATTCAACCAGACGGTCCAACTGACCGGCCTGGCATTGACTAAGCTCGATGGGACCGCCAAGGGCGGGGTGATCTTTGCCCTGGCCAAGCAGTTTGGCCTGCCGATTCGTTACATCGGCGTCGGTGAAGGGATCGATGATCTGCGTACCTTCGAAGCCGAACCCTTTGTCCAGGCCCTTTTCGCGGAGCGGGAGCATTCATGATTCGTTTCGAACAGGTCGGTAAGCGCTATCCGAACGGTCATGTCGGCTTGCATGAACTGAGCTTTCGGGTGCGTCGTGGTGAATTCCTGTTCGTGACCGGGCATTCCGGCGCGGGCAAAAGTACCCTGTTGCGCCTGCTGCTGGCGATGGAACGTCCGACCACCGGCAAACTGCTGCTGGCCGGGCAGGATCTGGGCCAGATCAGCAACGCACAGATTCCGTTCCTGCGCCGGCAGATCGGCGTGGTGTTCCAGAACCACCAGTTGCTGTTCGATCGCACGGTGTTCAACAACGTCGCCTTGCCGTTGCAGATCCTCGGCCTGTCCAAGGCCGAGATCGTCAAACGCGTGGATTCGGCCCTGGAGCGCGTGGCCCTGTCGGACAAGACCGACCTCTACCCCGGCGATCTTTCCACCGGCCAGCAACAGCGTGTCGGTATTGCCCGTGCCATCGTCCATCGCCCGGCCTTGCTGCTGGCGGACGAACCCACCGGTAACCTCGACCCGCGCCTGGCGGCGGAAATCATGGGCGTGTTCGAAGACATCAACCGCCTGGGCACCAGCGTGCTGATCGCCAGCCACGACCTGGCCCTGATCGCCCGCATGCGCCACCGCATGCTGACCCTGCAACGCGGCCGATTGATCGGCGACGGGGAGGCAGGCGAATGAGTGCGACTCGCAGCCCCAAGGTAGCCGAACGCGTGGCCCCGAAAGCCAGCGACCCGCAGCCGCCGAAGAAAAAACGCAACGAAGACGACGGTCCGGACTTCGGCACCCTGCTCAGCGCCTGGATCGAAAGCCATCGCGCCAGCCTGGTGGACAGCCTGCGCCGCCTGGGCAAGCAGCCGATCGGCAGCTTCTTTACCTGCCTGGTGATGGCCGTGGCCCTGAGCCTGCCCATGGGCTTGTCGCTGCTGCTGAACAATGTCGAGCGCCTGGGTGGCTCCTGGCAGCGCGCGGCGCAGATCTCCCTGTACCTGCAACTGGATGCCAGCCCGACCGAAGGCGCGCACCTCAGCGAACAGATCAAGGCCATGCCCGGCGTCGCGGATGCCGAGTACATCAGCAAGGAAAAGGCCCTGGACGAGTTCCAGCAGCAGTCGGGCCTGGGCGAAGCCCTCAAGGAATTACCGCAGAACCCCCTGCCGGGGGTGGTGCTGGTGACGCCGAACGAAGTCGACAAGGCGACATTGGAAGCCCTGCGCCAGCGCCTGGCCGAGTTGCCCAAGGTGCAACAGGCGCAACTGGACCTGGTCTGGGTCGAGCGTCTGGCAGCTATTCTCAAGCTGGGCGACCGCTTTGTCTTCGGCCTGACGGTGCTGCTGGTGTCTGCATTACTTTTGGTGATAGGCAATACCATTCGTCTTCATATTGAAAACCGCCGCACCGAGATCGAAGTGATTAAACTGGTCGGCGGCACTGATAGCTATGTGCGTAGGCCTTTTCTCTATATGGGCGCGCTTTATGGCTTTGGTGCCGGGTTTTTGTCCTGGGGCGTGTTGGCTTATGGCCTGAACTGGCTGAATGACGCGGTGGTCGGGCTGGCCGGTCTCTACGGCAGCGACTTTTCCCTGGCCGGTGTGCCGGTGGCCGATGGTCTGTCATTGTTGCTTGGGGCGGTGCTCTTGGGGTATATCGGTGCTTGGATTGCGGTCGCACGGCATTTACGTGAGCTGGCACCGAAGTAGTTAATGTCAGATTAATGTGGTTTCGTTTGTATTGACCGTATTGGTGGTTTAGGGAACTTGTCCTACGGTTCCCGGTCAATTTTCGCAGTGCATCACTGCACGAGTTATGTGAGTCGGAGGTTTTTTCGTATGACCACTTCTTTGCAACCTGTCTACGCGTTGGTCCCGGGTGCGAACCTGGAAGCCTACGTGAACACGGTGAACAGCATTCCTTTGCTGACGCCGGAGCAGGAGCGTGAACTGGCCGAGAGTCTCTATTATGAGCAGGATCTTGGGGCGGCTCGGCAGATGGTGCTCGCCCACCTGCGTTTTGTCGTCCATATCGCCCGTAGCTATTCCGGCTACGGGCTGGCCCAGGCTGACCTGATCCAGGAAGGCAACGTCGGCCTGATGAAGGCCGTGAAGCGCTTCAACCCGGAAATGGGTGTGCGCCTGGTGTCGTTCGCCGTGCACTGGATCAAGGCGGAAATCCACGAGTTCATCCTGCGCAACTGGCGCATTGTGAAAGTGGCCACCACCAAGGCCCAGCGCAAGCTGTTCTTCAACCTGCGTAGCCAGAAAAAGCGTCTGGCCTGGCTGAACAACGAGGAAGTCCACCGCGTGGCCGAAAGCCTCGGCGTGGAACCCCGTGAAGTGCGCGAGATGGAAAGCCGCCTGACCGGCCAGGACATGGCCTTCGACCCGGCGGCGGAAGCCGACGACGACAGTGCTTTCCAGTCTCCGGCCAATTACCTGGAAGACCACCGGTATGACCCGGCGCGTCAGCTGGAGGATGCCGATTGGAGCGAAAACTCCAACAGCAACCTGCATGAAGCCCTGGAAGTGCTCGACGAGCGCAGCCGCGATATTCTCTACCAGCGCTGGTTGGCGGAAGAGAAAGCCACGCTGCACGACCTTGCGCAGAAGTACAACGTTTCGGCCGAGCGTATTCGCCAGCTGGAAAAGAGTGCGATGAACAAGCTGAAGTTGTCGATTGCCGCTTAAGTGCTGAAGCAATAAAAAACGCCCCGATCTGATCGGGGCGTTTTTGTTTCGACGTTCGAAATTTTCGGCGTCTGGACAGGCCTCACCGCGAGCAAGCTTGCTCCTACAGGGTCAGCGTCGTTCACAACATTGTGGCTCGCCGCCAACACTGTAGGAGCAAGCTTGCTCGCGATGAGGCCCTGGAGATCACAACGCCCAGGGCGCCTTGCGCGAGTTGTTCAGCCCGCTCAGGTACTCATCCCCACCCAACTGGCTCATCTGCTGGCGAATCCAGCCCGCCCGGCGTGCCACGTAGGTGCTCGGGTGACTGGCGCTCCATTCCCGCGGATTGGGCAGCACCGCCGCCAGCAAGCTGGCCTGCTGGCGCGACAAGCCCGCCGCGCTGACGCCGAAGTGATGCCGCGCCGCCGCTTCCGCGCCGAACACGCCGTCGTCCCACTCCACGCTGTTCAGGTACACCTCGAGAATCCGTTGCTTGGGCCAGGTCAGCTCGATCAGCGCGGTAAACCAGGCTTCTAGCCCTTTGCGCAAATAACTGCGACCGGACCACAGGAACAGGTTCTTCGACACCTGCTGGCTCAAGGTGCTGGCACCGCGAATCGAACCGCCGCGCTCGTTGTGTTCAAACGCGGCCTGGATCGCATCGAAGTCGAAACCCCAGTGCTCGGGGAATTTCTGGTCCTCGCCGGCCATTACCGCCACTTTCAGCTCGTCGGAGATCTGTTCCCACGGGCGCCAGCTGCGTTGCAGGTCAATGGGCTCGCCATCGGTCCAGGACTCGATCTTGCGTTCGACCATCAGCGCGGTCCCGGGCGGCGGCACCCAACGAAACAGCAGCACCAGCAACACACTGCCGATGGCGAACCATTTCAGGACGGTGACGAGGCGGCGGAAAAGGAATGACAACATAGAGATGGCTTGGCCGGGGCGTGGGAGCGGGCCATTATACAGACCCTGTGCCCCCTGAATGGAGTTCGTCATGTTGCGTGGTTTTTTGCTGCTGGCCGCCTTTTTCGGTTTTACCGGCGTCGCCCTCGGTGCCTTTGCCGCCCACGGCCTGAAAGACCGCCTGAGCTCGGAGTACCTGGCGATCTTCCACACCGGGGTGACCTATCAGCTGGTGCACGCCCTCGCGCTGTTCGGCGTGGCGCTGCTGGCGACCCATATTCCGGGGCGTCTGGTCACCTGGGCCGGCCTGTCGTTCGCCTTCGGGATTATCCTGTTCTCCGGCAGCCTGTATCTGTTGACCCTGACCGGTGTGAGCAAGCTGGGCATCATCACCCCGTTCGGCGGCCTGGGCTTCCTGATCGGCTGGTTCTGCCTCGGTCTGGCCGCCTGGCGCCTGCAGGCGGCTTGAGCTGACCGCCAGGTCGACGAATGGCTTGGGTCGCCCGGACTGATCGGGCTAGAATGCTGACCCCTAAAAATGATGGCAGCCCGGCGCATGCGCATTCAATTGAACGGTGAACCCTTTGAACTGCCCGATGGCGAGACCGTCGCGGCGTTGCTGGCCCGGCTCGACCTGGTCGGGCGGCGGGTGGCGGTGGAGCTGAACCTGGATATCGTCCCGCGCAGCCAGCATGCCGACACCGCCCTGCGTGAAGGCGATCAGGTCGAAGTGGTACACGCTATCGGTGGCGGTTAATCGCCCCTGCAGTCCCACGCCCTGATCCACCCTGCAAGCCCTCAACCTTTCAAGAGGATTTCCGAATGAGCACTGTTCGCAGCGACAAGCCCTTCGTGCTGGCCGGCCGTACCTATCAGTCCCGCCTGCTGGTGGGTACTGGCAAATACCGCGACATGGAAGAAACCCGCCTGGCCATCGAGGCCTCGGGGGCCGAGATCGTCACCGTGGCGGTGCGCCGGACCAATCTGGGGCAGAACCCGGGCGAGCCGAACCTGCTGGATATCCTGCCGCCGGATCGCTACACCATCCTGCCGAATACCGCCGGTTGCTACGACGCCATCGAAGCCGTGCGCACCTGCCGCCTGGCCCGTGAGCTGCTGGACGGCCACAACCTGGTGAAGCTGGAAGTCCTGGCCGACCAGAAAACCCTGTTCCCCAACGTGATCGAAACCCTCAAGGCCGCCGAAGTGCTGGTCAAGGAAGGTTTCGACGTGATGGTCTACACCAGCGATGACCCGATCATCGCCCGGCAACTGGCGGAAATCGGCTGCATCGCGGTCATGCCGCTGGCCGGCCTGATCGGCACGGGCCTGGGGATCTGCAACCCGTACAACCTGCAGATCATCCTCGAAGAAGCCAAGATCCCGGTGCTGGTGGATGCTGGTGTCGGTACCGCCTCCGACGCCACCATTGCCATGGAACTGGGTTGCGAGGCGGTGCTGATGAACTCGGCCATCGCCCACGCCCAGCAGCCGATCCTGATGGCCGAAGCCATGAAACACGCCATCGTTGCCGGTCGCCTGGCCTACCTCGCCGGTCGCATGCCGAAAAAACTCTATGCCAGCGCTTCCTCGCCGCTGGATGGTCTGATCAAGTAAGAGCCTTTGATGACTGAATCGAACGACACGCCAATCCAGCCGGAAGAAGGCGAAGAGCGCCAACACCGCCGTATCAAGAGTTTCGTGATGCGCGCCGGGCGCATGACCGAAGGCCAGCAGAAGGGCCTGGAACAGGGCACGCCGCTGTTCGTCCTGCCGCTGGCCGATGCGCCGGTGGATTTTGACCAGGTGTTCGGTCGCTCGGCGCCACGCTCGCTGGAAATCGGCTTCGGCATGGGGCATTCCCTGCTGGAAATGGCGGCGGCGGCACCCGAGCAGGATTTTATCGGTGTGGAAGTGCACCGTCCGGGTGTTGGGGCGCTGCTCAATGGCGTGCTGACCCAGGGGCTGAAGAACCTGCGGGTCTACGACTGCGATGCCATTGAAGTGCTCAACCGCTGCGTGGCGGACAACAGCCTGGATCGGCTGATGCTGTTTTTCCCGGATCCGTGGCACAAGAGCCGTCACCACAAGCGGCGTATCGTCCAGGCATCCTTTGCCGAACTGGTGCGCAGCAAGTTGAAGGTCGGTGGGATCTTGCATATGGCCACCGACTGGGAGCCGTATGCCGAATATATGCTGGAAGTGATGAACGTCGCCCCGGGTTATCGCAACCTGGCCGAAGACGGCAAATGCGTGCCGCGTCCGGCCGAACGCCCGATCACCAAGTTCGAACGCCGTGGCGAACGACTGGGACACGGGGTGTGGGACCTGAAGTTCGAGAAACTGGCCTGAGGCCGATGGCGGTGAAGCGCGTTCCAATCAGCGCCGATCCGCCACCACCCCGATCAACACCAGCACCACCAACAACACCGGCGCCAGGCTGTAGTTGTTGAACTGGCTCAAGCCGCGCACCACCCAGGGCGTGGCGTAGATCAAGGCCGCGCCGCTGCCGATCATGCACAGCAGGGCCAGCAGCGGTACGCGCAAGGCACCGGCAATGCTGCCCAGGCGTTGATCGATCCAACCCTTGATATCCGCGCCAAACAGCACCAGCAGGCAGCCCACCAGCGCCAGGGCGATTTCCGACAGGTTGCTGCGGCTCCAACGCGATACCGTGGCGAGCAGGTCGAGTACCAGGTCCATGGGGTTTCCTTAGGTCAAAAAGTATTGCAGCAGGTCGTTGAGAAACAGCTGCCCGCGGTCGGTGGCCGCCAGGCGTGACGGTTCGACCCGCAACAGGCCACTTTGTTCGGCCTCGGCGCGTGCTTCGTTCAAGCTGTCGAGACTAAGCCCGGTACGTTGCGCAAACAAGACGGCGTCAACGCCCTCGGTCAGGCGCAGGGCATTCATCAGGAACTCGAACGGCAGCTCTTCGTTGGCCAGGGCTTTCTCCCCGGCCTGGAAGGCCTTGGCCGGGTTCAGGTAGTCCTTCGGCAGGCGGGTTTTCCACGTCCGGACGATGCGCCCGTCCGGGTGGCTGAGCTTGCCATGGGCGCCGGCACCGATACCGATGAAATCGCCGAAGCTCCAGTAGTTGAGGTTATGTCGCGCCGCCCGCCCGGGCTGGGCATAGGCCGAGACTTCGTACTGGGCGTAACCGTGCTCGGCCAACAGCGCCTGGCCGGCTTCCTGGATATCCCACAGGGTGTCGTCTTCCGGCAGGGTCGGCGGCTGGTTCCAGAACACCGTGTTCGGCTCCAGGGTGAGCTGGTACCAGGACAGGTGCGTGGGCTTCAAGGCAATGGCCTGGCGCAGATCAGCCAGGGCATCGTCCAGGGACTGGTCCGGCAAACCGTGCATCAGGTCCAGGTTGAAGTTGTCGAACCCGGCCTGGCGCGCCATATCCGCCGCCCGCACGGCTTCGCCGCCGGTATGGATGCGGCCGAGGGCCTTGAGCTTGTCTTCCTGGAAACTCTGGATACCGATGGACAGCCGATTGATGCCCAACTGGCGATAGGCGATGAATTTTTCCTGCTCGAAGGTCCCGGGGTTGGCTTCCAGGGTGATTTCGATATCGCCGGCAAATGGAATACGCGCCTCGACGCCCTTGAGCAAACGCCCCAGCGCCGGGGCGCTGAACAGGCTGGGCGTGCCGCCACCGAAGAAGATCGAACTCAATTCACGGCCATACACCGCGTGCAGGTCCTGGTCGAGGTCGGCCAGCAGTGCGTCGACATACTCCTCTTCCGGCAGCACCGGGCTGGCGGCATGGGAGTTGAAGTCGCAATACGGGCATTTGCGCACGCACCAGGGGATATGGATATACAGCGCCAGGGGCGGCAACTGCGCCATGGCCGCCCGAGGGATTGGCGCGCTGCCGTGGATCAGCGGCGGCGCTACGTGGGGCTGGGTCATTGCAGGCCCAGGCGCTGGCGCAACAGGGCCATGGCGCGGGCGCGATGGCTGAGCTGGTTCTTTTCGACCGGACCCAGTTCGGCGCTCGAGCAGTCACGCTCCGGTACCCAGAACAACGGGTCGTAGCCAAAACCGTGCTCGCCGCTGGCGGCGGTGAGGATACGTCCGTGCCACAGGCCTTCGCAGAGAATCGGCAGCGGATCATCGGCATGCCGCACCAAGGCCAGCACGCAGACAAACTGCGCGCCTCGCTCGGCGGTGGGGACGTCCTTCAGGGCCTCGAGCAGCTTGGCGTTGTTCGCCGCATCGCCCTGGCCATCGGCATAGCGGGCCGAATAGATACCCGGCGCGCCACCGAGGAAGTCCACTGCCAGCCCGGAATCGTCGGCCAGCGCCGGCAGGCCGGAAATGCGTGACGCATTACGGGCTTTCAGGATGGCGTTTTCGACGAACGACAAGCCGGTTTCTTCCGGCTCGACGCTGCTGAACTCACCGATCGAGCGCAGTTGCACCGACCCACCGAGCATGGCCTGGAGTTCTTTGAGTTTGCCGGCGTTGTGGCTGGCCAGTACCAGTTGGCTGAAGTTCATCATTCGCCTGGGAAAAGTTCCTGATTGAAGCTGAAAGTGTGGGCATCACCGCCGGCGGTGACGGTGATTTCGAAGATGCGGTTTTCCTGCTGCGGTACCGGGTATTGCGCCAGGTAGTAGACGGCGCCCTGCTCGGTAATCTGCTTGAAGTTCAGTGTGACGCTCTTGCCGGTCAGGTCCTTCACATTGCCGCTGACCTGGGCGACCAGCGGTTTGCCGGCCTTGGCCACCGAGATGTTGATCACACCCTGATCCTTGCTGCGTACCAACTCCGCACGCTGGGCAGCGTCCGGTTGAATATAGGTAGAGTTGAAGGTGTTGTAGTGCACGGTGAGGTCACCGAAGACTTCCTGGCGCTCGCCCTTGATGGCATCGGCGGCCATGGCCGTGACGCCGAAGCAGGCCGCCACTAGAAACACAATTGAACGCAGCATGATCATTCTCCTCGAGGCAGTGCGGTTTATACCGCGATCTGGTGATCGCTGAGACCTGGGCTGCTGACGCGATAAATGCCGATCTCACCTAATAGATTAGGCCATAGCTTACTGGCCCACCCATGGCGGTGCTGTTGATCCACGGCAAGCCGGTTGATCACCTTGGCGGTCCGCTCGCGGCACAGTGCCTCGAAGTCCTCGAAGGTGCAGAAGTGGATGTTCGGCGTGTTGTACCAGGTGTACGGGAGGAATTCCGAAACCGGCATCCGACCCTTGCTCGCCAGGTACCAGCGGCAGCGCCAGTGACCGAAGTTGGGGAAGGTGATGATGCACTGGCGCCCGACCCGGAGCATTTCGTCGAGGATCTTGTCCGGGTAGTGCACGGCTTGCAGGGCCTGGGTCATGACCACGATATCGAAGCTGTTGCTGGCAAAGTTGCCGAGGCCCTTGTCCAGGTCCTGCTCGATGACGTTGATGCCCTTGGCCACGCAGGTGGCGATGTTCTCCGGGTCGTTTTCCAGGCCGTAGCCGGTGACCTGCTTGTTGTCCCGCAGCCAGGCCAGCAGTTCGCCGTCGCCGCAGCCGAGGTCGAGCACGCGGCTGCCGGCGGGGATCCAGTCTTGGATGATTTCCAGGTCGGCTCTCATGGCGTCCTCACAGCGTAATTCGGTTCATGTAGTTGCCGAACGCCTGCAGGTAACGCGGGATCGGGATCAGGAAGGCGTCATGGCCTTGTGGTGCGTCGATTTCCAGGTAGCAGACGTCCTTGCGCGCGGCCATCAACGCATCGACGATTTCCCGCGAGCGGGCCGGCGAGAAACGCCAGTCGGTGGTGAAGGACATCACGCAGAAGCGGGCCGTGGCACCGGCGAAGGTTCGCGCCAGGTCGTCGTTGAAGTTGGCCGCCGGGTCGAAGTAGTCCAGGGCCTTGGTCATCAACAGGTAGGTGTTGGCGTCAAAACGCCCGGAAAACTCCTCGCCCTGGTAACGCAGGTAGCTCTCGACCTGGAACTCCACGCTGTGGAAGTCGTAGTTGAGCTTTTCGCTCTTGAGGCCACGGCCGAATTTCTCGCCCATGGAGTCATCGGACAGGTAGGTGATGTGCCCGACCATGCGCGCCAGCATCAGGCCGCGCTTGGGGATCACGCCTTTTTCCTGGAACGAGCCGCCGTGGAATTCCGGATCGGTGAGGATCGCCTGGCGCGCCACTTCGTTGAAGGCGATGTTCTGCGCCGACAATTTGGGGGCCGAGGCGATGGCGACGCAATGGCGTACGCGATCGGGGAAGGTGATGCTCCATTGCATGGCCTGCATGCCGCCCAGGCTGCCGCCGATCACCGCGGCCCACTGGCCGATGCCCAGGCGGTCGGCGAGGTGGGCCTGGCTGTGGACCCAGTCTTCCACGGTCAACACCGGGAAATCGGCGCCGAAGGGACGGCCGGTCTCGGGGTTGATGCTGCTCGGGCCGGTGGAGCCGTTGCAGCCGCCAAGGTTGTTCAGGCTGACGACAAAGAACTTGTTGGTGTCGATGGGCTTGCCGGGGCCGATGCAGCTGTCCCACCAGCCGGGCTTGCGCTCGTCGGGGCTGTGGAAACCGGCGGCGTGGTGATGGCCGGAAAGGGCATGGCAGATCAGCACGGCGTTGCTCGCCGCGGGATTGAGGGTGCCGTAGGTTTCGTAGATCAGGTCGTAGGCCGGCAGGGAACGGCCGCAGGCCAGGGCCAGGGGCTCGCTGAAATGTGCTGTTTGCGGCACGACCAGCCCGACGGAATCGTGGGGAAAGACAGTGGACATCGACCCTGCTCACGCTTGAATGAGGCGTAAGTCTAATGAGCGGGGGGAGCAGCGGCAAGCGAAGGCCGGACTGGAATCTATTTGATGAAGCACAGGGTCTTGTGGCGAGCAGCGCTTGTGTGGGAGCGGAGCTTGCCCGCGAAGGGGCCCTTGAGACCGCTAAAAGCTTCGCGGGCAAGCTCCGCTCCCACAATAAACACCGCTCCCACGCGGCTGTTCAGATCAACCGGAACAGCACTTCCGGCATGCCGCTCATGACCGCCAGCGGCGGAATCACATAGCTCTGGATCAACTGGATCACCAGGAACGCCAGGATCGGCGAGATATCCAGGCCACCCAGGTTCGGCACGATCTTGCGGAATGGCGCCAGGGCCGGTTCGCTGATCTGAAATACCAGCTCGGCCGCCGGGCTATGGCTGCCGGGCGCGACCCAGGAAAGGATCACGCTGATGATCATGGCGAAGAAGAACACCTTGAGGAACAGCGAGGTGATGCCGATGACCGCCCAGATCAGCAGGTAGGCGATATTGCCGGTGACGCCGTAGCTGAGCAGCAGGATCACCGCCATCAGCAGCATCTGCACGGCAATCGCCAGCACCAGCGAGGACATGTCCAGGCCGAACATGCTTGGAATGATCCGGCGCAGGGGCTTGAGCAGGGGTTGCGTGGCTTTCACGGTGAACTGGCAGAGCGGGTTGTAGAAGTTGGCCCGGACCAGTTGCAGGATGAAACGCAGCAGAATCACCAACAGATACAGGCTGCCCAGGGTTTGAATGACAAAAATGGCAGCGCTATTGAATGCAAACATTAAGGGTTCCCTCGAGGATTACTGACCGAGTTGCTCGGCCATTTCGGCCGAACGGTGGGCGGCGGCGCCAAGCGCCTTTTCTACCAGGGCTTCGAAGCCGCCGGCCTGGAACGTCTTGATCGCGGCTTCCGTGGTGCCGGCCGGCGAGGTCACGCGACGGCGCAGCTCGGCGGCCTCAACATCGCTGGAGACGGCCATATGGGCGGCGCCCAGGGCGGTCTTCAGGGTCAGTTGGCTGGCGATGTCACGGGGCAGGCCGAGTTTCTCGCCGGCGGCGGTCATGGCTTCGATCAGCAGGAAGAAGTACGCCGGGCCGCTGCCGGACACTGCGGTCACCGCGTCCAGTTGCTGTTCTTCATCCAGCCAGAAGGCGCTGCCGACGGCCGACAGCAGGGTTTGCGCCTGTTGGCGCTGTTCGGCGGACACCTGTGCAGTGGCGAACAGGCCGCTGACGCCCTGGCGCAGCAGCGCCGGGGTGTTCGGCATGCAGCGCACGATCGGTTGCTCACCCAGCCAGTTGTTCATGCTCGCGCAGGTGATACCGGCGGCAATCGACACCACCAGTTGATGGGGCTTCAGGCTGGGACGCAAGGCTTCGCACACGGCCTTCATGGCTTGCGGCTTGACCGCCAGCACCACCACATCCGCACCGAGGATGGCCTCGGCGTTGTCGGCGAACACTTCAATACCGTGTTCGGCCTGGACCCGGGCGCGGGTCTCGGCGCCGGGATCGCTGGCGCGAATCAGCGCGGCGTCCAGGCCCTCGGCACGCAGGCCGCCGATCAGGCTGGCCGCCATGTTGCCGGCGCCGATGAAAGTGATTCGATTCTTGCTCATGACGGATCCTTAAGACGAGTGTGTGAGGCCATGTCAGGCCTGGCCATAATCGCGGGCGCCAAACAGCGCGGTACCGATCCGCACCCAGGTGGCGCCTTGGGCAATGGCCGACTCGAGATCGTGGCTCATGCCCATGGAAAGTGTGTCGAGCGGCAGGTTGAGGCTGTCTTGCAAAGTCCGCACGGTGGCGAACGCGGCGTCTTGTTCGGCACGCTCTTCGGTCGGTTCGGGGATCGCCATCAGCCCGCGCAGCTTCAGGTTCGGCAAGGCGCTGATGGCTGCGGCCAGGGCCGGCAGGTCGGCCGGGGTGCAGCCGGACTTGCTGGCCTCGCCGCTGACATTGACCTGGATGCAGATATTCAACGGCGCCAGGTCAGCCGGGCGCTGTTCGGACAGGCGTTGTGCGATTTTCAGGCGATCCACGGAGTGCACCCAATCGAAATGCTCGGCGATGGCGCGAGTCTTGTTCGATTGAATGGGGCCGATGAAGTGCCAGCACAAGGGCAGGTCGGTCAATTCGGCCTGTTTGCCCAGGGCTTCCTGCAGGTAATTCTCGCCGAAGTCCCGCAGGCCCGCGGCATGGGCTTCGCGCACGGCGGCGGCGGGCTTGGTCTTGCTCACGGCGAGCAGGCCGATGCTGGCGCTGTCGCGGCCGGCGGCCTGTGCAGCGGCAGCGATGCGGGCTGCAACGGTGGTGATGTTGTCTGCTATCGTGGTCATTCAAATTCGCCAGCAGGTCAAAAGTCTGCGGCATTCTACCTGTATTGGGGAGCCTCATGGATATCACCGAGCTGCTGGCCTTTAGCGCCAAACAGGGCGCGTCGGACTTGCACCTCTCGGCGGGCCTGCCGCCGATGATCCGGGTCGACGGCGATGTACGGCGGATCAACCTGCCGGCGCTGGACCACAAGCAGGTCCACGACCTGATCTACGACATCATGAACGACCGCCAGCGCAAGGACTACGAGGAGTTCCTGGAGACCGACTTCTCCTTCGAGGTGCCGGGCGTGGCGCGATTCCGGGTCAACGCCTTCAACCACAACCGCGGGTCGGGCGCGGTGTTCCGGACCATTCCCTCGAAAGTCCTGAGCATGAGCGACCTGGGCATGGGCGAGGTGTTCCGCAAGATCACCGAGGTGCCGCGCGGGCTGGTGCTGGTGACCGGGCCGACCGGTTCGGGCAAGTCGACCACCCTGGCGGCGATGATCGACCACCTGAACAACAACAAGCATCACCATATCCTGACCATCGAGGACCCGATCGAATTCGTCCACGAGTCGAAGAAATGCCTGGTCAACCAGCGTGAAGTGCACCGCGACACCCAGAGTTTCTCCGCGGCCTTGCGTTCGGCCCTGCGGGAGGACCCGGACGTGATCCTGGTGGGCGAGATGCGTGACCTGGAAACCATCCGCCTGGCGCTGACTGCCGCGGAAACCGGTCATCTGGTGTTTGGCACCCTGCACACCACCTCGGCGGCCAAGACCATCGACCGGGTGGTCGACGTGTTTCCGGCGCAGGAGAAGTCGATGGTTCGCTCGATGCTCTCCGAATCCCTGCAGGCGGTGATTTCCCAGAGCCTGCTGAAGAAGGTCGGCGGCGGGCGTATCGCCGCCCACGAGATCATGCTCGGCACCCCGGCGATCCGGAACCTGATCCGCGAGGACAAGGTGGCGCAGATGTACTCCTCGATCCAGACCGGCGGCTCGCTGGGCATGCAGACCCTGGACATGTGCCTCAAGGAACTGCTGACCAAGGGCCTGATCACCCGCGACAATGCCCGGGAGAAGGCGAAGATCCCGGACAACTTCTGACGCGACCCCCCGTGAGCTTCTACGCTGTCACACAGGTGTGTGCCTGATTCGACGCGGAGAAGCTCATGGAGTTCGAGAAACTGCTGCGCCTGATGGTCGAGAAGGGCGCTTCCGACCTGTTTATTACCCCGGGCCTGCCGCCGTCGCTCAAGGTCAACGGCCAGATCCTGCCGGTGACCCGCGTCCCGCTGACCCAGGAACAGGCCCAGGACGCGGTGTTCGGCCTGATGAGCGAACGTCAGAAGCTCGACTTTACCCACCTGCACGAATGCAATTTCGCCATCCATCCCAAGGGCATTGGCCGGTTCCGCGTCAGCGCCTTTTACCAGCGCAGCCAACCGGGCATGGTGTTGCGGCGCATCGAGACGCAGATTCCCGAGCTGGCCACGCTGAAGCTGCCGCCGATCATCGAGCAACTGGCACTGCTCAAGCGCGGGCTGGTGATGCTGGTCGGGGCCACCGGCACCGGCAAGTCGACCTCCCTGGCCGCGATGATCGGCCACCGCAACCAGCAGGGCAGCGGCCATATCGTCACGGTCGAGGACCCCATCGAGTTCGTTCATGAGCACCAGAACTGCATCATTACCCAGCGCGAAGTGGGGATCGACACCGATTCCTACGAGGTGGCGCTGAAAAACACCCTGCGCCAGGCCCCGGACCTGATCATGATCGGCGAAGTGCGCACCCGGGAGACCATGGGCCATGCCCTGGCGTTCGCGGAAACCGGGCACTTGTGCCTGGCGACCCTGCATGCGCCGAATGCCGACCAGGCGCTGGAGCGGATCATCAACTTCTTTCCCGTGGACCGGCACCCGCAGATCTGGATGGAGCTGTCCCTCAACCTGCGGGCGATTGTCGCCCAACAGTTGATTCCGACCCGGGATGGCCAGGGGCGGCGGGCGGTGGTGGAAGTGCTGCTGAATACGCCGCTGATGGCCGACCTGATTCGCAAGGGCGAGATCAAGGAGCTCAAGGCGTTGATGAAACGCTCGACCGAACAGGGGATGCAGACCTTGGACCAGGCGTTGTATGCATTGCATCAGGAAGGGGTGATCAGCTACCGCGATGCATTGGCGTATGCGGATTCAGCCAATGATTTGCGGCTGATGATCAAGTTGGAGAAGGGCACGGGTGGCAAAGGGGCGGATGACTTGAGCCTGGGGCCGGCCTAGGAGACTTGTGGTGGCTGTTCTGAAGCCTTCGCGGCGGTGCGGCGATCCGACAAGCTCCGCTCCCACAGGGTTTTAAGTCGCACACAAAACTCAGGTATGACTCAAATCCAGTGTGGGAGCGGAGCTTGCCCGCGAAGAGGCCCTCAAGTGCGCCAAAAACTTCACAGGCGCACTACGAATCCAATCAGCGCTGCACAACCCGCATATGGTTCTGCTCTTTCGGGATCACGCGCTTGGCAATCACGTAATGGCTGTCCCAGTACGGCTTCTTCAGCGTGTCGATGGTCACCGACTTGCCGCGACGCGGTGCGTGGATAAACCGGTCGTTGCCCAGGTAGATGGCCACGTGGTTGACCTTGCGGCTCTTGAGGGTGAAGAACAGCAGGTCGCCCGGCTTGAGGTCCTTGCGCGCGACTTTCTGCCCGTGGCCGGCGGCCATGGCATTGGACGTGCGCGGCAGATCACTGGCCGCTACGCCGTTGAAGGCATACTTGACCAGGCCGCTGCAGTCGAAGCCCTTGCTCGGGCTGCTGCCGCCCCAGCGATAGGGCGTACCCAACACGTTCACCGCACGGCTGAGCACGGCGCTGCTCTGCTTGGCGTTCGGTGCGGCCGGATTGATGGCCACCACGCTATCATGGCGGGCTTTGCCATGGCTGCCGTGCTTGCCAGGGCGCTTGACCACAGGGGCGGTCAGATCGGTAGCATGGGCAACGGTAGCCGGTGATTTGGCAGTGTGACCGTTGACGGAAGGAAGACGTTGCTCACGGTTGGTGGCGTGGGCGGCCAGTGGCATTAATAGGCAGATGGTTAGCCATGTCTTGAAAAATGGTCGCATTAGGCAAGGCTCTAAATAGGTAATCGCGCAACTTTATAACAGCTTTTTGGTCACTTCTGGGCCCGTTTGTCGAATCAATACAGGGGGTTAAAGTGGCCTGCGGCTGTGAAATCCGACCCACGAGTCACGTGAAAGTCAGGCCCCACAAGGCTTTCAGCGATTTTTGGTAAGGGTTTGTTACATGTTTTGAGACAGTAAAAAAGTCACACGGTTTTACGAAATATTTATCTATCGAGCTCGGAGAAGGCGTTGATGAACAGCTATCGGCAGGACGGCACACCGGCGAATACCCACAACGTTTTACTCGGGTATTTGCTGTGGATTTTTGGTTTTACCGGTTCTCACCGCTTCTATTACGGCAAGCCGGTTACCGGGACGATCTGGTTTTTTACCTTCGGGTTGCTGGGGATCGGTTGGTTGATCGACCTGTTCCTGATTCCGGGCATGGACCGCGAGGCGGATCTGCGTTTTACCGCCGGGCCGCTGGATTACAACGTTGCCTGGTTGCTGCTGACGTTCCTGGGTTTGTTCGGTGTGCACCGGATGTACCAGGGCAAATGGCTGACCGGGCTGCTTTATCTGCTGACGGGCGGGTTGCTGGGGCTTGGCGTGCTGTATGACTTCTGGACACTGAATGACCAGGTGTCGCTGAGGAACAGCGGGCGGGGTTGAGGTCGAATCCCTTTTCTCTGGGGGGGGTGGTGACCTCAAGGGCCTCTTCGCGGGCAAGCCCTGCTCCTACAGTTCTTCGTCGAATATCAATCTGGTGTACGACATAAATCTGTAGGAGCAGGGCTTGCCCGCGAAGGCGGTTTTAAGGACGCTAAAAGCTTCGCGGCGGTGTGGCGATCCGACAAGCACCGCTCCCACAAATACTGGATCACGCCTGGTGTGTGATCCGCCCATCCATCAGCGTATAACGCACCGCTCCCGGCAACGCATGGCCGAGGAACGGGCAGTTCTCGCCCTTGGACAACCAGTGCTCACCGGCCACGGTCGAGGTGCTCGGATCGAACAGCACCAGATCCGCCGCCGCCCCCACCGCCAGCTTGCCCGCCGGCAGGCGCAAAGCTTCGGCAGGACCGGCGCTCAGGCGCTTCAGCAAGGTCGGCAGGTCCAGCAGGCCATCTTCCACCAGGGTCAACGCCAGCGGCAGCAACAGCTCGACGCTGCTGATGCCCGGCTCGGTCTCGCCGAACGGCGCCAGCTTGGCATCGCGCTCATGGGGCTGGTGATGGCTGGAGATGGCGCTCACCACCCCGGATTTCACCGCCGCGCGCAAACCGTCGCGGTCGGCGCGGGTGCGCAGCGGCGGTTGCACGTGGTAAAGGCTGGAGAAGTCGATCAGCGCTTCGTCAGTCAGGATCAACTGGTACAAGGCCACATCGGCGGTCACCGGCAAACCACGGGCCTGGGCCTGGGCGATCAGGGCCACGCCGCGCGCACTGGTCAGCTGGCTGAAGTGCGCGCGCACGCCGCTCTGCTCCACCAGCAGCAGGTCCCGGGCCAGGGCCACGGTCTCGGCGGTTTCCGGAATCCCCGACAAGCCGAGGAAGCTGGCGGTCGGGCCTTCATGGGCCAGGCCGCCATGGGCCAGGTCATGGTCCTGGGAGTGGAAAATCACCGTCAGGTCGAACGTCGCCGCATATTCCAGCGCCCGGCACAGGGTGCGGGTGTTGCGGAAGCTCTCCAGGCCGTTGCCGAACGCCACGCAGCCGGCATCGCGCAAGGCCACCAGCTCGGCCAACTGTTCGCCTTCCAGGCCTTTGCTCAGGGCACCAATAGGAAACACCTTGGTGTTGCCGGCTTCGCGGGCACGGTCGAGGATCAGTTCGGCCACCGCCGAGGTGTCCAGCACCGGTTTGGTCTTGGGCGGGCAGCACAGGCTGGTGACGCCGCCGGCCGCGGCCGCGCGGGTTTCGCTGGCGATATTGCCCTTGCGGCTGTAGCCCGGCTCGCGCAGGGAGACGTTCAGGTCCACCAGCCCGGGAGCGGCCACCAGGCCTTTGGCATCGATCACGTCGACGGCGGCGAAACCCGCCGGGGCGGCGCCGATGGCAATCAGCTTGCCGGCTTCCAGGTGCAGGTCGGTCACTTGATCCAGGCCGCTGCTCGGGTCGATGACGCGGGCGCCGAGTATGCTCAGTTTCACTTGGCCTTCTCCTGGTCGAATTGGCGCTGGGCAGTCTGCCCGCTCATGGCCATGGACAGCACGGCCATGCGTATGGCGATGCCGTAGGTGACTTGGTTGAGGATCACCGAATGGGGGCCGTCGGCCACCGCCGATTCGATTTCCACGCCACGGTTGATCGGGCCCGGGTGCATGACGATGCAATCCGGCTTGGCGCCGGCCAGGCGCGCGGTGGTCAGGCCGAACAGGCGGTAGAACTCGCCTTCGCTGGGCAGCAGGCCGCCGGTCATGCGTTCACGCTGCAGGCGCAGCATGATCACCACGTCGACGTCCTTCAGGCCTTCGGCCAGGTCGGTGTAGACCTTCACCCCGTATTGCTCGATGCCGATCGGCAGCAAGGTTTTCGGCGCGATCACGCGGATATCCGGGCAACCGAGGGTCTTGAGCGCCAGCATGTTCGAACGGGCCACCCGCGAGTGCAGGATGTCGCCGACGATGGCCACCGAGAGGTTTTCGAAGCCGCCCTTGTGCCGACGGATGGTCAGCATGTCGAGCATGCCCTGGGTCGGGTGCGCGTGGCGGCCGTCGCCGCCGTTGATGACCGCCACCTGGGGGCAGACGTGTTCGGCGATGAAATGCGCGGCGCCGGACTCGCCGTGACGCACGACGAACATATCGGCGGCCATGGCCTCGAGGTTGCGCAGGGTGTCGAGCAGGGTTTCACCCTTGCTCGCCGAGGACGTGGACACGTTCAGGGTGATCACGTCCGCCGACAGCCGTTGGGCCGCCATTTCAAAGGTGGTGCGGGTACGGGTGGAGTTCTCGAAGAACACGTTGCACACGGTCTTGCCGCGCAGCAGCGGGACTTTCTTTACCGCCCGGGCGCCGACTTCGAGGAAGGAGTCGGCGGTGTCGAGGATTTCGGTCAACAGCTCGCGGCGCAGGCCGTCGAGCGAGAGGAAGTGGCGTAGCTGGCCCTGATCATTGAGCTGCAGCGGGCGCTTGGCGTCTAGAGGCGTCATCGCAAGGGACTCTTTAAAGGGCGAGGTCTTGAAGTTCAAGTTGGAGCGGCGCGGGGCCGGACAATTTTACCCGTTCCGTGGGAGCCAGCGACAGTGTTGCACCGACCACATCGGGACGGATCGGCAGTTCGGCGGCATCGAGGTCCAGCAGGCTGACCAGCGTCACGCTGGCCGGGCGGCCGTAGTCGAAGAGCTCGTTGAGGGCCGCGCGGATGGTCCGGCCGCTCATCAGCACGTCGTCGATCAGCACCAGGTGCTGGCCTTCGATCTCGAACGGCAGCTCGGACGGGCGCACCTGCGGGTGCAGGCCGTTCTGGCTGAAGTCGTCGCGGTAGAAGGACACATCCAGGGTGCCCAGGGGCGATGTGCTATCCAGGGCCTTGAGCAGCGCCTGGGCCACCCACACGCCGCCGGTACGAATACCGATAAAGCGCGGTTCGACAATGGCGCGCTTGCTCAGGTGGGCGTTGAGATCGACGGCCATCTGGCTGATCAGGTCGGCGGGATTGGGCAGGCTCATGGTTGCTCCTTCAAGGGCCCTTGCGGGGTATCAAGGCGAGGGTAAGAGGTTCGGGCAGCGCCGCTGTTCAGGACTCGGCAGGTGTCGGGTGCTCTTCGATCCAGCTTTGCAGCAGCAGCTTGGCGGCGATGGCGTCCACCGGGTTGTCGCGATAGGTGCCTTTCTGGCCGCCACGGGCCATGCGTTCGCCCTTGGCTTCGAAAGTGGTCAGGCGTTCGTCCTGGGTGAAGAACGGCAGGTTGTAGCGACCGTTGAGCCGGCGGGCGAATTTCTCCGCACGGGCGCACATGTCGCTGGGGGTGCCGTCCATGTTCAGCGGCAGGCCGACCACCACGGCGTCGGGTTTCCATTCCTTGATCAGGGCTTCGACCTGGTTCCAGTCGGGAATCCCGTTCTGCGCCTTCAGGGTGCAGAGCTCACGGGCCTGGCCGGTGATCATCTGGCCGACGGCGACGCCGATCTGTTTGGTGCCGTAGTCGAAACCCAGCAGCAGGCGGATGGCGGCCATCAGGCGTGGCCCGCCTGGCTGGTGAGCAGGCTGAGGTTGATCCCCAGGTGCGCGGCGGCGGCGGCGAGGCGGGCGTCGCTGTCGGTTTCGAAGAGAATGTCCGGGGAGAACGGGCAGGTCAGCCAGGCGTTGTCGGCCAGTTCCGCTTCCAGTTGCCCGGCTTCCCAACCGGCGTAGCCGAGGGCGATCAGGCTGCGGGATGGGCCTTCACCGTCGGCAATGGCGAACAGCACATCCTGGGACGTGGACAGCGCCAGGCCTTCCAGTTCGACGGTGGCCTGGTAGGTCTGGCCGATGGGGTGCAGGACAAACCCGCGGTCGGTCTGCACCGGACCGCCGGTATAGATCGGCACATGCTGGCAGAGGGCTGGCGGCTCGATGTCCGGGCGCAGTTGCTCGAGGATATCGGCCAGGCTCAGCGCTTGCGGGCGGTTGATCACCAGCCCCATGGCACCGTTCGCGCTGTGCTCGACGATATAGGTCACCGTCTGCGCGAAATTCGGGTCGGCCATATGCGGCATGGCGATCAGGAAATGATGCTTGAGGTACGTCGGGGTGAGGTTTTTCATGAGCCCTAGTGTGGCCGTGGGCGGGCGACCTGACAAGCGGTGTAGGCGCGATTCAGTTGCTGGAAAGCTTGTCGCCCCGGGAAAAACGCCAGGTGCGGATGATCTCCAGGCGGTCGATGTCCGACAGATCGCCGGTAAAGGGCGCGAACGGTGCCGCCAGGCGCACGATCCGCTGCGCCGCCTGGTCCAGCAGCGGCTGCCCGGAGGATTCCAGCACCAGCACTTCATACAGCGAGCCGTCGCGGTTGATCGAGACCATCAGCCGCAAATTGCCGTAGATCTGCTGGCGACGGGCTTCTTCGGGGTAATTGAGGTTGCCGATGCGCTCGACCTTCTTGCGCCAGTCATCCTTGTACCAGGCGCCCTTGTCGCGCATGGTCGAGGCCGCGCTCAAGCGATGAATCCGCGGGCGCTTGGCATACAACTGTTGTTCCTTGGCCAGTTCCGCTTCAAGGCTGGCGATGTCGCTGGACAGCTGCGAGCTGTCGAAGGTCGGTGCCGGTTGCTGGGGCGCCGCCTCGGTCTTGACCTGTTCATGCTTGATCACGGCTTTCTTCGGCTTCGGCGCCACCGTGGTGACCACCGCCTTCGGTGCCGCTTCGGTCACTTCCTGCTTGGCCGGTGGCGGCGGGGTGACCTCATTGATGCTGTTGTCCTGGAACGGCGCGACCTCGGTGGTCTTGGGTATCGCCTTTTTATCCAGGGTGCCGCTGCCTTCCTGGTTGTCCTGGGCGAGGAAATCAGCCTTTTCCGGCGGTTTCACGCTCTTGAAGGTGGACAGGGTGATTTCCAGGGTCTTGCTGATCTGCTTGGGCTCGACGACGCTGAAGCCCACACCGAGCAGCAGCGCCAGGTGGATCAGCGCCGCCAGGAAAAGCGTGAAGCCAAGCCGATCCGCCGGGCGTACGCCGGGGCGGGAAAGTTCGGGAGGCAGATCGGCGGGAAGCGTCATGACCAGGAAACCAACATCGCATGTATCGAAAGCGCGGAATGATAACGCAATGTTGGTTTTTTCTCGGCTGTTCTACATCAACGGGCTTGCAGCTTGCGCTCAATGGCATCCATCAGCAGGCCGCCGATGTCGGTGCCGAAGGCGTTGTCGATCTCGCGGATGCAGGTCGGGCTGGTGACGTTGATTTCCGTCAGATGCTCGCCGATCACGTCCAGGCCGACAAACAACAGGCCTTTTTCCCGCAAGGTCGGGCCGACCTGGGCGGCGATCCAGCGGTCGCGGTCGGTCAGCGGACGGGCTTCGCCGCGACCGCCGGCGGCCAGGTTGCCACGGGTTTCACCGGCTGCCGGGATCCGCGCCAGGCAATAGGGCACCGGCTCGCCGTCGACCATCAGGATGCGCTTGTCGCCGTCCTTGATTCCCGGCAGGTAGGCCTGGGCCATGATCTGCTGGCTGCCCAGGGCGGTCAGGGTCTCGAGGATCACCGACAGGTTCGGGTCGCCGACCCGGTGGCGGAAGATCGAAGTACCGCCCATGCCGTCCAGCGGCTTGAGGATCACGTCACCGTGCTTGGCGGCAAACTCGCGCAACACATCGGCGCGACGGCTGACCACGGTGGCCGGGGTGCACTGCGGGAACTGGGTGGCGAAGAGCTTTTCGTTGCAGTCGCGCAGGCTCTGCGGCTTGTTGACCACCAGCACCCCGGCGCGCTCGGCCTGTTCCAGCAGGTAGGTGGAGTAGACGAACTCCATGTCGAAGGGCGGGTCCTTGCGCATCAGGATCACGTCCAGGTCGCTCAGGGCCGTGTCGGTCTCGGCTTCCAGCTCGAACCAGTGCTCGGGGTTGGCGAACACTTTCAGTGGACGCATGCGCCCCCGCGCCACGCCGGCGTCCTGGTACAGGTCCTGCTGTTCCATGTAGAACAGGGTCCAGCCGCGCGCCTGGGCGGCCAGCAACATCGCCAGGGAACTGTCCTTTTTATAGGAAATGTTGGCAATGGGGTCCATGACAATCCCGAGACGAACGCTCATGGGCTATATCCTCTATGGGCCGTGATGGCCGAAATGACTTGAAAAAGTGGCGTCAGAGTGGCGCTACACCGATTCCCGGTCAAGGAAAAACCGCCTGTCCGGGTGGGGCCGGGGGCGGTTGATAGATTGCATCTTGAGACTGTGCTAAAAAGGCTCGCATGCCGCTCGAAGCGCTTACACATCAAGGGCTTCGCGCCTGAAAAGCGCTTAAATGCAGTCAATCGAGTCGCTGTGGCGATGGTAGAGCAGATATGGAACAGCATTCCACAGCCTTGAAAGTGATGGTCATCGACGACTCGAAGACGATTCGTCGCACCGCCGAGACGCTGTTGAAACACGTGGGTTGCGAAGTGATCACGGCCATCGACGGCTTCGATGCCCTGGCCAAGATCGCCGATCACCATCCGGGTATCATCTTCGTCGATATCATGATGCCGCGCCTGGATGGCTACCAGACCTGCGCCCTGATCAAGAACAACAGTGCGTTCAAGTCCACGCCGGTGATCATGCTGTCCTCCAAGGACGGCCTGTTCGACAAGGCCAAGGGGCGTATCGTCGGTTCCGATCAGTTTTTGACCAAACCGTTCAGCAAGGAAGAGCTGCTGGCCGCGATCAAGGCCCATGTGCCGGGGTTCGCGGCGGTAGAACAAGCACATTGACGGCCGGCCGCCTGGCCGCCCGCCTTATAAGCAGTGGGGAACACCATGGCACGTATCCTGATCGTCGATGATTCGCCGACTGAAATGTACAAACTGACCACCATGCTGGAGAAGCACGGTCATGAAGTGCTCAAGGCCGAAAACGGTGCCGACGGCGTGGCCCTGGCCCGCCAGGAAAAGCCCGACGCGGTCCTGATGGACATCGTCATGCCGGGCCTCAATGGCTTCCAGGCCACCCGGCAGTTGACCAAAGACAGTGAAACCAGCCATATACCGGTGATCATCATCACCACCAAGGATCAGGAAACCGACAAGGTCTGGGGCACGCGCCAGGGCGCTCGCGACTACCTGACCAAACCGGTGGAAGAAGACACCCTGATCAAGACCCTGAACAGCGTCCTCGCCGGCTGACGGCCCGCGCCCATGAGCCCGTCGCAGACTGCCTTCCAGCTGCTGCTGGAAATCGACCAGCGCTGTCGCCTGTTGGCGGCCGACCTGCCGTCGCAACAGGCCCGCCAGGACACCTGGAGCGGTATCGGCTTTCGCCTCGGCGAGCACTGGTATGTGGCGCCGATGGGCGAAGTCGGCGAAGTCCTGCATGAGCCGCGTCACACCCTGTTGCCGGGGGTGAAACCCTGGGTCAAGGGCGTGGCCAACCTGCGTGGGCGCCTGCTGCCGATCATGGACCTGTGTGGGTTTTTCGGCCATGAGCTGTCCGCGTTGCGCAAACAGCGGCGGGTGCTGGTGGTGGAATACAAAGACGTGTTCGCCGGCCTGATGGTGGACGAAGTGGCCGGCTTGCAGCACTTTCCCCAGGGCGGGCAGCAGGGGCTTTCGGTCCAGCCGCCGGATGCGGCGGTGGCGCCCTTTGTCCAGGGCCGTTTCGAGCGTGAACGCAGTTGGTGGGTGTTCAGCCCGTTTGCCCTGGCGCAGGCGCCGGGGTTTCTGGATGTAGCCTTACAGGCAGGGGCCTGATCGATGACAAACGCTAAAACCGGCAAGCCGTTGGAGGCTTCGCGCAGTCGTTCGCAGATCATCGTGCTGTTTATCGCCCTGATCGTGTTCATCATGCTGTTGTTCGCCAACTTCGCCTACCTGAACACCCAGTCCACCTACGACAAGCAATACATCAGCCATGCCGGCGAGCTGCGGGTGCTGTCCCAGCGTATCGCCAAGAACGCCACGGAAGCGGCTTCCGGCAAGGCCGCGGCGTTCAAGCTGCTGAGCGACGCGCGCAACGACTTCGCGCAACGCTGGGGTTACCTGAAAAAAGGCGACCCGGCCACCGGCCTGCCCGCCGCGCCGCCCGCCGTGCGTACGGAAATGCACGCCGTGCAGCAGGATTGGGAAAACCTGCTGCGCAACACCGATGCCATCCTCGCCAGCGAACAGACCGTGCTGTCGTTGCATCAGGTGGCCGCGACCCTGGCCGAAACCGTGCCGCAGTTGCAGGTCGAATATGAAAAGGTCGTGGAGATTCTCCTGCAACGCGGCGCCCCGGCGGCCCAGGTGGCCATGGCCCAGCGCCAGTCGTTGCTGGCCGAGCGGATCCTCGGCGCGGTGAACACGGTGCTGGCCGGCGACGAAACCTCGTCCCAGGCCGCCGATGCCTTCGGTCGTGACGCCGCCCGTTTCGGCCAGGTGCTCAACGGCATGCTCCAGGGCAATGCGGCGCTGAAAATCACTCAGGTCGAAGACAAGGACGCCCGCGCCCGTCTGGGGGATATCGCCGAACTGTTCGAATTCGTCTCAGGCTCCGTGGATGAAATCCTCGAAACCTCACCGCAGCTGTTCCAGGTTCGCGAGTCGGCCGGGAATATCTTCAGCCTGTCGCAAACCCTGCTGGACGAAGCCTCGCACCTGGCCAACGGTTTTGAAAACCTTGCCGGCGAACGCTCCCTCGATACCATCGGCGGTTATGTCCTCGGCCTGCTGGCCCTGGCCTCGATCATCCTGATCGGCCTGGTGATGGTCCGCGAGACCAATCGGCAACTGCACGAAACCGCCGAAAAGAACGAGCGCAACCAGCACGCGATCATGCGCCTGCTGGATGAAATCGAAGACCTGGCCGACGGCGACCTGACCGTGACCGCCTCCGTCACCGAAGATTTCACCGGAACCATTGCCGACTCCATCAACTATTCCGTCGACCAGCTGCGGGATCTGGTGGCCACCATCAACCTCACCGCCGGCCAGGTCGCCGCCGCCGTGCAGGAAACCCAGGCCACCGCCATGCAACTGGCCGAAGCCTCCGAGCACCAGGCCCAGCAGATTTCCGAAGCGTCCACCGCCATCAGCGATATGGCCGAGTCCATCGACCAGGTCTCGGCCAACGCCGCCGAATCGTCGGCGGTGGCCGAGCGCTCGGTGGAGATCGCCAACAAGGGCAACGAGGTGGTGCACAACACCATCCACGGCATGGACAATATTCGCGAACAGATCCAGGACACCGCCAAGCGGATCAAGCGCCTGGGCGAGTCTTCCCAGGAAATCGGCGATATCGTCAGCCTGATCGACGACATTGCCGACCAGACCAACATCCTCGCCCTCAATGCGGCGATCCAGGCCTCCATGGCCGGCGATGCCGGGCGCGGTTTCGCGGTGGTGGCCGATGAGGTCCAGCGCCTGGCGGAACGTTCGTCGGCGGCGACCCGGCAGATCGAAACCCTGGTGCGGGCGATCCAGACCGACACCAACGAGGCGGTGATCTCCATGGAGCAGACCACCACCGAAGTGGTGCGCGGCGCGCGGCTGGCCCAGGATGCCGGGGTTGCCCTGGAAGAAATCGAAGGAGTCTCCAAGACCCTGGCGGCCTTGATCCAGAGCATTTCCAACGCGGCCCAGCAACAGACCACGTCGGCGGGACAGATCTCGCTGACCATGAACGTGATCCAGCAGATCACCACCCAGACCTCGTCGGGCTCGACCGCCACCGCCGACAGCATCGGCAACCTGGCGAAAATGGCCAGCCAGCTGCGGCGCTCGGTCTCCGGCTTTACCCTGCCTGCTGCGCAAGATGCGCGTGAAACCCGTTAGTGGAGTCGTCATGAGCGATCAGCACGACTATGTGGCCCTCGAATGGGTCAAGGGCGAAATCGCCGATACCCTGAAGCAGGCGCGCCAGGCCCTGGATGCGTTTGATGAGCCGACGCATTCGGCCCTGGACATCGCCGAATGCCTGGAATGCATTCACCAGGTCCATGGCAGCTTGCAGATGGTCGAGTTCTACGGCGCGGCCCTGCTCGCCGAGGAAACCGAAGCCCTGGCCCTGGCCGTGCAGCAAGGGCGGGTGGTCGATCTGCCGGAAGCGCTGAAATTGCTGCGCCAGGCCCTGGGGCAGATGCCGTTGTATCTGGACCGGGTCCACAGTGCCCGCCGCGACCTGCCGTTGGTGGTGCTGCCGCTGCTCAATGACCTGCGCAGTGCCCGGGGCGAAAGCCTGCTGTCGGAAACCAGCCTGTTCAGCCCGACCCTGCCGGAGTTGCCGCCATTGGCCGAGGCGACCCTCGCCGAATTGACCCCGGCGGAACTGCCGGCCTTGTTGCGCAAGCTGCGGCAGATGCTGCAGACCGCGTTGGTCGGTTTGCTGCGCGAACAGGACGACGAGACCAACCTCGGCTATATGGCCAAGGTCTTCGCCCGGCTTGAAACCCTCTGTCTGAATGCGCCGTTGGGGGCGCTCTGGCAAGTCGCGTCGGCGCTGGTCGAGGGCATGCTCGCGGGTGTCATCGCCAACAGCCCGGCCCTGCGCAGTCTGCTCAAGGACTCCGACAAGGAACTCAAGCGCCTGCTGGAGCAGGGCATCGCCGGAATCAACCAGCCGGCCCCGGAAGAGTTGCTCAAGAGCCTGCTGTTCTATATCGCCAAGGCGCGCCAGCCGACGGCGCAGATGCTCGCCCTGAAAGAACGTTATGGCCTGGATGAAGCCCTGCCCGATACGGCGGTGGTCGACGAGGAGCGGGCGCGTCTGGCAGGCCCCGACCGCGATGCCATGCGTTCGGTGGTCGCGGCGTTGTGCGAGGAACTGGTGCGGTGCAAGGAACGGCTGGACCTGTTCGTGCGCGGCGACCGCCAGCACACCGATGAACTGTCGAGCCTGCTGGCGCCCCTGCGGCAGATCGCCGATACCCTGGCGGTGCTCGGCTTCGGCCAGCCGCGCAAGGTCATCATTGACCAGACGGCGGTGGTCCTGGGCCTGGTCCAAGGCCAGCGCGAGCCGAATGACTCGGTGCTGATGGACGTTGCCGGCGCCTTGCTCTACGTCGAGGCGACCCTGGCCGGGATGATCGGCACCGTGGAGCCGGAAAGCCGTGAAGAAAGCCGCCTGCCGACCACCGACCTGACCCAGATCCACCAGTTGGTGGTCAAGGAATCGCGGATCTGCCTGCAACAGGCCAAGGACCTGATCATCGAGTACATCGATGCCGACTGGGACCGCGAGCGCCTGTTGCCCTTGCCCGAGTTGCTGACCTCGGTCCGTGGCGCCTTGTCGATGATTCCCCTCGGCCGGGCCGCGAGCCTGCTGGAAACCTGTAATCGTTATATCCACGACCACCTGTTGAACGGTCCGCAACCACCTTCCTGGCAGCAACTCGACCGCCTGGCCGATGCCCTGAGCAGTATCGAGTACTACCTCGAACGTTTGGGCGAAGACCACGAGGCGCCGGGTGAACGGGTGCTGGACATGGCCGAGGAGAGCCTCGATGCCCTGGGGTATACGCCTGTCGAGCAGGACGTACCGGTGCTCGAAGATGTCCTGAGCCCCAACGAAGCCCAGGTGATGCAGGACTTGCAGGTGCTGGATAATCCGCAGGTGGTGCAGTCCCTGGCCGATGTCCTGGCCAGCCCCGTGTCCGCCCTCAACCCGCCGGCCCGCCAGGTCCCGGGCAGCCTGCTGCCGCCACCGGGCGACGAAGCTCCGGTGGACGACGAATTACGTGAAGTCTTCCTGGAGGAATGCGCGGAAGTGCTCGATGTGCTGCGCGAATACCTGCCGCGCTGGGCGCTGAATACCGAGAGCAAATCGGCCCTGACCGAGCTGCGTCGCGCCTTCCACACGCTCAAGGGCAGCGGCCGGATGGTCCGGGCGCTGGTGCTGGGCGAGCTGGCCTGGGCGGTGGAAAACCTGCTCAACCGTGTGCTTGAACACAGCGTCGAGGCCGACGCGCCGGTCCACCAGTTGCTCGACGATGTGCTGCAGGTGTTGCCGGAGCTGGTCAGCGAGTTTGCCGAACAGGCCCAGCGCCAGCGCGACGATGTCGACCTGCTGGCCGCCCGAGCCCATGAGTTGGCGGGTTCGGCTGCGGACGAAGCCACGCCCGGGGACGTGGGAGAGACCGACGATGAGGCCATCGACCGGCAGTTGCTGGATATTTTCCGCAACGAGGCCGAGACGCATCTGGACAGCCTCAACCATTTTCTCGAAGAGGCCACCGAACACCTGCCGCTGGCCGCCAGCGACGAATTGCAAAGGGCGTTGCACACCCTCAAGGGCAGCGCCTACGTGGCCGGTGTGCGACCGATCGCCGAACTGGCGGCACCTTTCTACCATCTGGTGCGTGAGTTCAAGGCCCATCTGTTGCCGCTGGACCTGGACGAGATCGAGTTGCTGCTGGAGGCCGAGGTCCTGTTGCACCAAGGGTTGAAGCAACTGGCTGACGACCCGCTGGCGGCCATCGACGGCGCCGCGGAGCTGATCCGACGTGCCGAGGCCCTGCTCGCGGCCCGGCTGGAGTCGCTGCTCAGCGTTACCAGCGGCACCAAGCGTGACCCGCAACTGATCAACAACTTTCTGGCCCAGGGCATGGATATCCTGCTGGACGCGGAAAACCTGCTGCTGCGCTGGCAGCAGCACCCCGGCGAGCGTGAGGAGCTCAACAGCCTGCTGGACGAGCTGACCACCCTCGGCCAGGGCGCCCACAGTGCCGACCTGCACCCGGTGGACGAACTCTGCGAAGCCTTGCTCGACCTCTACGGTGCGGTCGAAGAAAGCAGCCTGGCAGTCAGCGAGCGGTTTTTCCATGAGGCGCAGAGTGCCCATGAAGCGCTGATCAACATGTTCGACGAACTGGCCGCCGGCCAGGAAATCAAGGCGCAACCGGAGCGACTGCGGGCCCTGCGCGAGCTGCTCGACGAAGCTCTCGATCCATCCGCCACCGGCCTGATCAAGACTGACGGCAGCCGCGCCCTGAGCATCGCCGAACTGGGCGCCGCCACCGCCGAAGCGAGCCAGGCCCTCGATGAAGTGGACCTCGACGACGAGATCGTGGTGATCTTCCTCGAAGAAGCCGCGGATATCCTCGACAGTGCCGGGCTGGCCTTGCAGCGCTGGCTCGACGATCCGGACAACGCCGCGCCGCTGCTGTCCCTGCAACGGGACCTGCACACCCTCAAGGGCGGCGCGCGCATGGCCGAGATCGGCCCGGTGGGCGATCTGGCCCACGAACTGGAAAATCTCTACGAAGGCCTGGTGGACCGGCGCTTCAACCATTCTCCCGAACTGGCGCTGCTGTTGCAGAAAAGCCATGACCGCCTGGCGGTCCTGCTCGACCAGCTCCAGGGGCATCAACCCCTGGGCGATCCGAGTGCGCTGATCGAGTGCTTGCGCCAGTTTCGCCAGGGCAGCAGCGCACCGCTGGAGGTGAGCGAGGCCGCCGAAGCGCCCGCGTCCGTGAGCGGCAACGATCCGGAGTTGCTGGAAATCTTCCTCGAAGAGGGGTTCGATATCCTCGAAAGCTCCGGCGCGGCCTTGCTGCGCTGGCAGGCTGAGCCGGCGAATCGCCAGGACGTGGAAACCCTGCTGCGTGACCTGCACACCCTCAAGGGCAGCGCGCGCATGGTGGAAATCGTGCCGATCGGCGACCTGGCCCACGAGCTGGAGTTTCTTTACGAAGGGCTGTCGGCCGGGCTGCTGCAACCGGGGCCGGAGCTGTTCGGCTTGTTGCAGGCCGGCCATGACCGGCTGGCGCATATGCTCGATGCGGTGCGCGCCGAACAGCCGGTGCTGCCCGCCGATGCGCTGATCCAGGATATCCAGGCGTTTGGCCGGCAGTCGCCGGTCAATCTGCCGGTCGCCGCCCCGATTGTCGCGCCGGCAGCACCCAAGCCCGAGGCCTCGACGGTCGCCGAGGCCGAGCGGGCGGCCCAGGATATGGTCAAGGTTTCGGCGGATGTGCTCGAAGACCTGGTCAACCTGGCGGGTGAAACCTCGATCTTCCGTGGCCGTATCGAGCAGCAGGTCAACGACGCCAGGATCGCGCTCAACGAAATGGAGACCACCATCGAGCGTATGCGCGATCAGTTGCGCCGTCTCGACACCGAGACCCAGGGGCGGATTCTCAGTCGCCAGCAGGTGGAAGCCGAGCGCCTGGGTTATGAAGAATTCGACCCGCTGGAAATGGACCGGCATTCGCAGTTGCAGCAATTGTCCCGGGCCTTGTTCGAGTCCGCCTCCGACCTGCTGGACCTCAAGGAGACCCTGTCCGGGCGCAACCAGGATGCGGAAAACCTGCTGGCGCAACAGGCGCGGGTCAACACCCAGTTGCAGGAAGGCCTGATGCGCACGCGCATGGTGCCGTTCGAGCGTCTGGTGCCACGCCTCAAGCGTATCGTCCGGCAGGTGGCGGGGGAGTTGGGCAAGGAGGTCGATTTCGTGGTCGGCAATGCCGAGGGCGAGATGGACCGCAATGTGCTGGAACGCATGGTCGCGCCCCTGGAGCATATGTTGCGCAATGCCGTCGACCACGGCCTGGAAAGTGCCGAAGGCCGGCGTGCGGCCGGGAAACCGGAGCAGGGGCTGATCAGCCTGGACCTGTCCCACGAAGGTGGCGATATCGTCTTCGATATACGTGACGACGGCGCCGGGGTACCCCTCGAAGCGGTGCGGCGCAAGGCGATCAAGCGCGGTCTGCTGGAGCCGGACATGCCGATCAGTGATCGCGACGTGTTGCAGTTCATCCTCCAGCCGGGCTTTTCCACGGCGGAAAAGATCACCCAGATTTCCGGGCGCGGCGTGGGCATGGACGTGGTTCACGAAGAGGTGCGGCAACTGGGCGGCACCATGCGTATCGACTCCATCCCGGGGCAGGGCGTGCACTTCCAGATCCGCCTGCCGTTCAGCGTCTCGGTGAACCGTGCATTGATGGTGCAATGCGCCGACGAGCAATACGCGGTGCCGCTGAACACTGTCGAAGGGCTGGTGCGGGTCTTGCCGAGTGAGCTGGAAGATTATTACCAACTCGATCCGCCGCGCTACGAATACGCCGGGCAGACCTACGAGCTGCGTTACCTCGGCGAACTGCTGCAAACCGTGGGCAAGCCCAAGTTGTTCGGCCAGAGCCTGGCGTTGCCGGTGTTGCTGGTGCACTGCAACGATCAGCGCATGGCGCTGCAAGTGGATGCCCTGGCGGGTTCGCGGGAAATCGTGGTGAAGAACCTCGGGCCGCAGTTCGCCGCGGTACCGGGGCTGTCGGGGGCGACCATCCTGGGCGACGGTCGCGTGGTGCTGATTCTCGATTTGCTCGCCCATGTGCGCAACGCCTTGTCGCGGGCGCCGGTGCAGTCCATCTCCAGTGGTGCGAGCGTGGATGTCACGCCGGTGCGCCCGACCCTGGTCATGGTGGTGGATGACTCGGTCACCGTGCGCAAGGTCACCAGTCGCCTGTTGGAGCGCAACGGCATGAACGTGCTGACGGCCAAGGACGGGGTGGATGCCATGATGTTGCTGGAGGAGCACACCCCGGACCTGATGCTGCTGGACATTGAAATGCCGCGTATGGACGGTTTTGAGGTGGCGACACGGATCCGCAACGATGAACGCCTCAAGGACCTGCCGATTATCATGATCACCTCGCGTACCGGGCAGAAACACCGGGACCGGGCCATGGCCATTGGCGTCAACGAATACCTGGGCAAGCCGTACCAGGAGTCGGCGTTGCTGGAAAGCATCGCCTATTGGAGTCAGCTCCATGCATGAACACAGCACCAGCAGCCTGACAGGGCTGATGCTGCCGTTGGCAGACCGTTACCTGTTGCTGCCGAATGTCGCGGTGGCGGAGCTGATCGACTACCAGCGCGGCGAGCCGGCCAGCGATGCGCCGCCGTGGTATCTGCGGCAGGTGACCTGGCGCAACCAGCAATTGCCGTTGATCAGCTTCGAGGCGGCCTGCGGCTGTCCGCTGGCGGTGGGGGATCGGGCGCGGATCGTGGTGCTCAATGCCTTGGGTGGGCGGCCGGAATTGAAGTTTATCGCGCTGGTGATCCAGGGGATTCCGCGTTCGTACAAGCTCGACAGCCAGTTGAGTTTTGTCGATGTGCCGTTGTGCCGGCTGGAGAAGGCGGCGGTGCAGGTCGGCGAGTGGGTGGCGAAGGTGCCGGACTTGCTGGGATTGGAGCAGTTGGTGCTGGAGTCCGGGTTGGCCTGACAACCCGGACTCGGCGTAACGGCTGCCGGCCCAGTTCCTCAAGGTCATCTTTCAACCTGATACGTCGGGCCGCCTGAAACCCTTGGCGAACGTGGTTTTCTATTTTTTATCGGGAATTTGCACAACTTTAATGTCATCGATGTCCACCTTACGGGACACACCGGTCCCATCCCCGATATCCGTACCGATCACGATATGGGGTCTGTTACCGGTGTAGCGAACTCCGAGTGGCTCACTTTGCAGCCACTTGCCGATTGGAGTGCGCTGATCTATACGAAAAGCTCCATAGGACAGCGATATGTCCGCTGTAATGATGACCGCGACGTCTGTTGTTTCCCCCGGCTCCGGCGGGTAAATGCGGTATCTGAAGGATGTATCAAGCTTCCCTTTCTCCTGCTCTGAGCCAGGAAGGGTAAATATCTTGGCGAGAGAGGGCATAAACCTGTGTGTGGGTCTGCATTCCAGCTTGCCGGACCAGAAAGTGTTCGGGCCCTGCGGCCCTTCTTCCGTTTTGAGTATCCCATCCAGAGATCCAATATCATTTTCCCAGCCGTGCCTTTCTCCATCTTCGAAATCGGTAAAATCGTCCAGGTTCTTCATCTTGGTTTCTCCGGTCACTGGCGCTTTTGACCCTGCCCGTGGAGCCGGACATTGGAGATCGCAGCGCGGTTTTTAGTAGGCGCTGGAGACGGTTGTTTGACTACTGTCAGAACTGACAGGTCGAAGTCACTATCCGACAAAAGGTTCTGATGCTTTCGCAACACAGAATCACCTCTAGTCTCGATCCGTTCGTAGAAGCTCGACAGCCAGTTGAATTTTGTCGATGTGCCGCTGTGCCGGCTGGAGAAGGCGGCGGTGCAGGTGGGCGAGTGGGTGGCGAAGGTGCCGGACTTGCTGGGGTTGGAGCAGTTGGTGCTGGAGTCGGGGTTGGCTTGACGAACGGCGGGTTTTTTTCGTTCACAGGCCTCGCAGATGACATCACCCTGTAGGAGCAACTGTCTTGACCGTTTTTTTGAAAATCATTTCAAGGGACGGTCAAGCTCCCACAGCTCTAGGCCATGCAATTTCTTAAGGAAACAACCGCAGCCACACTAGGCGACGTGTTCTTTCCATTCAGAACCGTCACGGATCATCGCGTTCAAGCGGATCAGCAAGACTCGCATGCAGGCGATGAGTGCCACTTTGGCGCATTTGCCTTTGTCGCGTAACGCCTTGTATCGGGCATTAAATTCTGGCTGATACCGAATTACGATCCAGCTGGCCATGTACAACGAGCGCCTCACAGCAAACCGTCCACCGCTGATGTGACGCTTACCTTTATGCTTGCCGCTGTCGTCGTTATAGGGGGCTACACCTGCTAATGCGGCGATCTCGTGCCTGCCCACCTCGCCCAACTCGGGGAGGTAGGACATTAGGCTAGCGGCCGTACCTCGTCATTGAGTACCCGCTCGAGCTGGGGGCCGTTCTGACATTTCCGCCGCTGAATAAGATTTTGGCAACGGTTCGATGTTCTTCTCCTCGACCCCGGCATGCGGGTCGGCCTGTCTGTTCATCGTCGCCAATGTGCGTATCGCCGACGTCAGCGGCCTGGACGGACTGCCCGATAACCGCCACTGCAGTCCCCGCCAACAGTTTCCGACGCGTGACGGCGGACACACTTCTGCTATTCTCAACCATGATCCGAGCTCCCTAAGGACTTAAATGACGATAACGAGCAAGCAGTCGAGAGCGGCAAGAGCGCTACTGCAGTGGGACCAGAAGGCGGGCTGAAGCTGGACATACCCAGCCCTGGCTGCAGTTTGCGGGGCAAGTAATTCTCAGTATGCTCCATGGAGGTGCGTGATGAATGAAGCCTATAACTTACTTGTGAAGTTCACTCCAGACAGTATTTCCAATGTAACAAATGGAAAGATATTTTTTCATGAATCAGAAAAACTAGCAAAGGATGCGAGTTTTTTATCTGATTTAGAATATCGCCATGCCATTCCAGGATTGGCAGAGACGGGCAAAATAAAAAACGAAGAAAATAGTATTGATTTTTCTCAATATAAGGGGCTCGTCTATATCAAAAACGCACCCTCCATGTCATTTGAAGAATTGCAGCGCCTCGCAACGGCGTTGAGGGATATGGATATTGTAGAGTATGTTGAAATTGAGCCAGTCGAGCCTGAGCTTGATCCAGTCGGGCCTGCTCCGACGCCGTCAGGCGAATGTACAGCAGGCCCCACAAGTACAACTCCGAACTTCGTTGATCGGCAAGAGTATCTCCAAGGTGATTTGGGATCAAATGTCATTGGTATTGATGCCATGAATGCTTGGCGATTATTTGAGGCTACCGGGCGAGGAATTAGATGTGCAGATATCGAAAACGGCGAGTTTGCTTACGATCATGAAGATCTGGAAGGCGCTAATTTTATAGAGCTCGTTCCAATGCCCGGTGAGAATACCAATGACCACGGGACTCAAGTTGCTGGTGTCGTCTTTGCTAGAAACAATGGATTTGGCATGCTGGGCGTTGCCTATGAAGTTGATGTATTTTACGGGATTTCGCAGGGTCCTCTTGGTCGCGTTGGCGGTATTGCTGAGGGTTTGAAACATTTAAGAGCCGGAGACGTATTTATATATGAAATGCAAACGGGCGGCCGTGAGGGCCGATTGGTACCCGCTGATTTTAATAGGGGTGTTTGGGACATAACAAAACAGGCCACTGATGCTGGAATTATTGTTGTCGCCGCTGCCGGTAATGGTCATGAAGATTTAGACCATCCGTTTTATGAGGAATATAGAAGCCGTGGCGACAATGGAAGTATTCTCGTCGGCTCTGGAACACGGACCGGCCGTAATTGCTCCGTTTTTTCTACATATGGTAGCCCGATACATTTACAGGGGTGGGGTGGTGATGGGTATGTGGCTACTTGCGGCGTTGGTGATCTTTTTAATGAGGGGCGTACGAGGACTTATGCCGCAGAGTTTGCAGGAACCTCTGCGGCCACGGCAATTGTAGGAGCAGCCGTCATTGCGGTGCAGTCATGGTTTAAAAGGACTGGCACGGTAATAACGCCAAGACACATGAGAGAGCTATTAATTCGGACGGGTACACCTCAAGGAACAGGTGGACATATCGGTCCACTTCCCCATATCGTGAACGCCATTGCTTCAATGTCTGCGGTCGAACTGCCGGCGCCGGCGATCTAAAGAGGTCAGCAGCCGCCAGCTCGATCCGCTGGCGGCGTTGACCACGCTGACGGTGCTGGTGTCGCAATACGATGATATCGCAAGTGCCGACCAGATCAGTGTGATACAAGGCCAGTCAAACTGGGGTCGTTCTGACCCTGGCGCAGCTAACGCCGCGCCTCGTACATCCGCTGTTTACTTGCGCGAGGCCTTATCGGTCATCCGAGTGGCGCGTAGGGTGGCCTCTTCGGCGGTACGTTGTGCCTGCTCGGCCATTATCTGAAGACAATCGTAGACGCGAGCATGTCACCCAACCGCTTCCTTGAACCAAAGAAAATAAATATCCAGTCAAAAAAATTTAGAAATGGCGTCGTAATATTGCGCATAAACGATTGATATAAATTGCAGTTCAGGTAACTACGCTCATCAATCACTGACATCCCCAACAGCTTTTTACCCACGCTTTTCCCGTTCGGCATTGCATCGGAAAACAAGTAATACGCCGCAGTGGAGCCTAACGCCAGAAGACCGACTACATTCGGTGGCAATCCGACAAATTTGGCCGCTCGGCCTGCGAGAAAGAACAGGAAAAAGGTGACCAGGGAGTCAATGATTTGTCCTCCCCTGCGTCGCCCTAGACCAGGTGTTTTGGCAGGCGCAAGCCGCCGGGATTTTCTAGGAAATTTCACTCAAGCGAAAGAGCCAAGTCCTCGTTTGGCCCCCGAAAACGCTTTGCGATTGGCATCAAATGGCCCTTGATAAGTCCCAAAAAGGGACCTATCGTTCCCTTTTTGGGACTCTTTGGCGCGACCATGCAAACCCTCTCCCTCAGTGACGCGTTATTTACTGCAACACAACAGCGAATCCTGGGCTTGCTCTTCGGCAAGCCGGACCATAGTTTTTATGCCAATGAGATAGCCCGTTGGGCGAAGATCGGTAAGGGCAGCCTGATGCGTGAGTTGGAGCGCTTGCAACGGGCTGGCATCCTGACCCTCAGTCGGCAGGGTAATCAGACACACTACCAAGCCAATCCGGCGTGTCCTATCTACCAGGAATTGCTGGGCATTGTGCGCAAGACATTCGGCATCGTCGAGCAGTTGCGTGTGGCGCTCGGTCCGTTTGCGGATCAAGTAGCTTGGGCGTTTGTTTACGGCTCCATCGCCAAGGACCAAGCCCATGCCGGCAGCGATATCGACCTGATGTTGATTGGCGACGACCTGCACTACAGCGAAGTGATGGAGCGGCTGTTGCCCATGGAAGAACAAGTGGGCCGCACCATCAACCCCACGCTGTACAGCTTGGAGGATTGGAACGCAAAACTTGCCACTGGCAACAGCTTCGTTCAGCGGGTGGTGGAGCAGGAGAAGCTCAACATCATGGGTGAAAACCCAGTGGAGTCTAAGGATGGACAAAAACCAAAGCCTGGAAAACCTGCAACGTAGCGGCGGCCTGAAGGCCGAGCCAGCGGACCGCAAGGAGTGCGAAGGTCTGATGCGCTCGGCGAGTGATCGTTTGCAGGATGCACGTAGCGCCCAACTTTCCTTTGCCAGCCGCTTCGACCTGGCCTATAACGCCGCCCATGGAATTGCCCTCACGGCATTGCGCTTATCGGGCTTTCGTTCCGACCGCCGTTATCTGGTGTTTCAGTGCCTGGTTCATACCGCCGGGATCAACAAGTTGCAGGTTCGCTTGTTCGCGTTGTGTCACGAGCGCCGAAACCTGGCGGAATATGAAGGCTACATGGATGAAGACGAGAGGTTGTTGGCGGAGTTGATCGACAGCACCACTGCATTGAAGGCCGTCGTTGAGCAAACAATGGCTGGGCTTTATTCCGGCTGATTGAGTGGAACCATTACCCTGACCGTAACGATCCACCGCTGGGCTTGATTGATGCCCGGGCGATTCACTCCTACTGTCTACTCCACGAAAGCGAACCCGTGGAGTGAGCATGACAACCCCCAATTCCCCCGACTCGCGCTGGACGCGGCGGCGCACCGAGAAGCAGCGCCGTCTCGAACAGGTACGAGCCCTCGCCGATGGCGTGGTGTTGCCGACCGACAAGATCGTCGCCGCTCTCGAAGCCCTGATCATGCCCGGCGACCGGGTGGTGCTGGAGGGCAATAACCAGAAGCAGGCGGATTTCCTCTCCCGCTCCCTGGTGAAAGCCGACCCGGCCAAACTCCACGATTTGCACATGATCATGCCCAGCGTCGGTCGCGCCGAGCACCTGGACCTGTTCGAACGCGGCATCGCCCGCAAGCTGGACTTCTCCTTCGCCGGCACCCAGAGCCTGCGCATCAGCCAGTTGCTGGAAGACGGCCTGCTGGAAATCGGCGCGATTCACACCTACATCGAACTCTATGCCCGCCTGGTGGTGGACCTGATCCCCAACGTGGTGCTCAGCGCCGGTTTCATGGCCGACCGCGCCGGTAATATCTACACCGGGGCCAGCACCGAAGACACCCCCGCATTGATCGAGCCGGCGGCCTTCAGCGACGGGATCGTGATCGTCCAGGTCAATCAACTGGTGGATGACGTCAGCGAATTGCCCCGGGTGGATATTCCCGCATCCTGGGTCGACTTCGTGGTGGTGGCCGACAAACCCTTCTATATCGAGCCGCTGTTCACCCGCGACCCGCGCCATATCAAGCCGGTGCATGTGCTGATGGCGATGATGGCGATTCGCGGGATCTACGAAAAACACAATGTGCAGTCCCTCAATCACGGGATCGGTTTCAACACCGCCGCCATCGAACTGATCCTGCCGACCTACGGTGAGTCCCTCGGCCTGAAAGGCAAGATCTGCCGCAACTGGACGCTCAACCCACACCCGACCCTGATTCCCGCCATCGAAAGCGGCTGGGTCGAAAGCGTGCATTGCTTCGGCACCGAGCTGGGCATGGAAAACTACATCGCGGCCCGCCCGGATGTATTTTTCACCGGTCGCGACGGCTCGATGCGTTCGAACCGGATGTTCTGCCAGTTGGCCGGACAGTATGCGGTGGACCTGTTTATCGGCGCGACCTTGCAGGTCGACGGCGACGGTCATTCGTCCACCGTGACCCGTGGCCGCCTGGCCGGTTTCGGCGGGGCGCCGAACATGGGACATGACCCGCGCGGTCGCCGCCATGGCACCCCGGCCTGGCTCGATATGCGCCTGGACACCGGTGACGCGCCCGAAGCCTTGCTCGAACGTGGCAAGAAGCTGGTGGTGCAGATGGTCGAGACCTTCCAGGAAGGCGGCAAGCCGACCTTCGTCGAAACCCTCGATGCCGTGGAAGTGGCGAAGAAGAGTGGGATGCCGCTGGCACCGATCATGATCTACGGCGACGACGTGACCCATTTGCTCACCGAAGAGGGCATTGCCTACCTGTACAAGGCCCGTTCCCTGGAAGAACGCCAGGCGATGATTGCCGCCGTGGCCGGTGTCACGGCCATCGGCTTGCGACATAACCCCAAGGACACGGCGCGGATGCGTCGCGAAGGTTTGATCGCCTTGCCTGAAGACCTGGGCATTCGGCGCACCGACGCCAGCCGCGAACTGCTGGCGGCCAAGAGCGTGGCCGACCTGGTGGAATGGTCGGGAGGCCTCTACAACCCGCCCGCCAAATTCAGGAGCTGGTAAATGCACGCCTTCAATCTGCAAGTCCAACCCCTGTCACTGGCCGAGCGCCTGGCGGATTTCGCGGTGGAAGCGCTGATCGACGAAGCCGACCTGTCACCCAAGCCGGCCTTGGTGGATCGACGTGGCAACGGTGCGCATACCGACCTTCATCTGGGCCTGATGCATGCTTCGGCGTTGTCGCTGTGGCCGATGTTCAAGGAGATGGCCGAAGCCGCGCAAGGTCTTGATAACGCCAGCGACGTTTCGGAATACACCGTCCCCTGTAGGAGCGAGCTTGCTCGCGATGGAGGTCCAGGCGCCACGGGGTATCAGGCACCCCGCGTTATCGTTGACGCCCATCGCGAGCAAGCTCGCTCCTACAGGGAGCTGCGTGAGGCGCTCGGTCGCATCGGTCGCGAAGGCGAGCAGGCGATGCTCAAGACCACCGGCGGCGTAAATACTCATCGCGGTGCGATCTGGGCCTTGGGGCTGTTGGTCGCCGCAGCGGCGCTGGACCCAAGCGCCGTCAGCGCCAACACCCTGACCCTGCGCGCCGCCCGCCTGGCGTTGCTGGAAGACCGATACGCCCCCAACAGCAGCAGCCACGGCAGCCAGGTCGCCCAACGCTACGGCGCACGCGGTGCCCGTGAGGAAGCGCAACTGGGTTTCCCAGCGGTTACCCAACTCGGTCTGCCACAACTCAAACGAACCCGCCTCGCCGGCCACGGCGAGCAGAACGCCCGGCTGGATGCTCTGCTCGCGATCATGACCACCCTGGCTGACACCTGCGTGCTCTACCGCGCGGGCGTGCCGGGTTTGCAGGCCATGCAACAGGGCGCCCGCGCAGTGCTGGAAGCCGGCGGTAGCGCCAGCCTGGCCGGTCGGCGCTGCCTGCATGAATTGGATCAACAGCTGTTGGCGATGAACGCTTCACCGGGAGGCGCGGCGGATCTGCTCGCGGCCTGCCTGCTGATCGACCGCCTCGAACAGGAAGCCTTGTGATGGAAAAGTTGTCCTTTGAATTCCCCGCCGGGCAACCGCCCAAAGGCCGGGCGCTGGTGGGTTGTGTCGGCTCGGGTGACCTGGAGGTACTGCTGGAACCCGGCCATCCCGGCACCTTGTCGATCCAGGTAACGACTTCGGTAAACGGCAGTGCCTCGCGCTGGCAGCACCTGTTCGAGCGTCTGTTCGACGGCCAGTTGCCGCCGGCATTGTCCATCGACATCCATGATTTCGGTGCCACCCCTGGCGTGGTCCGCTTGCGCCTGGAGCAAGGTTTCGAGGAGATCGGCCATGACTGACAGCGAGCGTTTGTTGCACAAGCACAGCTTCGTCGAACTCGGCGCCCGCCAGCGTGCCCGGGCCTTGCTCGACAGCGGCAGTTTTCGCGAGCTGCTCGACCCCTTTGCCCGGGTCATGTCGCCCTGGCTCGAACGCCAGGGCGTAGTGCCCCAGGCCGACGACGGCGTGGTGATCGCCAAGGGCAGCATCGACGGTTTGCCGCTGGTGATCGCCGCCATCGAAGGCGCGTTCCAGGGCGGCAGCCTTGGTGAAGTGGGCGGTGCGAAAATCGCCGGTGCCCTGGAGTTGGCCGCTGAAGACAACCGCAACGGCATTCCGACCCGCGCCGTGTTGCTGCTGGAAACCGGTGGTGTGCGTTTGCAGGAAGCCAATCTGGGGCTGGCGGCCATCGCCGATATTCATGCGGCGATTGTCGACCTGCGCCGCTATCAGCCGGTGATCGGCGTGGTGGCGGGTAGCGTCGGCTGTTTTGGCGGCATGTCCATCGCGGCGGCGTTGTGCAGTTATCTGGTGGTGACCCAGGAGGCGCGTCTGGGACTCAATGGCCCGCAAGTGATCGAGCAGGAGGCGGGGCTGGACGAGTACGACTCCCGCGACCGGCCGTTTATCTGGAGCCTGACCGGTGGCGAGCAACGTTTCGCCAGCGGCCTGGTGGATCGTTATGTGGCCGACGATGTGGCGTTGATCCGGCAACAGATTGCCGAATTGCTGGAAGCCGGTTTGCCCGGTGTACAACGCAGTCGGCAGGCGGAGTGGTACCTGCAACGCTTGGCAGAACTGGATGCTGAACCGCAAATCGATCCGGCCACGGTACGCCGTCTTTTCCAAGGAGATCGTCCATGAGCGCTTATTCCCTGCGGGGTTTGCACTGGTTCCAGGGGCTGGCGGCGGAGGCTGTTGAAGTGTCCGGGCTGCCGCCTTCATTGAAAGTCGCCGATGGCCAACTCGGTGATCAGCCAGTGCGCTTTCTGGCGGTGGTGGCCGATCCGGCCAACCGGTTTGTTCGTGCCCGCAATGGCGAAGTCGGATTGCTGGAAGGTTGGGGCCTGGCCAAGGCCGTGGACGAGGCGATCGAGGCCGACAGCGGTCGTGCCGGGAAGCGCGCCTTGATCGCCATTGTCGATGTGCCGAGCCAGGCTTACGGCCGTCGTGAAGAAGCCCTGGGGATTCACCAGGCCCTGGCCGGTGCGGCGGACAGTTATGCCCGTGCCCGCCTGGCCGGTCATGCGGTGATCGCGCTGCTGGTGGGCAAGGCAATGTCCGGGGCGTTTCTCGCCCACGGTTATCAGGCCAATCGGTTGATCGCCCTGCGCGATCCGGGCGTGATGGTGCATGCCATGGGCAAGGCCTCGGCGGCGCGGGTGACCTTGCGCAGCGTCGAAGAACTGGAGGCCCTGGCCGCCAGCGTGCCGCCGATGGCCTATGACATCGACAGTTACGCCAGCCTGGGGCTGCTGTGGAAAACCCTGGGCGTGGAGCAGATCGAACAGCCCACGGCGGCCGACTTGGCACAGGTGGAAGACTGTCTGGTTGAAGCTATCCACGATGTGACGGCCAAGGGCGCGGACTTGAGTGGGCGCCTGGGCGCGAGCAATCGGGCGGCGTCGAGTCGGGTTCGGCAACTGTTGCGCGAGCAGTGGTGAGCCGCGATGCACGCTGACCACGACTTCCTGCCCCACGACTTGCTCTGGGGACTGACCCCGGCGCAGTTGCCGGAGGAGGCGCCGGATTGGGTGGCTGAGGCGCTGAGCCTGGGCCAACCGGTGGTGGTGCGCCGGGCGCTGACGGCGCCGGATCAGGTGGCGGTGGGCGTGCGCGGGGTTTTGCGTGAGCAGCGTTTCGCCACGCTGATGCCACGGGTGCTGGTCGAGCGCTGCGTGCGGCCCGAAGCTCTTATCGATATTGAAGTCTGTGCTCAGGATTGGCCGGCCCTGCAGGCGCTGCATTACCTGCGGTCGTTGTTGGATGCGTCGGGTCTGGTGTGGGGCGTCAGCGGCAGTGCCGGTTTCGAGTTGGCCACCGGTTTACCGACCCTGCATCAACAGAGTGACCTGGATCTGATTCTGCGTGCGCCGCAAGCGCTGTCGCGACGTCAGGCCAATGGTTTGTTGCAGCAACTCGATAACCCGTTCTGTCGTGTCGACCTGCAACTGCAAACCCCGCTGGGCGCGGTGGCCTTGGTGGAGTGGGCGGGCACGGCGCGCCGGGTCCTGCTCAAACGGGCCGATGGCGTGCAGTTGGTGCTCGATCCCTGGAATGACCTGGAGCGCGTGGCATGAGCAGTCTGCTGGTGTTTCCCGGCCAGGGCGCGCAACAGCCCGGCATGCTGCAGCGCCTGCCCGATGCCGCTATCGTTCGTGGCTGCCTGCACGAAGCGAGCGATGTGCTGGGCGAGGACGTGAGCTTGCTGGATACGTCGCAAGCCCTGGCCTCGACCCGGGCGGTTCAGCTTTGCCTGCTGATCGCCGGCGTGGCTTGTGCCCGGCTGTTGCTGGAAGACACGGCGCCGCCGGCTTATGTCGCCGGCTTGTCCATCGGCGCCTATCCGGCGGCGGTACTGGCCGAGAGCCTGACGTTCAGCGACGCCCTGCGCCTGGTCAGCCTGCGTGGTGAGTTGATGCAGCAGGCTTATCCACAGGGCTACGGCATGACCGCCCTGATCGGGTTGGATCTGGCGGCTGTGGATAAGTTATTGGCCCAGGTGCATAGCGAACGGACACCGGTCTATCTGGCGAATATCAACGCCGATAACCAATGCGTGATCGCCGGGAGTGACGAAGGCATGAGCGCGCTGGTTGCCCTGATGAAAAAGGAGGGTGTGGCCAAACGCCTTGCGGTCAGCGTGCCGTCCCATTGCCCGCTATTGGATGAGCCAGCCCAGGTATTGGCCGCCGCCTTTGCCAGGGTGTCGATGCAGGCACCGCGCCTGGGCTACCTCAGTGGCAGCAGCGCGCGGCTGCTGCGTAGTGCTGAACAGATCCGCGATGACCTGGCCTTCAATATGCGCCGGGTCGTCGATTGGCGAGGCACCGTGCAAAGCGCCTATGAGCGCGGTGCCCGCCTGCAGATTGAACTGCCCCCGGGCTCGGTCCTGACCGGCCTGGCGCGCCGGGTGTTCGAGCAAGGCTCCGTCATTGCGTTCGACGGCGCCCGCCTGGACACCCTCAAGGCGCTGTTGGATGAGGAGGGACGCCGTCACCGATAAACACCGGCTGCTGCTTCGAAGGACAAAAACAACAACTTCGACAATGCAATGTGAGGACAACAAGAATGATTATCTACGGTGTGGCGCTGCTGGCGATCTGTACGCTGGCAGGGGTGATTCTGGGGGACATGCTGGGCGTGCTGCTAGGCGTCAAGTCCAATGTCGGTGGGGTCGGGATCGCGATGATCCTGTTGATCTGCGCCCGTTTGTGGATGCACAAACGGGGCGGCCTGACCAAGGATTGCGAGATGGGCGTCGGTTTCTGGGGTGCCATGTACATTCCGGTGGTGGTCGCCATGGCGGCCAACCAGAACGTGGTCGCGGCGCTGCACGGCGGGCCGCTGGCGCTGCTGGCGGCGATTGGCTCGGTGGTGGTCTGCGGTTGCACCATTGCCCTGATCAGCCGGATCCATAAAGGCGATCCGCTGCCGGATGAACCGTTGGCGGTTGTCCCGACCGCCACCGTCGCGGGAGGTCGCTGATATGTGGGATCTCATTGGCAAGGACCTGGGGCAGAACTCGCTGATCACGGCATTCGCCGGTGTTGGCCTGGTGATGTGGGTGTCGGTGGTGCTGTCCAAGCGCCTGACCTATGGCCGGATCCACGGTTCGGCGATTGCCATCGCGATCGGCCTGGTGCTGGCGTGGATCGGCGGTACGTTGACCGGCGGGCAGAAAGGGCTGGCGGATGTGGCGCTGTTTTCCGGTGTCGGTTTGATGGGCGGGGCTATGTTGCGGGACTTCGCCATCGTCGCCACGGCCTTCGAGGTCCAGGCGACCGAGGCGAAGAAGGCGGGGTTGGTTGGAGCGCTGGCGTTGCTGCTGGGTACGTTGTTGCCGTTTATTGTCGGCTCGTGCATGGCCTGGGCCTTCGGTTATCGCGATGCGGTGAGCATCACCACCATTGGGGCCGGGGCGGTGACCTATATCGTCGGGCCGGTGACCGGGGCGGCGATTGGCGCGAGTTCCGAGGTGGTGGCGCTGTCGATTGCGACGGGCTTGATCAAGGCGATCCTGGTGATGGTCGGTACACCGGTGGCGGCGCGTTGGATGGGGTTGGACAACCCGCGTTCGGCGATGGTGTTCGGTGGTTTGGCGGGCACGGTCAGTGGGGTGACCGCGGGGTTGGCGGCGACGGATCGGCGGTTGGTGCCTTATGGCGCGCTGACGGCGACTTTCCATACCGGGTTGGGTTGTCTGCTTGGGCCTTCGGTGCTGTTCTTCATTGTGCGCGGTCTGGTGGGCTGAGTATTCAGCCTAACCTGTTGGCATACATGCGGCATTCCGCCAACAGGGCCAGCAGGTTGGGATCACGCTCCTTGGCCTTGAGAAACACCACGCCAATATGCTGTTGCAGGCGGTAGCGCGCCTGCAATGGAATCAGCTTCACCCGGTTCTCATACACCGCCGCAATCCGCCCCGGCAGCAAGGCATAACCGACGCCGGAGCTGACCATGCTCAACAGCGTGAAGATATCGTTGACCTGCATCGCCACCTTCGGCTCGAACCCGGCCTGCTCGAACACCCGATTGCCGTCCCGGTGGGTGGCGAAGCCTTGGGTCAGGGTAATGAAGGTCATGTCTTTCAGGTCCGCCAGGTCAACTTCGTCCTGTTGGGACAAGGGTGAGTCGGCGGGGGTGGCCAGGAAAATATCATCGGAAAACAGTGGCAGATGCTCGCAGTCGGAGTCGTTGGTGGTTTCATCCAGCGACACCAGGATCGCGTCCACTTCCATGTTCTTGAGCTTGTACAGCAGGTCGAAGTTCGAGCCCAGGATCAGGTCGATATTGAGCTCGCTGCGACGGATCTTCAGGCCCATGATCAGTTGCGGCACGGTTTTCACCGTCAGCGAATAGAGCGACCCGAGCTTGAAGCGTTCGGCGGAGAACCCGGCGGCTTCGCGGGTCATGCGCACGCTTTCGACCACATCCTGGATCAGCTTCTGCGCGCGCTCTTCCAGCACATAGGCGCTTTCCAGCGGTGTGAGGTTGCGGCCTTCGTGCTTGAACAACGGGCAGCGCAGGGCGTTTTCCAGGGAGTGGATGGCCCGGTGCACGCTGACATTGCTGGTCTGCAACTCGGCCGCCGCCCGCGCCAGGTTGCCGGTACGCATAAAGGCCAGGAACACCTCCAGCTTTTTCAAGGTCAGCTCTTCGTCGATCAGCATGGCGCGGACTCTTTTTCGAATGCCCCGATTGTGCCCAAGTCCCGGGGTTTTGGCTGGGGCTTTTTCAGAATGGAGCCGACTTGAGGGACGCTCGATTGCCTGTGAGGATTTTAGCGTTCTCCCAGGCCTCTTCGCGGGCAAGCCCTGCTCCTACAGTTTTCCGTCGTTCACAGAACTCGTGTGCGCCACCGTACTGTAGGAGCAGGGCTTGTCGGATCGCCGCACCGCCGCGAAGGCACCCGCTCAGGCGCTACGAGTTTTACGGGTGGTCTACCCCGCGCTTATCCAACGCCGAATCGACCAGCGCCTTCGCCAACTCGATCAGATGCACCACGCCCAGCACCACCTTGCGGTTGGCGCCACTCAGGTTTTCCACGGATTCATAGGCTGTTGCGGCGGCCGACTCCAGCAACTCGTAGGCGGTGGTCAGCGACTCTTCCGAGCGCGCATCCGCGCGAATCTGGAACAGGCTTTCCGGTAGTTTGTAAGGTTCGGGTGGTTCAACCGGTGGCAGGTTGTAGTGGGCGAATACCCGGTCGCTGTTTTTGTCGTGCCTGTGCAGCGGGCTGACGGGTGGGTCGGGGGTAATCTTCGACATATTCTCGACTCTCTCAACATGTGAGTTGAGCCGCCAAACACCACTGCTAAATGGTTAGGTGGCGGCCGTACGCAGGTTAGCAGACCGGCGAGTCAAGAAACCGGCGCACCCGAAGATGCCCTGCGCACAGCCACCATAATGCGCAGGCCACAAAAAAAGCGCCTGACAGGACGGGGGCGCTATGCGCCTTGACTCAACGCGGGCTGCTAAACCCGATCACTGAATTGGCAGTGACGAACGAAGACTAGCCACGTGTTTTGGCAGGCGCAAGCGCTCAGGATTTTCTAGGAAATTTCACTCAAGTGAAAGAGTAAAGTCGCATTCAGTGGTCTGCAAACTGGCGATTTTTTCGGACTATGATCACCCCAGCAACTGGCGTGGGCATGAGCGGCCCCTTAATCACAATCTCAAGGACGCACATGCAGACAATTGTTGTTCGTTATTTGGAGGTCATTACGTCTCGCGACGGAGTGCCTGGAACATCGGTCCTGCTGGGGACTGAAATTTACGAGAATATTAAAGAGGTACTCATTCCAGGAATACCCCAGCCAAAGGGTGATCGTGCCTTGCATCCGGTGTTCTTCACGAAATGCTTTCTTGGTATCGATAATCATCTGTGGCGGGTGGAGTCGGTAGCGGCGACACCCGCGGATGCACAGCAGCCAGCTTTCTTCTCGGTCTTGATCAAACGACATGATGTGTCCAAGGAAATATTTCTTTACCAGACTCTGAAATCAAACAAGGGGCTGACGGCACAGAAAATTTTGGGGCAGCAGGGCACGTTGGTGGAGGTGGATTACGGGTTTGTCCAGAGGGCTGGCCGGATGAACGCGATCAGTAAAACGAATAAGCGTTATATGGATACGTTGCTTGAGGCGGAAATGCACAAGCGGCGGTTAGCGGTGGTCGTGAAAGTGATATCAGCGAACCTGATTCAGGTCGCTCCTGTTACGTCCCGAGAGATAAAGCCGGGTGATCGAACGGCGTTCAAGCTTGATCGAAGTACACTCGAAAAAATGCCTAGGTATCAGAACAGCGGTAAAGAAAGTTACGTTATTTGCAGCATGCTTGAGTGTGTGTCTGTACAGAGGATTTTACCGCCGGTCAGCTATTTCAAAGAGGGGCGAAGTTCAGGGCGTAACGCCAACTATGGCATTGCCCTCAGTCGCTCCGAGAGCAAAAAGCTCAAGAGCGCGTTGATTCACGCGATTGGAGCGGGTGACCATGTTCCCTATAACGATGTCCTACAGAGCCAGCGCCAGGTTGACCAGCTTCAGGCATCTGTCGAGTCTTTGACGGCTCAATTGAAGGCCCAAGCGCAACGCCTCAATCATTTGTCGGCAGTCGAGCGATTGGCCAAAAGCTGGGCTGAGTCCATGGGGCGTGACTATGAAGATGAGCTTGAGTTTCAGTGCGCTCTGGACGCCGAGAATGGGCTTTGACTGACACGGCTTGTCCGGTCAGTTGGGCCTGAGCAGATTGACATGAACTACGGCTTTCAATAGCATTGGAAAACATGGTCCGGAAATCGAGAGCAGAACTCTACCCGGGCGACAGGGCTAGTACCCTTTTCTGTGAAAGTAAAATGTACAAAATAGCCGCCTTCAA